>NZ_JBYIRW010000001.1:0-896671 GCF_057708325.1 Nocardia sp. bgisy134
CGGGCTAGACTCCTACCGCACGGACTAGGTCGTATTCGCAAGTGGGGGAAGAGAATTGAACTACGACGGGGGCTTCGTCAAGCCTGAACAGGCGCAGGTGCCCGGTTCGTCTCCGCCGCCTCCCGGCTACCACAATCCCGGATACCACCAGGCGCCCGGTTTTCCGCCACCAGGTTCTCCGCCACAGGGGTTTCCACAGAGCTATCCGGCGCCGGGCTATCCGCCGCCGAGACGTCGGCGCTCCGGGCTCGTAGTGGCTTTCTCTATCTTGGGCGTGCTCGTCTTGCTGGGTGGTGTCACGACGGTCGTGCTGTTGCGAGCCGGTGTGTTCGAGACGGCCGCGGATTCGGAACCGATGCAGATTCCCGCCGTCGGCAGCTGCACCGACGTGGAGGAGACGAGTTTTCCACTGCACGAACTCCTTCCGGTGCGCGACTGCACGGATCCGGAGGCAACGAGGAAGGTCACCCGAGCGGCGATCGTGACCGACACCGACATCGAGGTCGACTGCAAAGACAAAGAGGTGCTGTTCATCACCCAGGGGTACAACTTCGGTGAGTACGCCGTCGCGCACTCGTGCGCGCAGCCGAATCTGGTTGTGGGGAACTGCTACACCGACGCCGGCGGCGGCTACCGATACGACGCGACGTGTCGTCGCGATGCTGCAGGACGGCTCGACCGCAAAGTGCCCGGCGTGATGGACACCCAGATGTGCAATACGGCGGCGCCCGACGACTACGCGGCGCAGATCAGCTTCATCTTTGTCGATCACCTTCACTACGTCGACGAAGCCGAGCGCGCGACGTACTGCTTCGTCCCGCTGGGCTGAGAAGGTCGGGCGGGTCAGGGCAGTTGTGGTCCAGGGCCTAGACTCGACCGGTGCGCCTCGTGATTGCTCGTTGCCAGGTCGATTACGTCGGTCGTTTGACCGCTCACCTTCCGATGGCCCGCAGGCTGCTGTTGATCAAGGCCGACGGCTCGGTGCTCGTCCACTCCGATGGTGGCTCGTACAAGCCGCTCAACTGGATGAGCCCGCCGTGCTGGCTGGAAGAGCGCGATGCGGCCGCCGCGGAACTGCCCGAGGGCGCGAAGGCGCTGTGGGTGGTGACGAACAAGGCGGGCGAGGAACTACGCATCACCATCGAAGATGTGGAGCACGACTCCTCGCACGAGCTCGGCGTCGACCCGGGCTTGGTGAAAGACGGTGTGGAAGCTCATCTTCAAGAGTTGCTCGCCGAACACGTGCAGACCCTCGGGCCCGGCTACACGCTCGTCCGGCGTGAGTACATGACCGCCATCGGACCGGTGGACCTGCTCTGCCGGGACGCCGACGGCGCGACCGTGGCGGTGGAGATCAAGCGGCGCGGCGAGATCGACGGCGTGGAACAGCTGACCCGCTACCTCGAACTGCTGAACCGCGACCCGTTGCTCGCCCCGGTGGCCGGAGTGTTCGCCGCCCAGCAGATCAAGCCGCAGGCGCGTACCCTCGCCGAAGACCGTGGCATCCGTTGCCTCACACTCGATTACGATGCCCTGCGCGGCACGGAGAGCAACGAATTCCGCCTCTTCTGACCCGGAAAACGCAGAGACATGATCACCGTCGCGACCTGGAACGTGCTGCACCGCGTGCACGCCGAGAACTGGTACGAGGACGTCGCGTCCAAGTGGCCCATGGAAGCCGAGCGGATCGACGCCATCGCAGCGCGGGTGTCGAAGCGTCCGGAACAGATCATCGCGCTGCAAGAGGTCAGCGGTGATCTGGTGGCGGCGCTGCGCGACGCGCTGCCCGACCGCACGATCCACACGCTGCGCTATCCCCGGGTGCCGCGGTCGAAGCGCGTGCCGACGGCGCTCCGGGAGCGGGACGAGTATCTGGTGCTTGTGGTCGACGATCCAGGGCGGAAGGTGTTCGCGGCGGCCTTCGGCGACGATCCTGGCAAGGGTGCGTTGGCGGTGGTGACGTCCGGGCTGACGGTGATCGCCACGCACGTCACCGGAGACGATCGGCGTGGGCGGCAGCTGTCGACGCTGGCGGGCTTGGCGCTGTCCGACCCTGCGCGTCCCGCCGTGCTGCTCGGTGACTTCAATGCCGACCGTGTGGTCGTGGCCGAGGAGCTCGGCCCCGGCTTCACCGTGGCGGCGCTGCCCACCGACGCGCTGCCAACCCGCCCGCGGACCGCAGGCGCCAAGTCCCAGTTCATCGACCACGTGGTCACGTACGGCGTGGAGGCGCGCGAGGCAGCGGTGGAGAGCGCCGATGGCCTGTCGGACCACAACCTGGTGCGTGCGGCCATCGCCGTGTGAGCCGACGGGCTCCGGGCCCGCGAGGCGGGGCAGAGGTGCGGGGGCGTCCGGCCGGCAGCGCCTATTAGGCTTGTCGGCATGCCTCGTCGGAAACCGCGCGCCCGCAATCAGGCCGGGTCCGACGTCGCGCCGCTCGGCGACGTGTTCGGCCGCACCGAGCGCGGTCCGGACGACGACGTCTACGTCGTCCGCACCATTCCCGGCACCCGCGCCACGAAGACCTACCGCTGCCCGGGATGCGATCACGAGATTCCGCCCGGCGTCGCCCACATCGTCGCTTGGGCCGCCGACGGCGGCGAGGACGACCGCAGGCATTGGCACCGCGGCTGCTGGAACGGTCGCCGGACGCGCCGCATCACCCGTCGCTGGTCCTGAGCGGCGCACGTCGTAGAGCCCTTGTCGCCGAGTCCGCGCGACCGCTGGCAACCTCGCACAACTAAGAAGGCCGCTCCCTGACGGGAGCGGCCTTCGGGTGAATTCTGTTCTGGTACCGCGTCGTCGCCTCAGCCGACGTCAGTTCGCGATGTCGGCGTTCTCACGCTCTTCGAGGTCGTAGTCCTCGTCTTCGCCGGCGACCTCGGGGATCGCCTTGGTGGTGCGGGAACCGACCGACTTGGTGCTGCCGCCGATCGACTTGCGCTGCTCCGGAACACCGTCCAGCAGTTCGCTTTCCCGGTTGACGGCCGCGAGCATCGCGGGCACCGAGTCGAGCTGACCGCGGATACCGAGCAGCTGGGCGAGCACCCGGCCGCGCAGCACGCGCATCTCCTCGGCCAGTTCCTTGGCGTGCGCGATCTTGCGCTCGGAGGTCTGGGTGGCGGAGGTGATGAGACGGTTGGCCTCGTCGGTCGCGTCCTTGATCCGCTGGGCGGCCTCGGCGCGGCTGGTGGCTTCCAGCTCCTCCATGGCGCGGGTCAGCTTGGTGCGACGCTCGGCCATGGTGACCTCGAAGTCCTGCTGGGTCGCCTTGCGCTTGGCTTCGGCTTCCTTGCCGAGGCGCTCGACCTCGGCTTGAGCGGCTTCGATGATCTTCGCCGACTCGGTGCGTGCATTCGCCAGGGTCTGCTCGAACTCGATGTCGAGCGCCTCGCGCTTCTCCTTGGTCTCCGCGAGCAGCGACTCGTATTTGCCGCGCATCTCGGTCGCCTGCTGCTCCGCGATCGACACCATTTCCGCGGCCTCGGCCTGGGCGAGAGCCCGGACCTCGGAGGCCTCGTCGGAGGCCAGCCGCAGCATGCGGGAGATGCGGTCGGACATGCCTTCGGCAGTGGTCGGCGGCACCGAGAGTCGGTCGACCTCCTTGCGGAGCTCGTCGATCTCGTCCCGCGCGTCCTCCAACTGGCTCGCGAGGTTACGGGCTTGCGCCGCAGCGGCATCGCGATCGGTGGCGGTGACCCTCAGCTCGGCATCGAAGCGGTCGAAATAGTTACGCACCTCGTCTTGCGCATAACCCTTGCGCACAACGGTGAAGGGCAGTGCAACGAAGCGATTGCGATCGGACTCGGGTGACGACATGGCACACAAACTACAGCCTATGGAGGGCCGATGGTGACTCGACCGCGAATGTGATCTGGACGAGTTTTTCGGCCCCGATCTTGATACTAGTGCGTAACATTCGGGTTCGGCTCGACCAACTCGATCAGCACACCGCCAGCATCCTTCGGGTGGATGAAATTGATGCGGGAATCGGCGGTTCCGTGCCGGGGAGCGTCGTACAGCAAACGCAGGCCGCGATCGCGCAGATGAGTGGAGACGGCCTCGATGTCGGTGACGCGGTAGGCGAGCTGCTGAAGGCCCGGTCCGCTGCGATCGATGAACTTGGCGATGGTCGAGTCCGCGTTGAGGGGCGCCAGCAACTGCAGAGCAGTCGCGCCGTCCGGCGCACCGGGCAGCGACAGCATGGCCTCGTGCACGCCCTGGCTCTCGTTGACCTCGCGGTGGGTCTCGATCATGCCGAGATTCTCGGCGTACCAGGCGATTGCGGTGTCCAGGTCCGGGACCGCGATGCCGACGTGGTCGATCGCGACCACGTAGTCGCCCGGAATGAGTTCGGAGGTCTGATTTGCGTTGCTCACGACTTCGACGGTAGCGCCAACCTGGGCGGAGCCGCAGAGGACGGGCACGCTACCGTTGAGTACAACTCTTGACACCGCGCCGTCGCCCGCACGATGGCGCGTGGTTCCACCAACGAATGCGAGGCTCGTCGTGACCACAACCGTCATCGTCTCCGGTGCGCGCACCCCGGTCGGCAGGCTGCTCGGCGGTCTGAAGGACTTCACCGGGTCCGATCTCGGCGGTTTCGCGATCAAGGCCGCGCTGGAGAAAGGCGGCGTCGCGCCCGAGCAGGTCGACTACGTGATCATGGGCCAGGTGCTCACCGCGGGCGCGGGCCAGATCCCGGCCCGGCAGGCGGCGGTGGCCGCGGGCATCCCGATGGACGTGCCCGCCCTGACCCTGAACAAGGTCTGCCTGTCCGGCATCAACGCGATCGCGCTCGCCGACCAGCTGATCCGCGCCGGCGAGTACGAGATCGTCGTCGCCGGTGGCCAGGAGTCCATGAGCCAGGCGCCGCACCTGCTCGAAAAGAGCAGGGAGGGCTTCAAGTACGGCGATGTGACGCTGCGCGACCACATGGCCTTCGACGGCCTGCACGACATCTTCACCGACCAGGCCATGGGCGCGCTCACCGAGCAGCGCAACGACACCGACAGCATCAGCCGCGAGGACCAGGACGCGTTCGCGGCGGCCTCGCACCAGCGCGCGGCGGCGGCGTGGAAGAACGGTCTCTTCGAGGAGGAGGTCGTCCCGGTCGCGGTGCCGCAGCGCAAGGGCGATCCGGTGCTGGTCAGCGCCGATGAGGGCATCCGAGCCGACACCACCGCGGAGTCGCTGGGCAAGCTGCGCCCGGCCTTCCGCAAGGACGGCACCATCACCGCGGGCACCGCCTCGCAGATCTCCGACGGCGCGGCCGCGGTGGTCGTGATGAGCAAGGAGAAGGCACAGCAGCTCGGCCTGAGCTGGATCGCCGAGATCGGCGCCGCGGGCGTCGTGGCCGGTCCGGACTCCACCCTGCAGGACCAGCCCGCCAACGCCATCGCGAAGGCCTGTGCGCGCGAGGGCATCTCGCCCGCCGAGCTGGACCTGGTCGAGATCAACGAGGCGTTCGCCGCGGTCGGCATCGCGTCGGCCCGCAAGCTGGGTATCGACACCGAGAAGGTGAACGTCAACGGCGGCGCCATCGCCATCGGCCACCCGCTCGGCATGTCGGGCGCCAGGATCGTGCTGCACCTGGCCCTGGAGCTGAAGCGCCGCGGCGGCGGCGTCGGCGCGGCCGCGCTGTGCGGTGGCGGCGGTCAGGGTGACGCGCTGATCATCAAGGTCTAGTTCGCCGAGATCTGATTCGCCCGAGCGTCGCGTCCGGTGGCTTCCACGCCGGACGCGGCGCTCGGCGCATCCCCACCGGGGACATCGATGTGACGTGTTCAACTACGACCCGTCGTAGTGCATGCGGCACAATGGGGCGCATGGGTTTCTTCGATCTGCGCAGCGTCGCCGGTAGATTCCGATTCTTTGCGGTACTCGAGGCACTGTCGTGGCTGGGTCTGCTGGTGGGAATGGGCTTCAAGTACCTCCCCGATCCCGGCAACGAGGTGGGTGTGAAGATCTTCGGCCCGGTGCACGGCGCCATCTTCATCCTGTTCGTGCTGACCTCGCTGCTCGCCGCGCGTGAGCTGAACTGGAACTGGAAGACCCTCGTCCTCGCGCTGCTCTCCAGCATTCCGCCGTTCTTCACGGTGGTCTTCGAGGTCTGGGCCGTGCGCACCGGCAAGCTGGGCGAGCTGAGCAACGCCGACGCGACCCCGGCCGCGGAAGCCGTTCGCGTCCCGTCGTGACAAACTGGAAACCGTGACTCGACCTGCCGCACGCCGCCCCTCGCCCGCCGTTGCCGCCGCCATGTCCGGAGCGGTGGATCTGTCCAGCCTGAAGCAGCCGCCCGCCGGTGCGGCCGGTGCTGCCGGTGGCGACTACGCGGTCGGCGAGGCGGACTTCGAGACCAAGGTGCTGCGCAGGTCGATGCAGGTTCCGGTGGTCGTCGCGCTGTACTCGCAGCGCAGCCCGGGCAGCGTCGAGCTGGTCAAGACCCTGGAGCGGCTGGTCGCGGCCGACGGCGGCGCGTGGGAGCTGGCCACCGTCGAGGCCGAGGCCAACATGCGCATCGCGCAGGCACTGCGGGTGCAGGGCATCCCGACGGTGATCGCCATTGCCGCCGGGCAGCCGCTGGCCGATTTCGAGGGCGCGCAACCCGAGCCGCAGGTCCGGCAGTGGCTCGACGCGGTGGTCGACGCGGTCGCGGGCAAGCTCGAGGGCGGCGCGGCCGAGCAGCAGCCCGCGGAGGACCCGCGCTTCGCCGCCGCCGAGGACGCGCTCGAGCGCGGTGACCTGGCGGGCGCCGAGGCCGCCTACGAGGCGATCCTGGCCGCGGAGCCGAACAACGAGGAGGCCAAGGGCGCGCTGCGGCAGCTGCGTTTCCTGGCCAGGGCCCAGCAGGTGCCCGATTCGGCGCTTGCGACCGCCGACCAGGACCCGGCGAATGTCGACGCCGCCATCGACGCCGCCGACCTGGAACTGCTCAACCAGCAACCGGAAGCGGCGTTCGACCGGCTGATCGCCGTCGTCAAGCGCACCGCGGGCGACGACCGCACCAAGGCGCGCACCCGCCTGCTCGAACTGTTCGAGCTGTTCGATCAGGCGGAGCCCTTCGTGGTCGCGGCCCGGCGGAAGCTCGCCGCGGCGCTGTACTGATCGCGACCGATTGGGGACCGATTCACGCGGTCGCGACGAATGCGCCCTGCCGGCTCCGCCGACGCCCGAGCGCCCAGTTCACCGACACCTCCAGACGCCCGGAGCGATTGCGCCCCGGGCGTCTTCGCGTTGAGCCCTGCCGATCGAACAGCCAGGCTGATCCGGCCGACCGATCAGGGCGGCCGTCACTCGGGCGGGCCGTTCAGGCGGGCGGTCGATCAGGCAGGTGGCCCCGCCAACCACACCGCGCTGTTCGACGCGAGCGCGACGGTCGCCGAGAACGGCCGGCCGTGCCAGGGGATCTCCTCGGTCTTCACCGCGCCGAAATTCCCGACGCCGGAGCCGCCGTACTCCGCCGCGTCGGTGTTGAGGATCTCGGTCCACTCGCCCGCGATGGGCAGCCCGACCCGGTATTCGCCGTGCACCGAGCCGGAGAAGTTGTACACGCAGGCGACCACCGATCCGTCCGCGCCGTAGCGCAGGAACGCCAGCACGTTGTGGTCGCGGTCGTCGGCCTCCAGCCAGGAGTAGCCGCCCGGGGTGGTGTCCTGGCTCCAGAACGCCGGGTGGGCGCGGTAGGCCGAGTTGAGGTCGCGGACGGCCGCGGCGATGCCGGAGTGCAGCGGATTGTCCAGCTCCGCCCAGTCCAGGCCGCGATCGTGCGACCACTCGCGGAACTGACCGAAATCCTGGCCCATGAACAACAGCTGCTTACCGGGATGGGCCCACATGTAGGCCAGCAGCGCACGCACGCCCGCCGCCTTGGCGAAATCGTCGCCCGGCATCCGCGTCCACAGTGTGCCCTTGCCGTGCACGACCTCGTCGTGGCTGATCGGCAGCACGTAGTTCTCGCTCCAGGCGTACATCAGCGAGAAGGTGATCTCGTTGTGGTGCCAGGAGCGGTGGATCGGGTCCCGGCGCAGGAAGCCGAGGGTGTCGTGCATCCAGCCCATGTTCCACTTCATGGTGAAACCGAGGCCGCCCACGTCGGTGCCGCGCGTGACGCCGGGCCAGGTGGTGGATTCCTCGGCGACGGTGATCACGCCGGGGTGGTGGCGGTGCACGGTGTCGTTGAGGTCTTGCAGGAAGTCGACGGCTTCCAGGTTCTCCCTGCCACCGTGCACGTTCGGCTCCCAATCACCTTCCCGGCGTGAGTAATCCAGGTAGAGCATGGAGGCGACCGCGTCGACGCGCAGGCCGTCGATGTGGAATTCCTCGATCCAGTAGCGCGCGTTGGCGACGAGGAAGTTGCGCACCTCGTGCCTGCCGAAGTCGAAAATGTAGGTGCCCCAGTCGAGTTGCTCGCCGCGGCGCGGGTCGGCGTGCTCGTAGAGCGGAGTGCCGTCGAAGCGGGCCAGCGCCCATTCGTCGCGCGGGAAGTGGGCGGGCACCCAGTCGAGCAGCACGCTGATGCCCGCGCCGTGCAGGTGGTCGACGAAGGCGCGGAAGTCGTCGGGGGAGCCGAAGCGCGCCGTCGGGGCGTAGTAGGAGGTGACCTGATAGCCCCAGGAGCCGCCGAACGGGTGCTCGGCGATGGGCAGCAGTTCGACGTGGGTGAAGCCCGCGGCCCGCACGTAATCGGCCAGCTGCACGGCCAATTCGCGATAGCCGAGGCCGGGCCGCCACGATCCGAGGTGCACCTCGTAGACGCTCATCGGAGCCCGGTTGGGATCGGTCGCCGCGCGCCGTTCGAGCCAGTGCGCGTCGTGCCAGGTGTGCTTGCTCTCGGTGACGACCGAGGCGGTCGCGGGCGGGTGTTCGGTGGCGAAGGCGAGCGGGTCGGCGTGGTCGACTGTGCGTCCGTCGGCGCCGTGCACCCGGTATTTGTACTTCTCGCCGACGCCGACGCCGGGGACGAAGACCTCCCAGACACCCGACGTGCCGAGCGCGCGCATCGGCGCGGTGTTGCCGCTCCAGCCGTCGAAATCGCCGATTACGGTGACGCCGCGGGCATTCGGCGCCCAGACCGCGAACGAGACGCCCTCGACCGCGCCGTCCAGCGTGGTGTAGCGGCGCGGGTGGGCGCCGAGCACATCCCACAGTCGCTCGTGGCGGCCTTCGCCGATCAGGTGCAGGTCGAGTTCGCCGACCGTGGGCAGGAAGCGATAGCCGTCCGCGGCGACGACGGTCGGTCCGCCGGGGTAGGTCGTGACGAGGCGGTAGTCCATCAGATCCGGGTACGGCAGCACCGCCGCGAAGGTCCCGTACCCCAACGGTTTCAGCGCGTGGTCGACGCCGCCGACGCGGACCGCGACCGTGTCCGCGTGCGGGCGCAGCACCCGCACGACCGTCCCGTCCGGGTGCGGATGAGCGCCGAGGACGGTGTGCGGATCGGGATGGGTGCCCGCCGCGAGCAACATCAGATCGCGGCGGTTGATGGTGGCCACGCGGGTCATCGGAACGACCGCCGGTAGGCCAGCTCCAGTCGCGCGGGGGCGGGCACCGGCGGCAAGGCGATGATGTGCGCGACCGCCTTGGCCGGATCGAGGCGCACGTAATTCGTCTGCGCCCAGTGGTATTCCTCGCCGCTCACCTCGTCGACGACCACCGGATGGTCGTGCCACTCGCGGCCGAGGGCGGGGAGATCGAGCGAGATGAAGCCTTGCTCGGCGCCGTAGGGGTTCAGGTTGACCACCACGAGTACCGCGTCGCCGCTGGTCGGATCGAACTTGGAGTACGCGAGGAGCGCGTCGTTGTCGATGTGGTGGAAGTGCAGGCAGCGCAGCTGTTGTAGCGCCGGGTGGGCGCGGCGGATCTCGTTGAGCCTGGTCAGCCACGGCTCCAGCGATTCGCCGCGGGCCAGCGCCTCGGCGAACGGGCGCGGGCGCAGCTCGTATTTCTCCGAGTCCAGGTACTCCTCGCTGCCCGGACGTACCGCCTGGTGCTCGAACAGTTCGAAACCGGAGTACACGCCCCAGGTCGGCGCCAGGGTGGCGGCGAGAACGGCGCGGATGGCGAACATGCCTGGCCCGCCGTGCTGGAGGCTCTCGTGCAGGATGTCGGGGGTGTTGACGAAGAGGTTGGGGCGGGCCTCGTCGGACTTGGCGGCCAGCTCGTTGCCGAACTCGGTGAGCTCCCACTTCGCCACCCGCCACGTGAAATACGTGTAGGACTGGCTGAATCCGCGCCGGGCGAGGCCGTACAGGCGGGCAGGGCGGGTGAAGGCCTCGGACAGGAAGATCACGTCCGGATCGGTGCGCCGCACGGTGCCGATCAGCCATTCCCAGAAGTCGGCGGGCTTGGTGTGCGGGTTGTCGACGCGGAAGATCTTGACGCCCAGGCCGATCCAGTGCCGCACGACGCGCAGCACCTCCGCGTAGAGCCCGTCGGCGTCGTTGTCGAAGTTGACCGGGTAGATGTCCTGGTACTTCTTCGGCGGGTTCTCGGCGAAGGCGATGGTGCCGTCGGGCAGCGTGGTGAACCACTCCGGATGGGCGGCGACCCAGGGGTGGTCCGGCGCGCATTGCAGCGCCAGGTCGAGGGCGACCTCCATGCCGAGTTGTCCAGCGGCGGTGACGAATTCGACGAAATCCGCCTCGGCGCCGAGCGCCGGGTGCACGGCGTCGTGTCCGCCGTCCTTCGAACCGATCGCCCACGGGGAGCCGACATCGCCGGGGTCGGCGGTCAGCGCGTTGTTGCGGCCCTTGCGGTTCACCTCGCCGATCGGGTGGATCGGCGGCAGGTACACCACGTCGAAGCCCATGCCCGCTATCCGGGAGAGTTCCTTGGTCGCGGTCGCGAAGGTGCCGTGCACGGGCTTGCCTTCGGCGTTCCAGCCGCCGGTGGAGCGCGGAAAGAACTCGTACCACGAGCCGTACAGCGCGCGGTGCCGCTCGACCTGCACGGTGTGCTGCGGGCCACGGGCCACCAGGTCGCGCAGCGGTGTGGCGTGCAGGATCTCGGCGACCTCCTCGGCGAACGCGGGCGCGACTCTGGCGGGTAGCTGCTCGTCGCTGCGCAACGCCGCCGCCACCGCGCGCAGCTTCTCGAACTTGGCTTTCGGTAGCGCCTGCGCGGCCCGCTCGAACAGCCGTGCGCCGAGTTCGAGGTCGTTGGCCAGATCGACGGCGCTCTGCCCGACCGCGAGCTTGACCTCGACCGCGTGCCGCCAGGTCGCGATGGGATCGCTCCAGCCCTCGACGCGGAAAGTCCACGCGCCGGGCAGGTTCGGGACGAAGGTGGCGTTGAAGACGTCGGGCTCGAAGTCCGGGGTCATCCGGATTCGGGTGGCCCGGGCTGCTCCGGGAGCGCGCACCGTGAGCGTGGCGGCGACCGCGTCGTGTCCCTCGCGCCACACCACGGCGCGCACCGGGAACACCTCGCCCACCACGGCCTTGGCCGGGCGGCCGCCGGGGATGGACGGGGCGGTGTCATCGATGGCGATGCGGCCGGTCACGTGGACCAACCTACCCGGTGCCGTAACCATGGCGCGGATTCAGCGGGCATCGGCGGCCAGGCCGAGGCCGAGCGCCACCAGCACGGCGCCGAGCGCCCGCTCCACCCGCTGCCGGATGCGCGCGCGGCGCAGCAAGCCGCCCGCCCGGTCGGCGGCGAGCACCACGCCGACGCACCACGTGGTGTCGATCACCAGCTGGATCGCGGCGAGGATCAGCACCGTCGGCAGCACCGGCCCGCTGCTCGGCAGGAACTGCGGCAGGATCGTCAGGCCGAACACCGCGGCCTTGGGATTCGCGGCGATCGAGAGCAACGCGGCGCGGAATGCCGAGGCGGGGGTGCGTCCCGCGGGCAGCAGTGCCGTCCTGGTCGAGCCGAACGCGTCGTCGCGGCCCGCGCCGCGCCAGGCCTGCACGCCGAGCCAGATCAGCACCGCCGCGCCGAGCACGTGCACCGCGGTGTTCAGCACGGAGTTCGCGACCAGCAGGACGGAGAGTCCGGCCCCGCCCGCCAGGGTCCAGCCGAACACGCCGATCTCGTTGCCTGCCACCGCGGCGAGGCCGGCCCGGCGGCCGTCGCGTACCGACCGCTGTAAGAACAGCGCCGTCGCCGGGCCGGGCAGCGCGGCGAGCGCGAGGCAGGCCAGCAGGAATTCGGGAAGCACGTCGACCCAGTGCGGCATCAGCAGATGCTGTCACGAGCGGCGCGGTCCGGCCAGCGGAATCGTGGTCGCGGATCAGCGGGCGGGATCGTCGCGCAGGGCCTCGAGCAGCCTGCGCAGGGCCGCGGTGGTCTGGTCGAGCGCGTCGGGCTCGGACGTTGTGGTCAGCCACAGCGCGGCTTCGTTCATCGCACCGGACAGCAGATGGGTCAGCGGGGCGATGGGCTGTGGCGCCAGCACGCCCGTGTCGATCAGCAGGCGCAGGGCCTCACCGAGGTGGCGGGCGGAGTTGGCCTCGTCCATGCCCCGCCACTCGCGCCAGCCGAGCACGGCGGGGCCGTCGATCAGCATGATGCGCTGGATCTCGGGATCGGTGCAGGTGGCGAGGAACGCCTCGCATCCGGCGACCAGCTGGGTCCAGGCGTCGGCAGCGGGATCGGCGGCCGCCGCGACCCGTTCGCCGACCTCCTGCTGCACCTGTTCCAGCACGGCGCGGAACAGCTCGGTCTTGCCCGCGAAATTGTGGTAGAGCGCGCCCTTGGTCACTCCGGTCGCCGCGACGATCTCCGAGAGGCCAACGGCTCCATAGCTTTTCGCGGCGAACAGGCGTCTGCTCTCGCGCAGCAGTGCGCGGCGGGTCGCTTCGCGCTGCTGGGTGCGCAGGGTGCTCGGCATCGTCGACCTTCCCATTGACATTCCATCGGTATGCGAAATACTGTACTTCACATACCATCGGTACGTGAAAGGTCGCTCATGAAACTCGGCAGCTTCTATCCCGTCATCGGCGCCACCCGGCTCGCGCAATCGCGCGACTTCTATACCGAGTGGCTGGGCTTCGAGATCACCTTCGAGGCGGACTGGTACATCTCCCTGCGCCGTCGAGGCGCGGCCGGCGAGCCCGAATACGAGCTGGCGCTGCTCGACTACACGCACTCGACGGTGCCGGAGGCCTACCGCAAGCCGGTGCAGGGTCTGCTGCTGAACTTCGAAGTCGACGACGTCGACGCGGAATGGGAGCGCCTTGTCGTGCGGGGCGGACTCCCCGCCGAACTGGAGATCAGGACCGAGGACTTCGGCCAGCGTCACTTCATCGTCGCCGACCCCAGCGGCGTGCTCGTCGACGTGATCACCGAGGTTCCGCCGAGCGCGGAGTACGCCGATCAGTTCAGCGCGGAATACACCGCCGAGAAGTTCGCCGATCAGTGACTCGTATCGTCGGGGCGGCCGAGGGGCACGGCGTTCGGTAGGGTTCGCGGAGTGAAGGCATTGCGTCGATTCACCGTCCGTGCCCATCTGCCCAAGCGTCTCGCGGCCCTGGGCGAACTCTCCACGAATCTGCGCTGGTCATGGCACTGGCCGACGCAGGATCTGTTCCGGGATCTCGACCCCGAGCTGTGGCGCGAGGTCGGGCACGACCCCGTGCGGATGCTCGGTGAGGTGCCCGCCGCCCGGCTCGACGAGCTGGCCGCCGACGCGGACTACGCGGGCCGGGTCGACGCGGCCGCGGCGAATCTGCGCGACTATCTCGCCGGCCCCGGCTGGTTCCAGCGCCAGAACGGCGAGGAGGGCGTGCGCGGCATCGCCTACTTCTCGATGGAGTTCGGCGTCACCGAGGTGCTGCCCAACTACTCCGGCGGACTCGGCATCCTGGCGGGCGATCACCTCAAGGCTGCCTCGGATCTGGGACTGCCGCTGATCGGCGTCGGCCTGCTGTATCGGTCCGGATACTTCCGGCAGTCGCTGTCCTCGGACGGCTGGCAGATCGAGCACTATCCCGCGCTCGACCCGCAGGGCCTGCCTCTGCGCTTGCTGACCAGCGACTGCGGCGCGAGCGACGGGCCCGGAGGCGGTAGCTCGCGTGACCACGCAGGGCCCCGGGAGCGCCGCCATGGATCCAGCTCGCCGGTGCTCGTGCGTGTGGCGATGCCGGAGGGCAGGGTGCTGCGGGCGCGGGTGTGGATCGCGCAGGTCGGGCGGGTGCCGCTGCTGCTGCTGGATTCCGATATCGCCGAGAACGATCCCGAGTTGCGCGCCGTCACCGACCGGCTCTACGGCGGCGATCAGGACCACCGGATCAAGCAGGAGATCCTGGCGGGCATCGGCGGCGTGCGCGCGGTGCGCGCCTACACCAGGGCCACGGGCCTGCCCGATCCCGACGTGTTCCACATGAACGAAGGTCACGCGGGCTTCCTCGGCGTCGAGCGAATCCGCGAATACGTCTCGGGCGGACTCGATTTCGACACCGCGCTGGCGGCGGTGCGGGCCGGGACCGTGTTCACCACGCACACCCCGGTGCCCGCGGGCATCGACCGGTTCCCGATGCCGCTGGTGCGCCGCTACTTCGGCGGCGGGCACGGGGAAACCGAATCCGCCATGCTGCCCGGCCTTTTCGTGGACCGCATCGTCGCGCTCGGTCGCGAGGCGGATCCGTCGGTGTTCAATATGGCGCACATGGGCCTGCGGCTGGCCCAGCGCGCCAACGGCGTGTCCCAGCTGCACGGCGAGGTGAGCCGTGGCATGTTCGCGCCGCTGTGGCCCGGCTTCGATCCGGCGGAGGTGCCGATCGGCTCGGTCACCAACGGCGTGCACGCGCCGACTTGGGCCGCGCGCGAATGGCTCGACAAGGCGCGCGAACTCATCGGCGCGGAGCTGGTCGAGGAGGCGCGCGGCTGGGAACGGCTGCGCGATGTGGATCTGGGCGAACTGTGGTCCACCCGCAACACCCTGCGGGCCACGCTGGTCGCCGAGGTGCGCCGCCGGATGCGCGCGTCCTGGCTGCAACGCGGCGCCGCCTCGGCCGAATTGGGCTGGATCGACCAGGTCTTCGATCCCGACGTGCTGACCGTCGGTTTCGCCCGCCGCGTCCCGACCTACAAGCGCCTCACGCTGATGCTGCGCGATCCGGAGCGGCTGCGCGCCCTGCTGCTGCATCCCGAGCGGCCGATGCAGTTGGTCGTCGCAGGCAAGAGTCACCCCGCCGACGACGGCGGCAAGTCGCTCATCCAGCAGGTCGTCCGGTTCGCCGACGATCCCGAGGTGCGCCACCGCATCGTCTTCCTGCCCGACTACGACATGTCGATGGCCAGGTACCTGTACTGGGGTTGCGATGTCTGGCTGAACAATCCGCTGCGCCCGCTGGAGGCCTGCGGCACCTCGGGCATGAAGTCCGCGCTCAACGGCGGGCTCAACCTCTCCATCCGCGACGGCTGGTGGGACGAGATGTACGACGGCGAGAACGGCTGGGCGATACCCACCGCCGACGGCGTCGCCGACGAACACCGCCGCGACGATCTGGAGGCCGCCGCGCTCTACGACCTGTTCGAGCGCACCGTCGCGCCGCGGTTCTACGACCGCGACGGCGCGGGCATGCCGGTGCGCTGGGTCGAGATGGTCCGGCACACCTTGCAGACCCTCGGCCCGAAGGTGCTGGCCTCCCGCATGGTGCGCGACTACGCCGTGCAGTACTACGGACCGGCCGCGGGCGCCTCGCGGCGCGCGGTGGCCGACGAATTCTCGGGCGCGCGGGCGGTCGCGGAGTACCGCGGCCGGGTCGCGGCGGCGTGGCCGTCGGTGAAGGTGATCCAGGTGGACAGCGCCGGACTGCCGGACACCCCGATCATCGGCGCGCCGCTGTCGCTCACCGCGCGCATCGAGCTGGGCGGGCTGGACCTGTCGGACGTGGTGGTGCAGGCGGTGTTCGGCCGCGTCTCGCCGACCGACGAGCTGTCCGACGTCACCACCATCCCGATGACGCACGTCGGATCCGATTCCGGCGTGGAGTTCTTCGAGGTCCAGACGCCGCTCCCGGTATCCGGCGCCGTCGGATACACCGTTCGGGTGCTGCCGCACAACGACCTGCTCGCCTCCGACGCCGAGCTCGGCCTGGTGGTCGCGCCGAGCGCCTGATGTCGGCGGCGATGCCGCGTGGGTGAGCATCGTCACGTGTGTCCTCGAGCGGAGCGGCTCGCACCGGCACCGTGATTCAGTGAATCGTCGGCTAACGTGCCTGGGCATCCCCTTGTTCGACCGCCAGGACTGGAGAACCCATGGCCACCGACCTGCTGACCCGGACCCGGGGTCGCTTCGACGCGTACTTCGGCGTCAGTCAGAACGGATCGACGATGCGTCGCGAAGTGATGGCGGGCACCGTGACGTTCCTGGCCATGTCGTACATCCTCGCGGTCAATCCCGCGATCCTCGGTGACGAAGGCGCGCTGGGCGACAAGGGAATCCCGATGCAGGCGGTGTTCACCGCCACCGCCGTCGCCGCGCTCGTCGGCACCCTGGTGATGGGACTGTGGGCGCGGTACCCGATCGCGCTCGCGCCGGGCATGGGACTCAACGCGTTCTTCGCGTTCTCGGTGGTGCTCGGCATGGGCATCCCGTGGCAGGTCGCGCTGTCGGGGACCTTCCTGTCCGGCGTCATCTTCTTCGTGCTCGCCGTCACCAAGGTTCGCGAGAAGATCCTCAACGCCATCCCGCTGCAACTGAAACTGGCGGTCGGCGCGGGCATCGGCATGTTCGTCGCGTTTCTCGGGCTGAAGAACGCGGGAATCGTCACCTCCAGCGAGGCGACCTTCGTCAAGCTGGGCGATTTCACCGAGGGCACCACCCTGCTCGCGCTGTTCGGCCTGCTGGTGACTGTGGTGTTCCTGGTGCGGGGCTGGCACGGCGCGGTGCTCTACGGCATCGTGCTCACCGCGGGCCTCGGCATCGTGACCGGGCTGGTGGAGCTACCCGACGGCGTCGCCGCGCTGCCGCGCGGGCTCGACGAGACCTTCGGACAGGCCATCGTGCACCTGCCCGACGCGTTCACCGCGCAGATGGCCGTGGTCGTGCTGACCATGTTGTTCGTCGACTTCTTCGACGCCTCCGGCACACTCATCGGCGTGGCCAACCAGGCCAGGCTGCTCGACATGGACGGCAAGCTGCCGCGCGCCGCCAGCGCGTTCGCCGCCGACTCGGTCGGCACCATGGCGGGCGCGGTCATCGGCACCTCGACCACCACCGCGTATGTGGAATCCACGGCAGGCGTCTCGGCGGGCGGCCGGACCGGGTTGACCGCGGTGACGACGGCGGGATGGTTCCTCGTCGCGATGTTCTGCTATCCGATCTTCGCGGTCGTCGCGGGATCGACCGAGGTGACCGCGCCCGCGTTGATCGTGGTCGGCATCCTGATGGCGCGCTCGCTCGGCGAGATCGACTGGAACCGGCTCGAGTACTCGGTGCCCGCGTTCATCACCATCATCGTGATGCCGCTGACCTATTCGATCGCGAACGGGCTGGCCATGGGCATGATCTTCTATCCGGTGGTGATGGTCGCGCGCGGCCGGATCAAGGAGATCCATCCCGCCATGTGGGCGCTGCTGGTGATCTTCCTCGGATACTTCTTCTTCCTCGCGGAGTAGCCGGAATAGATCCCGCGAGCGAGGAGTTGGGTCACACTGTGTGATAATCGGACCGCGGTCCGATTAGTTGCCGAAACTGACGATCGTGTCCACGACCACGTTGCAGGGATGAGGAACCAGCATGACCACCAAGTCGGCACTGCCGAATATCGAGACCACCAGCCCGCTCGACGCCGTCTCCAGCGACATCGGGCTGGTGATCGTGCGGGTCGTCTTCGGCGGCCTGCTCGCCGCGCACGGCGCGCAGAAACTGTTCGGATGGTTCTCCGGCTACGGGCTCGAGGCCACCCAGGCGAGTTTCGAGCAGATGGGCTACAACCCCGGCACACTGTTCGGCACCCTGGCCGGTCTGACCGAGATCGTCGGCGGCCTGATGCTGGCCCTCGGTGTGCTCACCCCGCTGGCCGCGGCCATCGTCCTCGGCACCATGCTCAACGCGATCAACGCCACCTGGGGTCCCGGCTTGTTCGGCCAGGGCGGCTGGGAGATGGCGCTGCTGTTCGGCACCGTCGCCGCCACGCTGGGCTTCACCGGGCCGGGCAAGTTCTCGCTGGACGCCGGACGTCCGTGGGAGCGCAAGGGTTTCGTGTGGGGCGCGGGCGCGGTGGCGCTGGCCGTCGCCACGGGCATCGTCACGCTGATCCTCAAGTGGGTGCTCTGAGCGGGATGCGGTCCTGATCGGGCGGCGCGGTGATTTCGATCGCCGCGCCGCCTTTCGTTTGTCACACCTCGCGCTGCCGCGTCGTCGTCTCGGTGCGGCCCAGTAGAGATTCAGGAGAGCGAACGATGACCATCGAGATCAGCAACCCCGCCGAACTGCACGACCCGACCGGATTCGGCTACAGCCACGTCGCGCGAGTGTCCGGCGAGCTGGTTCTCATTGCCGGCCAATACGACTCCGACGCCGAAGGACACACCACCACCGCGGACTTCGCGGGCCAGGTGGACCGGGCCTTCGCCAACCTCGGCATCGCCCTGCGCTCGGCGGGCCTCGACTACCCCGACGTGGCTCAGCTGCGCACGTTCATCGTCGACCACGATCTGGACAAGCTCACGGTGCTCGGCAAGAAGATCGCCGAGATCTGGGGCGAGCTGCCGCCGACGCAGACGCTGCTCGGCGTCGCGGCGCTGGCGCTGCCCGACATGCTGTTCGAGGTGGACGCTGTCGCTGTGCGGGGCTGAGCCGAGGGGCCGGGCGGGTGCCGAGCGTATCCGCCCGGCCCGGGCGTATCTCCGCATTCGCCAGCTGTACGCGGGACCGCGTCCGGCTGTGTTGGCGTGCGTGCCTCCCGCTTTCGCCTGCCGTCGTCGACGGACTCGCGCACACTAAGATCGTGCGTTCGTGAGCGTGGGTATCGAGTTGGTGGCCGTCGCGGCGGGTCGGGTGACGTTGTCGGATCGGCGCACCGAGCGGAGCTGGTCGGTGGATCTCGCGCCGTACCGGATCGGCGCGGTCGCGGTGACGCAAGAGCAGTATGCGGCGGTGACCGGGCTGCGGCCGAGTTCCGTCGAAGGGGATCGGCTTCCGGTGGAGAGCGTTTCGTGGGCCGACGTGATCGGATTCTGCAACGCGCTGTCGGAACGTGAGGGGCTCGCGCCTGCCTATCGGGTGGACGGGGCCTACGTGGAATGGGAGGTTTCCGCCGACGGCTATCGATTGCCCACGGAAGCTGAGTGGGAATATGCCTGCCGCGCGGGTACTTCCGGTCCGCGATATGGCGAACTCGACGAGATCGCCTGGTACCGAGACAATTCCCACGGGCATGCGCATGAGGTCGGCGGGAAATCGCCTAATGCCTGGGGGCTGTACGACATGCTGGGCAACACCTGGGATTGGTGCTGGGACATCTACGACGCCGAGGTGTACGGGGAATACCGCGTGCTGCGCGGCGGGGGGTGGTCCGATCAGCACTGGAGTTGCCGTGCGTCGGTGCGGCGGCGGAGCCATCCGACATTTCGGATCGATGACGTGGGGTTCCGGGTCGCGCGCTCCGCGTGAATCGAAACAGGTCGGCGCCGAGGGTGATTCACCGACAGCCGCGGTGTTTCGGGCCGCGCTTTGGCGGTCCTGACCTGGATTGCGCGCGGGCGGAGGTTCGCCGCACAGATAGTTGTCGCGCCCGCTCCAGGTAGTCGCTTCCGAGCCGGGTGCACTAGCATCGGCTCGCTTGCCGGTCGACGGACGAAGGAGGGGGCGGCATGCTGCACGAGGGGGAGGTCTTCGCGGGCTACGTCATCGAGCGACAGCTGGGTCGCGGTGGCATGGGCTCGGTGTATCTGGCCAGGCATCCGCGCCTGCCCCGACGTACCGCGCTGAAGCTGCTGAATCGAGAGATGTTCGCCGACAACGAGATTCGCGCCCGCTTCGAGCGCGAAGCCGACCTCGTCGCGCAGTTGGACCACCCGAACATCGTCACCGTCTACGACCGCGGGATCGAGAACTCGCAGCTGTGGATCTCGATGCAATACGTCGACGGTTCCGATGCCGCCGAAGCCGATCCGAACTCACTCGCGCCCGACCGCGCCGTCCGGATCGTCGCCGAAACCGCCAAGGCGCTGGACTACGCGCACGGCATGGGCATCCTGCACCGTGACGTCAAACCCGCCAACATCCTGCTCGCCCGAGCGGGCATCGACCAGGAACGCATCTTCCTCACCGATTTCGGCATCGCGCGCCTGCGCGACGACGCGGGCCACCTGACCCAGACCGGCACCTTCACCGCCACCCTGACTTACGCCTCCCCGGAACAGCTCACCGGCGCGCCGCTCGACGGCCGCACCGACCAGTACTCGCTGGCTTGCACGCTGTATTGGCTGCTGGCGGGTGTGGTGCCGTTCGAATCCACCAATCCCGCGGTCGTCATCCAAGGGCATTTGCAGCAGCCGCCGCCTCCGTTGAGCAGTCTTCGCCACGGTCTGCCGGTCGCGTTGGATGGTGTGCTGGCGAAAGCGTTGTCGAAGCGTGCCGAGCAAAGATTCGGCAGCTGTGCGGAATTCGCCGAGGCGGCGCGGCGGGCGCTTGCGGGCGTGGCGACCAGTGGCGCGGCGATGACACCACCCCAGCCATACTTCGCCGCCCCTCAGGCGCCGATGCCGCACGGGCCGGTTGCTCCGCCACCGAGCCGGGTGCCGATAGTGCACGGACACGTCCCTCCGGCACGCATGGCGCCGGGGCCGGACGGCGGCATGATGATGCCTATGGGCGCGCGGCCACAACGGCGTTCGCCACTCGTCCTGCTCGCCGTCTTGTGCGCCGTCGCGGTGCTCGCCGTCGGCGGCGTCGCCACCGCGATGGTGCTCAGCAGCACGAAGGATCCCGCCGAAGTCGACCTCATTCACCAAGAGTTTCCCGGCATGGTGCCCGCCGACCGATTGGATCCCGGTTTCCGGAATGCGAAGTGCGACAAACGCACCACCCGGAGCACCGACAGTTCGAACATGCAACAACGCCCGGACTTCGGTAGTTGGACAGAAGCTTGGTTCTGCTACAGCGGCGACGGTGTCGGCCCCAGCAGCCTCAACCCGCCCTACTACGAGTTCTACCGTTACCGGTCCGCCACCGACGCCCGCGCGGTTGTCGCCGGACTTCCCGGCAACAAGCGCTCCGAGGACGCACACGGATCGAAGACGTACACCAACTACACCCTCGACCGCCAGGAAGCCGGCTTCACCTACACCCGCATTGTCACCGTCTTCACCGGCGACACCGACCGCGAAACCCTTCTCATGTACACCCACAGCATGGAAGGTTCCCTCCACCTCGACCTGGACGGTGTGCGGAAATGGTGGCGCGAAGCGCCGCTCTCGTGAGAACCGGTGGCGGGCCACGACGTGCCGATCGCCGTATTCGGCAACTATGACGCCGAAGTCAGCGCCATCCCGGCTCGGTCCGCAACCCGATCATTGTCATAGACGCCGTCGGTCGGGCCGAATTCTCAACGTGGAGTAGGCTTTCGGCGGATCACGAGGGGGGTGACCGCAGTGGCGGAGTGGACTGTCAACTCGGCGGTGCGCGAGCAGGCAGGAACTCGGAAGCCCAATCGCGACCGGATCGTCATGCCCGGCGATCTGGATGACGATGATCTGTACTTCCAGGACCGCAACCAACGGGGCTGGCTCCAGTGAGGCGACTGAGAATGATCGGTGACCGCTTGATCGGTGACCAGTACCGCCCTAATAGTGGTGACTTCGAAGCGGATCCGCTACCGCCGACTCCCATGGTGTATCAGCGGCCGTGGACTCACGAGAACGATGTGACGATCAAGCTGCGCCGGTGCCGGGACCCCTTGCCGAACACCCGTTCCCTCTGGACGAAGAAGGACCCTGCGCTACGCGTCGAACCACTCGAACTGGAAATCGCGCAACCTCTGCCCGACGTGTGTCCCGGACATGGCCGTCCGGCGGTTTCGCGAAGCCACGTGCGAGCCTGTTTCTACGACACTGACCTTCATCCTCGGTTTCATCGGACGGCCGCCGAACGAGGTATCGGCAAGGCCTTGTCGACGGGAAGCAGCGAAATCGCGCCTGTTTCAACGATTCTCGTCTGCGATTGGCCCGTCTGTGACCGATGCGTCCGCACGGCCCGGCGATACCGCTGGCTCGCCCGCTCGCTGCTGTTGCTGATGGCCGCCAATCTCGTCGCTGTGGTTGTGGTCAGCGTGGCGAACATTGATCCTCTACTCATCCCGTTGGTACTGACACTGTTTCCGGGTTCGCTTCTGGGGCTGGTGGTGGTCGTTCACCTGTTCAACAAGAGCGCCCAGCGGGTGACCTATCGCCCCATCTGTGACGAGAGGTTCGCCTTTGTCCAAGCTCACGCCCGTTTCTGTGCGGCGATCGAACAAGATCCGCGCTATCGTCCTCCGCTCGGTGCCGAGTCCGATGCGCCGTGATCAGCGGCAGCGGGGAGGAGCGCCACTCTCCCGAGCTGTTGGGCGCTTGGTCGCGTTCGGATAAGCTGACCTTGCCCAAGTGGGAACCGTGGGGGATCTGTCTACGTCTCATCCTGTGAGGGCTCGTCGGCGCTGGATGTCAGGAGGGGTATGCGAGCCATGGGGATGTCGAAGAGCTTCTCGGTGCGTCTGGCTGTTGGTGCGGCTGTGATGAGTTCCGTGCTGGCGGGCTGCACGTCGACTGTTGGCGGGAATGCGACGGAGGAGGGGAGTAGCCCGGTCTCCCACAATGAGTCGGTGCCGTTGTTCAATCCGTGTACGGATCTGTCGGACGATGTGTTGCGGGGGGACAAGTTGGATCCAGCGACGAAGCACGTCGATGTGGACAGCGGCGATCCTATGGGGTGGTGGAAGATCTGTAACTGGCGATCGACCGAAGGGCCGTATGCTGTCGGTATCTTTTCGACCCGCCGCACGGTTGCAGAGCGTCGGACGAATGAGCAGAATTTGATCCTAGACGACGTGGTCATCGGATCACGCGCTGGGCTGACATCTACCGAGAAGAACGACCCCGACAAGCTGAGTTGCTATGTGAGCATTCCTGCTTCGCAGGGAATGTTTGAGTTGGGTATCCACTGGCGATACAGCGAACGTGAGTTGTTGCCTCAATCGCCACCTTGTGATTTTGCGATTCGGCATATGCGGTATTTCGAGCCGTTCTTGCCGAAATGATGCTGGTGGTTGTCGGTTTCGGCTGGTCACGAAACGTTGCCGGAGCCAATCTATTCGTTTGTGGTCCACGTGTCCGGATCGTCTGAGAGGGGGTCTGATGGCGGACGGGAATGAGCCCGCAGTCACGCAGAGCGCGAGTTCGATAGAGGGTGCGCTTGCGCAGTGGCAGCAGTACAAGCAAAAGGCTGAGTCCGGGGAGTTTCGGATGGATTCGCAGATCGGTGACGCGTTGCGCGGGCGTGCCCAGGCCATGTTGGACGGTCTTGAAGAGGTGCTTCTGGTAACCGCGAAGCAATTGGGCCGAATCAACGGCTTTGGGACTTTGCCCTCTGCCGAGGCATTGAAAGCCAAATTCGAGAACAAGGCAGTCAACGACTCCGACTCTGCGGTCAATCAGTTGAAGAAGCACATCGACCTTGTCACGTTGATGCGCGATACCTATGCCTTGTCGATTCGCAAGCTTTCCGACACCGATCAGTCCACTGCCAGTCAGTTCAACAATACGGATGTGTAAGCAGGCGTAATGGGCACTCCTCCGCACGAATGGCTGGCCAATATCGGCAGCTATGGCGTTCCAGTAATTGCGGTTCCGCGTCATGTGTACAACTTCTTCCACGCGCGATCCGAAGCTCAGAACCAACAGGAAGACTTCAACGATCGCCAAACGAAGTACCAGAACCAGTGGGATACCGACCGGCAGATCGTCAACAAGACGTGGTCGGACCTGCAGTCGCAGTACGACGGCCGCTACGCGGACCGAGTCCTCATGGGAGACAAGAAAGAATCGTTCCTCTCGCAGTCTCACGAGTGGATCTACAACCACTTGAAGGACGTCAAGCAACCCGAGATCAACGAGGCCGCCAATGGTTGGCGCGACATGGTCCGCGAAGCCGAACGCCTCGTCAGTGACTTCTCCACCGGCGTGCAACGCGACATCGACGACTTCATGCAGGGCAAGACCGCCAACGCGGTCGTCGAGTCCACGAAGTCCTACGCGGATGAGATGAAGAAGCTGATCGTCACGTTCAACATGGTGGCGCGGGGTCTGGATCTCACCGAGGGGTATCTGACCCAGGCGCAGCAGACCGTGGACACTCCGCACAGTCTGTCGCTCATCGATCAGGTCATCGGTCACATCCCCGGCAACGGGGTCTTCAAGAGCGCCCAGTACCGCGCCGACGAAGCCGAGAATCGGGTCCGCGACTTCATGGATCGGGTGTATCAGCCCGGTGTCGTGGACGAAGTGGATCCGTACACGCCGATCCTGCCCGAGCCGAAGAGCGCGATCGACGACAAGAAGGAAGAGCCGAAGATTCCTGGGCCCGGTCCGGGTCCCGGTCCTGGTCCAGGCCCGGGGCCCGGACCAGGTGATCCGGGCACTGACGACCCGACGGACACGGATACACCCGAGGACCCGACGACGGGCGACCCGCAGAGTACGACTCCGCAGAGCACGACTCCGACCGATCCGACGTCGACCACGCCGGCCTCCACGACACCTGCCGTGACGGTTCCCGACACCAAATTGCCGAATACGGGTCTGCCGACGCCCTCGGGTCCGGGCCCAGGGGCGCCCGGTCCGGGCGTGCCGACGATCCCGTCGCCCGGGCGGTCGGTGCCGGGTGGGAACGTGCCGGGGCAGTCGGGGCCGTCAGGCGGGTTGGCCAACAGTCGTCCGGCGGGCACCGGCAGGGCGGGCATGCCCGGCATGGGCGCTCCAGCCGCTCGCGGTAAGGGCGATGACGACGATGAGCACAAGACGCCCGACTATTTGATCTATGACCATGGAGACGAATTGCTCGGGATGCAGCCGCCCGCTCTGCCGCCGGGTGGAGTGATCGGCGGATGAACGAATCTCATTGGCGCCTGGACGGTTTCATGTTCCAGCTGGCGCTGGAGGCGTTCGGCCGTGACCGATTGCCCTATCCGCTGCGCTACACCGTCGAAGGCATCGAGGCGCACGACGATTACCTGCATGCGCGCGCCGAAGCCGGGCAGCGGCTCGGCCGGATCGCCGACCACCGCCTGCACGGCGCATTGCAGGTGCTGCTCGAGCCGCAAGTCCGTGTGGAGGTGCACGGCTTCTTCGGGCGCGATTTCGCCCAGGTCGTTCGTATCCATGCGGGTGTGGACGGCGATACCGCGACGGTCGCGGTCCAATTGCCAGGGCCGACACAGCAGTACGGCCGCGACGTGCTGCTCTGGAACTGTCCAGCGCGAGCCGCCGCTCGGCTTATTGTGGCCCACCTGCCGAGATGCGCCGAGGGGCGACACGCGCCGATCCGCGGGCGTCGCTCTGATTTGGATCGGACGGACTACGCGCGCCACCCGACGCGGTTGTCGCACACCGAGGAGTTGAATCGCATTCTGCGGCGCCCCCGGTCCGGTCTCGGGGAGATCACCGCCTACCGGGGCGCGGCCTACGACAGCAGGCCGACGAATGACGGACGGGGATTCCATTGGCTGGACTATCTTCCCGCGGACGGTAGGTACCTGCTCTACCACCAGGGTGGTGAGGATTTCACCGTCACGCCAGGGGGCCCCGAAGAGATCGAGCGGCAGCTGGCCACCTTGATCGAGTCGACGTATCGCCCCGTTGCCCGTCGCTGGTGACCGGCCGACCGTAGATTCAGCGAACCTCCACGGCACGAAGCGGTACGCGCCGAATCTATCGGCCGACGGTCAATTCTGGTTCGGGTAGAGGATCAGCATGCTGGTCGCCCCGCGGTGGAACTCGTAGCGCGTGGGGCGGAGTGTGGTGGGAATGCCCTTGTCGTGGAGTTTCTTTCGGAGGTGGGCGACCAGGTCGTCCTGTGGGTGACCGGTGTGGTCGACGAGGGGGTAGAGGCGGGTTTCGCCCGTGGTGACGCGGGAGAGTTCGAGCAGGGCGGCGAGGTGGAAGTCGGCGTCGAGGCGGTCGGCGTAGCTGAACAGCAGGTGGGAGCTCAGGGCGAGGTCGAAGCTGTTGTCGGGGAAGGGGAGTGCGGGGAGCTGGGCGGCGACGTAGCGGCCGGGGTTGGCGAGCAGGTCGTCGCCGAAGCGGGTGGCGGCGGTCAGCCGGATGGCGTGGTGGCGGTCCGGGTCGCCGTAGAAGTCCCAGCGATAACGGTCGTGATGTGCTCCGGCGTATGCGCTTGCGCGTTCGGTTTCGGTGCGGGCGAGCTCCCTGAGTTCGGCGGCCGGTGTGGCATAGACCGGGTCGGCGGCGGTGACCTGGACGCCGAGTTCGGCGGCTTCTGCGGCGAAACTGGCTGCGCCGCCGGGACAGTCGAGGATGCGGCCGCGCAGGTCGGCGGCGGTGAGTTCGAAGATGGCGCGATACTCGGCCAACGATCTTGCGCTGATCAGGAATTCACCGAGTGCGTCGGTTTCGGTGGGGCGCTTCATCTGGACACTGTCTCATATGCTTCTGGGGCGAGACATCCGAATTTTTGTGCCGAGGAATTGTTTCCACGATATCCCCGCGCCGCGTGCAGGGCTTGGCGCGGGGATATCACCGATACGTTCGGCGCGGGAATTGGGGTCCACCGAAGTATCGAGGCCAAACTTACTTCCAGACGGAACCAATCGCGGCCAATTGTGAGTGGTATCACAGTTTGTGTCGGTGGCGCGTGGTCCATGGACGCCGGGGTTCGGGCTCGAAGGTCGACCGCGGTCAGCTTGCGTTCGCGGTCAACCGTTTCAGCGCCTTCACGACGACCTCCGGATCGGCGGTCTCCCAGTACGGCGGGAGGGTGGCGCGCAGGTAGCCGCCATAGCGTGCGGTGGCCAACCGGGAATCGAGGATGGCGACGACGCCGCGGTCGTCCACGCTGCGCAACAGCCTGCCGGTGCCCTGGGCGAGCAGCAGCGCCGCGTGATTGGCCGCGACGGTGAGAAAGCCGTTGCCGCCTCGGGATTCGACCGCTCGCTGTCGTGCCGCGAGCAGCGGGTCGTCCGGGCGAGGGAACGGAATGCGGTCCAGGATGACCAGACTCAGCGACGGGCCCGGCACGTCGACGCCCTGCCACAGCGACAGGGTGCCGAACAGCGAGGTCTCCGGATCGTCGGCGAACTTGCGGACCAGCGCGCCCGTCGAGTCCTCGCCCTGGCACAGCACCGGGGTGTTCAACCGGTCGCGCAGCGCGTCGGTGGCGGCGCGGGCGGCGCGCATCGAGGAGAACAGGCCGAGGGTTCGTCCGCCCGCCGCATCGATCAGGCGCTCGATCTCGTCGAGGTAGGCGGGCGGCAGGCCGTCGCGGCCCGGCGGCGGCAGATGCTTGGCGACGTAGAGGATGCCCGACTTGGCGTGGTCGAAGGGGGAGCCGACGTCGAGCGAACTCCAGCGCACGGTCTCGGTGTCCGAGGGCGCCTGCGCGCCGTTGGCGGTCCCGGTGTCGGGGCGGTTCGCGGACTGCGCGGGCAGGCCCCAGGTGACCGCGAGTCCGTCGAAGGATCCGCCGATCTGCAGGGTGGCCGAGGTGAGCACCACGGTGGCGGTGCCGAACAGCCGCGAGCGCAGCAGTCCGCCGACCGAGAGCGGCGCCATGCGCAGCGTCTTGCGCGGCACGCCGCCGCGCGCGTCCTCGGCCGCCAGCCAGATGACGTCGCGCCGGGACGCCGGATCGGGTTCGTCGAATGCGGTGAGCGCGCGGACGGCGCTGTCGTGTATTTCATCGATCGCGGCCAGCGCCTGCGTGCGAGCGGCCGCGGTTTCCGGATCACCCTGCGGGTTGCTGCTGCCGGGCGGCGCGAGTTCGGTGCGCGCGTTCCACGCGGCGTCGCGCACCAGGGCCAGCGCCTGGGCGACACCGTCGGGCATGACGTCCCAGCGGGCGGGCGGCAGTTCGTCGAGGATCTGATGCCAGGCCTCCGCCGCGCCCTCCAGCCGATCCACCTCGCGCTCGTCGACGAGCTTGGCGCAGCGGCGGGCGGCGGCGCTGATCGCGGACGGCGCCAGTTCGGCGGTGGCCACGCCGGTGACCCGGTCGACCAGTTCGTGCGCTTCGTCGATCACCACGACATCGTGTTCGGGTAGCACCTGGATGCCGCTGATGGCATCGATGGCGAGCAGGGCGTGGTTGGTCACCACCACGTCGGCCTGGGCCGACTCGGCGCGGGCGCGCTCGGCGTAGCAGTCCTGCCCGAACGGGCAGCGCGATTTGCCGAGGCACTCCCGGGAGGACACGCTGACCTGACGCCAGGCGCGGTCGGTGACGCCGGGCGCGAGCTCGTCGCGGTCGCCGGTCTCGGTGTTGGAGGCCCAGTCGTTCAGGCGCTGCACCTCGCGCCCGAGGCGGGAGATCGCGAACGCGTCGAACAGCTCGGCCTCGGCGGGCTCGTCAGGAATAGCGCTGTTGATCTTGTTCAGGCACAGATAGTTGTTGCGGCCCTTGAGGATCGCGAAGCGGGCCGGGCGGCCGAGCGGCTTGGCCAGCGCCTCGGCGAGGCGGGGCAGGTCGCGGTCGACCAGCTGACGCTGGAGCGCGATCGTCGCGGTCGACACCACCACCGTGCGCCCGGTGCGCACCGCGTGCCGCAGGCTCGGCACCAGGTAGGCCAGCGACTTGCCGGTACCGGTCCCGGCCTGCACGGCCAGGTGCTCCTTGGTGTCGATCGCGTGGTCGACGGCCGACGCCATCGTCACCTGCCCGGAGCGCTCCTTACCGCCCAGCGCGTGCACGGCGGTGGCCAAAAGATCGGAGACTGGGGGCAGTTCGGGCACGCGTGCAGCCTACTGCGCGCCACCGACACGGTTCACCGGTCGGGCCGGACGAAGTCGTCGAGGTTGGCGCGCGCGTACTCCAGCACGCGCCGCTGGAAATCGGCGGGCTCGTTGGCGTCGTAGAGCGCGTCCGCGCGGTTCTTCCGCGTGTTGTCCGGCGGCTGCCTGATCCGGTCGGGGTTGTCGAGCACGGCGTACTCGTCGTCCCAGAGCCGATCCAGGTCGGCATTGTCGTGCGATTCCGCCAGCGCCTCGTATCCGGCGACCACCACCGCGGCGGCCAGCTGTGGCATCCCCGCGGCCCGCAGCGCGCCGGGCAGCCAGGGGAGTTCGTCGGCTCGCCGGGTGAGGTAGCGGCCGAAGCCCTCGCCGCCGACGTGGTCGTTCAGCGCTGCCAGCACCATGAGATTGGCGAAGGCGGGCGGCAGGGCGGTGCGGCGGCGGACCGGGTCGGCGCGCAGCTCTTCGGTCGCCGGATTGGACCAGAAGACGATGTCCGCCGCGCGGTCGATGTCCTCGGCGTCGGCCAGCGCCCTGGCGACGGCGGCGCGGGCGCTCGCCGGAAATCTGTAGTCCACGGTGGTGGACCTTAACGGGCCGGTCCGTCCGCGGCCCAGTGCGATCGGCCGACCTCGGGCGGGCCGGGACAGGTACGCACGGACCTCGCGCAGCGCCTAGCGGCCGGGCAGTTCGCCGGCGAGCTCGACGCCCGCGGCCTCGAGTTCACCGAGCGCCTTCGCGGTCGTCGCCTGCGCCACGCCCGCGGTCAGGCCGAGCAGCACGCGCGTCTCGAATCCGGCCGCTCTGGCGTCCAGCGCGGTGGCGCGCACGCAGTGATCGGTGGCGATGCCGACGACGTCGACCGTGTCGATATCGCGCTCGCGCAGCCACTCGGCGAGGTCGGTCCCGTCGGCGGCCGCGCCCTCGAAACCCGAATAGGCGGCGCTGTATTCGCCCTTGGAGAAGATCTCGTGGATCGGCGCGGTGTCCAGGTTCGGGTGGAAATCGGCGCCCGGGGTGCCGACGCGGCAGTGCGGGGGCCAGCTGTCCACGTAGTCCGGCTCGGTCGAGAAGTGCGCGCCGGGATCGACGTGGTAGTCGCGAGTGGCCACGACGGCGGCGTAGTCACCGGCGGTCACGTGCTCGCTGATGCGGCGTGCGACCGCGGCGCCCCCGTCGACCGCGAGCGAACCGCCTTCGCAGAAATCGTTCTGCACGTCGACGATGATCAACGCCCGATTCATCTCATGACACCTTCCGGGTGATGTAAACGAAGATTACCCCGCCGGTGATTACCTCTTGCCGCTCTGTTGTCCGGGCGGATCGGTTCGACAGGGAGGTGGATATGAGTCCTGCGGCGAAGTTGGCGACCGGGGTTTCTCTCGGTACGGCGGCGGGCTTCACCGGGTTCTCGCTGGCGCTGCGCGCGTCCGACGGCGAGTGGCCCGCGGGTGCCGAGTGGTTCTCGGTGGTGATCAGCGGAGTGGTGGTCGGCGTGATCGCACTGCTGGTCGTCTTGGCCCTGGTCGCTTTCACGGGCATCGGGCGACCCGGTGGCAGCCCCTCCGGGAAATGACGGCGGTCAGCTCACGAATGTCGTCGGGATCGCGGGCTCCCCGTCGGAAAGCTTGAGACCCTCCCACGGCAGGCTGACCAGCCCGCGCGCGACCAGCCCCCGGCTCTCGGCCAAGGTCGGAAGTCCGTCCAGCGCTTTGCCGTCGCGCATCAGCGGGACCGACAGCGGGCGGGGCTGGAAGCCGTCGCTCGCGGGCTCGGGGCCTGCCGCGAGGTAGACGATCTCCTCGACGACGGTGCCGGTGTCGCGCGCCAGCCGCACCGCCTTCTTCGCGCCGCCGCGAGATTCCTTGTGGCTGCTGCGCTTGGCGACCGGCAGTCCGTCCACCTCCACCAGTTTGAAGACCATGCCCGCCGTCGGCGCGCCGGACCCGGTGACCAGTGCGGTGCCGACGCCGTACACGTCGACCGGGTCGGCGTGCAGCGCGGCGATCGAGTACTCGTCCAGGTCGCCCGAGACCACGATGCGGGTCTTCGTCGCGCCGAGTCCGTCGAGTTGCGCGCGCACCTGCCTGGCCAGCACCCCGAGGTCGCCGGAATCGATGCGCACCCCGCCGAGTTCGGTGCCCGCGACCTCGATCGCGGTGGCCACGCCCTGGGCGATGTCGAAGGTGTCGACCAGCAGGGTGGTGCCGACGCCGAGCGTCTCGACCTGGCCGCGGAAGGCCGCGGCCTCGTGCGCGCCGTCGGCGGCGCTGTGCAGCAGCGTGAAGGCGTGCGCGCTGGTGCCCGCGCCCGGCACGCCGTAGGTGCGCACCGCCTCCAGATTCGAGGTGGCGTCGAAGCCCGCGAGGTAGGCGGCCCGCGATGCCGAGGGCGCGGCCAGTTCGTGGGCGCGCCGCGAGCCCATCTCGATCATCCGGCGGCCCGCGGCGGCGCTCACCATGCGTGCCGCGGCCGAGGCGATCGCGCTGTCGTGGTTGAGGATCGACAGGATCAGCGTCTCCAGCACGACGCACTCGGCGAAGCTGCCGCGCACCGAAAGGATCGGGGAGCCAGGGAAGTACAGCTCCCCTTCGGCGTAGCCGTCGATCGCGCCGGTGAAGCGGTAGTCGCGCAGCCAGTCCAGGGTGCGGTCGTCCAGGAATTCGGCGACGATCGCCAGCTCCTTTGCACCGAAACGGAAGTTCGCCAGCGCGTCGAGCAATCGGCCTGTTCCGGCGACGACACCGTACCGGCGACCATGTGGCAACCGCCTGGCGAAGACCTCGAACGTGCACGTGCGATGCGCGGAGCCGTCGGCGAGCGCGGCCGCCAGCATGGTCAGTTCGTACTGGTCGGTCAGCAGCGCGGTGCTGGCGATCCCGTGGTGGTGCTCCACATCGGCCACTGTAGCCAGCGGGACTCGCGGGGCTGCCGTGCACGGGTGTTGTATCTCCGGAGGCGAGTCGTACCCTGGACGTTATGAGCTTGTGCGAAACGAGAACGACACTGTCGGCGGCACAGGCGACCCCGGAAGCGGTCGAGTACACCGAGATCCTGGAGGCGGAGGACCGTCCGTGGGTAACTGTGGTGTGGGACGACCCGGTCAATCTCATGCACTACGTGGCCTACATCTTTCAGAAGCTCTTCGGCTACAGCAAAGCCAAGGCGACCGAATTGATGCTGCAGGTACACAACGAAGGAAAGGCCGTGGTGTCGTCCGGCTCGCGCGACAAGATGGAGCACGACGTCCGCAGGCTGCACGCCGCGGGCTTGTGGGCGACCATGCAACGGGACGACTGATCGGTACGACTACCCTGGCGCTCGTGCGTGAATGGAGCAGGCTCCGTGCGTAAGTGGAGCCGGAAGAACTCGCTGAGCGGCCTCAAATTGCGGTCCGAGATGGACGCAAGGGAGGCCGGAGTCCTGCGCTCCCTGGTCGGCGCCGTGTCCGGGCTGCTCACCGAGCGGTCGCGGTCCGCGCCCGAGGACGAGCTCGCCGCGCTCACCGGCCTGCGCACCGGCAACACCTCCCCGCCGGACGATCCGCGACTGCTGCGGCTGCTGCCGGACTTCCATCGCGCCGAGCCCGGTTCCCCCGACGCCGAGCGCGCGGGCCTGAACAGCGCCCTGCGCGGCCTGCACGAGCCGGAGATCATCGACAGCAAGCTCGCCGCGGGCGCCGTGGTGCTCGACACCGTCCCGCCGGACGGCGGCAAGATCGTGCTCACCCCGGAACAGGCCGACGCCTGGCTCGCCGCGCTCACCGATGTCCGCCTGGCGCTGGGCACGGTGCTCGAGATCGACGCCGACACGCCCGACCATCTCGATCCCGACGATCCGCGCGGTCCGCACCTGGACGTCTACCACTGGCTGACCTGGATGCAGGACACGCTGCTGCAAGCGCTCGCGCCCTGACCGAAGCCGAACGATGCCGCCGCCCGCCCGGCGACGGGTCGCCCGTGCGTTCCGGTACCGAGTCCGATCGCACGACCGGGCGCAGAATGAAGCGGGTCGTCCCGCAACCTCTGGAGGGCAGCGCATGAACGCAGTGCCGGGTCCACGCGATTCGCTCACCGACGTCGCCGGTCTGCTCGTCGGGCACCATCACGCCCTCGATCCCGACGCCACCCTCGGTTCGGGCGCCGCCACCGGCTGCACCGTGGTACGGGCACCGGGCGGCGCGGTCGCCTCGGTCGACGTGCGCGGTGGCGGGCCAGGCACCCGCGAGACCGATCTGCTCGACCCGGCCAACACCGTTCGCCAGGTCCATTCGATCCTGCTGACCGGCGGCAGCGCGTACGGCCTCGCCGCCGCCGACGGTGTCATGCGCTGGCTGGAGGAGCAGGGCGAAGGCATACCGATGGACCCCGAGGACGCCGACCGGGTGGTGCCGATCGTGCCGGGCGCGGTGATCTTCGATCTGCCGGTCGGCGACTGGGACGTGCGGCCCACCGCCGAATTCGGCTACCGTGCCGCCGCGGCCGCAGCCGCCGATTTCGAGCGCGGCTCGGTCGGCGCGGGCGTCGGAGCGCGCGCCGGATCGATCAAGGGCGGCGTGGGCAGTGCGAGCCTCGTGCTCGGTGAAGGACCTGCCGCGGGCGTCACCGTGGCCGCGCTGGTGGTGGCCAACCCGGTCGGGTCGGTGTTCGATCCGCGCACCGGTCTGCCGTGGGGAGCGGGCACCGACGGACCCGATCGGTTCGGGCTGCGACCGGCCGATCCGGAGCGCTTGGCCCGCGCCAACACGTTGCCCGTCAAGGGCACCGTCCTCAACACCACGATCGGCGTGGTCGCCACCGACGCGCCGCTCGATCCGTCCGCCTGCCGCCGGATGGCGGCCACCGCGCACGACGGCCTCGCCCGTGCGGTACGCCCCGCGCACTCGCCACTCGACGGCGACACCCTGTTCGCCTTGGCCACCGGCACCGCCAGGCCCGCGCCCGTTCCGCTGCCGCCCGCCTTCCCGGACGACCTGCTGCTCCTCGACGCCCTCTGCACCGCGGCCGCCCTCTGCGTCGAACGCGCCATCGTCGACGCCGTCCTCGCCGCCACCCCGGTCGCCGCCATCCCCACCTACACCGACCTCTTCCTGGACTGACCCCACACCTTTCGCGCTAGCGCACACCGACTCGCCGCGCGACACGCCGAGACGGTGACCGGAAACTGCGTGCCGACGAATCCGGGAAACCGGGACCGGAGAGTGGAACGGGGGGAATAGGCGAATAGGCTGGCTCGTTGTCGGCTGTGGATCAGGTCGGCGAAGGTATGCGGAAGGGTTCTACTCGTGTTGGTGATCAGAGCCGACCTCGTGGAGGCGATGGTGGCGCACGCGCGCGCCGACCACCCGGACGAGGCCTGCGGGGTCATCGCGGGTCCGGAGGGCTCCGATCGGCCGGAGCGGTTCGTCGCGATGGTCAATGCCGAACGCTCCCCGACCTTCTACCGCTTCGATTCCGGCGAACAGCTGAAGGTGTGGCGCGAGATGGACGCGGCCGACGAGGAGCCGGTGGTGATCTACCACTCGCACACCGCCACCGAGGCCTACCCCAGCCGCACGGACATCTCCTACGCGTCCGAGCCCAACGCGCACTACGTGCTGGTCTCGACCCGCGACCCCGAACAGCACGAGCTGCGCAGCTACCGGATCCTCGACGGCGAGGTCACCGAGGAGCCGGTGCGGATCGTCGCCGCCTACGAGACCGCCTGACCCCGAGCCCTGACGAGAACCACCGAGGAGTACCCATGTCGGTAACCGTGTCCATCCCGACCATCATGCGCGGCCTCACCGGAGGCGAGAAGCGCGTGCAGGCCGAGGGCGAGACGCTGTCCGCGCTGATCCAGAACCTCGACGCCAACCACCCCGGGCTGGCCGAGCGGCTGCTCAAGGACGGCAAGCTGAACCGCTTCGTCAACATCTACGTCGACGACGAGGACGTGCGCTTCGCGGGCGGTCTGGCCGCCGAGGTGCCCGCGGGCGCGAGCGTCACCATCCTGCCCGCGGTCGCCGGTGGCGCGCGGACGCACGTCGACGGGATTCGCTGATTCCGTGGCGCGCTACGAATCGCTGATCGCGACCCTCGGTAACACCCCGCTGGTCGGCCTGCGCACGCTGTCCCCGCAGTGGGACGGCGAGAACCACGTGCGGCTGTGGGCCAAGCTGGAGGACCGCAACCCCACCGGGTCGATCAAGGACCGGCCCGCTCTGCGCATGATCGAACAGGCCGAGGCCGACGGTCTGCTGCGGCCGGGTTGCACCATCCTCGAGCCCACCAGCGGCAACACCGGTATCTCGCTGGCCATGGCCGCCAAGCTCAAGGGCTACCGGCTGGTGTGCGTGATGCCGGAGAACACCTCGGTGGAGCGACGTCAGCTGCTCACCATGTTCGGCGCGGAGATCATCGATTCGCCCGCCGCGGGCGGCTCCAACCAGGCGGTGGCCAAGGCCAAGGAGATCGCCGCGGCCAACCCCGACTGGGTGATGCTCTACCAGTACGGCAACCCCGCCAACGCGCTCGCGCACTACGAGGGGACCGGTCCCGAACTGCTCGCCGATCTGCCCGAGATCACGCACTTCGTCGCGGGACTCGGGACCACCGGCACGCTGATGGGCACCGGGCGCTTCCTGCGCGAGAAGGTCCCGAACATCGAAATCGTCGCGGCCGAACCGCGATACGGCGAACTCGTCTACGGTCTGCGCAACATCGACGAGGGCTTCATCCCCGAGCTGTACGACGAGTCGGTGCTGACCTCCCGCTTCTCCGTCGGTCCGTTCGACGCGGTCAAGCGCACTCGCGAACTGGTGCTCGAGGAGGGCATCTTCGCGGGCATCTCGACCGGAGCCATCCTGCACGCGGCGCTCGGCGTGGCGCGCAAGGCGGTCAAGGCGGGCACGCGGGCCGATATCGCGTTCGTGGTGGCCGACGGCGGCTGGAAGTACCTGTCGACCGGTGCCTACGACGGAACGCTCGAAGAGGCGGAGGAGCGGCTGGAAGGCCAGCTCTGGGCGTGAGCGCCGCGGCGCCGGGTGCGTGACCCGGCGCCGTGTCGGCCGGGGCGGCGACTCGGGATCGGTACGCTCGAAGGACGAGCTGTGGCATCGATCAGGAGGTTGCCATGACCGGCGGACTCGGGCCCTCGTTCGACCCGGATCGGATCGCGGCCTTGCGGGCGCAGTGGGGGACGCCGCGCTCGGTAACGCCCGGTGCGGCGCCGCCGGGCTCGAAGCCCGTGCCGCGTCCGGGCAATGCCGGGGCGGTCAGGCAGTTGTGGCTGCGCGCCGGGGTGCTGATCACCGGATTTGTGCTGCTGCTGTACGCCATCGAAGGCTTCGACGCCATCGACAGCCGCGAGCTCGATCGCGCGGGTATCGAACCGCGCGAGGCGGACGGGTTGTGGGGCATTCTCTGGGCTCCGCTGCTGCACAGCGGCTGGGAGCATCTGATCGGCAACACGCTGCCGGTGCTCGTCCTCGGGTTCCTCGTCCTGGCGGCGGGGATCGGGCGCGGCTTGGCGGCCACCGCGATCATCTGGGTGCTTGCCGGGCTCGGCACCTGGCTCACCGGGGGCGACGGCACCGTGCACGTCGGGGCCTCCTCGCTGGTCTTCGGGTGGCTCACCTTCCTCATCCTGCGCGGCTGGTTCACCAAGCAGATCGGACAGATCGTGCTCGGGTTCGTCGTCCTGGTGCTGTACGGCTCGCTGCTCTGGGGCGTGCTGCCCGGCCAGAACGGAATCTCTTGGCAGGGCCACCTTTTCGGTGCGATCGGCGGTGTCGTCGCGGCGTGGCTGCTCGCCCCGAGGCAACGGCGCGCGCCCGAGCCGACACCCGCCTGAGGCCGCCCGGAATCTCTTGGCCGGGGGATGATTTCGCGGGTGGCGCATGAGTCGCCCGGCGGCTGGGTACGCTCTGCTAATGGACGTCGACGCCGTTGGAAGGATCGAGCGGGGATCCTGGGCGCACCACGGTGCGAGTGCAACCCGTCGGAGATTTGGGGGGATCGTTTCGTGACCGAGAATTCGTCGTGGCAGCATGAGGGCATGCGCCTTACCGTCCTCGGGTGCTCGGGCAGTGTGTCCGGCCCGGACTCCCCAGCGTCGGGATACCTGCTGAGCGGCCCGGATATGAATCCGACCGTCATCGATTTCGGTCCGGGTGTGCTCGGCGCGCTGCAGCGCTACGCCGACCCCGGCGAGGTCGACGTCTTCCTCACCCACCTGCACGCGGATCACTGCCTCGACCTGCCCGGTCTGCTGGTGTGGCGGCGCTACCACCCCACCCCGCCGGTCGGGCGGGCCATCGTGCGCGGGCCCTCGGACGCCGCGCTGCGCATCGGCAACGCCTCGGCCGAGATCGGCGGCGAATGCGACGACTGGTCCGACGTGATCGACATGCGGCAGTGGGCCGAGGGCGAGCAGATCGAGTTCGGCCCTGGCCACACGGTCGTGGCGCGGCGGATGTACCACCCGCCGGAGTCCTACGGTCTGCGCATCACCACCAAGGCGGGCCGCACCTTCGTCTACACCGGCGACACCGCGATGTGCGACGCCGTACAGGAGCTCGCCCAGGGCGCCGACATCCTGATGGCGGAGGCGTCGTGGACCCACGATCCGGCGAATCGTCCGCCCGGCATCCACCTTTCGGGCACCGAGGCGGGCCAGATCGCGGCCCGCGCCGGCGTGAAGGAACTGCTGCTGACCCACATTCCGCCGTGGACCTCGCGCGAGGACGTCATCGCCGAGGCCAAGGCCGAGTTCACCGGCCCGGTGCACGCCGTCGCGCCGGGGGAGAGCTTCGAGATCTGACGGGTCGCCGGGGTTGCGGTCGGACCGCGCCGGGCACGTCCACTAGGCTGGCCTCGTGTCGAGACGAGCCGATGGCAGGGCGGACGATGAACTCCGCGAGGTACGGATCACCCGTGGATTCACCACGCATCCAGCCGGTTCGGTGCTGGTGGAGTTCGGTCAGACGCGGGTGATGTGCACGGCCAGTGTGACCGAGGGCGTGCCGCCGTGGCGGCGCGATTCCGGACTCGGCTGGCTCACCGCCGAATACGCGATGCTGCCCGCGGCCACCCACACCCGCTCCGGCCGGGAGTCGGTGAAGGGCAAGGTCGGTGGGCGCACCCAGGAGATCAGCAGGCTGATCGGCCGCTCGCTGCGCGCCTGCATCGATCTCGCGGCCATCGGCGAGAACACCATCGCCATCGACTGCGACGTGCTCCAGGCCGACGGCGGCACCCGCACCGCGGCCATCACCGGCGCGTACGTGGCGCTCTCCGACGCGGTGACCTGGCTCGGCGCCTCCGGCAGGCTGGCCGACCCGCAGCCCATCTCGTGCGCGATCGCCGCGGTGAGCGTCGGCGTCGTCGACGGCCGGGTGCGGCTCGACCTACCCTACGAGGAGGATTCGCGCGCGGAGGTCGACATGAACGTGGTCGCCACCGACACCGGAACCCTGGTCGAGATCCAGGGCACCGGCGAGGGCGCCACCTTCCCACGCTCCACCCTGGACAAGCTCCTCGACTCCGCGCTTGCCGGATGCGAGCAGCTGTTCACGGTGCAGAAGGAGGCGCTGGCGCTGCCGTACCCCGGAGTGCTGCCGGACCCCGTCGAGACGTCGAAGAAGAAGTGATGAGCCGCCGCGTCCTGGTCGCCAGCCGCAATGCCAAGAAACTGAAGGAACTGCGCCGCATTCTCGACGAGGCGGGCGTCGCGGGGGTGGAGATCGTCGGTCTGGACGACGTGCCCCCCTACGACGAGGCGCCCGAGACCGGAGCGACCTTCGAAGAGAACGCGCTCGCCAAGGCTCGAGACGGCGCTGCGGCGACCGGATTGCCTTGTGTCGCAGACGATTCCGGTATCGAGGTGGACGCGCTGAACGGCATGCCCGGCGTGCTCTCGGCCCGCTGGGCTGGGCGGCACGGCGAGGATGCCGCCAACAACGCGCTACTGCTCGCCCAGCTCACCGATGTTCCCGACGAGCGGCGCGGTGCGCGCTTCGTCTCGACCTGCGCGCTGGTGGCGCCCGATGGCGCGGAACTCGTGGTGCGCGGCGAGTGGCCCGGCGTCATCGCCCGGAAACCGGTGGGGGAGGGCGGTTTCGGTTACGACCCGCTGTTCGTGCCGGAGGGCGGCGAGGTCTCGGCCGCCCAGCTCACGCCCGCCGAGAAGGACGCCGCCTCGCATCGCGGCCGCGCGCTGCGGCAGCTGCTGCCCGCGCTGACCGAGCTCGCCGAGGGCTGACGCCCGCGCGGCTCAGACGCCGAAGTCGTTCTTGACCTGCTTGGCGTTGGTGTGCTCGACGAAGAACGACAGCAGCGGGACGGTGCCCGCGATGAGGGTGCCGACGGTGCGGCCGATCGGCCAGCGCACCTTGACCGCGAGGTCGGCGGTGGCGATCAGGTAGATGAAGTACACCCAGCCGTGCACGACCGCGATCCAGCTCGGCGTGCTCGCGCCGAAGCCGTACTTGGCGATCATCTCGCCGGTGAGCAGCAGCAGCCACAGGCCGGTGGTCCAGGCGAGCACCCGGTAGCGCAGCAGGGCCGAGGCGATCTTGGCGGTGTTCGCCGCCTTGGTGAGCGTGGGCGCGGGCGCGGCCTGCGGCTCGGTGGCGACGGTGGTCTCGTTCTCGCTGGCGCTCAACCGGCGCTCCTCTCGGTGTTGCGGGTGTCCAGGCCCGCCCGGCGAACCCGGTCGTCGAGCTCGTTGGCGTTGAGCGCGGCCAGGTACTTGTTGTATTCGGCGAGCACCGGGTCGTCGTCGCGCGCGGCTTTGGGTCGCTCGGGCAGGATGCCCGCCGGAATCTCGCGCGGCGCGGTCTTGGGGGCGGCTTCGGTCCGCTGCGGCGCGGGGCCCTGCGTGTGCTGGTCTTCGGCCTCGGTCTCCAGCCGCACGAACCGGAAATAGGCGAATACCGCGAACCCGGCGAACAACGGCCACTGCAGCGCGTACCCGAGATTCTGGCCGGTGCCGCTGGACGACTCGAATCGCTCCCACTGCCACCAGCCCAGCGCCAGACAGGCCAGGGCGGCCACGATCACCAGCACGATAAGGGCTGGGCGATTGTGTGCCGAGCGGCGGGGAGAAGCGGACACGCCTACTACGGTACCTGTCTACTACAGGGTGCGTAGGAGCAGGTCGGCCTCGGCTCTCCCCGCCGCGAGCACGGTCAGAACTTGTACGTGATCCCGGTCATCCGCTCCGATTCCGACCACAGCCGCCGCTGTAATTCGGGGTTCTTCGAGAGCCTGGTCGACGGCGAGGGCCGGACGGGTCCCTGGGTGCCGAACAGCCGGGTCGGACCCCAGTAGATGTCGGGATCGGCGTCGGGCATGGTGGCGGCGAACAGCGTCGAGTGCGCGGCCTTCGCCGGGGCGTGCCCGATCAGGCGGATGAACGGTTTGCTGACCCGGTCGAGCGGGGTCTCCGTCCTGGCGAACAGATCGGTGGCCGAGACACCGGGGTGCACGGCGTACGAGCGCTTCTTCGAGCCGGACTCGGCCAGGCGGCGCTGGAGCTCCCGCGCGAACATCAGGTTCGCCAGCTTGGCCTGCGCGTAGGCGAGATTGCGCTGGTAGCGGCGGTTCTCGTAGTTGAGGTCGTCGATCCACAGCTTCGGGGTCTGCTTGTGCGCGATGCTGGCGAGCGTGACCACCCGGTCGCGGACACGGTCGAGCAGCAGGCCGGTCAGCGCGAAGTGGCCGAGATGGTTGACGCCGAACTGGGTCTCGAAGCCGTCCGCGGTCCGGGAGAAGGGGATGTTCATCAGGCCCGCGTTGTTGACGAGCACGTCGAACTCGCCGGACTGTTCGGCGAACGCGCGCACCGAGGTCAGGTCGGCGAGGTCGAGCGCGGCGACCCGCACGTCACCGGGGATCTCGGCCGCCACCTCCTTCGCTTTCGCGGCGTTGCGGCAGGCCATGACGACGGTCGCGCCCTTGGCGGCCAGCACCTTGGTGGTCTCCGCGCCGAGGCCGCCGTTGGCGCCGGTGATGACATAAGTGCGCCCGGTCTGGTCCGGGATTTCGGTAGGTTTCCACGCCATGCGGCAACCTTACTCCGGAGTAAGTTTTGTGGGAAGGAAGCGCGCCAGGGTCGCCGCGTCGATGTCGGCCCAGACAGTTCTTGCTACCGGTCCGTAGCGGGATTCGGTGACCTTACCCCGCCATGACGTTCGATACGGTGAAGGCGTGACAACCACGGTGGGGAGGCAATACGGCGGGCGCGCCGTAGCCGAGCGCAAGGCGGAACGGCGGCTGCGCTTCCTGGAGGCGGCGACGCGCCTCTTCGCCGAACGCGGGTACACGGAGTGCTCGCTCGCCGACGTGTGCGCGGCCGCCGGACTGTCCAAGCGTCAGTTCTACGAGGAGTTCGACACCAGGGAGGACGTGCTCGTCGCAGCCTACGACCGCATTCAGGACGACGCGGTCACCGCGGTGGGCGGCGCCCTCGCCGTGCTCGATCCCCGGCTGGACGCGAGCGCTGCGATGACGGCCGTGCTCACCGCCTACCTCGGCTCGCTCGGCGCCGATCCGTACCGCGCCAAGGTCGCCTTCATCGAGGTGGTCGGGGTCAGCGAGCGGATGGAGCGGCATCGGCGCGAGCGCAGGCACGCTTGGGCGACCGTCCTCGAAACGGCGGTGGTGCCGAGGGTCGTGCCCGGCGGCCGGATTCGCGGCAGTGGTCCCAGTCTCGCGGCGAGCGCGCTCATCGGCGCGATCAACGGACTCACCCACGAGTGGCTGCTCTGCGACCCACGGCCGCCGGTGTCCGAGCTGGTGGAGCTGCTGGTTCCGGTGGCTATCGCGCTGATCGAAACCACCTGACCGGCAACGGAACCCGGCGGCCGCCGGGTCGCCGCGTCAGGCGAGCATGCCTGCCAGCCGCCGCGCGCGGTGGGGCTGGCGCAGTTTGTTCATGGCCTTCGCCTCGAGCTGACGGATCCGCTCGCGGGAGACGCCGAGCGCGGTGCCGACCTGCGCGAGTGTGCGCGCTTCGTCCCGGTCCATGCCGAAGCGCAGCAGGATCACCGCCCGCTCCCGGTCGGTGAGCGTGGCGAGCACCGCGTCGAGCCTGCCGCGGATCATGTTCGCCGCCACCACATCGGCCGGGTCGGGGGCGTCGTCCGGGATCAGGCCGCCGAACTCGGTCTCGCCGTCCCCGACGGGAGTGTGCAGCGAGATCGGCTCGCGTCCGTGCCGCAGCACCTCCTCGACCTGTGCCACCGGCAGCTCCAGCTCGGCGGCCACCTCGGCCGCGGTGGCTTCGCGACCCAGTTGCTGGGCGAGCTCGCGCCCGGTGCGGGTCACCCGGTTGAGCACGTCCACGACATGCACCGGGATGCGGATGGTCCGGCCCTGGTCGGCGATGGCGCGGCCGACGGCTTGGCGGATCCACCAGGTGGCGTACGTGGACAGCTTCAGCCCGAGCCGGTGGTCGAACTTCTCGATCGCGCGGATCAGGCCGAAGGTGCCCTCCTGCACCAGGTCGAGCAGCGACATCCCGGTGGGCGTCGGGTAGCGCTTGGCGATGGAGACCACCAATCGCAGATTGGCGCGGATCATGTGGTCCTTGGCGCAGCGTCCGTCGGCGGCGGCGCTGCGCAGCTCGCGTCGCTCGGCCGGAGTGAGTTCGATTCCGGCGGAGGTGCTTTCGTCGAGGCGCCGCTGTGCGAGCGCGCCCGCCTCGATGCGGACGGCCAGCGCCACCTCCTCGGTGGGGGTGAGCAGCGGGGTGCGGCCGATGTGGTGCAGGTAGTCCCGCACCGGATCTTCGGAGAGGGGAGCGGTGTCGAGCTGGGGCACGGGTGGTCCTTCCGGTCGAGACAAACTTAGATCAGACCCAAAAATATGTCAACTACAAAATTATGACGAGATCGGATACGCTCGCCGACATGGCCGAACAGGGACTTCGTGCGCGCAAGAAGCAGCAGACGCGCGAGAACATCTCGCACCAGGCGACGCTGCTCTTCCTGGAGCGCGGATTCGACAAGGTGACGATCGCCGAGGTGGCGGCCGCCGCCGACGTCGCCAAGATGACGGTGACCAACTACTTTCCCCGCAAGGAAGACCTCGCCCTCGACCTCGGGGAGGTCTTCGTCGACCAGCTCGCCCGCATCGTGCGTGAGCGCGCGCCGGGCGAGTCCGCGCTGGCCGCGCTGCGGCGCGCCTACCTCGCCGCCGCCGCGGACCAGGACCCGGTGGTCGGCTTCTCCGGTCTGGAGTTCGCCCGGATGATCGCCGAGAGCCCGGCGTTGACGGCGCGGCTGCGCGAGTTCCACGAAGACAGGGAGTCGGCGCTGGCCCGCGCGCTGGCCGCGGAAACCGGCGCCGCGTCCGACGACATCGCGCCGCGGGTGGCCGCGGCTCAGCTCGGCGGCGTGCACCGCGTGCTGTTCGAGGAGACCGTGCGCCGCACCCTCGCGGGGGAATCGAACGACGAGATCGCCGGAGCGCTCGCCGAATACATCCGGGTGGCCTTCGACGCGCTGGAACCAGGATTGCGGGAGTACGCGGTTCGCGCGGGCTGACGCCCGGCGGCACGTTCGCTGCCGTGTCGCTGGCCGTTCGCCGGGTGACCGTCGGACGATACTGACACGATGACCGGTGCAGTCGCTGTCGCCGAAGAATCCAGCCGGGAGCCGCTCGGCCGCGGGCGGACCAACGTCGTCTTCGCCACCATCGTGCTCGGCATGCTGATGGCCGCACTGGATCAGACCATCGTCTCCACCGCCCTGCCCACCATCGTCGCCGATCTCGGCGGCGCCGGGCACATGGCCTGGGTGGTCACCTCCTACCTGCTCGCCGAGGCGGTGGCCACGGCGCTGGCGGGCAAGCTCGGCGATTTGTTCGGACGCAAACTGATCTTCCAGCTCAGCGCGCTGATCTTCATCGCGGGCTCGATGCTGGCCGGCCTGGCCAACGGCATGCTGGTGCTGATCGTCGCCCGCGGCATCCAGGGCGTCGGCGCGGGCGGCCTGATGGTCACCTCGATGGCCCTCATCGCCGACACCATTCCGCTGCGCGAGCGCGGCAAGTACCAGGGCGCGCTCGGCGCGGTCTTCGGCGTCACCACGGTCATCGGTCCCACACTGGGCGGACTGTTCACCGACCACGCCAGCTGGCGGTGGTGCTTCTACGTCAACGTGCCCGTCGCGATCGTCATGATCGCGATGGCGGCGCGCACCATCCCGCACGTCAAGGCCGCGGCCAAGCCCGTCATCGACTACGCGGGCATCGGCCTGGTCGCGCTCGGCGTGTCCAGCCTGATCCTCGGCCTGGAGTGGGGCGGACAGGAATATCCCTGGGCCTCGTGGCAGATCATCGGCCTGTTCGTCGCGGCGGCGATCCTGCTCGCGGCGTTCGTCGCGGTGGAGTTGCGCGCCGCCGAGCCGATGCTGCCCATGAAGCTGTTCCGCAGCAACGTCTTCACCGTGTGCTCGATCCTGAGCTTCATCGTCGGGTTCGCCATGCTCGGCTCGATGACCTACCTGCCCGCGTATCTCCAATACGTGGACGGGGTTTCGGCCACCGTGTCGGGCGTGCGCACGCTGCCGCTGGTGGTCGGCCTGTTCTTCACCTCGATCCTGTCCGGTCAGGTGGTCGGGCAGACCGGGCGCTACCGGTACTTTCCGATCGCGGGCACGGCGGTGATGGCGCTCGGGCTGTATCTGATGTCGACCATGGGTCGCGACACCGGCATCTGGCAGGAATCGCTCTACATGCTGATCCTCGGTCTCGGCCTCGGTCTGACCATGCAGGTGCTGACCATCGTCGTGCAGAACACCGTGCCCTACGCCGATCTCGGCACCGCGACCTCGGGCGTCACCTTCTTCCGCACCCTCGGCAGCGCCTTCGGCACCGCGGTGTTCGGCACCCTGTACTCCGACCAGCTCACCCCGAACCTGGCCGGGGCGCTGGCCGAAGTGCGGGTGGTGCCGCCCGAGGTGGCGGCGAGCCCGGAGGCGCTGCGCGCGCTGCCGCCGGAGCAGTCCGCGCCGATCATCGACGCCTACGCCATGACCATCGACCACGTCTTCCGCTGGGTGGTGCCGGTAGCGCTGGCCGGGTTCGTGGTGGCCTGGTTCCTGAAGGAGGTGCCCTTGCGCGACAGCGCACGCGCGGGCGCTTCCGATGTGGGCGAAGGGTTTTCGGTACCCGACAACGCCGACCGTGCGGGTCTGCTGGAACGCGCCGTCGCGGTGACCATGCGCAAGGCGCGCGCCGAAGGCCCGGTGTTCCCCGCCGTCCTCGCCGACGCGCGCAGCCCGCTCAGCCGCGGTCAAGCCTGGGCGCTGGGACAGGTATACCTGCACAACAGGATTCGCGGCGTGGCCACCATGCACACCATCGCGCAGGCGCACCGGGTGCCCGACGAGGTGATCGAGCCGGTGGTGCTGAAGGTCATCGGCGCGGGCTACGTCTACGCCGACGACGGCGCACTGCACCTCACCGATTCCGGTGTCGCCGAGGTCGATCGGGTGAAGGCGGCCTGGCGCCGCTGGCTCGGCGCCCACCTCGACACCTGGGACGATCGCGACCCCGCCGATCGCGCGCTGCTCGACCAGGCACTCATGAGCGTCGCCGCCAAGCTGTTGGAAGAACACCTGGACGAGGTCGAACCCGCCGGGGTCGGCTGAACGATCACCGGTGACGGCCGTCCGGCGCAGGGCGTTCGCCGGCTTGCGCGCCGGGTTCTGTTGCCTCTAGGTTGAATTCGTGACTGCCGGGTCGGCGATACGCCGCGCACAGAAGGGTCGCCCGGTCGGCCGGTGACCCTCCGGCGGGCGCGAGGCCCGCCCCCTCCTTCGCTTTTTCCTTGTGACACAAGATTTCCCAGGGACAGCGAAAGGAGATGTACTCATGTCCCATTCCCATTTCGACCTGGACGCCTGGCATCGGTTCGCGGCCACGCACAGCGTGCAGGGCGTGCTCGAAGCCACCGTCGTCCAGATCGTGCCCTTCGGCGCGTTCTTCGAGGTCGCGCCCGGCGTGCACGGTCTACTGCATCGCAACGAATGGTCGCACTGGTCGACGGAACCGCAGGTCGGCGCGACCATGGCGGTCCGGATTCTGGCCATCGATGCCGAGCGTCATCGGGTGAGCCTGGCCGCGGCGTGACATTCGGTTGAGCGGGGTGCGCGGAAGCAGACTCCACCTGCCTCCGCGCACCGTCAGCCTAGGCGGGACCGTATCTCCCACACCTCCCGATGATTACCGGTGCGAAGAATACTTGCGCCCGAATACTCGCGCACGTATATTCGTATACGAGTAAGGAGGTGTCATGGCCACGAAGCGCAAGGTGAACAACCTGCTGGCGCTCGCGATTCTCTCGGTGATCATCGAACGGCCGATGCACCGCTACGAGATCGCCTCGAAGCTGCGCGAGCGCGGCAAAGACCAGGACATGGACATCAAGTGGGGTTCGCTCTACACGGTGGTCCAGAACATGGTCAAAGCCGGTTTCCTCGAACCTGTCGGCAGCGAACGCGACGGCGCCCGCCCTGAGCGGGTCATCTACCGCGTCACCGACGCGGGTCGCGCCGAAATGTCCGACTGGACAAGGGAATTGATCGCCACCCCGGTGCAGGAGCACGACGCCTTCACGGCGGGGCTCTCGGTGGTCGCCGCGCTGTCGCCGGACGAGGTGATCGAGTTGCTCGGCGCCAGGATCGGCGCGCTCGACGCCATCGTCGCGGGCATCCGCCGGGAGATGGAGAAGCTCGCGGGCACGCTGCCTCGCCTGTTCGTGATCGAGACCGAATACGGTCTGGCGATGCTGGAGGCCGAGGCCGCGTGGGCGCGCTCCTGGCGCGCCGAGCTGGTCGACGGCACCTTCCCCGACCTGCCGATGTGGCGGCAGTTCCATGCCGGTGGCATGGCGCCGTCCGACGTCGTCGAGATGGTGGAGAGGGGGATGCGGGAACCGCAGTAGACACCGTCGCCCGGCCGTAGCCGGGAGGGACGCACTCGAGACCGGGCCCGACGGAGGTGCGGCAACACCGCCGCCGAGCCCGATGAAACCGTCTCGAACCGTGCCCGCACGAGCGCACCCGGCCACGAGGCTGGCAACCACAGGATAGCTGGGTGCGCGGTACGCGGATCGGTTCGGGGAAACCAACCCGACTCACTTACGGAGATACCCCATGTCCAGAATCCGTTCCGCGCTCGTCATCGGCGGCGGCATCGCCGGGCCCGTCGCGGCCACCGCCCTGCTGAAGGCGGGCATCGACGCCCGCGTGTACGAGGCATACCCCGGCCCCTCCTACGGGATCGGCAGCGGGCTCGCGCTCGCCCCCAACGGCGTCGCCGCGCTCGACATCATCGGCGCTGGCGATCCGGTGCGCGGCATCGCGCAGCCGGTGACGAAGATGATCCTCTCGGTGGGTGGCAAGGAGCACCACCTGCCCGCCCTGCGAGGCGAGCCGCCGCTGCAACTGGTCGACCGCGCCGAATTGCACCGGACGCTGCACGATCACGCGGTGGCCGCGGGCGTCCAGGTCGAGTTCGACAAGCGCCTGGTCGGCGTCGACGAGCACGCCGACGGTGTCACCGCTCGGTTCGCGGACGGCAGCACCGCCACCGCGGACGTGCTGATCGGCGCGGACGGCATCCGCTCGACCGTGCGCGACCTGATCGATCCGAACGCGCCCGGCCCGCAGTACACCGGCATGCTCGGCTTCGGCGCCGCGACCGTGTGCGATGCCGAAGTGCCCACCGACACCATGGTTTTCGCCTTCGGCAAGCAGGCGTACTACCTGTACTGGTCGGCCGGTGACGGGCGAGTCTTCTGGGGCGCCAACCTGCCGCACAAGCAATACCTGACGCTCACCGAGGCCCGTGCGATCCCGGCCGAGCACTGGCTGTCGATCCTGCGCGACACCTACGCCGAGGACACTCCGGGCGGCGCGCTGGCCCGCAGCACCACCGCGGAGCAGTTGGAGGCCACCGGCGGCCTGCACATCATGCCGCCGGTGCCGCACTGGTACCGCGGACGCATGGTGCTGGTCGGCGACGCGGTGCACGCGCCGTCCAACAGCTCCGGACAGGGGGCCTCGCTCGCCATCGAGAGCGCGGTGCAGCTGGCCAGGTGCCTGCGGGATCTGCCCGAGCCCGAGGCGGCGTTCGCGGCCTACGAGCGGCTGCGCCGGGAGCGGGTGGAGGGCATCGCGGCGCGCGCCGCGAAGATCAACAGCAGCAAGACGCCAGGTCCGGTGGCGCGCAAGATGATGAATCTGCTCATGCCGCTGATGGTGAAGACGGTGATGAACCCCGAGAAGACCATGGGCGCCGAGCAACGCTACCGCATCGACTGGGATGCCCCGGTCCAATCGGAACTGGTCCCCGCCTGAGTCCCTGGCAGAGTTACCGACTTTGCTTCCAGCTTGGCGCCGCCGTCCCTGGTGCATACAGTTACCCCTCGTGCGCTCCCCCACCACTCAGTACATCGATATCCAAGTTGCCGACGCGGCGCGAGCTTTGGCCGCGTTGGGCCTCGTCGACGCCTTCGGGCACGTGTCCGCCAGGGACGTCGACCACATGGTTATCACTCCTGCGGCCGATGTGGAGACCTTCGCGGCTTCGGACTGCCTCCGCGTCCCGTTGACCGCCACGGCATTGCCATCCAGGTGCCCGGCCGAGGCATGGGCCCACCTGGCCCTCTACCGGATCTTCGGTCCGTCCCTGGCCGCCGGTCGCGACATCCGCTCGCGACCGGCGGTTCGTGTGTTCCCCCTTGGGTGGGGAATCTTTCACCCTCGGAGGTGGGGAGGCAGCCTTGGGGTTCCTGTCGGCAACGGCCTCGGAAGACGAAATTGGAAGGCACAAAGAAAACGCCGCATCCCGAGGAGCATCGCAATGTCGACCGAAACCACCGCACCTTCCGTTCTGGTCAGGACGGGCGCGCTCGCGTCGGTCGACCACTTCGACCCGAACGCGATCGCGGTGTCCACCGGCGACTACGAGCTGACCTACGGCGAACTCGACTCCTGGTCGAATCGGCTCGCCCGAGTGCTGCTCGACAACGGAGCCGGACCGGGCGCGACGGTCGCCATGGCGGTGGAGCCTGCGATCGAAGCGGCCGTCACCCGCTGGGCCATCGCCAAGTCCGGCGCGACCCCGGTGCTCGTCACGTCGCGCGGGCCCGGTTCGAGTGAGGTCGAGGCGGCCGCGATCGGCGTCACCACCACCGCGCTGCGCGGCGAGCTGACCGAGGCCATCGGCTGGCTGGCGCTCGACGACCGATCGATGCTCGTTCGTTACCTCACCGGCTCGGACGCGCCGATCACCGACGCCGAGCGCGCGCCGCTGCGGCAGGCATCCTGACGCCGCGCCTCATCCCGCAGCGGGAAATCCTTCCCTGACATGCGGATTTCGAGTTGTCGACCAGCGTGCGGAGCTAAACTCTCCAGGGGAAGTACTCCTATGCGCACGCTGGTCGACTCATCCGCGGGAAGGCTCGTTCCCACACGAGTCGAGACCCGTCGCGGTCGACAGCGCGCTCACCCCTAGCGGGCACCGCGCGCGTCTCGACTTGTTCTCTCCGTCTTTTTCTTAGCCAGCAGGGACCTTGTATGCCTCAGCCGTCTCTCACCCCAGTGGTCGCGGCCGGCCGCCTGCCCGCAGGCGCCTTTCCGCTCTCCGCGGCCCAGCGCGGCATCTGGTTCGCGCAGCACTTCGCGGGTGACATTCCGATCTCGATCGCGCAGTACGTGGAGTTCCGCGGCGCGCTCGACCTGGATCTGCTGGCCGACGTGGCGCGCCAGGCCGTGCACGAGTTCGGGAGCGGCTATGTGCGGCTGATCGAGGTGGACGGCTTCCCTTATCAGATGATCGACACCTCGCTCGAGGACGAGACGTTGCTCGTCGACCTGCGCGGCGAGCCCGATCCGGCGGAGGCCGCGCGGGCGTGGATGCGCGCGGAGTACACCGCCCCGCTGGATCTGCTGCGCGACCGGCTCGCCAAGTCCGCCATGCTGCGCCTCGGCGACGATCACTGGTACTGGTACCAGCGCATCCACCACATCCTGCTGGACGGCTTCGGCGCCATGAGCGTGCTGCAGCGCACCGCCGAGCTGTACAACGCCGGGCTGGCCGGCGGCGAGCCGCCCGCGAACAAGGCCGCCGATCTGCGCACCATCGTCGACGCGGACGTGGCCTACCGGGATTCGGACCGTTTCGCCGCCGACGCGCAGTACTGGCGCGAGCATCTCGTCGGCATGGCCGAACCGGTCAGCCTGGCCGGACGCGCGGCCGACGTGGACGCGCACCCCAGCCTCGTGGCGGGCGAATTGCCCTCCGCCACCGCGGAATTGCTGGACGCGGCGGCGAAGGAGCATTCGACCAGCGTGGCGCCCGTCGTGGTGGCCGCGTTCGGCGCCTACCTCGGCGCGATGACCGGCGCGCCCGAGGTGATGCTGAGCCTGCCGGTCTCGGGGCGCACCACCGCGGTGCTGCGGCGCTCCGGCGGCATGATCGCCAACGTGGTGCCGCTGCGGCTGCCGCTCGGCGCCAGGGGCACCGTCGGCGGGTTGATTCGCGCCGCGCAGCACGAGCTGACCTCGGCGCTGCGCAGGCAGCGGTACCGCCAGGAGGACATCGTCCGCGATCTTGGCTGGTCGGTGGACGAGGCGGTCTCGTTCGGCCCGACGGTCAATCTCATGATGGGGGACACCAGGATTCGGCTCGGCGAGGTCACCGGCCGGATGCACGTGCTGACCTCCGGGTCGATCGAGGACTTGTTCCTGAATCTGTATCCGGGCATGGGCGCGGAGAACACGCACCTCGATTTCCAGGCCAACCCCAACCTCTACGACGACGAGGAACTGGCCGCCCAGCACCGGAGGTTTCTCGACTTCCTGCATCGTTTCCTGGCCGCGGGGCCGGCCGCGCCGCTGTCCGAGTTGTCGGTGCTCTCGCCCGAGGAGCGGGACGAGCTCGCCCCCGCGCGCGGACCCGGCTCGGTGCCGCCGCGCACGCTGCTCGAGATCCTGTCCGACGGCGCGGCCATCGATCCGGACGCGATCGCCGTCCGCGCCGACGGCACGGCGCTGACGTATCGGGAGGTCGACGCCTACGCCAACCGCCTCGCGCGGTTGCTCATCGCGGCGGGCGCCGGACCGGAAACCGCGGTGGCCGTCGCTGTTCCGCGCTCGCTGCGATCGGTGCTCGCGGTCTGGGGCGTGGCGCGGACCGGCGCCGCGTTCGTGCCGGTCGATCCCGGCTATCCCGCCGACCGCATCGAGTACATGATCGCGGACAGCGGCGTCGTCGCCGGGCTCACGGTGGCAGACGCGCGTCCGGCGCTGCCCGACAGCATCACCTGGCTGACGCTCGACGATCCCGAGACGGACGAGATCGTGGGGCGCCAGGATTCGGCGCCCGTCACGGATGCCGAACGGTCGGCCGCGATCGCTCTCGACCAGCCCGCCTATCTCATCTACACGTCCGGGTCGACGGGAATGCCCAAGGGCGTCACCGTGACCCATCGCGGGCTCGCGAACCTGGTCGCGGCGTCCGGCGCGTCGTTCGGCGTGGACGCGAACGCGGTGGTGGCGCACGCGGTCTCGCCGAGTTTCGACATCTCGGTCGAGGAGCTGCTCGTCGCGTTCGCGGTGGGCGCATCGATCGCCGTCGTGCCGCCCGCCGCCTACGCGGGCGAGGACTTGGCGCAGGTGTTGCGCGAGCAGCGGGTCACCCATCTGAATGTCACACCGGCCGTGGTCGGTTCGCTGGACCCGGACACGCTGCCGGATCTGCGCACCGTGGTGGTCGGCGGCGACGCGTGTCCGCCGGAACTGGTGGCGAAGTGGGCGGGCCGCACGCTGCTCAACGGGTACGGCCCCACCGAGACCACGGTCACCGTCACCGTGAGCGCGCCACTGACACCGCAGGGGCCGGTGAGCATCGGCAGCCTCGCCCGCGGGGTCGTCGGGCTGGTGCTAGACCCGTGGCTGCGGCCGGTCGCGCCCGGTGTGGTCGGCGAACTGTACCTGGGCGGGCCCGCCGTGGCGCGCGGCTACCACCAGCGCACCGGGCTCACCGCGAGCCGGTTCGTCGCGGACCCGTACGAGCCGGGCGCGCGCATGTACCGCACCGGCGACCTGGTGCGGTGGCGGCGCCGCGCGGGCAGGCTGGAGCTGGACTACGTCGGCCGCGGCGATTTCCAGGTGAAGGTGCGCGGCTACCGCATCGAACTCGGCGAGGTGGACACCGCACTGGAGCGGCAGCCCGAGGTCGAGTTCGCCCTCACCATCGGAGCGACCACCCCGAGCGGGGCCACCGCGCTGGTGTCCTACGTGCTCGGCGCGCCGGGCGTCGAAGTACAGCCCGAGGCGCTGAAAGCCGCTGTCGGCGAACGTCTTCCGGCGTACATGGTGCCGACGGTGATCATGGTGCTGGACAGCGTGCCGCTGACGCCGGTCGGCAAGGTCGACCGCAGGGCGCTGCCCGCACCCGATTTCGGCATGCGCACCACCGTGCGCCGCCCGCCCTCCACTCCGCGCGAGGAGACGCTCGCCGGCCTCTACGCGGAGGTGCTCGGCTTGGACGCGGTGGGCGTGGACGAGAACTTCTTCGCCCTCGGCGGCGACAGCATCATCTCCATCCAGCTGGTCTCCCGCGCTCGCACCGCCGGGCTGCGGTTCAGCGCGCGCGATGTGTTCGAGCGCAAGACGGTGGCCGCGCTGGCTGCTGTCGCCACCGACGCGGCCGACACCGCCGTGCTCGAATTGCCCGGCGGTGGCGTGGGTCCGGTGGAGATCACCCCGATCGTGCACGCGATGCTCGACCAGGGCGAGACCTGGAACCGGTACAGCCAGGCCGTCCTGATCGCGCTGCCGCCGGACGGCGACCGCACCCGCCTCACCGCGGCGGTGCAGGCGCTGCTCGATCACCACGACGCGCTGCGCAGCACCCTGCGGAAGGCCGAGGTCGGCTGGGAATGGGTTGTCGCGGACCCGGGTTCGGTGCGTGCGGCCGACTGCATCGACTCGGTGACCGTCGGCGAAGACCTCGAGGCGAGTTGCGAGTACGCCTTGCAGCGCGCCGCCGATCGGCTGGATCCGGCCGCGGGGATTGTCGTTCGGTTCGTTCTGGTGGAGCCGAATTCGGCTGCGGGCGCATCCGTCGGCGACACCACTGGCACCGGCACTGGCGACAGGACCGGTGTTGCCGCCCCGGGCGCTGCCGGTGGAACAGCTGTCGGGACTCACGTCGGCGTTGACGCCGCCAGTAGCCGTGGAATCGACATGAGTGCCGCAGACGGAGTTGGCAGCGCCGATGCGGACCCGATGGATGCGCGCATCGCCGGTGATGTCGGCATTGCCGACGACGGCCGTGGCATCGCGGAGGGGACCCGGCTCTGGTTGGTGCTGCACCACCTGGTCACCGACGGTGTCTCCTGGCGAATCCTGTTGCCCGACTTGGCCACTGCCTTCTCCGGCGGCGAGCTGGAACCCGTCGGCACCTCCTACCGCCGCTGGGCGCACGCGAACATCGAGCAGGCCGAGTCGCGTGCGACCGAACTGCCCGTGTGGCAGCGCGTGCTGGCCACCCCGGACGCACCCTTCGGCGCGCGGCCCGCGGATCCGGCGGTGGACACCGTGGCCACCGCGGCCGAGGTGCGCACCACCGTGCCCGTGGACGTCGCCACCGCCGTACTGGACACGGTGCCCGCGCTGTTCCACTGCGGCGCCGACGACGTGCTGCTGGCCGCGCTCACCATGGCGGTCGCGCGCTGGCGGGCCAGGACCGGCGCGCTGTTCACCCTCGAGGGTCACGGGCGCGAGGAGTCGGTGCTGCCCGGCGCCGATCTGGCTCGCACGGTCGGCTGGTTCACCAGCGTGTATCCGGTGGCGATCGATCTCGCCGGTATCGACTTGGACGAGGCTTTCACGGGCGGGCCCGCGGCCGGTCTGGCGATCAAGGCCGCCAAGGAGCAGCTGCGCGCCATTCCGGACCGTGGCGTCGGATACGGCATGCTGCGCCACCTGAACCCGCGGACCGCCGCGGAGCTGGCCGCCGGGCCGACCCCACAGATCAGCTTCAACTACCTGGGCCGCGCTGCGGTCGGACCCGAAGGGCCTTGGCTGCCGAGGCGATTCGCCGCGACACAGGACGACCGCTCGCCCTTGCCCGCCGTGATCGACGTCAACGCAATCATGGGCGCCGACGGGCTGGAGGTCACCTGGGCCTACGCCACCGAGCTGCTGGGCGAGGACGACGTCCGCGAATTCGCCGAACAGTGGGCCACCGCGCTCGCCGCGCTGGCCGCGCACGCGCGGACGACCGGCGCCGGTGGGCACACACCCTCTGACTTCCCGCTCACCACGGTGACTCAGCCCCAGATCGATGGCTGGGAGCGCATCTACCCGAACCTGTCCGACGTGTGGCCGCTCTCGCCACTGCAATACGGTCTGCTCTTCCACGCCTGGTACGACACCGACACCGCCGACGGCTACACCGTGCAGTCCCGGCTCACCCTCGCGGGCCGGGTGGACGCCGCCCGCCTGCGCGCCGCGGCGCAGGTGCTGGTGGACCGGCACGAGAATCTGCGCGTCGCGTTCGTGGAGACACCGGACGGACCACGCCAACTGGTGCTCGCCGACGCCGAAGTGCGCTGGCAGGAACTGGATCTCACGCATCTCTCCGAGCCGTCCGAGCGCACGAGGGAGCTCGACCGAATCCTGGCGCTCGACGCGAACACTCGCTTCGATCTCACCCGTCCGCCGCTGCTGCGCTTCCAGCTCATCCGCACCGACGACGACACCTACACCTTGCTGATGACCAACCACCACCTGGTGCTGGACGGCTGGTCGACGCCGCTGCTGGTGCGCGAGCTGCTGACCGTGTACGTCGCGTCCGGCGCCGGTGCGAGTGCTGCGGAGGTGCTCGCCCCCGCACCGTCCTATCGCGGCTTCCTCGCCTGGCTCGCCGAACAGGAAGCCGCCGAGAGCGCCGCCGGGCTCGCCGCCGCTGTCGCCGCGTCCGCGCCTGTCGAACCCGCGGGCGTCGCGGCGGCCGAACAGCCGACCGAGGCCGAACAGCCGACAGCCGAACCTGCCGCTGCCGAGGCGGCCGCTGCCGAACCTGCCGCTGCGCCAGGTCCGGTCGGCGAGATGATCACCGGCACAGCGGCGTCCGCATCCCTCGCCGCTTGGCGCGAAGCGCTGGCCGGGATCGATGCCCCCACCCGCGCGGTGCCGACACTGGCCGGGTTCCAGTCCACCGAGTCCGGCATGGTGTCGGTCGATCTGTCCGCCGAGGCGGTCGCGCGACTGGAGGCGACCACCCGCGCGGCGGGCGCGACCGTGAACACGGCCGTCCAAGCGGCGTGGGCGCTGCTGCTCGCCATGCTGACCGGACGCACCGACGTGGTGTTCGGCGGCACCGTGTCCGGCAGGCCGCCGCAGCTGCCGGGCGTCGAGGACATGGTCGGCCTGTTCATCAACACCCTCCCGGTGCGGATCCGGCTCGACCCCGCCGAACGCGTCGCCGACCTGCTGGCCCGCATGCAGTCCGAGCAGGCACGGCTGCTCGATCACCAGCATGTGGGACTCGCGGCCATCCACCAGGCGGTCGGCCTCGCCGAATTGTTCGACACCCTTACCGTTTTCGAGTCGTACCCGATCGATCGGGAGGCGCTGTCGCAGTCGCTGGACATCGCGGGCATGCGGGTGCTCGACATCGCGGGCACCGACGCGACGCCGTATCCGTTGAACCTGATGGTGATTCCGCTGCACGGGCTGCCCGGCGAGGCGGGCGACAAGCTGCGGGTCACGGTGAAGTTCATGGCCGACCAGCTGACGGAGCGGCACGCGCGCAGGTTGCTCGACCGTTTCGTCCTGCTGCTCGAGCAGATCGCCGAGCAGCCGGAGTCCGGCGTCGCGCGGTTGCAGCACTGCGACGCCGTCGAGCGCGCCGCCCTGCTGCCCGTGCACGGCATCGACTCGGTGCCCCAGCGCACGTTGCCCGAGATCCTCGCCGCGGGCGCCGCGGTGAATCCCGACGCCGTCGCGGTGAGCGCGAACGGCGACAGCATGACCTACCGCGAGCTGGACGCCTGGTCGAACCGGTACGCCCGGGTGCTGCTCCGCCGCGGCATCGGCGCCGAGATCTTCGTCGTGCTCGCCCTCACTCGCTCGATCGAGTCGGTGGTCGCGGTGTGGGCGCTGGTCAAGACGGGCGCGGCCTTCCTGCCGCTGGACCCGAACTATCCGGTGGAACGGATCGAGCACATCCTCACCGATTCCCAAGCGCCCATCGGCGTGACCGTGCGCGCCACCGGCGAAACCCTGCCGAGCACCATCGACTGGCTGCTGCTCGACGACCTCAACACCATCCGCAGGGCGATGACGGTCCCGGACGGACCCCTCACCGACGAGGAGCGCGGCGGCGCCATCCGGATGGACCAGACCGCCTACCTGATCTACACCTCGGGCTCCACCGGCAAGCCGAAGGCGGTGCTGCTCAGCCATCGCGGCGTAGCGAATCTCACCACGGCGCAACGCGAATCGCTGGACCTGGATCCCACGGTCAAGGCGTTGCAGGTCGCTTCGCCGAGCTTCGACGCCTCGGTCTTCGAGCTGCTCACCGCGCACGCGGTGGGCGGGCAGCTGGTGCTCTCGCCGCCCGAGGTGTACGGCGGCGCCGAGCTCGAGCACCTGCTGCGCGCCGAGCGGGTCACCCACGCGGTGATCACGCCGTCGGTGCTGGCCACCATGGATCCGAGCGGCCTGCCCGACCTGCGCGTGCTGTCGGTCGCGGGCGAAGCCGTCGGGCCGGAGCTGACCGCGCAGTGGTCCATCGGCAGGCGCATGCTGAACCTCTACGGCCCAACGGAGTTCAGCATCTGGGCCACCGGGCCGGGCGAACTGGAGGCGGGGAAGCCGATCACCATGGGCGGACCGATCCGCGGCGCCGCGGTCATGGTGCTCGACACCTGGTTGCGTCCGGTGCCGGTCGGTGTGGAGGGCGAGCTGTACCTCGCCGGTCCCGCCATCGCGCGCGGCTACTTCAACCGGTTCGCGATGACCGCGGGCCGCTTCGTGGCGAACCCGTACGGTGCGCGCGGGGAGCGGATGTACCGCACCGGCGACATGGTGCGCTGGGTCGAATCCGAGCGCACCCGTGGACCGGTGCTGGAGCTGGAGTACCTGGGCCGCAGCGATTTCCAGGTCAAGATCCGCGGCCTGCGCATCGAAGTCGGCGAGATCGACGCCGTGCTCGCGGCCGACGACCACGTGGAATACGCCGCGACCGTCGGCATGCCTGGCCCGGCGGGGGAGACCGTGCTCGTCTCCTACGTGGTGCTCAGCGACGTGGGCCGCGAATCCCTCGGCGAGGAGGCCGAATACGACACCGAACGGCTGCGCTCGCGCATCGCGGGCGCGCTGCCCGGCTACATGGTGCCCGGCTATCTCGTCGTGCTGGACGAGGTGCCGCTGACACCGGTCGGCAAGCTGGATCGCAACGCGCTGCCCGTGCCCGATTTCGCCGCGTTCCTGCGCCGGTACCTGGCCCCGCGCACGCCGGTGGAGCAGGCGGTCGCCGAGGTGTTCGCGGAAGTGCTCGGCGCCGAGCGGGTCAGCATCGACCACTCGTTCTTCGAACTCGGCGGCAACTCGCTCAGCGCGACCAAGGTGGTGGCCAGGGTCAACGCGGCGCTCGGCGCCACGATCGCGCTGCGGGACCTGTTCGACGCCCCTACTGTCGCGCAACTGTCGGCGCGGGTGGTCCCCGCCGCGCCGGGGGCGCGGGCCCGCTTCGCGCTGGCACCGCGCATCCGGCCGGACCGTATCCCGCTCTCACCCGCCCAGCAGCGGATGTGGGTGCTCAACCGGCTCGACCCCACCTCGCCCGCCTACAACATCGCTGTCGCGCTGCGGCTCACCGGTGAACTGGACGTTGCGGGCATGCGGCGCGCGCTGCGGGCCGTGATCGACCGGCACGAAAGCCTGCGCACCATGTACCCGGCCGACGCCGAGGGGCCGCGGCAGGTGGTCCTCGGCGCCGACGCCGTGGCGCCCGAGCTCCACGCGGTCGTCACCGAACCCGGTGCGCCGCTGCGTGATCGGATCGCCGCACTGGCCGGTGTCGGATTCGACCTGGTGACCGAGCCGGCGCTGCGGGTCGGACTGTTCCGGTTGCACACGGCCGACGGCAACGGGCGCGCGACGCCGGTGCACGTCGTGGTCCTGGTAGTGCACCACATCAGCGCGGACGGCGCGTCGATGGCGCCGCTGGCCACCGACCTGATGACCGCGTACGCCGCGGCCACGATGGGCCAGGAGGCGGCGTTGGCCGCGCTGCCGGTGCAGTACACCGATTTCGCGCTGTGGCACCGGGAACTGCTCGGCGACGAGTCCGATCCGGAATCGCCGGCCGCGAGCCAGATTCGCTTCTGGACCGAATCGCTCTCGGGCGCACCGGATCTGCTGGAGCTGCCCGCCGACCGGCCGCGCCCCGCGGTGCAGTCGATGCGCAGCGCCGACCTGGATTTCGCGGTCGAGCAGGGGCTGCACCGGGCCATGGCCGAGCTGGCCGCCGACGCCGACGTCAGCATGTTCATGCTGGTGCACGCCGCCCTCGCGGTGCTGCTCGCGCGGCTGGGCAGCGCCGAGGACGTGGTGATCGGCACCGCGGTCGCCGGGCGCGGGGAGGCCGCGCTGGACGAGATGGTGGGCATGTTCGTGAACACCCTCGCGCTGCGCACACCGGTCGACCCGAACCTGACCTTCCGCGAATTCCTCAGCGCGGTGCGCTCGTCGGATCTGGACGCCTTCGGCAACGCCGACGTGCCCTTCGAACGCCTCGTGCAGGTGCTGAACCCGACCAGGTCCACCGCGCACCACCCGATCTTCCAGGTCTCGCTCTCCTTGCAGAACTTCGTCGAACCGGCGCTCGAGCTGCCCGGCCTGCGCATCGACGTGGAGGATCTGGATCGCGACGCGGCACAGTTCGACCTGACGCTCGACCTGCGTGAGCGCTTCGACGGCGCTCAGCTCGATGAAACCCAGCTCGATGAAACCCAGCTCGATGAAACCCAGCCCGAGGGAACCCAGCCCGAGGGAACCCAGCGCGCGGGCATCGATGCCACGTTGACCTATGCCACCGACCTGTTCGACGCGCCGACGGTCGACACCCTCGCCCGCCGGTGGCTCGGGGTGCTCGCCGCGGTCGTCGCCGATCCGGGGCAGCGCCTCGGCGACATCGATCTGCTGGTGCCGCTGGAGCGCGCCGAACTGGCTCCCGCGCGCGGCCCGGAATCCGCCGGGGTGCGCACTCTGCCCGAGGTGTTCGCGGCGACGGCGGACGCGTATCCGGAGCGCGCCGCGGTGGTCGCCGCGGGCGCGACACTGACCTACCGCGAAGTGGCCGCCCGCGCCGCGCAACTCGCCCGCCTGCTGATCGAGGCGGGCGCGGGACCGGAGACGGTGGTGGCGCTCGGGCTGACCAGGGGCGCGGAGCTGCTGGTCGGCATGTGGGCGGCCGCCGCGGCGGGCGCGGCCTTCCTCCCGGTCGACCCGAAGCATCCGGTGGACCGCATCGAGCACATGCTCACCGATTCCGGTGCGGTGCTCGGGCTCACCGTCGCCGCGCACCGGCCGCAGCTGCCCGAGGACACGCGGTGGCTGGTCCTCGACGACGCGACCTTCGCCGCCCGCTGGCGCGCGGCCGACGACGCACCGCTGCGCGCCGACGAGCCGCGCGTGCCGATCCTGCCGGACCACCCGGCGTGGATGATCTACACCTCGGGCTCCACCGGAACGCCGAAGGGCGTGACGGTCTCACATCGCGGCATCGCCGATCTCGTGGCCGCGCAGCGCGAGTCGCTGGCGCTGGACGAGCACGCGCGCGTATTGCAGGTCGCCTCACCGAGTTTCGACGCGTCGGTGTTCGAGGCGATCATGGCCTTCGGCGCGGGCGGCGCCTCGGTGGTCGCGCCGCCGGAGGTGTTCGGCGGGGACGCCCTGGCCGAACTGATCGAGGCCGAACGCGTGACGCACGCGGTGATCACGCCGTCGGCGCTGGCCACGGTGGATCCGGCGCGGGTGTCGAGTCTGCGGGTGCTGGCGGTGGCGGGCGAGGCGGTCGGCGCGGAGCTGGTGGAACGCTGGGCGCCGGACCGGACCATGGTGAACCTGTACGGCCCTACCGAATCCACCATCTGGGCGACGGGTTCGGGTGCGCTGTCGGTGGACGCGCCGGTGACCATCGGCGGTCCCATTCGCGGCGCGTCGGTGCTGGTGCTGGACGGGCGGCTGCGCCCGGTGCCGGTGGGTGTCGCGGGAGAGCTCTATCTCGCCGGTCCCTCCCTGGCGCGCGGCTATCACGCCCGCCCCGATCTGAACGCCACCCGCTTCGTCGCGAATCCCTATGGGACGGAGGGGGAGCGGATGTACCGGACCGGCGACCTGGTGCGCTGGGACGGCGACGGTGAACTGGAATACGTCGGCCGCACCGATTTCCAGGTGAAGGTGCGCGGCCAGCGCATCGAGCTCGGCGAGATCGACGCTGTGCTCGGCCGGGCCGATGGCGTGGAATTCGCCGTGACGCTCGGCGTCCGCGGCCCAGCCGGCGGCACCGCACTGGCCGCCTACGTGGTCCACGAATCCGGCGTCGAGCTGGACGTCGAGGGGCTGCGCGCGCACGCCGCCGCGGCACTGCCCGGCTACATGGTGCCCGCGGCCTTCGTGGTGCTCGACGCGATTCCGCTCAACGCCGTCGGCAAGCTCGACCGGAAAGCACTGCCGGAACCGGTGTTCGCCGACGAACGGATCGAGTACGTCGCACCACGCACGCCCACCGAGGAGACTCTGGCGGTGGTCTTCGCGGAACTCCTGGGCCGCGAGCGGGTCGGCGCCGAGGACTCCTTCTTCGCGCTCGGCGGCGACAGCATCCTCGCCATCCAACTGGTCTCCCGCGCCAGGCAAGGCGGCGTGACCATCACCCCGTTGCAGGTGTTCGAGCACCGCACCGTCGCCGCGCTGGCCGCCGCGGCGGACGCCGCGGGTGAGCTGGTGGTGCTCGAGGAGCTGCCCGGCGGCGGGGTCGGCGAGATGCCGCTGCCGCCGATCGTGCGGTACATGATCGAACGCGGCGGCGACTACGACCGTTTCGCGCAGACCGCGGTATTGGAACTGCCCGTCGGCATCCGCGCCGAGCAGCTGGCGGCGACGATCGCGGCCGTGGTCGACCGCCACGACATGCTGCGCGCCAGGCTGCTGCACGACCCGGACGTGCGGCTCGAGGTGTCCGAACCGGGCAGCGTCGATGTGGCGAGCCTGATCCGCCGCATCGAGTTCGCCGCCGACGCGGACACGGTCGACCTGCGCGAATACGCGCTCACCGAACTGGATTCCGCGATGAACCGGCTGAACCCGGCGCGCGGTGTGGTGTTGCAGTTCCTCTGGCTCGATCCGGTCGGCGAGGCCGGTGATCGCAGCCGGTCCGGTCGCCTCATCGTGATCGCGCACCACCTCGTCGTGGACGGGGTGTCCTGGCGGATCCTGGTGCCCGACCTGATGGCCGCCTGGGCTCAGGTCTCGGCGGGCGCGACGCCGGTGCTCGCCGACACCGGCACGTCGATGCGGCGCTGGGCGCACGCGCTGGCCGAGGAAGCGCACAGCGCCGCGCGGGTCGCCGAACTCGACTACTGGCGCGACCTGATCGACGGACCCGATCCGCTGATCGGCGGCCGCGAGCTGGATCCGGCCGTGGATCAGGCGGGGCAGCTGCGCATGGTGGAGGCGGAGGTGTCCGAGGCGGTCACCGCCGCGCTGCTGACCACGCTGCCCGCGCTGTTCCACGGCGGCGTCGAGGACGCGCTGCTCACCACGCTGGCCCTCGCCGTGCACAAGTGGCGCGCGAGCCAGGAGCGCAGCGTCCTGGTGCGATTGGAAGGGCACGGTCGTCAGCAGGAAGTGATCCCCGGCGCCGACCTGTCCCGGACCGTCGGGTGGTTCACCAGCATCTACCCGGTGCGGCTGGACCTCGGGACGGTGGACGTCGACGAGGCATGGGCCGGTGGCCCCGCGCTGGGGCAGGCGATCCGCGCGATCAAGCACCAGCTGCTCGCGGTGCCCGACAAGGGCATCGGGTTCGGCCTGCTGCGCTACCTGAATCACCAGACCGCCGAACAATTTCCGCGTCGCCTGCCGGGCCGCGTCGCCTTCAACTACCTGGGCCGCTACGCCACCGGCGAGATCCCGCCCGGCCTGGAGGGACTCGGCTGGCTGCCCACCGAGGAGCTCGGCGATCTGCCCGCGACCGAGTGCCAGGACGTGCCGCTGCAAGCCGAGATCGACGTGAACGCGGTGGTCCTCGGCGACCGGCTGCGCGCCACCTTCGGCTTCCCCGCGACGCTGCTGGACCGCGCCGAAGTCGCCGAGCTCTCCCGCCTCTGGGTCGAAGCGCTCGGTGTCGCCGCCGCATTCGCGTCCACCCCGGAGGCGCGCGCGGCGGGCGCGGAAGAGGAGCGGGCCATGGCCGAACTCGCCGCCGCCGCGGCGCAACCCGCGCCGGGCACGGCCCTCGGTCTCGACGTGCTGCTGCCGATCCGCCCGGGCGGCGACGCACCCGCGCTGTTCTGCATCCACCCGTCGTCCGGAATGTCGTGGACCTACCTGGGTCTCGCGGAGGCGCTCGCGCCAGGCCGCCCGATCTACGGTCTGCAAGCGCCGGATCTGAGCGGCCGCGAACCGTCCGTGCGCAGCATCGAGGAATTCGCCGACCGCTACGTGCGCGAGATCCGCGCTGTGCAGCCGGAAGGTCCGTATCACCTGCTCGGCTGGTCGTTCGGCGGGCTCATCGCGCACGCCATGGCCACCCGGCTCGAACAGGAGGGCGCGTCCGTCGGCGTGCTCGCCCTGCTGGACGCCGACACCGCGGACATCGACGGCGACAGCATCGAGCCGCTCACCGCGGGCTCGTTCGTCAGCACCTTCGGCGCGGTGTTCGGCATCGACGACGTCCCCGCCGATGCCACGGCGCAGGAGGCGGCCGCGCTGATCGCCGAGCGGACCGGCGGCGTGGCCCTGGTGGACGCCGACACCCTCGAGCGAATGGCGGGCTCCTACAACGCCTCGGCGCGCACCAGAACCGGGTATCAGCGTCCCGTCTACCACGGCGACGCCCTGTATTTCAGTGCCACCGTGGACAGTTCGGACATCTTCGGCCCCGAGGGCTGGCGTCCGTACGTCACCGGTGCGATCACCAACTACGACGTCGAGGTCACCCACGACGAAATGACCGCACCACACGTGCTGCCGATCATCGCGCGTGTGCTCGACGAGCAACTTGGAGGCATGCAGTGAACGACAGCGGAGTTGTGGTGGAAGGCGTGGAGAAATCCTTCGGCCCGGTGCGCGCCCTGCGCGGCGTGGATTTCACCGCCGCGCAGGGTGAGGTGCTCGGCATCCTCGGCCCGAACGGCGCGGGCAAGACCACCATGGTGAACGTCCTGTCCACGCTCATCGCGCCGGATCGCGGCCGCGCGCAGGTCGCAGGCTACGACGTGGTCGCCGATCCGGCGGCGGTGCGCCGCTCGATCATGCTGACCGGGCAGTTCGCGGCGCTGGACGACATGCTCAGCGGCTACGAGAACCTGGTCATGTTCGGCAGGCTCATGGGACTGCGCAAACCCGCCGCGCGGGCGCGCGCCGACGAACTGCTCGCCGAATTCGACCTGGTCGAGGCCGCGGACAGGCGGGTGGGCACCTATTCCGGCGGTATGCGCAGGCGCATCGATATCGCGTGCGGACTCGTCGTGCGGCCCGACGTGGTGTTCCTCGACGAGCCGACGACGGGCCTGGATCCGCGCAGCCGCCAGGGCGTGTGGGATCTGGTGTCCGGCTTCCGCAAACACGGCATCACCACGCTGCTCACCACGCAGTACCTGGAAGAGGCCGACGCGCTGTGCGATCGGATCATCGTCATCGATCACGGCGTGGTCATCGCCGAAGGCACCGCCGACGAGCTGAAGTCGCGCACCGGAGGCAGCTACTGCGAGGTGGTCCCGCTGCGGCTGGAGGATCTGCCCGCCATCGCGGCCGCGCTGGGTTCACTACTGCCCGAGGAGAATCGGGCCGCCCTCACACCGGAGTCCGACCGCATCGCGATCCCCGCTCCCGAGGGCGCGAAGACGCTCGCCGAGGCGCTGCGCAGGCTGGACTCGTCGGGCATCCAGTTGGTCGACATCGCCCTGCGCCGTCCTTCCCTCGACGACGTGTTCCTCCAGCTCACCGGCCACCTGGCGGCCACGGAGACGGGAGCGGCCGGATGACCGCGGGCACCTGGCTGACCGAGACCCGCGCCACGCCGGTCCGCGTGCAACAGTGGTGGGTGCTCACCACCAGGCTGGTGACGCCCGCGATCAAGAGCGGCGAGGTGCTCAGCTCCGTCGTCGCGCCCGTCGCCTTCACCGCGAGCTTCTACATTCCGCTGAAAACGGTGATGACCTTCATCGGCACCGGATTCAGCAGCTACGCGCAGTTCATGATGCCCATCGTCATCCTGCAGGCCTGTGCGTTCACCGCGATCGGCGCCGCGTTCCGGTCGGCCACCGACGTCGTCGCCGGGATCGACCGCCGCTTCGGTTCGATGCCGATCGGTCCGCTCGTTCCGGTCGGTGCGCGCATGTCCGGCAATGTGTTCCGGCTGTTCATCGCGATAGCGGCGGCGCTGGTCTGCGGACACGTGATCGGCTTCCGCTTCCGGCTCGACGGCTGGCACACGCTCGGATTCCTGGCCTTCTCGTTGCTCATCGGCATCGTGTTCACGCTGGGCGGCGACGTCATCGGGACGCTGGCCAAGAGTCCGGAGGCGACCACGCAGGCGTTGGTGCTGCCGCCGTTGATCCTCGGCATGCTCTCGACGGGTTTGGCTCCCGCGGACCAATTCCCCAGCTGGATCCAGCCTTTCGTGCGCAACCAGCCGGTTTCGCAGTTCGTCATCGCGTTGCGCGCGCTGGCGGGCGACACGAAAGGCAATGCGGGCGAGGTGAGCTGGGCGCTGATGGGTCCGCCGCTGCTGTGGGCGGCGGCGATTCTGGTCGTCTGTGTGCCGACGGCGATCCGGCTGAGCTCGAGGAGGGCGTGATGATTGTGACGACCCAACACCCGACGCTGTCGCACGGCGAGAGCTCGCCGGTCTCGTTGCTGCGGCACACCGCGATCCAGACCCAACGCCTGCTGGTGCGCTGGTCCCGCAGTCCGGTGGCGCTGCTGGAGACGCTGATCATCCCGTGCCTGCTGCTGTTGATGCTCGACATCGTCATCGGCAATCAGATCGCGAAGTTCTCCGGCACCGACGCGCTGTACGGGTCCGTGCCGATGGTCGCCATCGTCGGCGCGCTGAGCGGCGCGATAGCGGGCGGGGTGATGCTCGGCCGGGAACGCGACGCGGGACTGCTCGCCCGTTTCTGGGTGCTGCCGGTGCACCGGTCCTCCGGGCTGATCGCCCGGATCCTGGCCGAGGGCTGCCGGATTCTGCTCGGCACGCTCGTGGTGCTCGTCGTGGGCTATGCGCTCGGCTTCCGCTTCCACCAGGGGTTGCCGGCCGGGCTGTTGTTCGTGTTCATTCCGGTGCTCTTCGGGTTGGCGTTCGCCACCATGGTCACCGCCATCGCGGTCTTCACCGCGAAAGCGGCGCTGGTGGAGGGAATCACGATCCTCACCTCGCTGCTGATGTTCTTCAGCACCGGCTTCGTCCCGCTGATCGCCTTCCCGCCGTGGATCCAGCCCGTGGTCCGCAACCAGCCGATGTCGGTAGCGGTGGACACCATGAAGGCGCTCTCGCTGGGCGGCCCGCTGGCCCACCCCCTCACGATGACCTTCGTCTGGTCGATCGGCGCGGTCGTCGTCTTCGCGGTGCCCGCGGTGATCGGCTACCGGCGCGCCAGCCGCCGGTGAGCCGTTCCCACGTACGCCTTTCCACGCGTCACAGGGTGGTGTGCGATGACCGTGTGGGGCGGCTGGCGTCAGCGGCGGTCGGCGCGGGCGCGGAGGACGGCCGCGGTGTGGTCGTCGGCGGGGAGGAAGGCCTCCAGGTGCAGTTCCGAGAGCGTGACGTCGACGGCGGTCGCGAAGGACGTGATGGTGGTGATCAGCCGCAGTTCGCCCTCCTCGCTGCGCAACCGCAGCGGGACGGCGAAACCGAGGTGGTCGGGGCCGGGCTCGGCGGCGGGCAGATAGCCCGTCAACTCGGCGATGAAAGCGTCCAGCTCGGGATCGGGACTGCGCAGCGCGCGCCCGCGCAGTGACTCGGTCACGTGCCTGCCCCACTCCGGCAGGTTCAGCACCCGGCGGGCGAGGCCGTCCGGATGCAGCGCCAGACGCAGCACGTTGATCGGCGGGGCGAGCAGCTCGGGCGCCGCATCGTCGGTGAGCAGCTCGAAAGCGGCGTTGGCGGCGACCAGCACGCCGTACGGGCGCACCACGACCGCGGGGTAGGGCATGTGGCCATCCAGAATGCGGTCGAGCGCGGCCCGGACCGGCGCCAATTCCGGCGTGTCCAACCGTGATTCGGCGAAGACGGGCGCGTATCCCGCGGCGAGCAGCAGACCGTTGCGTTCCCGCAGCGAGAGTTCCAGCGACTCGGCGAGGCGCACGACCATGGTGCGGCCGGGGCGGGAGCGGCCCTGCTCGAGGAAGCTGAGGTAGCGCTGGGTGGTGTCGGCGCGGATGGCCAGATCCAGCTGACTCACCCGGCGCATAGTGCGCCAGCGTTTGAGCTGATGGGCGAACGCTCCGGGTTGTGCGCCCGCGCCGGCAGGTGGCTCGGCCACGGTGCCGATAGGTGGCTGCGCCACGGTGTATCTGGGTGACTGCGCCACGGTGCTCATCGGTCCTTGATATCGAACCCGGTGCGGCCGCGCCATACCCTGCGGGGAATCGCGGCGTCGCACCGCGCTCGCCAGACTCGTTCCCATGAGCATTCACCACGATGACAAAGAACCGGCCCGCTTCGCCGAGCGGTACATCGCACTCTGGAACGAGCCCGACCCCGCGCTCCGCCGCGGCCTGATCGACGAACTCTGGGCCGCCGACGGTGCGCAGGTGCTGATCGATCCCCCCGAAGCCATCCGCGACGCCGCGACCGACCTGGCCTTCCCGATCCCGCCGCTGGAGGTGCGCGGCGCCGAAGCCTTGGAGCGGCGCGTGAGCCGCGCCTACGAGATGTTCGTCGCCCCCGGCGAGCACGTCTTCGAAACCCACGGTCCGGCCACCCGGCTCAGCACGAACCTGATCGGCTTCGGCTGGGCGATGGTGACCAGGGCCGACGGCGCCGTCGCAGGCGGCGGCTACGAGGTGATCGCGCTGGACGGCGAGGGCCGAATCCGCCTGGACCACCAGTACATCGGCATCGACGCCTAGCCGATCGCGTCGCAGCGGTTCCGGTCAGCGGGATGCGCGCGAACTCGTCACGCCTCGAAGAACACCACGTTGCCCGCCGCGTCGCGGGCGCCGAGGCCTGCTTCGATGGCGGCGGCGAGTTCGGCCGTCGTCGACCAGGTGCGCGGGGGGTCACCGTCGAGATTGCCGATGGTCAGCCACGTCTCGGTATCGCGGTAGCGGACCAGTCCCTTGCCCGTCGCGTCGACAGTGACATCGAGATCGCCGGACACCGTCCCTTCCTCTTCGGTCATGACGGCGGCCCTGGCGGAGATCTCGATGATGTCGATTATCTGAATCCTCCTCGGCTGACGCAGTCGTCGACTGCGGCGCGCAGCGCGGATTGTTCGGCAGGGTCGATGGTCAAGCCGTATTTTACTTTGATCTGGAGGTAGTGACCGATATAGCCACACCGGAAGTTTCCCGGCGGCAGATAGTTCGCGGCGTCCTGATCGCCCTTCGACCTGTTGGCCGATGGGTCGGAGGCGACGAGGTTGATCGCGTCGTTCGCGATGCGGCGGCGCGTGTCCTCGTCACGGGTGGCCGCCCCGGATCGCCACGCCTCGGCCAGCGGGACGATGTGCTCGGCGTCGACACCGGACGGGTCGGTGATCCACTTGTACTCTTTGAGCTGTCCGGTCTTGCTGTCCAGGACGCCGTACTGATCGCGCCAGCCCCCGTCGGAACCGATCGTGAGCTCACAGGTTTTGGGATCGAGCCGGACCGAGCCGACGGCGTCGCGCAGCATCATCACTTCCCGCGTGGTGCAGCGACTGTATTGCGTGAAGTCAGCGCCGAAACCGTGTTCGGGCTTGTTGGTATCCCAATGCGGGAACTTCTCGCGGCTGTACCCGGTCATCGGCGCCTCCGGCGCGACAGCGAGTTTCGCGAGCAGGTCGCGGACTTCCTTGGCGGACACCGAAATCTGCTGTCCGGGCGAGGCCGGTGGTTTGCTGTCGGTGCCGCGAGAAGCGGTGCATGCGGCGGTCAGCAAGAGAGTGCAGACGATCGGTGCGACAACGGCCACCATCTTGCGGGATGCGATCCACTTCACAGCGATCCCCCATCGCACGGGATCGGCGTGGTGCCGATGACTCTCCCGGCCACCGGTTGCCAGAGGGACGATTGCCGGGCCGTGAACTTCATCGAGTTGTTTCCTAACGCCTACCTCGTGCAATTATCGCGGGCGCCAAGGTACCTTGTCTCGGCTATGTCGGAATGCCAACGCCGCGTATGAGGTTCGGCACACTCGCCGCGACGGGGTCGTTCGGCTGCCAGCGTCACGCGTGGGTCGCCGTCCTCGCGCCGAGGTCATCGGGTGAGTGGCGTCGGTACGTGGACTATCTCGCTGTGCTCAGGCCTCGTCCGGCTCCGGGTCCGCGGGCTGTGCCATCGGCGGAACTCCGGTGTCGAGGAACCGGATCAGCCGCTCGATGCGCGTGGTGTGGTCGACGCAGCGCTCCAGGTAATTGCCGAGCAGTGCGAGGTCGATCGCGGCGGTCGCCGGCTGCGTGCGCTCCGGATCGATCAACGCCGCGTGCAGGCGCGTGCGCAGATCGGTGAGCGCCGCGGTGACCTGTTCGGCGTCGGCGGACTGGTGGGCGGTGGCCACGGCCTCCCCGGCGAGGGCGGTGCGGTGCGCCGCGAACGTTCCGAGCTCGGTCAGCACGTCCAGGATGGGTTGCGGTGCCACGTGGTTCGGATGACTTCGGTAGACCTGGTCGGCGACGCGGCTGGTGAGCCAGCCGATGCGGGACAGCTCGTTGGCGATCTGGATCGCCGTCACCACATGCCGCAGATCCCTGGCCACCGGTGCCTGCAGTGCGAGCAGCACCACCGTCCGCGCCTCGCACGCGCCATACATCTTCTGTAGCTGCTCGTCGAGGGCGAAAACCTCGTAGGTGACGGCGAGGTCGGCGCCCGCGATGGCGTCGGTGACGCGCTCGACGGTGTCGTGGGCGAGTCGGCACATCAGCGTCAGATCGTTCGTCAACGCGTTGAGCTCGTGGGTGAACTGGGTCCGCACGGGGCAAATTCTCGCTTATGCCGGGGCGAGCAGGGAAACGATTCGCACTGCCCGGTATGGCGATAGCGTACGCGTCGTATCGGATGATCCGCGAAAGTGGCGGTGTGCAGTGAAAATAGCGTATGCGTATCACGTGGCCTTCGTGTCGCTCGCCCTCTCCGGTGTTACGGTCGGCGTATGCCGAAGAGGGACGATGTGCAACACCGTCTGGTGACCACCTTCCAGCGCTGGGTCGGCAATCCGATTCTGCGCAGGCTGCCGAGCCAGCAGCTGCTCGAGACGACAGGCAGGGTGAGCGGCGAGCCGCGCATCACCCCGATCGGCGGCCGCCGGACCGGCGATCAGTTCTGGCTGGTCTCCGAGTTCGGCGAACGCTCGCAGTACATCCGGAACATCAAAGCCGACAATCGGGTTCGCGTGCGGCTGCACGGACGCTGGCACACCGGCACCGCCCACCTGCTCCCCGAAGACGACGCCCGCGCCCGCCTGCGCCAACTCCCGCGCGCCAACAGCGCCGCCGTCCGCCTCGTCGGCACCGACCTGCTGACCGTCCGCGTAGACCTCACCGACTGAGGCGTGGCCGACTACATTCGCTGGCTGCGCGAGCGGGTCGGCCACGACCACATCCAATTGGCGTACGCCGCGGCATGTGTGGTGGCCGACGGGCGTGTGCTCATGCAACGTCGCAGCGACGACGGCCAGTGGGGACTGCCGGGCGGCGCCATCGAGCTGGGCGAGTCGGCCGCGTCGGCCGTCGTGCGCGAGGTCGCCGAGGAGACGGGCCCACCTAAGCGGGCTGTTTGTCGAGCACTTCGACCAGGCGCCACGTGACCGATGGTGCGTCGGCGGGTGGGTTGTCCACGGGGGTCTGTTCGATGCGCAGGCGGTAGCGGTAGCCAGGCTGAAACTCGAAATCCGTGATCGAGCCGTAGAACAACTCCCACGGGCCGTTGTGGCCGCGGCGGATCTGGAGGCAGTCCATCGGTGCGACGCCGGTGCACCGCATGGTCTGTGGCGCGACATCGATCACGAAGGTTCCGTCGCGTTCCACGGATTCGCTGGTCGTGGCTGCGGCGAGGAATGGTTGGGCCTGCGGTGCGGTGGTGCACGCGGCCAGCAGCGGGGCGAGCAGGATGCTCGCGGCGACGGCCTTGTGGAGTCGTTGCTGCATCCCCCCGATGATACCGATCGGGGTGCGCGGAGATAGCTGGGACGATGGAAGACATGATCCGTGCGTTGACAACCCGCTGGACCTCGTTCGTCCCTCTCCTCGCCGCACTCGCCTTGGTCGCCGCCTGGGGCCGAAGCCTGCCGACAGCGGGAGTGATCGTGGTCGCACTGTTTCTCGCGGGATCGGTGCTCGCCGCCGTGCATCATGCCGAGGTCGTCGCGCACCGGGTGGGGGAGCCGTTCGGATCGCTGGTGCTCGCGGTCGCCGTGACGGTGATCGAGGTCGCGCTCATCGTGACGCTGATGATCTCCGGCGGCGAGAAGTCCGCCACCCTGGCCCGCGACACCGTCTTCGCCGCGGTGATGATCACCTGCAACGGCATCTTCGGCCTGGCCTTGCTGGTCGGCGCGCTGCGCAGGCGCATAGCGGTGTTCAACGCGGAAGGCACCGGCGCCGCGCTGGCCACGGTGGCGACGCTGGCCACGCTGAGCCTGGTGCTGCCGACCTTCACCTCGAGCGTGCCGGGCCCGGAGTTCTCGCCCGCGCAGCTCGCCTTCGCCGCGGTCGCCTCGCTCGCGCTGTACGGCCTGTTCGTGATGGTTCAGACGGTGCGCCACCGCGACGACTTCCTCCCGGTGGAGGGTGACGGCGTGGTCACCGGCGACGGCGCGCACGACGCGCGGCCCTCCGTCCGGGCGACGCTCGCCAGCCTGGGGTTGTTGCTGGTCGCGCTGGTCGGAGTGGTCGGTCTGGCGAAAGTGGTCTCGCCGACCATCGAATCGGCGGTGGCGAACGCGGGCCTGCCGCCCGCGGCGGTGGGTGTGGCGATCGCGCTGTTGGTGCTGCTGCCCGAGACGCTCGCTGCGGTGCGTGCCGCGCGCCGCGATCAGGTGCAGATCAGCCTGAACCTGGCGCTGGGCTCGGCGATGGCCAGCATCGGCCTGACCATCCCGGCCATCGCTGTAGCAACTATCTGGCTACAGGGTCCTCTGGTGCTCGGACTGGGTGCGACGCAGATGGTTCTGCTCGCGCTGACGGTGGTCGTCGGCGTGCTGACCGTCGTTCCAGGTCGCGCCACCCTTCTGCAAGGTGGTGTCCATCTGGCTCTGTTCTCGGCTTTTGTGTTCCTCGCCGTCAGTCCCTAGTCATAGTGATGCGTCTCACGGATAACCGGGAGCGTTTACCTGAACGGTTGATCAGTGGTCAGCGTCACAGCATCCGAATTTTGTTGTGACGCAGAGTACCGATTAGCTTGACGGATGTTGGCATTGACGCCGGATTCGGAGAGCGCCATGAATTTCGACATCTCCCGTGCGGAAAGCGCGGCACGCGGGTCTGGTCTATGACCCCGGAAATCCGCACCGCCGATCGCGAATCCGCGACCACGATCGTTCGCAAGAATTTCTCCGACACGATGGTGTCGTCGCTGCGGACGTTCGGTCGTGCGGTGGGTATCGCGCAGGAGTCGGTCACCGGAACGGTCGGTGATATCGCGCGCCGGGAGTTCCAGTGGCGTGAGGCGATCGTGCAGGCGTGGCGGTTGATCACGGTGACGACGGTGCCCGCGATCTTGATGGCGATCCCGTTCGGAGTGATCGTCTCGATTCAGGTGGGGAATCTGATTCATACGTTGGGCGCGGATTCGCTGCTGGGTGCGACCGGTGGTCTGGGCGTGATCAAGCAGGGTGCGCCGATGGCGACGGGGTTCCTGCTCGGCGGCGCGGGGGCGGCGGCGATCGCGGCGGATCTGGGTGCGCGCACGATTCGGGAGGAGATCGATGCGTTGCACACGATGGGGATCTCGCCGATCCATCGGTTGGTGATTCCGCGGATGGTGGCGATGCTGGTGGTCGCGCCGCTGTTGAACGTGTTGATCATTTTCGTGGGTGTGCTGGCGGGATACGCGGTGGCGATCGGCGGACAAGGGGTCACGCCGGGCAGTTATTGGGCGACGTTCGGTTCGTTCACCACGGCCGCCGATGTGTGGGTGTCGTTGGTGAAGGCGTTGATCTTCGGATTCGTGGTGGTGACCATCGCGTGCCAGCGGGGGTTGGAGGCCAAGGGCGGTCCGCGGGGTGTGGCCGACGCGGTGAACGCGGCGGTGGTGCTGTCGGTGGTGTCGATCGTGTGCGTGAATCTGCTGCTGACGCAGGTGACCGCGATGTTCCTGCCCACGAGGCTGGCGTGATGGCTGTCTCCTCCTACGTCCCGAAGGGACTCGCTCCCGTCGCGCGCTACTTCCGTCGCGGCAGCCGCGTGCTGCGGGCGATCGATTCGCTCGGCTTCGTCGCGGTGTTCGTCTGGCAGGTGCTCTCGTCCATTCCGCTGACGTTGCAGCGCTATCGCGCGGAGACCATGCGCGCCATCACGAACATGACGTGGGGCCGCGGCTCCATCGTGGTCGGCGGCGGCACGGTGCCCATGATGGTCGTGCTCGGCCTGGTGATGGGCGCCTCGGTCGGCGTCGAATCCTTCGCCACCCTGGACATGCTCGGCATGGGCCCGGTCACCGGCATCGTGTCGGCCTACGCGACGACCCGCGAACTCGCCCCGATCGCGGCCGCCGTCGGCTTCGCCGCGCAGGCGGGTTGCCGGATCACCGCCGAGATCGGCTCCATGCGCATCTCCGAGGAGATCGACGCGATCGAATCGCTCGGCTTGCGGTCGGTGCCGTTCGTGGTGACCACCCGGGTGATCGCGGGCGCGCTGGCCATCGTGCCGACCTTCCTGATCGCGCTGATCCTGTCCTACCTCGCCTGCCGCGGCCTCATCACGCTGGTGCACGGCCAATCCGCGGGCGTCTACGACCACTACTTCTTCCAATTCGTGTCCGGATTCGACGTGATCGCCGCGGTGATCAAGGTCGCCATCTTCGGCACCGTGGTGATTCTCGTGCACAGCTATTACGGCTTCTTCGCGAAAGGCGGACCCGAGGGCGTCGGCATCGCGTCGGGCCGTGCGGTGCGCACCAGTTTCGTGGCGATCATCGCCATCGACATGGTGCTGTCCATCGTGCTGTGGGGTTTCAACACGGCGATCAGCTTCACGGGGTGAACATTGCCTGAGTACGGCTTGCCCGGCGTCGCCGCGGACAAGAAACGTTCGCGCACGATCGGATTGGTGATCGTCGCGCTGATCGGGGTGGTCGCGCTGACCACCGCGCTCTACCGCACCGTGCGTTCGGAAGACGGCCTGCGCATCGCGCTGCGCACCGAGCAGATCGGCGACGGCGTCACCGAGGGCACCCAGGTGCGCCTGGACGGCGTGCTGGTCGGCGAGGTGGCGCGGATCGCGCCCGCCGAGCGCGGCACCCAGCGAATCACCTTGCGGCTGGACGACTCCCGGCTGTACGGCATCGACGACTCGCTGCTGGTCGACTACGCGCCCGCCAATCTGTTCGGCATCAGCGAACTCGAACTGCGCCGCGGGCCAGGCGGTTCGCCGCTGCGCCAGGATGCCGAGATCGACCTGACCGGACCGCGCGCCGCAGGCGTCTACGACGCCACGATGGGCAGCATCCTGCGCAGCCTGTCGCAGGTGAGCGCGTCGGTCTTCAGCCCGCAGCTGGCGACCGTCATCGCGCAGGTCTCGGCGGACTTCAAGGCGTTCACGCCGCTGGTGCAGGCGCTGATCACGGTGGCGCGCACCATCGCCGACAACCAGACCATGCCCGCCTCCGAGCTGATGGGCAGGCTGGGCCCGGCCTTCGACGGCGGCGGCGACTTCGCGGGCGCGACGATCCAGATCCTGGACCAGATCCACGACATCAGGATCGTGCAGACCGACAAGGACCGCTACGACATCGGCGTCGCCGCCCTCACCGGACAGATCCTGCCCGGCCTCGCCACCACGGTGAGCACCGCGGGCGGACAGCTGGCCGAGGCCACCGACATGCTGGCCCCGCTGCTGAGCGTGCTCGCCCAGATGGTGCCGCGGCCTCAGCAGTCGGCGGCCGAATTGCGCCTGCTGCTGGAGCGTTTGCGCGCGGCGATGCCGGAGTCGCCGGACGGGCCGGTGCTGAATCTGGAGGTCGACCTGCAGGGCGTGCCCGGTATCGCGGTGCCGCTGCTCGGCCAGGGAGGTGTGCGATGACGGTGCGCGGCGCGGCATGGCGCTTCGGTCTGTTCGCCGCGGTGATGGCGGTGGTGCTCGCGCTGGTGCTCACCGCGATCAAGCGGCCGGTGTCCGGCGAGACCCAGGCGCACGACGCGCTGTTCACCGACGCCAACGGCCTGAAGGTCGGCGACGACGTGCGCATGTACGGCGTGCAGGTGGGCAAGGTCGAGAAGATCTCGCTCGACGGGGTGAAGGCGAAGGTCCATCTCACCGTCCGGACGGCGACGCCGATCTACGACAACAGCACGCTGGCCATCCGGTACCAGAACCTGACGGGGCAGCGGTACATCGATCTCCAGCAACAGCCGAATCCCGGTGTGCGCCTAGCGGCCGACGCGCTGATCGGCGCCGACATGACGGTGCCGTCGTTCGATGTGACCAGCCTGTTCAACGGTCTGAAGCCGGTGCTCGCGACGCTGTCGCCGGAAGCGGTCAACCAGTTCGCCGAGAGCATGCTCGCGGTGATCGAGGGCGACGGCACCGGCATCGGTCCCGCGATGGAGGCGATCGGCAAGCTCAGCCAGTACGTGGGCGACCGCCAGCAGGTGATCGGTCAGCTGGTGAAGAACATGTCCGACATCGCCGACCGGGTCGGCGGGCGGGTGCACTACCTGGTGCCGCTACTGGCCAGGCTCAGCGACGTCTTCCAGTCCCTCCAGGCCAACATCGGCGGGCTCGCCGATTTCGCGATGTCCGCGCCCGCGGTGCTCGGTCCGCTGGACCGGCTGCTGGCCACGCTCGGGCTCGACCCGCACAGCGGCCAGGACATCGACGCGATGATCCGCGGCCTGTTCCCCGATCCGGAGCAAGCGGTCGAGGTTTTCGGCCGGCTGCCCGGCCTGCTCCAGTCGGTGGACAACGCACTGCCACGCACCGTCGCAGGCTGGCGGCCGGAGTGCAGCAAGGGCGCGGCCGAGCTGCCCGCGCCGGTGCGCGTGCTGGTAGCAGGACAGAAGGTGGCGATATGCCAGGCGTGATTTCCCGCTGGTTCGGCGGTGACCGGCCGATCCTCGACGACGCGGCCAAGCGGCACAAGGAGATTCGGCTCGGTGTCCTCGGCGCGGCGCTCGTCGTGCTCGGCATGGTCGCGGCGGGCGTGCTGTACGCGGTGCCGTTCGGCAAGACCACCTACACGGCCGAACTGTCGGAGGCGCAGTCGGTGAAGACAGGCGACGATGTGCGCCTCGCCGGAGTCCCGGTGGGTTCGGTGGATTCGCTCGAGCTGAAGCCGGACCGGGTGGTCATGAAGTTCACCGTGAAATCCGATGTGTTCCTCGGTGACAAGACATCCCTGGACATCCGCATGCTCACGGTGGTGGGCGGGCACTATGTCGCGCTGTTCCCCGCGGGAGACGCGCCGCTGGGCAAGAAGCCGATCCCCGCGGATCGAGTCCGCCTGCCCTACAGCCTGATCCAGACCTTCCAGGACGCGACGACGCCGCTGAACGAGCTCGACGGTGACACGCTGCGGCGCAACCTGTCCGCGCTGGACGACTCGCTCTCCTCCGCCCCGGACACCCTGCGCACCACGCTGGACATGGTCGGCGGCTACATCGACGCCATCGACCGCCAGCGCGCCCAGGTCTCCAACGCCATCGCGGTGGCCGACGAATACGTCACCATGTACGACGGCGCGAAGACCGACCTGGGCAGGCTGATGGACAACGTCAACCTGCTGGAGACCGTGCTCATCGACAAGCGCGCGGAACTGCGCGAGTCGATCGCGCTGCTCAACAGCGTGGTACAGCGGCTGGCCGCGCTCGCACCCGCCTGGGACGCCACCTTGAAGCCGAGGGCGCAGCAGCTGGCCGACGCGCTGCCGCGGCTCGAGGAGATGGGCGGCAAGCTCGAACCGATGATCGCGAGCACCCAGCAGCTCGGCGAGAAGCTGCGGTCGCTGGTGATCCCGGAGGAGGGCATCGTGCTCGACCGCTCGGAGACGACGGTGCCCGCTCCCTCTGGTCTGGATCTGTCGTCGGTGTGCGTGCCGGTGCCGGGGAAGGAGTGCTGATGCTGAAGAAGCTGCTCGGCACACAGGCGTTCATGTCGATCGCGGGCGTCGCGGTCATCGCGCTGCTCGGGGTGGCCGGTTACTTCGTGGTCTTCGATCCGATGAAGAAGACCGAATCCTATTGCGCGATCATGCCCGACAGCATCGGTCTGTACCAGGGCAACCAGGTGACCATGCGCGGCATCACGGTCGGCAGCGTCACCTCGGTGCGCAACCAGGGCGGGAACGTGCGGGTCGATTTCGAGGTCGACGCCGACCACCCGGTGTACGCCGACGCCTCGGCCACCACGGTGTCCGACACCGTCGTCGCCGACCGGGAACTCGCCGTGCTGGCCAGCGGAACCAACCTGGAGCGCTGGAACAGTGCGCAGTGCATCACCAAGACGCTGACCCCGAAGAGCCTCACCGAGACCCTCACGGCGCTAGCGCAACTTTCCGACCAGATCGTGGGGCCCGACCCGTCCCAGCCCCATTCGCTGGCCAACGGGCTCACGGCGCTGGACAGGGCGACGGCGGGCACCGGCCCGCAGATCAACGAGCTGATCCGCAAGCTGGGTTCGGCGCTGAAATCGCCGGACGCCGACATCGGTCACCTCGCAGGCATTTTCGACGCGTTCGCCTCGGTCTCGCAGAAGGTGAACCAGTACTGGGGCGACCTGCAGACCATGCTGGTGCGCGTCGGGCCCGTGCTGAATCAAGCGAGCGATGACCTGCTGATCCCCGGCGCGCAGCTGTTCGACGGCTTGGCCGAGGTGCTGCCGATGCTGAACGACATCACGAACTCGTTCGGCGACCAGATCCTCACCCTGCTCGACCGGGCGGTGCCGATGCTGAAGCTGCTGCGCGCCAACGTCGGCTCGTTGCGCGAGATCGTGCTCACCACACCGGTGTTCGCCTCCGCGCTGCGCAGCGTCGCCGATCCGGAGACCGGCGCGGCGAGCCTGACCTACGCCCCGCCGAAGGTGGCGATCCCGCAGCAGAACGCCGAGCAAGTGTGTGCGGCCCTGAACGCGGCGTCGCCCGGCCGGTGCGCAGGCGTCGAGAACGGCATGGTGAACGTGGAACTGGTGCAGCTGGTGCTGGGATTGGCGGGTGCCCGATGATCGAACGGCGGAAAACCGTGCGGCGCACCGGGATCGCGCTGGCGCTGGCGGCCTCGGTCCTGCTCGGCGGCTGCGCCTTCGACCCGTCCTCGGTGCCTGTGCCCGGCACCTCGGTGTCGGGGCCGACCTACCGCGTCCGGATCGAGTTCGCGAACGTGCTGAACCTGCCCGCCCGTGCGAAGGTCATCGCCAACGGCGCGCAGGTCGGCGCCGTCGAGAAGGTCACCGTGGTGCCCGCGGCCGAGGCGCGGCAGGGCCGCGGCGGGTACGTCGTCGTGGACATCGACCTCGCGAAATCGGTACGGCTGCCGTCGAACACGATCGCGGAGCTGCGCCAGAACACGGTGCTCGGTGACATCCACATCGCGCTGACCACCCCGCCGGACGGCTTCGGCTCGCTGCTCGAACCGGGCGGCACCATCGATCTGGATCACACGAAACCTCCTGTGCAGCTGGAGGACACGATGGCGGCGATGGCGTTCTTCGTACAGGGCGGCGCGGTCGGCCAGTTGCAGGACATCATCCACCGGTTCAACTCGGTGCTGCCGCAGGACCCGAAGGAGACCGCGCGGATCGCGGGCGTGATGGGCGCCGACGCCGCCGACCTGGCCGCCAACCTCGACCAGGTGGACAAGTTGCTCTACGGTCTCGCCAACAACGCCGAAGTGCTGCACAAGGTGCAGCCGGAGCTGGACAACATCCTCAGCGCGGCGTCGGTGGACCGCCTCGGCGCCGCGACGCAATCCATCGACGGCGTGACGAAGATCTTCCACGAGCTCGGCCCGGTCGGCCAATCGCTGGTGTGGCTCGCGCCGCTCGTACAGTCCGGCGACGCGGCAGCCATGGCGTTCGTGCCGCTGGCCACCGGCGGACCGCTGGATCTGCGCAACCCCTCGAATCTGGCCATGCTGGTCGCGCTGCTGCGGGACAAGATCATTCCGTTCGTCGAGCGCGGGCCGAAGGTGAACGTCACCGGCGTGCGGGTGGACGCGAGTCCCATCGCGGAGCAGGAGCAGGTCGACCGCATCGTTCAGACCCTGCGCATGATCGGAGCTGTCCGATGAAGATCGGTTCGCTGGCCTCGCTCGGCGGCATCGCCGCCATCATGATCCTCGGCGCGGCCTACCTGACCTTCGGCGTGGTGCGGTTCGATCCGTTCGCCGACTACACCCACGCCACCATGGTGCTGAAGAACTCCGGCGGGCTCGGCGTCGGTTCGCCGATCCTGTTGACCGGCATCGAGATCGGCGACGTCACCTCGGTGGACAACACCGCCGCCGGTGTCGAGGTCGGCTTCCGCGTCGACGCCGCGCACCGGGTGCCCACCGCGAGCGTCGTCACCATCGAACATCTGTCGGCGCTCGGCGAGCCGTACGTGCAGTTCGTTCCGAAGGGCGACAGCGGACCGTACCTGCGCGACGGCCAGCGCCTGGACACCGAGGACGTCCGGACGCCGCTGTCCGTCGCCGAGGTGGCGCGCATGGTCACCAAGACCATGAACCAGCTCGATCCGGCGGTGGTCGGTTCGCTGGTGGAGACCATGAGCAAGTCCGTCACCGGCACCGAATCCGTGATGCCCGAGCTCGCCAGGTCCGGTGATCTGCTCGCCTCGACCATCATGACCAGGGCGCCGAAGATCGCCGAGCTGATCAACAGCTTCCAGCTCGCCGCCGCCGACATCGAATGGGCAGGCCCGGCGACCGCGGCGGGCGCACCCGGCCTGGTGCGCTTCGGCCAGGCGCTCGACGAGCTCGTCGAGGCGGTCGGCCGCCTGGTCACCGCGCAGGGCAGTCCGGAGAGGTACCTCGAGGGCGGCGGTGTCGTGCCCTTCCTCGAAAAGCTCACGGCATGGCTCCGCGAAGCGGGCCCCGAACTGCGCGAACTCATCCCGGGCCTGCGACCGCTCGCGGACGCGGCGACCTCCGCCGCGCCCCAACTCGACCTGAGCACCCTGATCGGCCAAGCGCTGCACAGCACCGACGACGACGCGATTCAGGTTCGCGTCGCCATCAAATAACCGGCCTCGCAAGAGGTCTCGCAGAACCGACACACGCCTCGCAGCGCGGAAGCGTCTGGCAGTTCTGCGTGGCAACCGGTGAATCGTTTCATCGGATGGCTGTTGAGCAGAGAGAACACGGGCTTCGGGTGGTTGGACTTCGTGTCAGCGACCTTCGGGTAACCTGCCGGGAAAGATCGACTACTCGTGACGGTGTTCTCTGTTCGGCAGCGAAGGCGGTGCGATGGTGGAGTCCGGCGGCGGCCCTGCGCCCTATGGCTATGACGAAGGGTCGAACAACACTCGCGTTCTCGTGATCGCGGCGGCCATCGCCGCGACACTCGCGGTGGTGGTGGCGATCGGACTCGTGCTGCGTTCGGATCCGGAATCGGACGACGGGCCGACGCCGCTGACGCCCTCGTTCACCGCCAAAACGACGGCAGCCAGTCCCACCGCGCGCACCACGCCGATGGCCACGACCGCCCGTCCGACCGCCTTCGCGTCGGCGACCCCGCAGCCCGCTCGCCGGATCGGCGACGACTGCTCGGCGGGCGGCATCACCGCGCAGTGGGATCTGCGCGAGGGGCAGTGGACGTGCGTGCCGCAGGGCCAGGGTCACGAACCGCACCGCGTCGGCGACGATTGTTCGCACGACGGGATCACCGCGCAGTGGGGCCACGCCCCGGACGGCGAGTGGGTCTGCCTGCCGCAGGAGCAGGCGCGCGAGGATCACCAGGTCGGCGACGATTGTTCGCACGACGGCATCATCGCCCAGTGGGGCCTGTCCCCGGACGGCCGGTGGATCTGCGTGGCGCAGGAACAGGGCGTGGGCGGACCGGTGCCGCCGGTCGTCGTCCCCGCGCCTCCGATCGCGCCGGGACTCCCCGCGCCACCGGTCGCGCCCGGACCCGCCGCGCCGCCTTTCGCGCCCGCGCCTGCCGGGCCGCCGGTCGCGCCCGCTGGGCCGCCGGTCGGCCCCGTGCCTCCGGTCCTGCCCCAGTTCTTCCCGTTGCCGGTCCCGGCCGCGCCGCCGGTGGTGCCGGGACCGCCTGCAGGTGAGTGAGCGAGAACGCCGTCGCGGTGCGTCGTGGCGACGATGCCGCGGTGTGCGCAGCGGTTATGCCGTGGCGAAGACCGGCACGACGAATCGATCGACCAGGGCCCGCTCCGCCGCGTAATCGCCTGCTGGCCAGAACAACAGCGACAGGACCACCCGGACGATCCACTGCCCGGCGGCGGGGTCGTCGCCGGTGGCGGTGAGCGCGGAGGCGGCCTGCGCGAGCCGCGGGTTGCTCGCCAGGAATCGCTCGACCTCGCGCGGGGCGGCGCCGTTGAGGAAGGCGACCGCGACGCGGTCGGCGCGTACCGCGTCGAGCGCGGCGAGGATCGCGCCCGCGACGCGCTCGGCGCCCGTCGTCCCGGCGATCGCGGCGGCGATGGTCTCCCCGATGCGGGCCGTCGCACCGGCGAGGACCGCCTCGCGCAGCGCCGACTTCCCGCCGACATAGCGGTAGACGGTGGCGCGTGAGCAGCCCGCCTCCGTCGCGACGCGCTCGATGCTCAGCCCGGCCATACCGTCGCGGGCGATGAGATCGGCCGCGGCGGCGTGAATGCGTTCGACCGCCAGCGCGCGGCGATCGCCACCGGCCAGCCAGTCGGGTTGTCCGGACATCGCGACCTCGTTTCTCGGCGGATACGGTCGAAGAATTTTGTCTCACGGTGAGACATCTCGCCAAGTGCGACCACGCGGGGCCGCAGCTGGAGGAGGGGGCGCGAGACGGCTTCTGACCAGGCGTTTCCGGCCGCGAATCTCACTTTTCCCAAGCCATTGACGCGGGCTGCCGCGACGGCGAAACCTGGTGTGCGACATCGCTGTCGGAGTGCGAAAGGCGGAGCGGATGACCCGCGCAGTGGACGAGATCGACCTGTTCGACCCGGGGTCGCTCGACGACCCGTATCCCCTCTACGAGCGGCTGCGCCGCACGGCGCCGGTGCACCGGGTGGACGGCACCGATTTCTACCTGGTGAGCCGCTGGGATCTCGTCGTGGAGGCGACCACCCGCCCCGCCGACTTCTCTTCGCACCTGACCGCCGCGCTGGTGCACCAGCCCGACGGCTCGGCCGCCGTCTTCGACATGGACGGCGACGGGCAGGCGGTGCACGTGCTCGCCACCGCCGACGATCCGGAGCACCTGCGCCAGCGCAAACTGGTGCTGCCCGCGCTCGTCGCGAAACGCATTCGCGCACTGGAGCCCACGATGGCGGCGAACGTGCGCCGGCTGTGGGTCGAGGGAGTGGACGGCGATCGCATCGAGTGGATGGCGGCGATGGCCGACCGTCTTCCGATGACCATGGTCGCGGGTCTGATCGGGCTGCCCGACGCGGACGTTCCGCGCCTGGTGGAGTGGGGCTACGCCTCCACCGAACTGCTCGGCGGGGTGGTCACCACCGATCGGCTCGGGATCGTGATCACCGCGGCGACCGAGCTCGCCGGCTATCTGCATCAGGCGTTCACCGCGTCGTGCGCGGCGCCCGGCGACGATCTGCTCGGCGATCTGGCGCGAGCGTGCGCCGCGGGCGATCTCGAGCCGCAGGTCGCGGTGCTGATGCTGGTGCAGCTGGTCGGTGCGGGCGGGGAGTCGACCGCGGGCCTGATCGGCAATGCCGTCCGCTTGCTCGCCGCCGATTCGGCTCTACAACAACGGCTTCGGGAGGATCCGGACCTGCTGCCGGACTTTCTCGAGGAGGTGCTGCGGGTGGAGTCGCCGTTCCGCGCCCACCACCGGCACGTCGTCGCGGACACCACGCTCGGCGGCGTCGACCTGCCCTCGGGCGCGCACCTGCTCCTGCTCTGGGGCGCGGCGAATCGCGACCCAGCCGTCTTTCCCGACGCCGATCGGCTCCGCTTGGATCGCGCCGTCCAACGCGGTCATCTCGCGTTCGGCAAGGGCGTGCATTTCTGCGTCGGCGCCGCGTTGGCCCGGCTCGAGGCGCGGGTCGCGCTCGGCGCGCTGCTCGCCGGTACCGCGTCGTTCGAGCTGGCTCCGGAAGGCGGTGCGGCCCAGTGGGTTCCGAGCGTCTTCGTGCGCAGGCACGCGCGACTCGCGCTCGTCCTCCGTTGACTCAGTGCGGGTGCTGGGCGGCGTAGCGTGCGCGTTCCAGCGCGCGCCTGCGCGCCCGCTCCGGGTTCTCCAGATCGGCGGGCAGCCCGTGCTCGGTCAGACGGTGCGCGCGGTTCATCGGCATGAACGCGGCGGTGTAGAACAGCGCGAGCAGCATGGCGAGCAGCACCATCGACCCGCGCAACCACAGCTCGCCGGGGAAGAAAAGGAACACCGCGAACAGCGGCGTGAAGGGAACCATGCCGCGCACCAGATGGCGTGCGACGGCGTGCTTTCCGGTCAGGTCCTCGCGCACCCAGTCGTGCAGCGAATCGGGCAGCCTGCGCCCGAAGGCGTAGCCGATCCACTCGACGGGGTTGGGGCGGCGGCGGGCGCCTGTCATGCGTCGGCTCCTGTCGATGCGGGGTCGGCGAGCACCGACCGGCGGGCGGCCTCGTTGACCCTGGTCAGCACGTCGCGCAGTTCTTCGAGGTCGGCCAGGGTGACGCCGAGGCGCTGCACCACCGCGGGCGGAATGCGTTCGGCCTGCGCGCGCAGCGCGGCGCCCGCCTCGGTCAGGTCGATGACCAGGTTCCGCTCGTCGCGCGGGTCGCGCCCTCGGCTGATCAGTCCGGCCGACTCCAGGCGCTTGAGCAGTGGCGAGAGGGTCGGCGAATCGAGCTGGATGGCCTCGGCGATCTCCTTCACCGACATCGGCGCCTCGCCCCACAGCGCGAGCATCACCAGGTACTGCGGGTGCGTCAGCCCGAGCGGCTCCAGCAGCGGGCGATAGACGGCGAGCACCGCGCGATTGGCCACGGCCAACGCGAAACACACCTGCCGGTCCAGCCGCAGCGGGTCCTCGATCTCGGTCTCCACGGTTCCTCCTCGGGTCCCGGCTAGGTTAACGCACAAATAGTTAGTGCGTTAAGTGCATGTGCGGGACATCTCCCTCGGACGGCTCCGCCGCTGCTCCGACGGACTTCGCCCGACCCCGCACCGTCGACGCGCATTTCCGCCGCTCCGGCCGTCCGCAGGCCGGTTGACCGAATTCCGCCGACTCCGCCGCTACTGTCGGGGCATGTACGACGTCTCCCCGCGTGAGCGCATTCGCGAACTGGACGCCGTGCGCGGGTTCGCCCTGTGCGGAATGCCGGTGGTCATCATCTGGCAGATGACCGACATGACGGCCACCGTTCCCTCCGGCGAGGCCATGGACCCGCTCCGGCACGCTCTGTCGGTGCTGGTCGAGGGGCGCTTCTTCCCGATCTTCGCGTTCCTGTTCGGCCTGAGCTTCGCGCTGTTCCTGGACCGCGCCGCCGAGCGGACCGCGCGTCCGCGACTCGCGGTGGCGCGCAGGCTGATCGCGCTCGGCGTGCTCGGGCTGGCGCACCAGAGGTTCCAGCCGGGGGAGGCGCTGCTGCCGTACGCGGCCGTGGGAGCGGTGATCCTGCTGCCCGCGTCCGCTCTGCCGCTGTGGCTGATTGTGGCCGCGGGCCTGGTGGGCACGGTGGGCGTGGCGCTCACTCTCGGCGGCGGACTCGCCCTGGTACCCGGCCTGTTCCTGCTCGGCCTGGCCGCGGGCCGTCACGGTCCCGTCGTCGACCTGCGCGGCCGCACCTGGCAGCTCGCGGCGGTCTTCGCGCTCGCGCTGCCCGCCGCGCTGGTGGCTGCCGTATGGGAGTGGCGCACACCGTATCTGGAGCTGTGGACCAGCTCCATCGAGCCGATCGCGGGCCTGTTCGGCGCGCTCACCTACCTGACCGGCCTGTTGCTCGTGCTGCGCACCGGATACTTCGAGGTGCTCGCCGAGGTGCTCGAGCCGATGGGACGCATGGCGCTGACGAACTACGTGTCGGCCACGGCGCTGATCCTGCTCGCGGAGCCGCACCTGCGTCTGGGCGGCACCACCCGCTATCCCGCGCTGCTCGGTCTCGCCGCGGGCATCGTCGTCTTCCATGCCTTCGTCAGTTACCTGTGGCTGTCCTGGTTCCGATACGGCCCGCTGGAATGGGTGTGGCGGTGCGTCACCTGGTGGCGCATCGTCCCACTCGGCAAGACCGAGCCGGAAGGCGTGGCCGCGATCGGTCTGCCGCTCAGGTGACCCGAGATCGCGCCGGGAACACTCGCGCTCAGGCGAGCGTGACCGGCAGGATCAGCGGACCGCGATGCCGGAAACCGGAGCGCCACGGGATCTCTCGCGCGGGCGTGGTCAGCGTCGTCGCAGGCCAGCGATCGCAGAAGCGCGTGAGTACCGCCCCGGCGACGCCGTGCACCAGCGCGGTGCCGAGACAGGAGTGCGGGCCGTGGCCGAGGCCGAGCTGAGCGTTGCGGGCGCGGTTCGGATCGAACCGCTCGGGCCGGTCGAACGCCGCAGGATCGCGATTGGCGCCCGCCAGACACAGCAACACGGTCTGCCCGGCCTTGACGGTGTAGCCGCCGATATCCAGATCCGTTGTAGCGAACCGGGGTCCGGCGAGCACCTGCGGTGAGAGGTAGCGCAGCAGCTCGTCCACGGCGCGCCGCCGGTCGGTGGCGGCGCGGAAAGCCCTGCGGTGCGCGGGCTCGGCGACGAGCGTGAGCGCCGCACCCGCGATCAGGTCGGCGAGCACCTCGTACCAGACGAACAGCAGGTAGAACAGCACGCCGGTGAGCTCGTCGGCCGTCGGCGAACCGGTCTCGTCGCGCGCGGCGACCAGTCGTCCGACCGCGGTGTCGGCGCCCGCCCGCGCGATCACGGCGTCGACGAGTGTGCGCATGGTCGCGAGGGTGTCCCTGGCGCGCGGCACCGTCGCGCCGGGCAGCAGCGTCGAATTCGCCCAGGCGAGCAGGGCTTCGCGTTCCGCGTCGGCCAGTCCGAGCAGCTCACCGAGCACCGCGGCGGGCAGCGGGATCGCCAGCCGTGCGACCAGATCCACCTTCGGGTCCGTGTCGGTGTCCTCGAGCAGCGTGTCGACCAGATCGCTTGCGCGCTCGTCCCATTCGGCAGCCCTGCGCGGCGCGATTTCGGCCGTGATCAGGCGGCGCAGCCGCGCGTGGGCGTGGGCGTCGGCGACGAGCAGCGCGTCCATCGGGGGCGGGACGGCGAATCCCGTGTAGTCGGTCTGCCCGGCCCAGGTGACGTCGGCGGTCAGGCGCTCGTCCGACAGCGCGGCGCGCACGTCGGCATGCCTGGTCACCAGCCAGGCGGGCGGGCCGTCGGGCGTGCGGACGCGGTGCATGCCGCCCTCACGACGCAGCGCGCTCAGCACCGGCCACGGATCCGCCGCGAAACCGGCATCGAAGATCTGTCGCACCCCAGCCCCCATCCGCTTGTCCGCCAACACTTCTCGGTACCGTTCGGTCGGCACCAAAGTACTCCGCTCGGGCCGCGTGCGCCGCTCGGGCTGGTGGGGGGCGTCCGCCGCGGTTGCCGCGACGCGGGGCGGCGATCGGGCGGGGCGTCGCTGGTGTTGCCGCCGCTGCTGTACGCGGCCGCGCGATCAGTTCCGCGGGCGTTCGGCCTGCGCCGACCCGGAGGCCGCCCACGAGGACGCGAAAGAGCGGGCCGCGCGGGACCTGCGGGGTACTGCCTGCGGACCATCCGGGCGGAGATGATCGAGGCAGGCCGCGGGGAGGCGCTCGCGGCACGGCGCGAATCCGGCGTGCCGCCGGATCTGGTCGACCAGGGGACCAAGCGCCTCGATCTCGGCCCGACTCGCTGAGCGCTACTTGGCGGGAACGCCCGCCTGCCGGATCGCGTTCAGGACCTCGCCGTAGCTGAGGGTGGTGGAGTTCACCGAGATGGTCTCCGCCACGCGGTCGACGTCGACGGAATCGACGCCGCCGAGTCCGCGCAGCGCATTCTGGGCGACGCTGGCGGATGCGTCCGAGTAATCGGTGAGGTCGAAGGTGTAGGTCATGGTGTCCGATTCTCCTTGGTTGCTGATCGATCGGTCCGGTCAGTTCTGCGCATACACCGAAACCGGGGGGCGTAAACGTTCGCGATCGCGGTGAGTTTGATCCCGCCGGAACAGGGAATAGCGAACTCGTAATACAACTTTTCAACGCACCAGGATTGTCATGATCATTCTCATAGGGCTGATCGTCCTGATCGGCGCGGTGGTCGTCGGCGTCGCCGCTGTGGCGGCGAATACCGGCGAGCTACGCACGTCGACGGGCGATTTCGCCGTTTTCGACTATCACTTCACAGCGTCCGCGGGAGAGGTGTTCCTTTACGGCACGGTGATCGGCGCGGTGGCCGCGCTCGGGTTGCTCCTCGTGCTGACCGGGCTGTGGCGCACCTCCCGCCGCGGTAGCGAGGCGCGCAGGGAGCTGCGCAGGTCACGCCGGGAGATCGCGGCTACTCGCCGCGATGCTCCGCCTCCGCAGGCACCGCCGGTCGCGCCGCCGCCGGGCAACAAGCCCGCGTGGAGCGCCAACCGATTCCTGCGCCGACCGTCCGGAACCGCGCCGCTGGCGGGCCCTCCGGGCGGCAAGACACAGGCGCCTACTGCCGGCTGACAAGTCAACGGTTGACCAAGAGGAAAGGGATGAGACCGTGATTGTTCTCGGATTGATACTGCTGATCGTGGGCTGGCTGCTCGGGATCGGGTGGCTGACCACGGCGGGCATCATCGTGCTGATCATCGGCGCGGCGCTCTGGATCGCTGGTTCGGTGGGCCGTCCGGTCGGCGGCCGCAGGCACTATTACTGAGGCCATCGATGCACGACGAAAATTACCGCAGGAACGGTCGTTTCGACCACCGAATTCAGGCCGCGCGTGGCCGTATGAAGAAATTCCTCGGACGCGCGACCGATAATCCGCGGCTGTCGGCGGAGGGACGGCGGGACCAGTTCCTCGGCAACATGAAACAGGCAGCAGGCAAAGTGCGGGACGCGTTCCGGCGCTGACCGATCGCCGATGTCGGCCGAGGTGTGCACCCGGCCGACATCGGCATGCGGCTGGACTGCGACTACTCCATCGTCACTCGTTCCGGTACTGCCGAAGGACTGGCACAGCAGTTGAGATCACTGGACGCGGTGTCCCCAGCCAGAGAGAAGCGGCATGTTGCGGAGCCAGGGATCCCATGTCGCGCTACTCCGAAACCGGCTGCCCGACTGGCGTGTCGAAGCGATCCGTCATGTGCAAATCGGTGGCTGTGGTGGAATCGGTGGTCCCATCGGGCTCATGATGGACCGGCACTCCGAACACGCTGGATGTACTGGTCACTCGCAATCTGGGTAAAGGGGTGATCGAGAATGAACGGATGGCCAGATGACGGTCGGCCGAATCACCACGCACGAATATGAGCTGGAGGTAGCGTGCTGCCAGGCCTGAGTGCTCGGTGTAGTTGAGCTCTTTCGGACTGTGGGAGGCTCTTGTCAGGTGAAAGTATTTTTTTCTGTCTGCAGACCACTCCAATGCACAGGAATTCGGTAGATGGTTCCCCGATGGATCACCAAAGCGGAGCCTGATGGAGGTCAGCGGCGGCGCGTTCTCCCCTCTGTCCACCACGAGGTATCCAACAACGGTCGTAATAGGCGATTTGCTCAGGTAATAGGTGTCAGGCGAGCCGTCGAACATGTGCTCGAAGGGATGGTCCGGTGCCGGCTCGAAGTAGTCAGCGAACGACGGCACGGTTGCGGTTTCATGCCCGACGAACAGATCGCCGCGCACAGTCAAGTGTCCGACCTCCAGATCCGGCACCCGGACGGTGATGGTGACGGCCAGTGTCCGCTCGACGGTGTCGTTGCCCGCCTGGACGGTGCCCCGCAGGTAGAACACTGTCGTCCGACTGATGTTCGGAACCGTGTAGGTGGTCTTGTTCGTTACATCGATTTCGGCGACGTCGTACAGCAGTTTCAGCGACGACACGCCACCGGCCTCCCAGGTCAGCCGCGCCGAACCGCCGTTCTCGATGATCGGATCGTCGGTGGTCAGGTTGTCGAGACGAAAGTCCGGCGGAAACTTGCCGACGTTGATCGTGACGCTTCCGGTCTCCCAGGCGCCGTCGCCGTCTACCTCCCGCCACTCCATCGCGATGGCCAGCATCGTGCTCCCGACCACCGAGTTGATGCGCGCGTCCATCAACTGGATCGTGACGCCGTCGCCGCGGTCGATCACGGTGAATTCCGTTGTCGGCGTGAAGGTGATCGTCTTCGCCGCCGGGTCCGTGCGCGGCGTCCACTCCGCCAAACTGATCTGCGGGGCGATGCTGGTGATATCCGGTGTCAGATCGCCGGAGTTGGGTCCGGTCGGCACTGTGATGGTGATCTTGCGGCATTCGATCGCCAACCCGCTGCGGCGACTGCCGACCAACACGAAATCGGCGCGTTCCGGATCGCCGCTGGACGGCGAGATACGCACTGGATCCGGATCAGTGTGCAGCTCGAAATACAGTGGTGCGCTGGAGCTCACGTGAACACCATCGGTAGCGGCGTACTGGCCGATGATCGACATGCGTGGTTCTCCTCGTTCGTCGCTGGGATCGGTCGGACGGCATCGGACGTCAAGCGGTGAATCCGAATCGGTTAGGGCTCCGTGATTCCGGATCGGGCGATCACCGGCACACTGAACTCCGCCGCGTTGTCGTCGAGAATCAGCGGCGTAGCCGGTGGATCGACCTCGAGTGACCGAATGGCCACGCCGTCCCACGCCCAGTTGCTAATCGACTCGATACCGATGTACCTAGCGATCACGGACCCTCCCGCGGCGGCCTTCCAGTGGAATTCGGTCGCGTTGTCGCTCCACGCATCGAGGGCGTTCCATTCCTTGCCATCGGTGGACACTGCGACCCGTCCCATGCGCGGCCGAAAGTTTCCTGCGCGATCACCGAACCAGAGGTCCACCGACGTGATCAGCGATCGCGATCCCCGGTCGACGATAATCAGCGTGCCGCCGAAGATCCTGTTCTTGGTCAGGAAGTAGGTATCGAGCGATCCATCGAGAATGTCCTCCATCGGGTGTCCCGGCTCGGCTTCGATACCCTGTTTCAGGCTCACCGACTGCGGCCTGCTCATCCGCACCGAGCCGTGTATTTCGAGATTGCCGATCACCAGGTCCGGAATGCGGACGGTGACGGTGGTCATGAGCGTCCGTTCGACGGTGTTGTTGCCGACCTGGACGGTGCCGCGCAGATAGAACACCGTCGTACCGGTGACGTTCGGAACCGTCCACGTGGTCTTGTTTGTGACATCGACCTCGGCGACGTCGTACAGCAACTTCACCGACGAGGCGCCCTGCGCGACCCAGGACAACCGCACCGAATCACCGTTGTCGATGATCGGCTGCTCGGCGGTGAAGTTGTCGAGAACGAAGTCCGGCGGGAACTTGCCGATATTCATCGTGGCGAGCCCGGTCTCCCAGGGATCGTCGAAACCCGCTTCTCGCCACTCCATTTCGATACGCACCGGGGCACTGCCGACCTGGGTGTTGATCCGGGCGTCCATCAGCTGGATCGAGACGCCCTCCTCGCGGCCGATGACGCCGGCGCCCGACGACGGTGTGAAGGTGATCGTCTTCGCGGCAGCGTCGGTGCGTGGCGTCCAGTCCTCGAGGCTGATCTGCGGCGCGATGCTGTTGATGTCGGACGTGAGGTCGGGTGAGTTGTTTCCGGTCGGCACCGTGATGGTGATCTTGCGGCATTCGATGCCCAGTCCGCTGCGTCGACTGCCGACCAGAACGATATCGGCGCGCTGCGGGTCACCGCCGGACGGCGAGACACGCACCGGGTCCGGATCGGTGGTCAACTCGAAATACAGTGGCGCACTGCTGGTGACCTGCTCGGTCTCGGTGACGAGGTACTCCCGGACAATCGTCATTACCGTGCTCCTCGCTCGTTGCTGGTACGGCTGTATTGGGCGGCGTCTTCGAGAACCAGGAAACCGGAACGAATTTCGGGATCGACGCCGACAGGCAGCGAGGCCGGGTCGGGGACAACGATCGGGAACTCCGACCACTCCGCGCCCACGGCCTCGGTCCACGACCACGTGCCGGTGGCGGTGGTGGGCTGGGGGAGCGTGACCGCGCCGGTTTCGGTGCGGGCGATGAGCAGCGGGCCCGCGCGGAAGTTCACCGCCATGGCGGCCAGCGCGGCGTCGGTGAAGCGTTGCGGCACAACGACCGAGGACACCGGGAGGATGTCGGTGGTGGCGTGGACGGCGGCGCGGGGGTCGAGCAGCAGGGTGACGGTGGCGCTGCTGTCGCCTTCGAACGCCAGCTTCAGACGCTCGCCGACATCGATGGGCCGCAGATATCCGCCCGAGTCGTCCGGATTGTCCAGTACCGTTTCGAAATGCTCGTAGTCCTCGTCGATTACGCAGCCGATGAGCCCGTCGTCGGTTTGCATCGCCTCGCCTAGGCGGACATTCCACCGGTAGGAGGGCATGTGCGGCGCGGGGGGATTCACCACCCGCGGCCAGGTGACGTCGGTGCGGACCGGCCCGCACAACTCCAGGTCGAGCCGGGCGCGCACCAGGGCCAGCGGACGGCCGAGCAGGAAGCCGAGACTGTAGTCCTCCGGCCCGTCGGGGTCGATGGACACGAGGGTTCGGTCGATGAGATCGCGCACGGCGTCGAGGACGTCGGGGCCCTTCTGCACGATCACCGACAGGTACCGGTGGACATGCGGGTATTCCGCTGCCACATCGTCGAATTCGGCGACCGGTGAGCCGGGGAGAGCGGTCCAGGCGACGATCTGCTGGCCGGACGCCGACAGCACCCGCCGCAGATCGCCGAGCGCGTTGCCGTCCGGGTCGTACACGGCCAACGACCGATCCAGCCGATTGTGTATCAGCCACGCGCACACCGGATTCGCGCCGGGAGTGAGTTCGGCGTCGTCGTCGGACCGTGCGGACAGGAAGTCGAAGCGCAGCCGAGCGGGTTGCAGCAGCCGGGGCCCGAGTTCCACATAGCGGTCGACTTGGGTATCACCGACGGCGTACTTCGGCGTCATGGAATCGGGCTTGCACAGCTGATCGAAATGCAACGGATTGTCGATGAGGTTGATAGCGCGGCCGAATCGGTCCACCACCGACAGCCGGATGAACAGCAGCTGCCCGGACCGCAATTCCTGGAAGTCGGACTCCGGCCAGTCGTCCCATTCGAAGACCGGCCGCGCGCCGCCGTCCGGCGATGCTCCGGCACCGGTGCCGATCAATCCGGCGATGTCGCCGGTGGGGGCCCGGTTGACCATCGAAAGACGTTGCCCGACGGCGGTGCTCAGCCCGTCCAGCCGCTGCGACAACTGGTCCAGGTCGGTCAGTTGTTCGTGCATGGCGGCGAGCACGTCGGCGCGCAGGTCGGTGCGGCCGTTGGCGTAGCTGTCGAGCTGTCCGTCCTGGTCGTACCCGCTGGTGGGCATGAGGACCTGGCGGCCGCTGACGGTGATGGCGGGCTTCAGGTGGCCCTCGCCCTCCCAGCGGTAGTAGTTCCCGTCGAAGGAAAAGCGTTCCTGGCCGGCTTCGACGAACGGGATGGCGGTGTACTCGACCTCCCACTGCAGATACAGCGGCTGCCACGGCTGCTCCCACGGAGCGGTGCCGTACTCCGGCAATGTCCCGGTCGGATCATCGAGGCTCGCACCGGTTTTGCGGGCTTGATCGATGACGAAGAATTCGGTGACCAGCTTCGCCATCGGCCCCGGCAGGTCGGTGACATTCACCTTCGCGACCTCGGCGGCAACCGTGTCGGCGGTGATGGCGCCGATCTTGGTGACGACTCGTTCCTCGACCCGGCACGGCAGGTCGGAGTCGCGGGTCAGCGGGGCGCTCAGGTTCGCGCCCTGCATCATCAGCACCGGGTCCGCGTGCTGTTCGAACGGAGCCAGGGGCACACGTTGCAGCTCGAGGCCGGTACGCAGACCGTGTTCGGCGGCGTAGGCGCGGGCCTTGGCGGCCAGCGCGTCGGCCTTGGTGTCCCACGGTATCTCGTCCCGCAGCGCCGCGACCTCGTTCGACAGCTGCGCCACCCGCCAGGCCGCCGAGTTCTCTCGCGTCGGATCGAGTTGCCTGAGGATGCCCGGCGCATAATCCTCCGGTGGTTCCGGGTCGCACGACAGCGCCCACAGAACGTAGAGCCGCTGCTGCGCGCCCGCGAGTTCGCGTTCGAGGGTGTCGAGATCGCGTTGGCGGCCATTCAAATCGGCGGTGACCTCGGCGGCGAGCCGCTGTTCGGCGGCGAGTTCGGCGACCGACAGCGCGGCTCGCGCGTCCTCGCCGCCGCGGTCGACGGTGCGCCACACGAACCCGCCCGGCACCGGCCCGAATCCGGAATCGTGGGCGGCGCGTTCGGGGAACAGCTCGCCGTCGGCACGATCGTATTCGTCGAGCACACCGAGCGCGAACGCGCGGTAGAGCTGAGCATCTTTCTCGCTCAACGCATTCGAACCACCCGACTGCTCCTGGAGTTCGCCCGCGGCCTCGCCCGCGCTGTTGCCGATCGCCACCGCGATCTCATTGGCGTGCGGGCTCGCCGACGGGTACACGCCGCCGTTGGGTCGCCAGTCGACGCCGATCGCGCTGCCGGTGTAGACCGAGCGCCGCGGCTCACCGAAGGTCGCGGCCAGCTGCCACTCCAGCCGCGACATCAGGTCGGCGAACCGCTCGTCGGCATGGTCGCCGGCCACCAGGATGTCGCTTTTCGGTTCCGAATACCAGCCTGCGACAAAGTAGCTCAGCCGGTCGTCGTTGTCGGGATGGAGGTCGTCGAGTGTGTCGTGGATGGAGAAGACGTTTTTGTTGTACGGCTGGAACACCGAGAACGTCAGGAGCCCGGGCCCGATCGCGGTGAGGAACTGCTCGCCCCCCGGCTCCTGCCACGGGCTGCCGGTGGTGAGCTCGACCAGTCGGCCGATCTTGGTGGCGGTCGCGGTGTCGGTGGTGGGGTCGAGATACGACACCGCCCCCTCACGGGAGTCGAGGTAGTCGCTGTGCACGATCCACGCGCGCACACCGCCGTTGGAGCGGCGCACCACCAGCCAGCGATTGGGCACCAGCGGGAAGTCGCCGACCTCGCCGGTCTCCTCGTCCTGCAGGCCCTCGCTGAGTGCCTCCGGCAACTGCCAGTGCAAGTACACGCCGAGACGAGACGGGTCGCCCGTCCACTGCTCGGGCCCGGCGAACGGCGCGGGCTCCGGGGCGGCGTTGTCGTTGACGAACGGGACGAAGTTCGAGGTCCAGCGCTGGATGACATAGCTGCCGTCGGCGTCGCGGGTCCGGGCGTTCACCGCGAACGCCGCCACCTCGACCGGCACGATCAGAGTGTCGTTGGGCATGAGAATCCCTCCGGATAGCGTCGATCAGGAGCGGGCGAAGGTCTGCAGTTGCGGCGCCTTGAACATCTGCAGTGCGAACTGAGCGGGGGACAGAGTCGGCAACTCGTGGGCGGCGGCCAGCGCGGGCACCAGCGCGCCCTCGACGTCGAGCACGTCGTGGGAGGGCCGCAGGAATTTACCGAACCCGGGAGGGTCGGGGAACTCCTCGATGTACTCGCCGACGACGCCGCTGAGTTTGCGCAGGTCGATGGTGTGGAGATCGCCGATGCCGAAGTGGATGCCCTGCGGCGCTTCGGCGATGGTGAAGGTGTCGAGGGTGTCCGGGTACAGCAGCATGAGCACGTTGCTGCCGAACATCGCGCGGTGCAGTGGCTCCAGTTCCGTCTCACCGTGAAAGGCGGTGTAGCGGGTACGCGGCCAGTTCGGCACCAGCAGCGAACGGATCAGCACCCCGCAGGCGGGTGGATCCGGTACTGCGGCGGCCAGCTCGTTGAGGTCCTCGTCCAGCGCGTGACCGACCCCGACACTCAGCGCGCCGTCGACCGCGGCCCGCACCCATCCCGGATCGACGTAGAAGAACCGGATGCTCTCCGGCGGAAGCATTCTCGGGTCGGGGACGAGGTGATCGAAGGGCACCATCTGCAGTGCCGCGAGCCGGTTCAGCCACTCCTGCACCGGATCCAGTTGCTCGCGGACAGCCGACCGCAGCACCGCCCTGGTGTGGGTGTCGGACACCGTGACGCGTAGCGCGTCCGCCGACAGCGCCGACAGCGCGCCGTTGCCCCGTACCGCCGCGGCGGCGGGGCGGCGCGGCGCGGTGGCCAGCTCGGCCCCGCTGCGCGCCAGTGCCAACGGCAGCCTCGACTCGAGTAGGTGATCGAAGGCGGTGCGCACCCGGCTCTCGTGCAACGCCGCTCCCGCCTCGCTCACCGCGCGTCCCGCGATCAGCTCCGGATGCGCGGCCGCCCGGCGCGCGGCCCGCCTGGCCGCTTTGCGGAATTCCAGCAGCCGATTCCGGAACGGGGCGTCGGCCAAGGCCACTGTGCGGCCGAGGCTGAAGGCGCTGGCGTAGCCGGAGTCGAAGACACCGGACTGCTTCAGGTAGATCAGCGCCTCACCGCCGGAATCGAGCCTGGGTTCACGCGGGGGAGGAAGTGGCTGCGCGGGCGTGGCGGTGAACGGTCCGCGATAGAAGGCGATGGTGCGTTCCCCCGATTCCAGGCGCTGCGGGAGCACCGTCGCGCCACCCTGAATCCGTTGCCGCGCATCGGCATCCAGTTCACCGGGCGGCACCGGCAGGCACAGCTGGAGATCGGGTTCCGCCGCCAGGTTCGCCACCAGGTCACCGAACCCGATGCCGTTGTCGTCGAGGGTTTCGAATGTCCACGTGTGCAGCGACACCATCCGCAGGCCCTCCGACGGCGCCGCCGTGTCCCGCAGGTATGGCTCGAATCCTTCCACCGTGACCAGATGCGCTACGTGCCGTGCGGCGGTCGCGGCGGGGAAGCGATTGGCGACGACGACCGCGTTGCACTCGTCGAGATTCGGTTCCGGGTCGGCGCCGCGCACGTGGTCGGCGTCCGGCCGCCCACCCTCCCTCAGGTGGGCGAGCAGCGCCGCCTCCGCGAAGGTCGGGCGGAGCTTCGTGAACAGATCCGCCGGGATGTGGATGCTGCGGCAGGCCATTTCGGCTTCGCCGTCGAGCAGGCTGTCGGTGTCGATGGCGGGCGGTTTACCCGGTCCGGCCTGCCCGCGGAGCAGTTGGGCGACAGTGGAGACGGTGACCTCACCGATCGCATGGGGGTCGTCCGGAAGTTCGCCTTCCCGGAACACCAGCAGGAACATCCACGGGCTGCCGTCGTCCTCCCCTGCGGGCAGCATCGCCCACGGCAGGCCGGGGGTGTCGAGCGTGATGTGTGGCAGGAGCTGGCTGTATTTCCCGACACCGCCCGGCACCGGGTAGCAGGCCTGCACCTCGGAGTCGCCGAGCGCGAAACGCTGGGTGCGCACGTCGAATCGCTGGTCGCGGGCCGGCAGCGGGGCGACGGTGTCGATCTTCTGCTCAACGGCGAGGGCATAGCGGCCCGCGTAGAGCGACGGGATCCGGTGGTCGAGGAATCGTGTGCGGTGCGTGGTGGTTGGCATGTCGATCCCCTCTTGTCTCAGCCGACGAGCATCGGTTCGGCCGTGAAGGCCGTCTGGCAGGCGCGGGCGTAGGCGGACAGGTCGCTGTCGACCTCACCCAGGTCGAAGCCGAGTGCGGCCAGCTGTCCGGCCAAGCGGCGGCGAGCATCGGCCTGCGCCGAGGCGGCGACCGTGCTCGCGATGGTGGCGATGACGTTCCCCGGCCGCTGCGGCACGGCCCCGACCGGGCCCGCCGCGGGGTCGAGTGGCTGACTGCCGTCGGGCGCGACGGTATCGAAGTCGAGCGCCTCCTCGTCGATGAATCCGGTGGACGTGCCGTATCGCGGTGCGGGCGAGGTGAATTGGACGCCGAGCAACTGGTTCTTCACCAGGTGGTCGTCTCCGGCGGGCAGGTCGCCAGTGCTGCCGGAACCCCACAGTTCGGCCGACACCGTCGCCATCCGGCGGCTGCGGGTCCACTGCCCGAGGTCGAGGTCCGTATCGCCCCGCGTCAACTTCACCCGCTGGGTACTGGTGACACCGCGCCATGTGGTCGGCCGCAGGTCGACGGGACTGCCGTCCTCGACAGCGGTACTCGACGTGCCGAGGTACACCTTGGTGAGCGGCACGGTGGTGTCGGTGTCGAAGGTGAATCCGTTGGCCGACACCTCCCACGAGCCGTCTCCGCCGGTCTCGCGGTTCTTGTCCATGAGCAGCCCGGCCTGCGGCAGGACGCGTACGTTGTTGCCCGCGGGCGGCAGCATGGCGGAGAACCCGGCCCAGTCCAGATCGTTGCTCGCCCCGGCGCGTCCGTTGCCGAAATTGATGGTGAACGAGATGAACCACAGCTTCACCTTGGCCCGGCCGCCGGTGGGCGGTCCCCAAACCGTCAGTCCGACACCGACTTCCACGGTGATGGTGATCCTGACGAAGATGATCTTCACCGAGGCGGACACACCCATCGACACCCGGATGCCGACGTCGAAGTAGAAGGGGTTCCATTGGACGAGGGCGTCCATCTTCGCGTCACACCAGGCGCGGACCGGACCCGCGTGGAAACGCACGGCGAGCTGCCCGCCCGCCATCGCGGCGCCCGGGGTGAACGCCAGGTACGCCTTGCCGGAGATAGTGACCGCGCCGGTCAGATCCCAGTCGAAACCGACCCGCGGCACCGACGGATACCGCTGCGGGGCACGGTAATTCTTGTGGTATCCACCCACGGTGTAGACGAAGTCGCCCGCGTGCGGACTCGGCCCGAACCAGGTGCGGAAGGCCACGCCGCCGTGCAACCGGCAGTTCGGGTCGAGGACGAACGAGTTCGGGGCGAGCGCCATGGCGAAGCCCATCTCGCCCTCGCCGGGTTTGAGCACCGCTTGCAGATTCGCCGCTACACGGGCCAGTTTCCGGCCGCCCCCCTTGGGGAATTCCGCGGCCGCGGTGCCGAGCAGGGCGACGGTGAACTCGTCACCGACCTGCACGATCGCCATCGCGCGGCCTGAGACGAATTCGGCGAGGGTGAAGCCGAGCCCGGCCGCCACCCAGAGCTCGTTCTCCCTGGGCGAGATCCACGGGTTGTCGCCGCCTATCAGGGTGCGCAGCACCGAGACGGGCTTACCGGACCCCGCGCCGATCGAACCCGGATCGGCCAGCGCCTTGACGAACGGGAAGTTCGCGACCTGCGCGACCTCGGGTACGCGGATGTGGCTGTTCCATCCGAACCCCACCGACACGCCGGTCAGTCGCAGCGCGGGGATGCCGATGCCGGGATTGCCGCCGATGCCGGCGTAGCCGAAGAAGGAGGGCTCGGCGGCACCGGACTCCGGGACCACGTACGCGCCCATACCGGTGCCGTAGATACCCGACTTCCCACCCTTGAACGAGAACATCAGCACGCCGCCGATGACCGTCTTGTATGGGGATTCCGCCTGCGTCACACCGAGTTCGCCGACGATGTGCAGGGGGTTGCAGTCCAGGGCGAGACTCGCGACGGCGCCGTCCTCGCTGAGCGTCAGCCCGAACCGGCCGTTGCCCCGCTCGGACGACGACCTGGTACCTGCCAGCAGAGCGAAGCCGTCGCTGGTCGCCACCGCGCGCACCGGGCGGTACGGCGAACCGGTGCGCCGGACGTGGGTCGAGGCCGAGGGCATCGGTCGGCCCAACCCGTCCAGCCGCGAGGGATCCGTCGGCGTCTCGGGACGCGGGGTGTCCAGGCGTACCAGGAAGCGGCATGGCTGGGGACCTGGCCTCGGGAGCAGCAACCAGGCCCCTGGCGGCAGCTCGTCGGCGAACGGGTCGGGTAGTAGGGCGCGCGAAAGACCTTCGTCTTCCAGAACTGCCAGCTCGGCCAGCCGGGCGGCAGGCAGCGATCTGTCGGTGCAGATCACCTGCCAGCCGTCGGCGCTCGCGGTGAACATGCGCTCACCGTTCTCCCGGAGCACGACCGCCACGCCCGTGCCGGTCGCCCGCACCGTCGTGCCCGCATGCTCGTCGAGACGCAGCGTGAGGGTGTCGGACGGGCCGCACGGCAGGTCGGGTAGCTCGAACCCGGCGCACCGGGCCAGCAGTTGCGCCGACGCTCCCACCCCGGGGAGCTGGACATCGAGCGCGATGTCCGCGCCGTCGTGCGCGCGGCTCAGCCGTGCAGAAGCGGGTTGGTCGGCGTAGGACACCCGCGCGATCCCGTCACCTGTCTCGATTCCCGCCGAGAATTGCAGAGCGCCGTCGGGAAACAGCGCGCGCAATCCGTCGCCGAAGCCGAACGAATCGATCGGAATTTCGACCGATTCCCCGTTCGATTCGTCGAGAAGTTTATGGAGCCACTGGATTCGGACCGTCACGAATACCCCTCCTCCTCCGACGCCCACCCGCGGCCCGAGTGGACTGCTCGCGTTCAGCGTAGGGCTGATCATCTGAGGTTGGTGACGATTCGCAATTGCCGCTGCGCACCAAGCGGTTTCGTGAGCTATTCCGTCTTTCGTGCAATGGTCACACGGAAGCCGAATATATGGGAAAAACCATCGCTGAATGGGCGCCGAAAAATAGCGAATTGCGCAGCGGGTGCGCAACGCGCCGATGACCGCTGATGACACGTCTACGGCTGCCGGATGCATTCTCGAAAATCGGCGTCGAAAGCGGGTCCTGCGGCCGAAGCAGGTGGAGAGTCGCCAGCCTAGGAGCGGGCACGTGATCCGCGCCGTGGCTGGGACAGGTCAACCTCGGACACACCCTACGGCCGGCCCGATTCGCCGGAACGCTGGCGCAGGTCGGCCGCCGCGCTGTCCAGCAGATCGCACACCTGAGCGTCGTCGACCGGGGTGAAGTCCCCGTACCACCTGGCGATCGACGTGACCACTTCCGCGCCCTCCAGGCAGACGACCTGGTCGACCCGCCCGCCGAGCGCACGGATCGCCGAGGCCGCGCCGACGGGCGCGGCGAGCGCGACGCGGGCCGCTCCCGCCGCGCGCACCACCTCGACGGCCGCGCGGGCCGTGACACCGGTCGCGATGCCGTCGTCGACGATTACCGCTGTCCGGCCGTGCAGCGCGAGTCCGGACGCGCCGCCCCGGTAGCGAATGGCGCTGCGGGCCAGGTCTGCTCGCTGTTCCGCCTCCAGCTCGGCCCGGCCCGTTTCGGAGACGAACGCGCGCGCCAGAATCTTGTCGTCGATCACCCCGACCCCGCCCTCGCCGACCGCGCCGAACGCCAGGTCCGGCCGATAGGGCACCCGCAACCTGCGCACCATCGCCACCGTGAGCGGCGCGCGCAACGCGCCCGCCACCTCGTAAGCGACCGGAACGCCACCGCGGGGCACCCCGAGCACCACCGTGTCGGCGTCGCGAAAGTGGGCCAACCGCAGGGCGAGTCGCCGACCCGCCGCCCGGCGATCACGGAAGGGCATGCTGGGCCTCCGGACTCGGACTTCGGAAAGCACCGAAGTCTACGCCCGGCCGAAACCCCTGCGGCGGGTGGGAGACTCGAGCTTCCGTTCAGATTCCGGCGACGTCGGTCAGCTGCCCGATGCCGTAGGTGACCAGCATGGCCAGCGCGCCGCCGAGCACCACCCGCAGCATGGCGCGGACGGGATCGCTGCCGCCGAGCCTGGCGCTGATCGAGCCGGTGAGCGCCAGCGCCAGCAGCACCGCGGCGACGGTCACCGGGATGCGTGCGGTGACCGGCGGCAGCAGGATCGCCACCAGCGGCAGCAGCGCGCCGAGGGTGAACGCGATCGCCGAGGAGAACGCGGCCTGCCACGGATTGGTGAGTGCGCGCGGGTTCAGGCCGAGTTCGGCCTCGGCGTGCGCGGTGAAGGCGTCGTGCGCGGTGAGCTCCTCGGCGACCTTGCGCGCGGTGTCGGGGGAGAGTCCCTTGGCGCGATAGATGGCGGTGAGCTCCGTGAGCTCGTAGTCCGGCTCGTCGGCGAGCTCCCGGCGTTCCTTGGCGAGCAGCGCGCGCTCGGAATCCCGCTGGGTGCTGACCGACACGTACTCACCGACCGCCATCGACAGCGCACCGGCCGAGAGACCCGCGATGCCCGCGGTGAAGATCGCGCTCGTGGTGGTGGTCGCCGCGGCGACGCCGACCACGAGCCCGGCCGTCGACACGATGCCGTCGTTCGCGCCGAGCACGCCGGCGCGCAACCAGTTCAGCCTGGTCGCGAATCCGCCCCCGTGCGGCTCGTGCGGATGAGAACCGCTGATCGTCGAGTCCTCCATGCCCCGCACCCTAATGGACGCTGCCGGACGAAGTCCGTCGAAAACCTACGCATGGCCGGTGCGAAAGCGGAGGTACGCCTAAACGGCGGTGGTGACCTTCGTGCGGAGGCGATCGGCCAAGCGGACCGCGAGCGCGACGATCGTTAGCGTCGGATTGGCATGGCCCGTGGTGGGAAACACCGAGCTGCCCGCGACGAACAGGTTGTCCATTCCGTGCACCAGGCAGTCGGCGTCGACGACGCCGTCGCGCGGGGCGGCGGACATCCGGGTGGTGCCGGTCGGGTGCGCCCAGTCGGTGAGGGTCGGCGGCAGCGTGCTGTCCGGTGTGGCCCAGTCGAACAGGGTCGGTCCGGCGAATCCCAGCCTGGCGAATTCCTGGACCGCCAGCGCGGCGGCGCGGCGCACGGTGGCGTCCTCCTGGGCGTGCACCCGCCAGTCCACCCGCGCCGCCGGCATCCCGAGCCGGTCGGCGCGATCGGTCAGGGTGACACGGCTGTCTCGGTTCGGGGCCTGTTCGACCATGCAGCGCAACTCGATTCGGTCCAGCTTGTGCGGCAGCCCGGTGTGCTGGAGGAGTCGCCGTCGCGCGCCCGCGAGCAGCAGTCCGGAATTGGCCAGCGCGACTTTCGCGTCGTGCCGGTCGCCGCGCCCGCGCAGCAGTTGCTTCACCGAGTCCCACGGATCGTCCGCGGCGGGCACCTCCTGTAACCACAGTGCGCAGTTCAACAGACCCTCGTCGGCCTGGATCTCAGGGGCGAGGGCCACGCCGTGCACGAAAGTGTGGCGGCCGTGCGGCGTCTTCACCACGTACTTGCCGAAGCGGTGCGTGATCGCCTCGGCCGCAGCCGGTTCCAGCGCGCCGACCGCCCCGCAGCGGTGGTCCATCAGATAGCGCCCGACCTGGTCGTTCCGGTTGCCGAGCCCCTCGGGCCGCGCCCGGCGCGAGGCGAGCAGCAGGCGGGGATTGCCGATGCCGCCGGTCGCGAGCACCACCGCGCGGACACGGACGGTGCGCGGTCGTGGGTCGGCTCCCGCCACTTGCAGCGTCTGCACGTGCGTGCCGTCCGGATCGGTGTCGAGATGGGTGACGGTCGCGCCGACGATCACCAGAACATTGGGCGCGGTGAGGCTTTCGATGTGCGCGCCGAAGCGCTTGCAGTCGAACGGGTCGGCGGGGTCGCGGCTGATCTGCCAGAAGTAGGGGCGGAACCGCCGCGGGTCGAGCGCGTCGGCCGGGCGTGTTCGTCCGGCCAGTTCCCAGAAGCCGTCGTCGGTGAAGCCGCTGCCGTGTCCGATGCCGATGTGGCAGGCGGCGCGGGGCAGGTAGGGCTCCAGGTCGGCGGGGCCGATCGGCCATCCGGAGCCGGGAACCCAAGGGCGGTCACGGAAGTCGAGTTCGTCGAGCAGCGCGCAGCGCCCGCTCCACGAGTGCGAATTGCCGCCGAGGATCCGGTCGCCCGCGATCCGGTTCGGCTGCGCCCGGCGCGCGCCGACGTTGTCGTAGTCGTCGAGCGCGTTGGTCGTGTCCGAGGATTCGCGCCCGCCGCTCTCCAGGACCAGCACGCGCAGTGCGGAATTCGCCAACTCGGCCGCGATCGTCAGTCCGGCGGGGCCCGAGCCCACCACGCACACGTCGGCGGTCAGTTCCTCGTCCCGGACCGCTGCCAATTCTTCGATCCGCACGGTCGCCCTCCCGCAAGCCAGAAACCCCGCCCGGCGGGCCGTCGGCCGGTCCGCACGTCACGTTCACTGTACGAGGCGCGCGCCGATCACACGCCGAAAACCGTTGGCGTCAACGAAGTTCGGTGTGGTTTCCGGAACGGACGCGGCGGGCACGCCGGATGGGCACGGGGTGCGGGATCAGCTTGCGGTGTGCGAACTGCATACCGCCGAGCAGCGCGAGCGCGAGAAGTGCCGTGACATAGTCGCCGAGAGCGAGTGAGAGCACCGCGAAGCCTCCGAGTAGCGGTAGTTCCAACAGGGCGCACCAGCCGAGAATCCGTAGTCGAGTGGCATTGGCGTCCAGCCAGCGCACGCCGTCGTCGATGATCTCGCCCGCCGTGACCGAACAGATCATGCCGTCGCCCACCTGAACGAAGCGATGCACTGCGTCGTCGCGGGTGAGTTCGCCCAGCCAGGCCAGGTCGATGAGCCGCTTGCCCTCTTCGGCGACTTCTCGGACTGTGTCCATGCGACCCCTTCCGAGTCGATATTCGGCCGAATTCTATGTCGACGGAACCCGGCTTCCTAGAGGTGATTCCCGCCGCCTGACCTTGTCCGCGCCGCGCCGGGCCGACCCGAGTACCCACCGGCGGATTCCGTCGAATGTCCTGCGGCGCGTACGCCCACGTGCTGCCCGCGGAGCCGGCGAGCTGCGGGTGATGAGCGCGTGGCCGAGGGCGTTTCGGCCTCTTCGCGCGCGTAGCACGGGGTGGACCGGTGCGGACGTACGGCACGGTTCCTGGCATGCTGACCGGCATGATCACACTGCGGTACTCAGGGGCACGCCTGCTGGCGGGGATTTCGGCGGGCGTCATGCTGCTCGCCGGTTGCGGCGGGAACGACGAGGCAGCGACGAGTTCGGCCGCGCCAACCACCCCGCGTGACCAGCTACTGCTGTCGGAGTCCGAATTCCCGGCCAATACCAAGAAAGTGGACCTGCCCAAGGACCGCCTGGAGACCGCCGCCGCCGATCTGGCAGGCACGCAACAGAATTCCACCATCACCCCGGCGGACTGCGCGGGCACCCAGGAGGATCTGGGAACCGCGACCAAGAACCTGCTCTCGGACGCGGCGGTCGCGGGCGCGACCGACGACAAGGCCGGGCTGATGTTCGTGGAGTTCGTCGCGGGCCGCACCGCCGATCTGGCGCAGATCACCGCGGGAAACAAGAAGTGCGGTGAGGTGAGCGCGACCTCGACCGTGGAGGGCAAGCAGATCACCTCGGTGGTCAAGGTGGAGAACCTCGACGCTCCTGCGGAGCTGAAGGGCGCCGAGGCCATCGTCTACCGCTCGGTCAGCACCTCGACCGTCGGCACCGGCAAGCCGCTCACCTCCACCGCCTACCAGGGCATGGCCGTGCTGCGCGGCACCACAGTCGTCGTGCGCGTCGCCGCGCTGAAGGACTCGCTGGACGAGGCCGCGTTCGAGAAGTTCTTCGTGGACGCGGTGGAGAAGGTGCGCAAGGCCTCGTAGTCAGCGTTCCGCGCGGCCCGCGTTCAGCGTTCCGAACGACGCAGTGCGGTGGGCGTGCGTCCCCACCAGCGACGGGAGGATCGGGTGAAGGTCGCCTGTTCGGCGAAGCCGAGGAGCGAGGCGACCTGGCTCAGCGGCATGTCGGTGGTGGTGAGGTAGCGGTGGGCCTCCTCGCGGCGCACGTCGTCGAGCAGCGCGGCGAAGGTGGCGCCCTCGGCGGCCAGCCTGCGCTGTAGCGTGCGCGGATGCGTTCTCAAAATTCTTGCTACCACGGCGATTTCGGGTGGGGTCGTGCCGAGCAGCTGGCGAAGCGCGGCACGCACCCGTGGCGCGATCGAGGTGCCGATCCCCGCGGTCTGCTCGGCGAGGAAGGCCATGGCCAGCCGGTGCAGATTCTGGTCGCCGCCGGAGAGCGGGCGGTCGGCCAGACCGCACGGCATCCGCAGGATGGCCGCGGACCGGCCCACCCGCACCGGTGCGCCGAAGAATTCCTCATAGGCGCGCAGCGGGGCGGGCGGGTGGTACGGCAGTTCCACCGACCGCAGTCCGTAGCGTTCGCCGACCAGCCGTTGGATGGTGCGGTGCAGGAAGCCGAGGCCGAGATCGGTGCCTTGGACCGGGGCGGGCACGTCCGGCGGTCCGTCGTACCGCAGGGCGATCACGCCGGGGTCGCCGTACGGGTCGGCGGTCAGGCCGAGGCTGAGCGAGCGGGCGTGCACGAACAGGTAGCGCGAGGAGCAGGCGAGCGCGTCGGCCAGGGTGGGGGAGTTGCGGATCGCCAACGCCAGCGGGCCGAGCATGGCCAGGTCCTGGCGGTAGGCGATGCGCAGTCCGAGGTCGGGGCAGTCGAGGCGGTGGGCGGCCAGCTCCAGCGCCGCCGCCATGGCATGGTCGGGGACGAGCAGATCGTCGGCGTCCAGCGCGGCCGTGGGCAGGCCCACCGCGGTCACGTATTCCTCGGCGTCGCCGCCCAGCTCTGCCACCGTGGCGCGGAAGCCGCGCAAGCCTGCGGATCGGATGACGGACATGTCGTCCAGAGTCAAATACTTGTCGCCCGAAGTCAAGAATGCCGCCGGTCGGATCCGCACACTGGAACCCATGACCGCAGTAGCACCGGAGGACAGTGATGTCCGGAACCATGATGTCCGGGACCACCTCGACGTCGTGATCGTCGGGGCGGGCCTGTCCGGCATCGGCGCCGCGTACCGGCTCCAGACCGAATGCCCCGGCAAGAGCTACGCCGTGCTGGAGGCCCGCGACGCACTCGGCGGCACCTGGGACCTGTTCCGCTACCCGGGCATTCGCTCGGACTCGGACATGTTCACCCTCGGCTACCCCTTCCAGCCGTGGCGCGACGCGAAGGCGATCGCCGACGGATCCTCGATCCTGCGCTACCTCGAGGAGACGGCGGCCGAGCACGGCATCGACCGGCACATCCGCTTTCGCACCAAGGTGCTCTCGGCCGACTGGTCCAGCGCCGAGTGCCGGTGGACGCTGACTCTCGCCGAGCGCGACGCGGCGGGCCGCACCGTCGAGCGCACGCTCACCTGCGACTTCCTCTACACCTGCGCGGGCTACTACGACTACGATCGCGGCCACGCGCCGGAATTCGCCGGCGCGGACACCTTCTCCGGGCGGATCGTGCACCCCCAGTTCTGGCCGGAGGACCTCGACTACGCGGGCAAGCGAGTCGCGGTGATCGGCAGCGGCGCCACGGCGGTCACGCTGGTGCCGTCGATGGCCGATCAGGCCGAGCTGGTGACGATGGTGCAGCGCAGCCCGACCTGGATCAGCCCCGTCCCCGGCCGGGACAAGCAGGCCGACGCGATCCGCCGTCTGTTGCCGCCGCGCCTGGCGCACCGGGTGATCCGCGCCAAGAAGATCCTGTTCGGCATCGGGTTCTACCAGTACTGCCGCCGTTTTCCCGGCTCAGCGCGCAAGCTGCTCACCGGCCTGACCACGCGGATCATGAAGGACGAGCAGGCCGTCGCCGAGCACTTCACGCCCAGCTACGACCCGTGGGACCAGCGGTTGTGCGCGGTGCCGGACGCCGACTTCTTCAAGGCGATGAAGAAGGGCAAGGCGCAGATCGTCACCGATCACATCGACCGCTTCGTGCCCGAGGGCATCCGGCTGAAGTCAGGGCGGGTGGTGGAGGCCGACATCATCGTCACGGCCACCGGGTTGCGGCTGCTCGCGTTCGGCGGCATCACTCCGCATGTCGACGGCATCCCGGTCCAGCTGTCCGAGCAGTTCGTCTGGCAGGGCGCGATGCTCACCGGCGTGCCCAACTTCGCGGTCTGCGTCGGCTACACCAACGCCTCGTGGACGTTGCGCGCCGACCTCACCTCCCGGCTGGTCTGCAAGGTGCTGCGGCACATGGACGCCAACGGCTACGCGGCCGTCGTCCCGGAACCGGACGGCGAGCTCACCGAGCACCCGCTGCTCGATCTGGCCTCCGGATACGTCCAACGCTCCATCGGCGACTTCCCGCGCCAGGGCGGGCGTCACCCGTGGAAGGTCCGCCAGAACTATTTGCTGGATTCGGCCACGACGCTGCGCACCAACCTGCACAAGACGCTCAAGCCGACGCCGCGCGCGGACCTCCGCGCTCCGGTCTCCGCTGTGGCGCGCTGATCGCGAATCCTCACCCGAAACGGGTGAGGTATTCCGCGGGCGCACCGGCTGGGATGGACATTCAGGTTTCTCCTTCGCGGAAGGGAATGCAGATGACCACACCGACACCGGAAACCCAGCACCCGGTTCGCCAGGGCATCGCGGCGGGCACCTCCATCGGCGCCGCGATCCTGCTGCTGACCGTTGGTGTACTGCAGATCTTCGAAGGCATTTCGGCCATCATCGACGACGAACTGTTCGTCGTGGGGCCCGAGTACGTGTACCAGTTCGACATCTCCACCTGGGGCTGGATCCATCTCGTGCTCGGCATCCTCCTGGTGATCTGCTCGATCGGGCTCATGACGGGAAGCACCTGGGGCAGGGTCGCGGCCATCGCCATCGCGGCGCTCGCGATCATCGCCAATTTCCTCTCGCTGCCCTACTACCCGTACTGGTCGATCCTGATCATCGCCCTGAGCATCGTGGTGATCTGGGCGGTGTCGACTTGGAAGCCGACCGACGAATACTGAGGGCGGCTCGGTCGCTACGGTGGGCCGATGGCCGAGACGATCGCCGTCGCCCGCGCCCAGTGGCTCGGTCACCGCTGGCGCCGCCACGGCCTGAACGGGCGAACGAACGGCGGGGCGCTGGACGACCTGCTGCTGCTCGGACTCCAGGATGGGCGATTCGGCGGCGCCGCGTACTCGCTGCGTCAGCGCACCGAGCGGATCGGCTCCACACCGCTCGGCCGGGCGATCGATCCGGCCGGGCCGTTGGTGAGCTGGTGGTCGATGCGCGGCGCCCCGCACGCGCACCGGCTGGCCCAGCTGGACGTCGTGCGCGACGCGCTGGCGCCGCAGGTCTCGGACGAGGGCGGCGCGGCGCAGGCCGACGCCGTCGCCGAGGTCGCCGCGGCGCTGCGCGCTGTCGTCACCCGACCGATGCCGAAGGCCGAGGTCAGCGCGGCGGTGACCGCGCGGGTCTCACCCGCGCTGGTGCGCTGGTGCGAGCGCTGCGCAGCGGAGCATGTGCCGGACGGGCTGTTCCGCGCAGCCGGATGTCAGGCGCAGATCGTGCTCGGGCCGGAGGTGAACCGGGCGACGGTGCTGTATCCGACCCCGGATCATCCCGCCGTCGGCGTGCGACAGCCGCGCCTGGCGCTGTTGCGAGCCTTCTTCCGGGTGAACGGGCCGACCACCCGTCCGCTGTTCCGCGATTGGCTCGGCGCCGCCGCCGACGAGCCGTGGCGCGCGGTGGCGGGCACGCTGGTGCGAGTGCGGGTGGACGATCGACGATACGACCTGCCCGAATCGCTGCTGGACGAGGTGCGCGGCGCACCGCCGCCGGAGGGTGTGCTGCTGGTTCCGCCCGGCGATCCCTATCTGCGCCAAGCGGATCGGTCGCTGCTCGTCCCCGACCGCGCGAGGCGGGGACAGGTGTGGCGGGCGCTGTCCGCGCCGGGCGCGGTGCTCGTCGACGGTGAGGTGGCGGGTGTCTGGCGGTACCGCCGTGATCGGCACCGGATGGCGGTGAGCCTGTTCGCGGCGCTTCCGAGCGGACGCCGCGATGAGATGGAGCGGAATGCGCAGTGGCTGACCGGAGACGACCGGTTGCGCTTCGGCTTCGATGAAGTCGGCTAGCACGGGAGGTCGTCGGACGCGATGGTCAGCTGGGAGCGGGTGCTCGCGGTTCCGTACGTCCGTCCCGGATCGCTTGCGCCACCTCTTCCACGGCCGTGCGCACTGTCGCACCGTACTCGTCGTCACCGAGCGTGCGCAGGCAACCGCGGGCGGCTTCGATCTGACGCTCGGCGGCCTCGAACGAGGCGAGGCGGCGGTAGTTGTCGGCGAGGTTCAGGTGCAGCGAGGGGTAGAAACCGCGCACGTTCAGTCCCGCGTGGTGGCGGCGCACGCGCTCGTCGGTGAGGCTGTCCGCGGCGTCGAGTGCGCGGATGTCCCAGGTGAGGGCCTGCGCGGCGTCGTCGTGCAGGTCGGCGAGGTAGTGCGCGAGGGTGCAGCGGTGCAGTGGATCGCCCTGCGGGCCGAGTTCGGTCCACAGCTCGGTCAGCATGGTGCGTGCGGTGTCGCGGTCGCCCGCGCGGCCGAGCCCGACCGCGCGGGCGATGGCGTCCATGGTGGTGTCGGTTGGATCGGTCATCGGTCGTCCTCCGTGGTCGGTACGAATGTGGGCATGACGAGGGTGGTGAGATCGCCGTCGGTCGCCGAACGGACGACGACCGGTTGGTCGGGGGCGGCGAGGTCGAACATCAGGTCCGGCCCGATCGCGCTCGCGACGGCGGGGCGCAGCACCGTCGAACGGAACGCGAGATCCATCGGTGCGCCGGTGATCACGGCGGGCAGCCGGGTGGCGGTGACGGCGCCGGAGACCGCGAGCCCGGCCCCGTCGACGGCGCAGACGACGCTCTCGTCCGTGGCCGTCTCCAGCAGGTCGAGCAGCGCGGCGCGGGCAACCAGCACCCGGGTGCGCACGGTGGGCAGTCCGTCGAGCACCGCTCGGTACTCGGGGAAGGGCTCTCCGATTCCGGCGCAGTCGTGCTCGGTGTCGCCGGAGGTGAGCGCGAGGCCGGATTCGCGCGGCGCGAGGACGACCTCCTCGATCGAGTCCAGCCACGGGCGCAGCGACGCCAGCGTCGCGGCCCCGATCACCGCTGTCCACGCGCCGCCGTTCCGCAGCGGTGCCACGGTGCGCGTCGACAGCCGGTACCGGTCGGTGGCAGTGAGCGTCAGCGCGGTCGAATCCGCCTCCACCAGGATGCCGGTGAGTACCGGGGCCGAGTCGTCGACCGCCGCGGCCGCGCCCACTTGCGCGATGGCGCGCGCCAATTCGGCCGCGGGCACCGCCGTGCCGTGCCCCGCGCCGAGAGTCCGCTTGACCTGCGCCGCGACCCGCGCGGCCGCCTTCGCCCGCCGTTCCAGCACCGCGACGTGCGCGTCGAGCAACCGTTCGGCGCGGTCCGGGTCGGCCGCGAGCACCTCGGTGATGGCCTCCAGCGACAAGTCGATGCCGCGCAGCCGCCGGATCAGCACCGCCCGCTCGCACTGCGAGCGCGTGTAATACCGGTATCCGGTCGCCGCGTCGACCTCGGTGGGCGTGAGCAGCCCGCAGTCGGCGTAGAACCGCAGCGCGCTCGTGGTCAGGCCGCTGGCCCGCGCCAGCGCCCCGATGGTGATCAACTCCTCGACCCTGGAACTCCGCACCGGGCCATCATGGAGTCTCAACCAACGTGAAGGTCAACCGCGCCCAGCCAACCGGGTCGCCGTACCCGCTCGATCAGACCGGGTACGGCTCCCGACACGACCAGCACCGTTAGATGTGATCCTGCGGCCGAAGAACAACAGCTCCCCGGTCCTCGGGCAGATCTTGGGATGGGCGGTCATCGGAGTACGCAGCGCGTCCGCGAAAGTGAACGGTCCGACGGTCTCCAATTCCGGGCTGATCTCATAGGGAAAGCCGCCTTCCTCGAGCGCCAGCAGCCGGCCCGCGTGCGCGACCACGTGGGTGTTGGCAGTGGTGACGCGGTAGTCCAGCTTCCCGGTGTCGGCGTCGACGGTCAGCGCGAGCCTGGACTGCGCGGGATGCGCGAACAAGGGGGTTCGCACGTACCGGTTGCGATACCAGCGAGCCTGTCCGTCCCGCAGCGCCACCGCGTGGATCATGCCGTCGCCCGAGAAGTAGTGCGGCGACCAGCCCGTGCGCGGATTGGGGCCGTTGCGCAGATACACCCCGTTCAAATCTTCGGGAACGGTCCCGATCACCGTGGCCGGTTGCACTGTCACCTCGTCGGTGATCGGCGCATTGTTTCCCGAAAGGTGCAAGGGCGGATCGGTGTTGGGCGGGGTCGTCATGAGCTGCTCTCCTGTTCTCAGTAGGCGGCCCAAGCTTGCGGCGACGATCCGCGAAGAAACAGTCTTGTTCTTGCCGCCGCCCTCAGCCGGTCGAAGAAGACGCAGCGCAACGGCGATGAAATTGACACCGCGCCCGTCTCATGCCCGGTGCACCGGCCCGTGCGGCTCGGCGCAGTGCAGATCCGCGCGCGGCGCGGTCGGATCGGACACGTGGTCCACCTGCAACGTCGTGTGCTCCAGGCCGAACTCCGCCAGCAGCACCCGCTCGATCCCCAGCCGCACGGCGTGGCAGTCGGACCGGTCGTCGACCAGGATGTGCGCCGACAGCGAGGGCTCGCCCGAGGTGATCACCCAGACGTGCAGGTCGTGTACCTCGCTGACCTGCGGGATGGTGACGATGCGCGCGCCGATGGCATCGGGATCGAGGTGTGCGGGCGCGGCCTCCAAGAAGATCCGCCCCGATTCGCGGACCAGCGCCCAGCCTGCCTTCAGCATCAGCGCGGCGACCACCAGCGCCGCGATGGCGTCGGCGCGGGGATAACCGGCAAGCCACACCACCGCGCCCGCGATGGCCGTGCCGATGAAGGCGTACATGTCGTTGAGGATGTGCTGGAAGGCGCCTTCGACATTGAGGCTGGTGCGGTTGGCGCGGCTGATGCACCACGCGGCGACGACGTTGACGACGATGCCGACCAGCGCGGTGACGAAGACCAGCGGGCCTGCCACGTCCGGCGGGTGGATCAGCCGGTCCACGCCTTCGTAGACGAACCACGCCGCCAGCAGCAGCAGGGTGATGCCGTTGGCTTGCGCCGACAGGATCTCCGCGCGCTTGTAGCCGTAGGTGTAGCGGCCGCGCGCGGGGCGCTTGGACAGCCGGATGGCGATGAGCGCGAGGACGATCGATGCGGCGTCGGTGAGCATGTGCGCGGCGTCGGTGATCAGCGCCAGCGACTGCGCCAGCAGGCCGACCACCACCTCGGCCGCCATGAACGCGAGGATCAGGGCGAGCGCGATGCTCAGCCAGCGCGGGTCCGAGTCCGCGGACACGCCGTGATCGTGGTGGTGCCCGCCGCCGTGGTCGTGGCTGTGATCATGGGAGTGCCGGAGCTCATCGGCGCACTCGCGTTCCCGCGTCGTGCTGTCCGCCGGTCGCGCCGGGTGCCGCGGCGACACGCAGTGATCTCCCATGAGCGAACGTCCCTTCCACGTCGGATGGCTGCCGCGCCACAGCCTAGCCTATCTTGCAGACATGCGCATGTCTGCATTTATTTGGAGGTGTAGGAGGGTTGCCGGGCGGGTACCCGCATCCGGCGTACCGCCGCGGTGCGCAACTGTGATCATGTGCAGTGCACTGTCGTTCGGACCTGCGGTTACGATGCGGACGGCGCCTAGCGGGTGATCGGCGACACCACCCGTTCGGTGCGAGCCTTCCCGGTCGCGGAAGGCCGGCTCGTGGACACAAAGGGGTATGCGATGGACAGGCCGGCGTGGGCGCCCGAGGGCGTGGATATGCAGCAGGCGAGCCCGGCACGCATGTACGACGCGCTGCTCGGCGGCTCGCATAATTTCGAGGTCGACCGCAAGGCCGCCGACTTGGGCAAGCGGCTGGTGCCCGATCTGCCGCTGGTCGCGCTGAGCAACCGCGCGTTCCTGCGCAGGGCGGTGCGCTTCCTGGTGGACGCGGGCATACGCCAGTTCCTCGACATCGGCTCGGGCATCCCGACGGCGGGCAACGTGCACGAGGTGGCGCAGCGGCTCGACCCGGAGATCCGGGTGCTCTACGTCGACATCGATCCGGTCGCCGTCGCGCACTCGAAGGCGATCCTGCGCGACAACGACCGCGCCGCGGCGATCGAAGCGGATCTGCGCAAGCCGGAGGAACTGCTCGGCAAGGTCCGCGAGACCGGATTGATCGATTTCGACCAGCCCGTCGGGCTGCTGCTGGTCGCGGTGCTGCACCTGCTCTCCGACGAGGACGCGCCCGCCGCGAAGGTCGCCGCGATGCGCGCCGCCGTGCCGAGCGGTTCCTTCGTGGCGATCTCGCACCTGACCTCGGAGCTGCGGCCCGAGGACGCCGCGCAGCTCGGTGCGAACGCGGCACAGCAGAGCAAGGTCGGGATTCACTTCCGCTCCGCCCCTGCCATCGCGGCTATGTTCGACGGATGGGACCTGGTGGAGCCGGGTGTGGTGGAACTACCCGCCTGGCGCCCGGAATCCGAGCGCGATCTCCACGAGGCGCCCGGCCGATCACTCGGTCTGGCCGGACTCGGTCACAAGGTCTGAGGCCGGAACTGTCGAGGGCGCCGGTCGGACGGGCAGGAGGTCGCGGGTAGTGGGTCTGCGCGAGCTGGCGTTGCGATGGGCGGACGCGCTGGACGGCGTCGTCGCACCCACGCTCACGCGGACCGAGACCGAGGCGATGCTCGCCGACCTGTCCGAGCTCCTTGTCGCCGCCATCCGCGGCGACGGCGATCTGCGCGACGCCCACGACGCGGCCGTGGTGCTGGTGGCCGCGAACTACCGCGACCCGCTGATGGTCAGCCGTTCGATCGCGGTGATCTGCCACGACATGGTCGAGGAGATCTGCGCCCCCGGCGACGCGGACTACGACCGGGTGCGCGATCGCGCGGTGGCCGTGGCCGCCGAGTTCGCCTCCGGTTGCACCGGCGCCTTGCGTGCGGCCGCGCTGGTCGAGCAGGAGACGACCCTCGGCGCGGCGCTGGCCGCAGCACGGGACGCCGAAGCGCGGCGCCAGCTTTCGGAGGCGAGGTTCGAGGCCGTGTTCGCGGGCGCCTCGGTCGGCATCGGCACCGTCGACGTCACCGGGCGCGTGCTCGCGGTGAACGCCGCCTTCGCCGAGATGCTCGGCCTGCCGCAGGAGCACATGCCGGGGCGCGCGGTGGCCGAGCTGCTCGGGCCCGCCAACATCGGGCACGCCTACGGACGGTTCCGGAGCATGCTGGCGGGCGAGACCGATCGCTTCCGCCTGGAGACCACGCACGTGCGCCCGGACGGCGGACTTGCTCACATCGACCTGTCGATGTCGGCGGTGCGCGACGCGGACAGGCGCATCCAGTTCCTGATCGGCGTGGCGGTGGACGTCACCGAGCGCAAGCAGCTGTCCGACCGGCTCTGGCACGACGCTCACCACGACAATCTGACCGGGCTGCCCAATCGGCTGCTCTTCTTCGATCGGCTGGCGAGCGCGGTGCCGCCGATCGGTCTGTGCTACCTGGATCTGGACGGCTTCAAAACGGTCAACGACGAATGGGGACACACCGTCGGCGACCGGGTGCTGCACGAGGTGGCGCAACGCTTGCGTGCCGCCGCCGAATCGCTCGGCGGACTGACCGCCCGCATCGGCGGCGACGAGTTCATCGTGCTGGTCGAGCGCTGCGCGGGGGAGCCGCAGCTGACCGCGGTCGCCGACGAACTGCGCGCCGCGCTGGCGACGCCGTTGTGGGTGGCAGGTCATCCGGTGCACGTCGGCGCCAGCGTCGGCACCGTGTTCGTGGTGGACCGGCCGAGCGCGATCGACGCGCTCATGCACGCGGTGGACACCGCCATGTATCGCGACAAGACGGGCCGTTCGCCGCGCGGACCGTAGACGGCCTGACGTCTCAGGCGATGTCCGCGACGGGTTCGGCCAGCGAGCTGTCCCCGGCCGCGGCGATCACCGCGCCGTGCTCACTGATCAGCCAGCGCCCGCACACACAGCGCAGATAGCTGATCTCGCCGTGCGCGGACACGACCGTGGGGGAGGGCCAGGAGCAGGAAGGGCAGATGGCGGACATGCCCTCAGCCTGATGTAATGGCTTTGTGCATTTCAACCCTTACGGCGGCACGGCCGCCGAGCTGGCCGCACGCCTGGTGAACGCCGACCCGGACGCGGACCTGCTCGCGGTGCTGGACGCGGCGGGATACAAGCCGCTGGGGTCGCTCGACGCGCGGCAGACCGCCGAATTGCGCCGCTGGATCGCGCGGCTCGGCGAGGTCTTCGACGCGCCCTCGGTACCGCAGCTCAACGCGTTGCTGGCGGAAACGACCAGTCGCCCATACATTTCGACGCACGACGGCCGCGCGCCGCATCTGCACTACGCCCATGAGGACGCGCCGACCGACGAGCGGGTGAAGGCCTACACGGCCGCCGGGCTCGCGGCCCTGTTCTGCGAAGACCCCGACCGCATCGGCCGCTGCGCGCGGCCGGGCTGCGCGCAGGTGTTCGTGGACACCTCACGCAACGGGCGGCGTCGCTTCTGCTCGACTCGCTGCTCGAATCGAGTGCACGTGGCCGACCACCGTATGCGGCGCTCGGCGTGAGCAGGCCGATTCGCGCGACCGGATGCCGCGCGCGTCGTTGGGCTCAGTTGGTGACAACGGGTCCGTGCAGCCGGAAGTGCGGATGCTCCTCGGCGCGCATCCAGCGCCCGTAGGTCGCCTGGCCCGTGTCGTCGTCGCGCTGGATCGGGCTGACCCAGGTGCGGCGCGGAATCTGGCCGCCGCTGCGCGGGCCGTGCGCGACCAGCGGGACCTGCCTGGCCACCAGGTAGTAGTCCTCGTCGGAGTGGGTCTCCGGGAGGTATTCGCACAGTTGCTCGGCGGCGTCGCCGAGATCGGCGCCCGCCACCACGCCGTGGCGCGGACTGGGCCCGTCGGCCTCGACGACGACGGCCGAGACCGTCCACATGCGATTGCCCGGCAAACGGGCAGCGGGCCCGTCCGGGTCGGTGGCGGTGCGATGACGCGGTTCGGTGGTGTCTGCCGCCTCGGCCGCGTACGCGCTCTCGATCATCCTGCACCTCCGGGTGTGGGCCGCGGGTCGGCCGGACCGAAAGGGCTGTAATCGATCATCTTGCCTCCCAACGTAATCAGAAGAGAACAGCCGGTCATAGGTCGGGACATCTTGTGTCCGGGGTCAATTCGGCAATTCGGAGGAGAACTGACCTACAAAACAGTGTATAGCCCCCGCGCGGACGCCGTGGCCGAACCGTCCGGTTGACGTGGTGAAACACGTTCCCCGGCATGATGATTCAACCGTCGAGCGGCTTTCCGGCGTTACAGGCGGCGGGGGTGCGCCGAATCGGCAAATCGCAGGCAATTGGCGTGTGTGATCGAACGTGTTCGGTTCTCCGCGCGTTCGTGCGCGATTACGCGGTGCCGTTGAGCCGCCCGGCCACCGCGGGCAGTCGATCGATCATCGCGATGGTGAAATCCGCGAGCAGATCGATCAGGCCGTCTCGGTCGACGTCCAGTCCGCCGTCCAGCCAGACGAGCACCAGTTCGGCGGCTCCGCCGGTGATGAGCTGGGAGGTCGCCGCGACCGCGGCGTCCTGACCCTCGGGCAGGTCGAGGACGATGCGGGTTTGCTCGATGATCGTCGCGGCGACGCTGCGCATGCCCGCGAAACGGGTGCGCATCAGCACCTCGTCGCCGTAGGCCTGCGCGAAGACGATCTTGGCCCGGCGCGGGTCGTCGGTGAGTTCGGTGATCAGCGCGGCCACCCCGGCGCGGATGCGCCGCGCGGGCGCGCCCTCGGTCTCGGCGATGGCCGTGCGGGCCCGGTCGAGCGCCGAACGCTGCACTGCGAGCAGCAGTTCGGAGGCCAGCGCGCCCAGGTCGGGGAACGCCTCGTAGAAGAACCGGGGGCCGACTTTGGCCTGTTCGCAGACCCCGCGCACGGTCAGCGCCGCGAGGCCCTGGGTGCCGACGATGGCGAGCGCGGCGTCGAGCAGGCGCCTGCGCCGATCCTCGCGGCGCTCGGCGCTGGACACCCCGCGATAGGTGCCGGTGAATGCTCGGGTCACCCGGCCAGCTTGGCACAGCACAAGTTGGGAAACAAACGTATACGGAAACGTACGTTTCCTATATGGTCGATGCATCGCAGCGTCGCGAAGGGAATGGGACCATGAGTCTTCTCGTGCCACAACGAGTCAGTGCGGTGTCCGACGGGGCCCGGCAGCTGCGGACCCAGCTGTCGTGGCGGGTCCAGCGGGTCGGCGTCCGTTTCGTGCAGCACTATCCGACCAGGGTGCGGACGCTGGCCGAACCGCCCGCGGGCAGCGGGCTGCGGCCGACTCTCGGCGACTTCGGACCGCCCGGCATCGGATACACGCTGCACACCCTCGCGGACCCGATCGAGTTCGCGCGCAAGCGTTTCGAACGGTTCGGCCCGGTGCAGTGGATGGGCGTCCTCGGCAGGCCGGTGGTGACCGTCGGAAGCCCGGAGGCGTTCGAGGTCGTCATGCTGGACCGGGACAAGGTCTTCTCTGCGCAACGCGGCTGGGAGTTCCTCATCGGCCCGTTCTTCCGCGGCGGGCTGCTGCTGCGCGATTTCGACGAGCACATGTTCCATCGCCGGATCATGCAGCAGGCCTTCACCCGGCCACGCCTGGTCGGCTACCTCGACCTGACCACGCCGCTGCTGCGCGCAGGCATCGAGAAGTGGCGTCCGGCCCCGGATTTCCCGGTCTACAGCGCCATCAAGAAGCTGCTGCTGCAACAGGCCACCGAGGTGTTCGCGGGCGCCGCGCTCGGTGCGGAGGGCGACCGGCTCGAGCGCGCCTTCGAGGACGCGGTGCACGGCGGGAAGGCGCTGGTGCGCGCCAACCTGCCCGGCGGTGTGTGGGCGCGCGGGCTGCGCGGGCGCCGGGTGCTCGAGGAGTACTTCCGCCGCGAGCTCCCGGTCAAGCGCGCGGGCGAGGGCAACGACCTGTTCAGCGTGCTGTGCCGGGCCAGCACCGTCGAGGGCCACGCCTTCACCGACGAGGAGGTCGTCCAGCACATGATCTTCGTGATGATGGCCGCCCACGACACCAGCACCATCGCCTCCGCCATGCTCGTCCACGAACTGGGCAGGCATCCCGAGTGGCAGGACCGGCTGCGGGCGGAATCCCGTGCGCTGGGCAAGGTTTCGCTCGGCTACGACGATCTGGATCGGCTGCCCGCGCTGGACATGGCGTTCAAGGAGGCGCTGCGGATGTACGCGCCGGTCGCCCAGCAGGCCCGCGAGACCTTGCGCGACACCGAGATTCTCGGCCACTACGTGCCGCGCGGAACGCTGATCATGTGCGGCCTGTACGCGATGATGCGCACCGACGCATTCTGGCGCGACGCGCACGCGTTCGATCCCGAGCGGTTCGCGCCGGAGCGCCGCGAGGACAAGGCGCACCGCTTCGCCTGGTCGCCGTTCGGCGGCGGGGCGCACAAGTGCATCGGACTGTACTTCGGCGGGATGACGGTGAAAGCCGTGCTGCACCAGATGCTGCTCGAGTACCGCTGGACGGTGCCCGCCGGTTACCGGGTGCCGCTGGTGGCGGGGACCGGCCCGACGCCCGCCGACGGATTGCCCGTCCGGCTCGAACGGATCGGGCGGTGAGGCTCGCGGCCGATCGCGGCCGGTGCGAAGGGCACGGCATGTGCGAGGCGCTCGCGCCCGCGCTGTTCCGCGTCGGCGCGGACGGTGTCGTCGCGCCGCTGGTCGACTCGGTGTCCCCGGCGGACGCCGAGGTGGTGGCGCTGGCCGTCGACAGCTGTCCCGTCCAGGCGTTACGGTGGGCAGAGGATTGATTGTGATCGACGAACAAGTGGCTGAACTCGCGAAACCGTCCCTCGGAGGTCCGTACGAGGAGGCTCATGAGCGAGCCGGATGAAGCTGCGTCGTCGAGTGCCGGACGCGTGATCACGCGCCGCACGATGCTCGGCTGGGCGACCACGACCGCCCTCGTCCTTGCCGCGTGCGGCCGCGACGACGAGGGTGCCGCCGCCACGAGCGAAGCCGCCGTCATCGCGGAAGACGCCTACGCCTTCGGCTATCCGCTGGTGCTGATGCACGAGACGCGGGATGCGGCGCTGAAGAGCACACCGGTCAACCACTTCCAGCACTCCGACGCGCTGCCGACGCCGGAGCGGCGCGACATAGTGCGGTTGAACGTGGACACCCTGTACTCCAGCGCCTGGCTCGATCTCTCCCGCGGTCCCATGACGTTGCAGGTCCCGGCGGTGAACCCGGGCCGCTTCTGGCTGATGCAGGTCATGGACGCGTGGACCAACACCGTCCACAATCCGAGCAGCGTGCGCCCGCAGGTGCGGCCGGGGGCGCGCACGCCGCCGTTCAGCTACGTGATCACCGGCCCGAACTGGTCCGGCGCGCTGCCCGAGGAGTTGACCCCGCTGCCGATGCCGACGCCCACCGTGTGGGTACTCGGCCGCATCCAGGTCGACGGCGTCGACGACATCCCCGCCGTGCGCGCGATCCAGCGGGATTTGCGGCTGGCCTCGCTGGACGACTGGGTCGCGGGGCGGCCCGTGCCCGTCGAGCCGATCCGGCCCGCACCGTCGCGGCCGCCCGCCGAGCAAGTCACCGAGATGGACGCCAGGAAGTTCTACGACCGGCTCTGCACGCTGATGGACACCGATCCGCCCGCGCTCGCCGACGCACCGGCGATGGCGCGGTTCGCCGAGATCGGGATCGAGCCGGGCGGCCGGGTGACGGGACTCTCGGACGCGGCCCTCACGACCGCGGCCACCGATGCGAAACGGACGATCGGCGTCTATGTCGACCCGCAGACCCGGTTGGACAACGGCTGGACCTTCGATCCGACAGCGGGCGAGTACGGCACCGACTACCTGCACCGTGCCGCGACGGCGGACAAGGGGCTGGGCTCCAACCTGGCCGAGGACGCGATCTATCCCACCTTCTTCGAAACGGCGGACACCGACGGCACGCCCAAGCGGTTCCGGCTGCGTTTCGCGCCGGGACAGACCCCGCCCGTCGACGCGTTCTGGTCGCTCACCGCGTACGGTGCGGACGGCTTCCTGGTGCCCAATCCGGCGGGCATCTATGCGGTCGGCCATCAGGAGCCGGTCGTGCCGGGACCGGACGGCGCGGTCGAGCTGGCGATTCAGCACCGGAATCCGGGACCCGCGGTGCGACAGGGCAATTGGCTGCCCATCCCGGCGGACGGCGAGTTCTCGCTCATCATGCGGCTGTACGCGCCGCGGCCCGAGGCGATCGACGGTCGCTGGCAGCTGCCCGCCGTCACGACTGCCACGTGAGCGGAGACCGCTTCGCGCTGCATACCGTCCGGGCTGCGTAGGCTGGTCGAGACCCGCCCGCCGATCCGCGACCGGAGCGCCTCGTGACCGATCCCAGTCCCTTCCCGTTGCGTGCGAGCGAGCGTGCGGCGCTCGACCGAGTCACCGAGCTGGCCGCCGAATTCGCCGCCGTCGCAGCCGATTACGACGAACGCGCGGAGATCGCGGTCGCGCATCTCACGGCGTTGCACGAGGCCGGGGTCGATCGCGCGGCGCTGCCGGAGTGGGTCGGCGGGACGGGACTGAGCTACCGGGCGTTCGGGCAGCTGGTGCGCACGCTGGCGAAGGCCGACCCCTCCACCGCGACCATCTGGACCATGCACGCGGGCGCGGGCGTGGCGCTGGCCGAGATCACCGCGGACACGCTGGGCTCGTTCTTCGCCGAGGAGTTCCTGGCGGGCAAGCGATTCGCGAACGCGCTCTCCGAACCCGCCAGCGGCAACCGGTTCCTCCAGCCGCAACAGGAGGCCGTGCCCGCGCCGGGCGGTTGGGAACTGACCGGCGCCAAGCGCTTCGTCTCCGGCGCGGAGATCGCCGACTATCTGCTGGTCAACGCCCTGGTCGACGGAGCGCCGACGTTCTTCGGCCTGGCTCCGGACGCCACGGTGTCGATCATCCCGATCTGGGACACCCTCGGGCTGCGCGCCACCCGCAGCCAGCTGCTGTCCTTCGAGCGGACCGTGCTGCGCGCCGAATACCGCGGCCGTCGGCCCGACGCCGGTGATTTCGCGGTGATCCCCGCCGGGCTGCCCGCCCTCTCGCTCGGCATCGCCGACGCGGCGCTGGACGCCTTGGTCGAGCACGCCAGGTCGCGGGTGATTCTCGGCGCGCCGCTGTCGCACCAGCAGTGGGTGCAGCACGAGGCCGCCGACGCGCAGACCAGGCTGGCCGCGGCGCACGCGCTGTACGAGCAGGCACTGTGGCAGGCGGACAACGGGATTCCGGCCTTCCTGCCGACGCTGGGGCGGGCCAAGTACCTCGCCAACAAGGTGGCTGTCGACGTCGCGCAGCTCGGCGTCCGGGTCGGCGGCGCGTCCGGATATCTCAAGCGCTCGCCCATTCAGCGGCATCTGCGCGACGCCGAGGCGGGTCAGCTCATGGCGTACTCGACCGAGGTGCTGGCCGGCGTCATCGGCAAGGAAGTACTCGGCGTCACCGACTGATCCGCCTGCGCCCCCACCGGATTCGCGTCACGGGGTGACGATGGCGAAGCCGGGATCCGGCTTGTCGAACAGTCCGGGCAGCTGCGCGAGCGCCGCCGCGTTGCCCTCGATACCGATCTCGCCGTCGCGCACCGCCGCCCGCAGATCGCCGCCCGCCACGAACGCCCGCAGCAGCGCGGGGCGGGTGAGCGTGATGGTGGCGTCCGGCGCGGGCAGCCCGTCGTCGGGGCGCCGGTCGTAGTGCACGAGCACCCCGTTGCGCAGTTCGGAGCGGTGCGTGCGATCGCCCTCGTCGCGGAAACGCCAGTCGATGACCAGCCGGGTGTCCCACGCCTTCGGCCCGTCCAGGCGCAGCGACATCGCGTCGAACGCCTGCTCCACGCTGAGCGCGCTCAGCAGGCCCGCGGAATTCGCTTGGGTGGGCGTGCCGAACGGGCCGTTGCGCAGTTCGTGCGCGCCGCTGAGGAAGAAATTGCGCCAGGTGGCGTTCTCGGATCCGTACGCGAGCTGTTCGAAAGCGCTGGCCTGCAAGTGTTTCGCGGTCGTGTCGGCCGGGTCGGCGAAGAGGGCGTAGTCGAGCAGTTGCACCGCCCAGCGATAGTCGCCCGCATCGTAGGCCCGCTGCGCCTTCTTCAGCACTTCCTTCGCGCCGCCCATCGCCTCGACGTGGCGCTCGGCGGACTCGACCGGCGGATGCTGCCACAGGTGCGCGGGATTGCCGTCGAACCAGCCCATGTACCGCTGGTAGATGGCTTTGACGTTGTGGCTGACCGAGCCGTAGTAGCCGTGCGTCGACCAGGATTTCGTCAGGCCGGGGGGCAGCTGCATCATCTCGGCGATCTCGGCCCCGACGTAGCCCTTGTTCAGCAGCCGCAGCGTCTGATCGTTGAGGTAGCCGTACAGATCGCGTTGCACCGAAAGGAATTCGACGATCCGGTCGGTGCCCCAGACCGGCCAGTGGTGGGAAGAGAACACCACATCGCTGGCGCGGCCGTAGCGATTGATCGATTCGGTGAGGTACTTCGACCATACGTGCGGATCCCGGACAAGGGCCCCGCGCAGCGTCACGATGTTGTGCATGGTGTGCGTGGCGTTCTCGGCCATGCACAGCGCCCTGCGGCCGGGGAAGTAGAAGTTCATCTCCGAGGGCGCCTCGGTGCCCGGCGTCAGCTGGAAGACCATGCGGACACCGTCGATCGTCTCCTCCTGATCGGTGCGGACGATGTCGACGGTGGGCGTGATCAGGGTGACGGTGCCGAGCGAGGTGGTCTGGCCGAGCCCGGCGCCGATCTGCCCCTTCGGGCCGCGCGGCAGGGCGGCGCCGTACATGTACGCCGCGCGGCGCGCCATCGCCGTTCCGGCGTAGATGTTCTCGGCGACAGCGTGTTCCAGGAAGCCGACGGGCGCGAGCACCGGGCAGCGGCCCGCGGCGACGTCCTGTTCGGTCGTCACGCCGAGCGCCCCGCCGAAGTGGTCGACGTGGGAGTGGCTGTAGATCAACCCGGTGACGGGGCGGTTCCCGCGGTGCGCGCGGTAGAGCGCCAGCCCGGCGGCCGCGGTCTCGGCCGAGATCAGCGGGTCGATCACGATGACGCCCGTGTCGCCCTCGACCAGCGTCATGTTCGACAGGTCGAGGCCGCGGATCTGGTAGAAGCCCGGCGCGATCTCGTACAGCCCCTGCTTCACGGTGAGCTGGGCTTGCCGCCACAAGCTCGGATGCGCGGACTGCGGGCAGGGTTCGCGCAGGAAACCATAGGAGTCGTCGTCCCACACCACCTTTCCCTGAGCGTCGGTGACGACGCCCGGGTCGAGCGCCGCGCGGAAGCCGCGGTCGGCGTCGGCGAAGTCGGCGGTGTCGGAGAAGGGCATGGTTTCGGCGGCCTGCCGGTTCGCGGCCAGGATGTGGTCGCTGGGGTCGGTCGGTGTGGCCGAGGGGCGCACCGGGTCGTCGTCCGCGCAGCCGCCGAGGCCGACGCCGACCCCGGCGGCGGCGAGCGCCGCGGCGCCGACGCCGAAGACGCCGCGCCGGGACACCCGCCGGGCCGCGGTCTCCTCGTTCTCCCGCTCGACCATGCACGCTCCTCGCTCGTCCCGTCGGCATGTGCCCGACAGCCGCCGTCCGTCGGCGTTCGGTCGACCATACGCACTATTACAGTGATACTGCAATAGTGATCTCGCCGCCGACTGCCGCCGACACCTTCCTGCCCGGTCGCCGCCGCAAGGGCGATCTGTGATCGGATGCGGTCATGGGTGAGGGCACAACCGGCGCGCGACGGCGCCGCAATCCGGAGCAGACCCGGGGCGCGATCATCGACGCCCTGCTGGCCGCAGTGAAAGAGGGCGTCTTCGCGCCGACGGCCAAGGACATCGCGCAGCGCGCGGGCGCCTCCGAGCGCAGCATCTTCGTCCACTTTCCCGGCATCGACGAGCTGCGCATCGCCGCCGTCGACCGGCAGTCCGAACAGGTCGAGGCCCTGATCCGGACCATCGACCCCGAACTACCGCTGGATACCCGCATCGATCTGGTCGTGGAGCAGAGCGCCGACATCTTCGCGCTCCAGCGCAACCCGCGGGTGCTCGGCCTGCTGGAATCGCACAGCCTGCCCGCGCTCGACGCGCGAATGCGACTGACCGACAGGCGTATTCGCGCCGCGCTCGCGCAGGCCTTCCGCGCCGAGCTGACCCGGTCCGGCGAACCCGACGAGCAGCTGCTCGACACGATCGACGCCACCGTCGGCTGGCCGTTCCGGCATCACCTGGTGGAACGGCGCGGACTCTCCCGCGCGGCCGCGTCCGCCGCCGTTCGGCGCGCCCTCGCGGCGCTGCTGCACGCGGACCATCCTGGGCGGTCCGATTTCGGGTAGTCCACTACTCAAGCGATCGCGGCTCGGGTGAGCAGAATCGGCGAGTGACAAGCTGTCCGAGATCAGGGGGTGCCGGATGTCCGACGATCACCAGGCGTTGTCGCCTGCTCCGCACAACGAGCCGCCGCTGCGCGGCTTCCACGCGCCGCCGCGACCCCGGTCGTGCCGGGTGCGCCCGCGCGGCGCGACGCCCGCGGTCGCCGGGGCGGGAGTGCAGCGTGCCGTCCGCGAGTCGCACGCGGCGGACCGGGACGAAATGGTCGTCTCGGCACGAAAGTTCGCCGAGCGCGCGTTGCGCATGACCCTGGAGGTGCTCGATCAGCGCAGGCCGATCGGCCAGCTGGCGTCCGTCGCGGACGGCGCGGTGGTGTCGGCGGTGCGCACCCTGATCGCCGGGGAGCTCGCGCCGGGACGCGGTTTGGGCGTCGCCGTCTTGGCGCGCGTCGCCGTGACGCCGGTCGACGCGCGCACCGCCGAAGTCTTCGCCGGGTACGACCGCGGGCAGCGGCGCTTCGCGCTGGCCGGGCGCATCGTCCACAGCCGCGCCTCGGGGTGGCGGGTGACCGCGCTGCGCGTCCGGTGAACCGGCGGGATGCTCAGCGGGGACCGTTGGTGTTCAGGAACAGCACCGGACCCGCGCCGAAACCGCCGTCGGCATTGCGGGCGAGCAGCGCGGCGAGCGCCTTCGCGGTGTACACCGGCTCGAGGTCGAGTCCCTCGTTGTCGTGGGCGATCGCGGCGGCTTCGGCGGCCGCGGGGATCGGATGGCCGTAGCCGGGGCCGAGCCAGTCCTTGGTGAGCTCGAGATCGTCCGCCGAGATCGCGGGCGCGTCGAATCGGGCGCCGCGCTCGCGCAGCAGGGCGATGGTGCGGTCGGCCAAGCCGAGCAGCGCGGGTGCGTCGAGGCGCAGCGTGTCGTTGACGACGACGCCGAACACGCGGGTGCGCAGCCCCGCCAGCCGCAGGCCGACAACCAGCCCGGCCGCCGTCCCGCCGGAGCCGATCGCGGTGACGACGTGCGAAGGTTCGGGCAGGATGCCCGCGCGGACCTGGGCGGCGATCTCCAATCCCGCCTCGACGTAACCGAGTACGCCGAGCGGCGCGGAGCCGCCTGCGGGCAGGTAGTACGGCGCAGCGCCCGGTCGCCAGTGCTTGGCGTACAGCAGCGGAGCGGTGAGGACGGTCCGCGATTTCGTGTGCGTGCGGTGGATTTCCGCGCCGGAGGCCGCAAGCCGGACCAGCTGTGCCCGCACGTGCTCGTCGACCGGTTGATCGATGAGTGCGAGCACTGTGTGCAGTCCGAGGTCACGCCCGTACAGCGCGGCGGCCAGACCCCAGTTGGTGCCGATGCCGCCCACTGTGAGCAAGGTGCGGCGACCGGTGCGAATCGCCTCGGGTAGCAGCCATTCCAGCTTGCGCACCTTGTTGCCGCCCCAGCCGCCGTCGCCGTAGTCGCTCTCGTCCTTCAGCCAGACCGGAGCGACGCCGGTCGTCAGCCCGGGCAGCGGCCGGACCGGTGTCGGCGCGGCGCCGAGCCGGTGGAAAGGAAGGTTGTCCCCGACCTCGGGAAGGCGCGCGTGCAGCAGCGAGGATGTTGGTCGATTGTCCAGTTTCATGGCGTATTCAGCCTACGACGCGGTGGCCGTCGGTGCGGGTCGAATCGCGCCGCTCGGTCCACTCAGTGACACGCATACGCCGGTAATCGACCGTTTGCCCGTTGACTGAACTACCTTTGACCTGGTGCGACACTGCACGGGTGCGGTCGAGCTGATCACGGCGTTCGTCGCCGCCGTGGTGGGTGGACTTGCGCTCACCACACCGATCTCGCTGGCATTGGTGGCGCACGGGACAGCGACGGTGCAGATGCAGCTGCTGGCGCACAACATGCCGAGGGCGACCGCGATCGGCTTCATCGTCGCCGTGATGGCCGCGGTCTTCACCTACACCGCCGACTCGGCGGTGGTGGCGTGGCTGGTGGCGCTGTTCGGCACGTTCGTGCTACTGACGAATCACATGTTGGGCCGCAGCTTCTCCTCACTGGCCCCGTTGACCACGCTCAACGACATCGATTCGCTGGCGGGCGGGATGCTGCTCGGCGGTTTGATGACGGCGGCGCAGCGGCACATGGTGTACGCGGGCGCGGCCACCCTCGGCGCGCTCACCAGCATCGTCATCGGCGATTTGAGCGTGCCAGGCATCGGTCATCCGGCCGAGCCAGAGGAGCCCGCAGGCTTGGTGACGGACTCGCCGCCGCTGTGGCTGCTCTGGCCGACCGTCGCCCTGGTGCTGATATGCACTCTGCTGCACCGGCACCGGCGCCGCGAATCGGTGATCGCGGTCGAGCTGCCGCTGCGGCCGATCATCGCCGTGTTGCTGACCATGCTCATCACCCTCGGAAGCTCGGAGTGGCTGGTCCGCCGGGGCTCGACGCTGTTCGAGGTGCTGCTCGTCGCCGCCATCACGGTGGTCACGGTGCTGGTCGCGGCGCTGCTGCTGCCCGGCCGCGACGGAGTGATCGTCGTCCTCAGTGCGGCCATCGCGGCGGCCGGTGGCGCGATCCTGATGACCGGTCTGTCGGGGTGGACGGTGCCGTTGCTGATCGGGGCCACGGTGGGCGGCATGATGCTCGGTTTGTACCGCCCGATGCCGATGGCCGGGCTGGCGGCCACCGCGATCCTCAGCGCTTTCGCCACGGCCGCCGCGCGGCCCGAAGGCCTGACGCCCGCGGCAACCATCACCGGCTGTCTGGCGCTGGCGCTGATCACCGGATATTGCTTCGGTACAGCGCAGCCCATCCAGAGCCCGAGCAAGGTGCTCGCCCTCTCGCTGCTGTTCGTGCCCGGCGTGGTCGTCGCGCTCCGTGGCCGCATCTTCGGCGGTGAGCTGGACATCCCGCGCGGCTACGCCAATCCCGACCGGCTGCTCGCCACGGTGCCCGGCCTGACGGCGATCTTGATCACCGGTGGTTGCACGCTCGTGGTGATGCTGCTGTACCGGCTGCGCACCGAGGAGTCCGAGGCGGAGTCCGCCGACGCCGCCCGCCCCGCCGCGCGCTAACGTCGCTGCCATGCGGCTTCACGTGGGATGTGCGATGTGGACGCACGCGGCATGGCAGGAGCGGCAGCTGGGGCCCGCGCAGCGGTTGCGCTGGTACGCCGATCGCTGCACCGCGGTCGAGGGCAACACCACGTTCTACGCGACCCCGGCGCGCCACACCGTCGAATCCTGGGCCGAGCAGACCGCGCCCGACTTCCGTTTCGTGGTGAAGCTGCCCAAGCCGATCACCCATGAGCGCAGACTCGCAGGCGCCGACCGGGAACTGCGTGCCTTCCTCGCGGCGATGGAGCCGCTCGGGCCGCGCCTGCACACGCTCTGGGTGCAGCTGCCCGGCTCGTTCGGCCCGACCGATCTCGGCGCGCTCGCCGCCTTCCTGCGCGAGCTGGCTCCGGCGTACCGGTGCGGCGTCGAGGTCAGGCACCCGGCGTTCTTCGAGGACCATCGCGCGGGCCAGGCGCTGGAGCGCGTGCTCGGCCGCGTCGGCGCGGAGTGGATAACCTTCGACACCACAGTGCTTTTCGACGGCGTCGCGGCGGGCCCCGCGGAGCAGGAGGCACGGTCGAAGAAGCCCCGGGTGCCCCGGCGCACCGCCGCGCTCACCGAACATCCGATCGTGCGATACCACGGTCGCGACGACATCGATCGCACCGTGGCGGGGTGGCGTCCGTGGCTCGACATGGTGACCGCCTGGTTGCGCGAGGGCCGCTCGCCGACGGTATTTCTGCACACCCCGGACAACGCGGGGGCCTTGGACTTGGCCAGACGCTTCCACGACGAGGTTCGCGCCCGGCTCCCGGAACTCGACCCGCTGCCCGAACCGGTGGCGGACGAGCCGATGACGCTGTTCTGAATTCCGCTGCGTCAGCGACTACTTCGCCGCTTCAGGGGATACCGAGCACCGTGGACGCGAAATCCACGAACAGCGGCGCCAATTCGGGCACTCGCGCCGGTCCGTCCGAGACCATCCTGCGGCGGGTCCGCTCGCCGATCGCCTCCGGGATGAGCGCGATCAGCTCGTCCGCCAGCTCCGGCAGGGTGGGATCGGCCGCGCGCGCCTGGTTGTAGAAGACCCGGTAGAGCTCGGCGAAGCGGTCGACGGCGAGGTCGCGGTAGGCCACGGCGGCCTGGTCGACCTTGAACGATTCCACCAGCACGATGAAGGCGAAATCCGGTTCGGCGGCGATCATTTCGCAGTAGGTGTTCACGATCGAGCGGATCTTGATGCGGGCGTCGGCATCTGGAGGGAGCTGGGCCAGTTCCTCCGCGATACGCGTCGCGACGATGTCGATGCCGGTGTGCACGGCCTCGACGAAACACTCCTCCTTGTTGGCGAAATGCTCGTAGAAGGTGCTGCGCGAGACCCTGGCCCGGCCGACGACGTCGGAGAGCGTCGTGGCCGAATAGCCTTTGGCCTGCACGCTTTCCACCATCGCAGCGATGAGCCTGCCCCGCTGCGAGGCGAGGACCGCTTGGCGGGTCGCACGGTGCCGCTCGGCGAATCCGCTTCTCGGCAGCGTCATCGGACGCATGGTCGCCTGCTCTCGGCGCATGTGTGCCTCTCTGTCGAAACGATCGAGATCGGACACGGCCCCGCCGATCGTGTCGCCTCAGCTCCCACCCGGGCGGCGACAGTTCGTGAACCACCTTGTCCGCGACCACCGCCCGTGACCGGCACGCCGTTGCGACGACGCCAACCCCACCGGTGCAGCGAGGGTACCGGAACCGGCACACGGCGTGTGCCGTGTGGTCTTCAGCCCGTCTGCGCCATTCGGCCGTCATTTTCGGCGCATCTGTGCAATCTTGTTATTGCGCAATGGCATTGATACGGAGGGTGCGGCGGAGTCATGGCGTCGAACGCGTTCGATCTCGGCGGCCGCACTGTCGCGCGTCGCGGTGCGCTGCGCCGCGGGCGGGACGCGCCGACGGTGCCGTTGTGGCCAGGCATGATTCCGCCGCAACAGGTCGGGCAGCCGCTACGAGCGCCGAAGCGCCGCAGGCCGCCGCCGCGGCGTGGACGACCGCGAAACCGGCGCCGCCCGTGGCTCTTCGGCGGCGCCACCATCTGCGCGTCGCTCGCGGCGGTGGCGGTGGTGCTGGTGTACGCGGCGGAGGTGACCGAGCCGCGCCAGTCGGCCACGGTCGCCGACCCGGTGCTCGGCGGTGGACCCGGCTGCGAGCCGACCAGATCCGATCAGCTGGTGCGCGGCAACGGCACCGGCTCGCTCGCCAGCGGACCCGACGCGATCCTGGCCTTCCAGCACGCCTACTACGTGACCAAGTCCGGCGCGAAGGCGCGGGCGGTCACCACGCCCGACGCCGCCGTGTCCCGCGTCGACGTCATCGACGCGGGCATCGCCTCGGTCCCCCCTGGCGCGCGGCACTGCGTGCTGGTGCTGCCGCTGCCGGACGGCCGCTTCGACGTCGTGATCACCGAGACCCGCCCGGACGCCGTCGTGCGCACCTACCGGCAGTTCGTGACGGTGACCCCGCGCGGCGACGACGTCCTGATCAGCAAGATCGCCCCGCCGGACCGGTAACTCTCCCTCGGGACTTTCCGCGTCGTTCCCTGTTCTCGCGCGCTCGAGCGCTGATACATTCTCGTATCGAATACACTCCTGTATCGAATACGCTGACGTATCGAACCGCGCATTCGGTATCGAACCGCGCGTCGCCGAGAGGAGTCACCATGGCGTCGTCCCCCGGGGAGACATCGGCGCGTCCGGCCACTCGAAGACGGGTGGCGACCAGGAAACGGCTGCTCACCGCCGCGTACGAGGTCTTCGCCGAGGACGGGTTCGGCCGCGCCACGGTGGAGCGGGTCTGCGAGCGCGCTGGTTTCACCCGTGGCGCGTTCTACTCGAACTTCACCTCGCTCGACGAGCTGTTCCTCGCCATGTGGGAGGAACGCTCGGCGGCGATGCTCGCCGATGTCGGCACTGCTCTCGACGACATCTCGGTCGATGGCGTCGCCGACCTCCGCGACGTGGTGGACCGCCTGCTGCGTGCCGTCCCGCTGGACGATGCGTGGTACCGCATCACGGCGGAGTTCACCAGCCACGCGCTGCGCACACCGGCGCTGCGCCGGGTGATGGCCGCCCGCGAGGACGCGATCGTCGCGGCGCTGATGCCCGCCGTGGTCGGCACGCTCGCCCGGTTCGGGCGCGCCGTGCCCGACCCGGGGGCGCTCGGCCAGGCGATGGTGGCCGTACACGACGGCACCGCGGTGCAGGTGCTGATGGAACCGCGCAGCCGCACCGCCCAGCGGCGGCGCACCGATCTCTTCTGCCACGTCGTGCTGGCCTACAGCACGCCAATCGAAGGATGAACATGACCAATTGCAGTCCCGAATTCGCGCGCGAGGCCGATGTGATCGTGGTCGGCGCGGGCCTGGCCGGCCTGGTCGCCGCCTACGAGCTGGTCAAGGCGGGCCGCAAGGTGCACCTGCTCGACCAGGAGAACCGCAACAACCTCGGCGGGCAGGCCTTCTGGTCACTGGGCGGGCTGTTCTTCGTCGACAGCCCGGAGCAGCGCCGCCTCGGTATCAAGGACTCCTACGAACTGGCGCTGCAGGACTGGCTGGGGTCGGCCGGATTCGACCGCGACGACGAGGACCACTGGGCGCGGCAGTGGGCCGAGGCGTACGTGCGGTTCGCGGCCACCGAGAAGCGGGATTACCTGCACGCCTTGGGTTTGCGGGTGACGCCGCTGGTGGGCTGGGCCGAGCGCGGCGGCGCGCTGGCCGACGGCCACGGCAATTCGGTGCCGCGCTTCCACCTCACCTGGGGCACCGGTCCCGAGGTGGTGCGGGTCTTCCAGGAGCCGGTGCTCGAAGGGGAGCAGCGCGGGCTGGCCGGCTTCAGCTTCCGGCACCGGGTGGACGAGTTGATCGTCGAGGACGGCGCGATGGTCGGCGTGCGCGGCGCGGTCCTGGAGGACACCGACCTGGAGCGGGGTAAGGCATCCTCGCGAACGGAGGTGGGGGAGTTCGAGTTCCGCGCGAAGGCCGTCGTGGTCACCTCCGGCGGTATCGGCCACAACCACGAGATGATCCGGCGCAACTGGCCCACCGAGCGGCTCGGTCCCTGCCCGGAGACGCTCATCTCCGGCGTCCCCGCGCACGTCGACGGTCGCATGCTCGCCATCTCGGAGACCGCGGGCGGCGCGATCGTCAACCGGGATCGCATGTGGCACTACACCGAAGGCATCAACAACTGGGATCCGATCTGGCCGGACCACGCCATCCGGATCATCCCAGGTCCGTCCTCGCTGTGGTTCGACGCCAACGGAAAGCGTTTGCCCGCACCGTGTTTCCCCGGATTCGACACCAACTCCACGATGAAGGAGATCCTGGCCACCGGTTACGACTACTCCTGGTTCGTGCTGACCCAGTCGATCATCGAGAAGGAGTTCGCGCTGTCGGGTTCCGAGCAGAACCCCGACATCACGGGCAAGGATCTCAAGCTCACCCTCAAGAGCCGGGTGGCCAAGGGCGCGCCGGGCCCGGTGGAGGCGTTCAAGCAGCACGGCGTCGATTTCGTCGTCGCCGACACGCTGCGCGAGCTGGTCGACGGCATGAACAAGATCGCGCGCGGACCCCAGCTGGACTACGACGACCTGGAGCGTCAGATCGTCGCGCGCGATCGCGAGATCGGCAACAAGTACGGCAAGGACGCCCAGCTGATGGCGATCACCAACGCCCGCAAGTACTTCGGGGACAAGGCGGGCCGCGTCGCCAAGCCGCACCGCATCCTCGATCCCAAGGCGGGCCCGCTGATCGCGGTGCGGTTGAACATCCTGACCCGCAAGACGCTCGGCGGCTTGCAGACCGACCTCGACTCCCAGGTGATTCGGCCGGACGGCGCCCCGCTGCCCGGCCTCTACGCCGCAGGCGAGGTCGCGGGCTTCGGCGGCGGCGGCGTGCACGGCTACAACGCGCTGGAAGGCACCTTCCTCGGCGGCTGCATCTTCTCCGGTCGCGCCGCTGGCCGGGCGTTGGCGAAGAAGCTCGCCTGACGCCCGGCGGCGACCCGGTCACCGGTGCGGCTCAGCGCACTGGTTCGATCGGGAGCCGCAACGCCGCCGGTGCGCTCGGCGGGACCACCGGGCGGCGCGGCGGGATCGGGTCCATGCGCCGGTAGGGTGCGCCGAGCGCGGGTCGCGGGTCGGCCTCACCCTTGTTGGGCCACAACGAGACCGCGCGCTCGGCCTGCGCGGTGATGGTCAGCGACGGATTGACCCCGAGGTTCGCCGAGATCGTCGAGCCGTCCACGACGTGCAGCCCGGGGTGCCCGTAGAGCCGGTGGTACGGATCGACCACGCCGGTTCGCGGCGAGTCGCCGATCACGCAACCGCCGATGAAGTGCCCGGTCATCGGGATGTTCAGGACACCGGAGGTGGTGCCGAGGGGGAAGCCGTCGATCTTGTCGGCCACCCGCCGCGCCACCTCGTGCCCGGACGGCACCCAAGTCGGGTTGGGTTGGCCCGCACCCTGTTTCGTGGTCATCGTGCGGCGGCCGAACCAGTTTCGCTTGGTGTAGGTCGTGATGGAGTTGTCCACCGACTGCATCACCAGCAGGCCGATGGTCTGCTCCGACCAGTGCCGCGGGGTGTGCGCGCGCAGCACGTCGCGGCGGTTGCGCCACAGCGCGCGCACCCACAGCCCGATGCGCGGGGTGTCGCCGCTGACCATCACGGTCGCCATCAGCGAGAGGGCGTTGCTGCCTTTGCCATAGCGCACCGGTTCGACATGGGTGTCGTCGTCGGGGTGGATCGACGAGGTGATGGCGACGCCCTTGGTGAAATCGCTGTCCCCGCGGCGGCTGCGCGCCCCGAGCAGTTCCTCGGAGTTGGTGCGCGAGAGTTGTCCGAGCATCTCCGAGATCGCGGGCAGCGAGCCGGTGTCGCGCAAGCGATGCAGCAGGCGCTGGGTGCCGAGCGCGGCGGCGGAGAAGACCACCTGCTCGGCCGTGAACTCCCGGCGTCGTCTGCGCACCGTGCGCCCGGTGCGCTGCGTGGTGATCGTGAAGCCGCCGCCTTCGCGGGGACGCACGTCGGTCACCGTGGTGAGGGGATGCACCGTGGCGCCCGCCTTTTCCGCCAGATACAGGTAGTTCTTGACCAGGGTGTTCTTCGCGTTGTGGCGGCAGCCGGTCATGCACTCGCCGCAGTGCGTGCAGGCCCGCCGGTCCGGTCCGGCGCCGCCGAAGTACGGGTCGGGCACGTCCTGTCCCGGCCGGACGCCCGCACCGCCGAAGAAGACGCCGACCGGCGTGCTGCGGTAGGAGTCGGCGACGCCGAGATCCGCGGCGACCTCGCGCAACACCCGGTCAGACTGGGTCGTCGCCGGGTTGGTCGTCACGCCCAGCATGCGCTTGGCCTGGTCGTAGTGCGGCGTCAGTTCCGCGCGCCAATCGGTGATGTGGCCCCACTGGCGATCGGTGAAGAACCGCTCCGGCGGCTCGTAGAGGGTGTTCGCATAGACCAGCGAGCCGCCGCCCACGCCCGCGCCCGCCATCACGAAGGTGTCCTTCAGCAGCGCCAGGCGCTGGATGCCGAAGCAGCCGAATCGTGGCGCCCAGAGATATTTCCTGATGCGCCACGAGGTTTCGGCGAACTCTTCGTCGGTGAAGCGCCGGCCCGCCTCCAGCACGCCGACCCGGTAACCCTTCTCGGTCAGGCGCAGCGCGGTGACGCTGCCGCCGAACCCCGAACCGACGACCACCACGTCGTAGTCGAATGTCATGGACCCGCGCCTTCCTCGTTGCCGCTCACGTTCGTGCACCAACGCTAGGAGCGAGCGGCCCGGTGACAGGACAGACCTGCGGCCAAGAAATCGACATTTCCGGCCATCGGGTGTGCGCCCGCCCGATCGGGCCTAGGTCCGGCGCAGGGCCAGTTCGACGAGGTCGGTCCAGTCGGCGAGCACCTGTTTACGACGAGCGCGGTCGCGGCCGACCATTTCGTCCAGGGTGGCGCCGCGGACGAGGTTGATGGTGAGCCAGAAGGCGGAGTCGAGGCGATCGCGGGAAATGTCGGGGCCGACAAGGGCGGCGCAGCGGTCGAGCAGTTCGACGGTGAGATCGTGTTGGACGCGCAGCATTTCGCGGCGCAGCTCGCGGTCGTTGGCGATCCCGACGTAGAGCTCGACGCAGGCGCGGCCGAGTTTGCCCGCGAAGGTGGCGGTCACCAGCTCGACGAGCACGGCGCCGGCCGCCGTCTCCGCGGGCACGGTGCGCAGGCGGCGGTGCAGCGCCTGGCGCTGGCGCTCGGTGAGATGCCCGATGGTCTGCGCGAACAGCTCTTGGCGGGTGTGGAAGTGGTGCAGCTGGGCGCCGCGGGTGACGCCGGCGCGGGCGGTGATGTCGGCGATGGAGGCGCCGCCGTAGCCCACCTCGGCGAGGCTGTCGATCGCCGCGTCCAGCAGCTGCGCGCGGGTCCGCAGACTCTTCTCCTGGTGCTTGTTCGGCGGCAGCTCGGAAACCATTCGAGCAGTATAACCGGCAAAAAGTACATGCTGCCTTGCATGCAATTGGATGTTGGCCATAATGTGTTGGCAAGCCGACCACACGCCGCGGAGATGATGAGATGCCTGTCGACCGACTGCTGCCCACCGAGGAAGCCCGCGATCTGATCGAGCTCACCAGGGAGATCGCCGACAAGGTGCTGGAGCCGCACGCGGCGGAGTTCGAGAAGCGGCAGCAGTACCCCGAGGAGGCGTTCCGCGCGCTGGGCGCGGCCGGGCTGCTGAGCCTGCCCTACCCGGAGGAGTTCGGCGGCGGCGCGCAGCCCTACGAGGTGTACCTGCAGGTGCTGGAGGAGCTGGCGGCCCGGTGGGCGGCGGTGGCCGTCGCGGTCAGCGTGCACAGCCTCTCGTGTCACCCGCTGTTCGTCTTCGGCACGCCGGAACAGCGGCAGCGCTGGCTGCCCGAGATGTTGTCCGGCAACGTGATCGGCGCCTACAGCCTCTCCGAGGCGCACGCAGGATCCGACGCGGCGGCGCTGCGCTGCAAGGCCACCGCCGTCGAGGGCGGATACCGCGTCGACGGCTCGAAAGCGTGGATCACCAACGGCGGCAGGGCGGACTACTACACCCTGTTCGCCCGCACCGGCGAGGGCTCTCGCGGCGTCTCCTGCTTCCTGGTTCCCGCGGGCACCCAGGGGCTGAGCTTCGGCAAGCCCGAGGAGAAGATGGGTCTGCGCGCGGTGCCCACCACCACCGCCGCCTACGACGGCGCCTTCCTGCCCGCCGAGCGGCTGATCGGCGACGAGGGGCAGGGCCTCTCGATCGCGTTCAGCGCCTTGGATTCCGGACGGCTCGGCATCGCCGCCGTGGCGACCGGCCTCGCTCAGCGCGCCCTGGACGACGCGGTGGCCTATGCCAAGGAACGCGAGGCGTTCGGCCACCGCATCATCGACCACCAGGGCCTCGGCTTCGTCCTGGCCGACATGGCCGCCGCCGTGGACTCCGCCCGCGCGACCTATCTGGACGCCGCCCGCCGCCGCGACGCGGGCCTACCCTATTCGCGGCAGGCCAGCGTCGCGAAACTGGTCGCCACCGACGCCGCCATGAAGGTCACCACCGACGCGGTGCAGGTCTTCGGCGGCTACGGCTACACCCAGGATTTCCCGGTCGAGCGCTACATGCGCGAGGCCAAGATCACCCAGATCTTCGAGGGCACCAACCAGATTCAGCGTTTGGTCATCGCCAGAGACCTGGCCCGCTGATCCTCAGAGGCCGCCGCCACCACCGATCAACCACGGGTTGAAGGCGCACGCCAGCTCCGACTGCGCCGCCGGGTCGAGCGCGCGCAGCGCGATCGAGGTGGAGCGGGGTGAGTACATCATGGTCAGGTGGTCGGAGATGTCCTGCTCGCAGCCCGCCTGGAGGGTGATGTTGTCCACGGTGGCGTCCGGGCCCGCCGTCAGGAAGGTCCAGTCGTAGGGGTTGGAGATCTCGTCCCAGCGCGAGCCGACGGAGGTGTAGGCCACCCCGGGGACGGTGTCGCCCACGGCGTTCAGCGTGGCGTAGAACGACGAGCCGACCGCCTGCTGAATATTCGACAGCCCGACGATGGGCTCGTAGAAGCCGAGGATGTTCACGCCGAGGTTGTTGATCGCCCTGCCCAGCGTGGCGATGCCCATCAGCGAGGTGCCGTGGTGGGTGGCGCCGAAGCTGATCAGCTTGCCGACCTTGCCCTCACCGCCGTCGAACTTCAGGTACCGATTGGCCACCGTGCCGCCCTGCGAGTGCCCGATGATGTCGACCTTGTCCGCGCCGGTCGCGCCGCGCACCTGTTCGACGAATTCGGCGAGCTGGCGCGAGGATTCCTCCATCGGCCCCACGCCGAACCGGCCCGGCAGCACCGCGCCGAGACCGCCGCCTTCCATCAGCCCGGAGCGGCCGAAGTTGAAGGCGAACACGCAATACCCGGCGCGCGCCAGCCGCGGCGACATGTAGGCGAAGGTGTCGTAGGCGTTGAGCCAGGTGCCGTGCAGCAGCACCACCGGGTTCGGGTGTGCGGCGCTCGGCTTGCAGTCCCACCGGTTCGCGCCTGCGGGCGCGGCGTCCGGGTGGGTGAGACCGTAGGCGAACGCGGCGAGCGCCGCGGTCATCTCCGGCCCCTCGCCGATGGCCGCCGAGGAGGTGCTCTTGGCCCAGCCGGAGCCGGAGCCGGTGTCGACGATCGCCTTCGGCTGCCTGCCGTCGGCCGCGGGCAGCAGCCCGGCGTCGATGGCGTCGGCGAGCGCCTGCGCTGTCGACTCGACGCTCCCCTCGACGGCCGGGTTCGCGATCGTCACCCCCGCGCCCGATCCCTGCGCCAGCGCGAGCCCCGCGATCATCGCGGCGCAGGCCATGGCACGCCTGCTTCGTTGCCTCGTTGCAAACATCTTTCGTACTTCCCATCAGCTCGACTGCCGCCCCCCGAGGGAATTACTATGGCGCAGCTCACAATTGGACGTCGTCTGTGACGCGCGCCATCTCGCGACGGCGGTGATGAAAATGTAAGACCGGATGGTCTATCGCGTCACTGCACGCCAGGACGAAGAAAGTCGACGGGCCCTTGTCGCCTGCGACAAAGTTCTTGGCCGTGGCGACGGACGCATTGTCGTCAACCCTGTCGTGGGTAACAATCGGGCCATGGCTGTCGCTTCACCCCCGGTCACCGGGGACCTCCCGCTGGTGTCCCGATTGCTGACCAGGTGGCCGCAGATCGCGGAGCGCATGCTCGCCGCGGGTCTCGGCGCCACGCCGCCCGCGTCGGAATTGCCCGCGGGCCATTTCACCGCCGAGGTGTTGCCGACCATCTACGCCTGCGGCCGCGCCGTGCTCCAGGCCATCGGCGAACGACGCGAGTTCACCAGGGCCGAGGTCGCCGGGTTCGTGGTCCCCGTCGCCGAGCGGCACGCCGAGGACCGCTTCCCGCTGGGTCTCCTGATCGAGGCGATGCACGGCTCGGCGCAGTCGGTGCTCGCCGAGGCCGCCGCGCAGGCCAGGCCCGACGAGAAGGACGAGCTGGTCGTCGTCGGCTCGCGACTGCTCGACCTGCTGATGCACATCAACATCGTCGTCGTCGAGACCTACACCGAGGTCGAGCAGTCCATCTACAACGCCGAGCGCGAGGCGCGCCGCGAACTGTGTACGGCCCTGCTGCGCGGGCTGCCCGCCGACGAACTCGCGGCTCGCGCCGATACGCCGCTGACCGATCGCTACACCGTGCTCGCCATCCACCTGCGCCCGGACGAGCAACCGCATACGGTGGCCGACCTGGTCGCCCGCCGCCGCATCCGCGTCCTGCACCGCACGCTGGACACGCTCAGCAACGGCACCGCGCTGGTCACCTTCGACGGCTCGAGCGGAATCGCCTTGCTGCCCAACCACTCCGAATCCGCCAAAGCGGATGCCGCGCGCCATCGCGGCCTCGCCACCGAGCTCGCCGAGCAGTTCGGCACCCAGGTCTACCTCGCCGAGTGTCGCGGCGTGCCGCGCGCCGATCTCCCCGGCTCCGCGGAGCAGGCCGCCGAGGTGGCGACGCTGGCCAGGCTGCTCAACCGCCCGACCGGCCGCTACCAGCTCGACGATCTGCTCCTCGAGTACCAGCTCACCAGGCCGGGCCCGGCGCGCGACCGGCTGGCCCAGCGCATCGCCCCGCTGCTGCGCAATCCGCACCTGCTGGAGGCGCTGGAGGCCCATCTGGAGTACGGCTCGGACCGCAAGGCCGCCGCCGCGTGCCTGCACGTGCACCCCAACACGTTCAGCTACCGGCTGCGCCGCATCGCCGAGCTCACCGGCATCGACCCCGCCGAACCCACCAACTCGCGGATGCTCGCCGCGGCGCTCACCATCCACCGGCTCTATCCGGCGGTCGATCGCCCCTGAGCGCTCGCGGCGGCCTTCTCGCGGTACATCGCGGTGTCGGCGTCGTGCAGGATCTCGGTGGCGGTGCGCGGATCGCCCGGCGCGATCGTGGTGACCCCGATCGAGGCCCGCATCGCGAGCCGTTGTCCTTGGGCGACAATCGGTTCGGCGACCGAGGCGGCGAGCCGCCGGACGATCGGCCCCGGGCCGATCTCGTGTCCGCAGAGCAGGACGAGGAACTCGTCGCCGCCCAGCCTGCCGACCAGATCGCCGTGTCGCACGGCCCGCCGCAGGCGCTGCGCCACGACCTGCAGGACGACGTCGCCGACCACGTGTCCGTGCCCGTCGTTGATGGCCTTGAACCCGTCGAGATCGACGAACAGCACGGCCGACAGCGTGCCGCCCGCGGGATGGGCGAGGGCGGTGTCGAGGGCGGACAGGATGGTATTCCGGTTGAGCAGCCCGGTCAGCCCGTCGTGGGTGGCCTGATACTGCAGCTCGCGCTGGCTGGCGCGGGTGGCGGTGATGTCGGTGAACGAGCTCACCACCGGCGATGTCCCGTCGGCCGGATCGAGCAGCCTGCAGCTGCCCGTCAGCCAGCGGCGGTGATGATCGGTGCCGTCCACGCCGAAGACGAAGCGGGTGACCGGCTCGCCGGTCGCCATCGTCCGCGCGACCGGATGCCGGATGGCGGGTAGCGGGACGCCCTCGGTGTCGACCATGCGCAGCGGTAGCCTGTCGAACCGGGCGCCGACGAGTTGTCCACCGCGACAACCGAATATGCGCAGCGCGGCCGGGTTGATCGATTCGATCATGCCCTGCCTGCTGATCACGATGACGCCCTCCTCCAGCTGCGAGACGATCGCGCTGAAGTGCTGCTCGGCTCGGCGTTGGGCCTGCTCGGCCGCGTGCTGCGCGCTCAGATCGTGCAGCACCACCTGGTACGCGCGCCTGCCCTGCCAGACGGTGAGCACCGAGACGGTCTGCACCGGTACGCGGCCGCCGTCGGCGTGCAGCAGCGTGAGCACGGCTCGTTCGGACGCGTCGCCGTTGCCGCGCAACCCGTCGATCCTGGCCAGGGTCGAGGCGACGGAATCAGGTGCGATGAAATCGCTGACCGGGCGTCCGACGATCTCGTCCGCGGACCGGGCGCCCACCAGGCGCACGCCGGCCGGGTTGAGATACACGACGACGCCGCGTTCGTGCACGCAAATGGCATCGGGAGAGTGTTCGACCAGCGAACGGTACCGCTCGGCCGCCTGCTCCGGATCGCCCACCATGGTCTTCTTCTCGTCCATGCGAATCCCCGTTCGACGAACGACGCGCGGTCGGTGTCCACATCAATCCACAGTGCTTGGAACCCCGCCGGGTCCGGCGATCGCCCACCCTGCCGATCCGAACGAGGTAACGGTGCTGCCATCCACTAGCCGAGAGCGAGATTATGAGACTAGTTGGTATCGAAGGTCAAGGATACCGCCCGCGGTTAATGAACAGCAATCACCGAGCTCGCGTCGCGGGGCGCCCTGACCAGCGCGCTGCTTAGCCTCGTTAAAGAGGCCGTGCCGTTCACCGGTAAGCTCGCCGCGTCGCAGCATCCCCTTGATCTATCAGTACGACACAGCAGATCGCTTGTGGCGCATGGCTTGGTCGCGCGCGAGTGCGCGCGGCCGCCGGATGCGCTTTGTTCCGAACGCAAGATCGCAACCGTTGGACGATCAGAACCAGGGCATCTACATGACCAATACGACCATCCAGGCTCCGGCGCCGACGCCGGACCTGGCGGCCGAGGCAGGCACGCAGCTGTCGCATCGGCAGATTCTCACCATCCTCTCCGGCCTGCTGCTCGGCATCTTCCTGGCCGCGTTGGACCAGAACATCGTGAGCGTCGCGATCGTGCCGATCGCCAACAGCCTGCACGGATTCGACGAACAGGCCTGGGCGACAACGGCATACCTGATCACCGCGACCATCACCACGCCGCTCTACGGCAAACTCGCCGACATCTACGGCCGTAAACCGTGGTACCTCACCGCGATCGGGCTGTTCGTGGCAGGCTCGGTGGCCTGTACCTTCGCCACCTCGATGTACGAACTCGCCGCGTTCCGCGCGTTCCAGGGTCTCGGCGCGGGCGGCCTGATGTCGCTGGCCTTCACCATCGTCGGCGATATCGTCCCGGCCCGCGAAAGGGTCAGGTACCAAGGCTATTTCATGGTGGTGTTCGGCTCGTCCACCGTGCTGGGGCCGGTGCTCGGCGGACTGTTCTCCGGCTACGACGAGCTCGCGGGCCTGGAAGGCTGGCGCTGGGTGTTCCTGGTGAACGTGCCCATCGGCGTGGTCGCTTTCCTGGTGGTCGCCAAGGTGCTGAATGTGCCGCATCAGCGGCAGCCGCATCGCATCGACTGGTTCGGGGCGCTGACCCTCACGGTGTGCGTCGTCCCGCTGCTGATCGTCGCCGAACAGGGCAGGGAGTGGGGCTGGAGCTCGGATCGAGCGCTGCTCTGCTACGGCGTCGGCGCGGCCGGTCTCGTGCTGTTCGTGCTGGTGGAATTCCTGATGAAGGACGCGGCGCTGATTCCGCTGCGGTTGTTCCGCAACTCCACCTTCAGTGTGTCCATCGTGGGCGGCTTCATCGTCGGCGTCGCGATGTTCGGCGCGATCGTGCTCGTGCCGCTGTATTTCCAAGTGGTGCGCGGATATTCGCCGACCAAGGCGGGCTTGCTGATGCTGCCGCTGGTGGTCGGGATCATGGTCGGCTCGCAGATCGCCGGGATCATCACCAAGCTCACCGGCAAGTACAAGATCCTGCCGGTGGCGGGCTGCTTCCTGATCGCGCTCGGCGCGGTGCTGCACGGCGGGGTGCGCTACGACAGCCCGCTGTGGGAGCCGCTGCTGTACGGCGGTGTGATCGGCTGCGGGCTCGGCGCCTGCATGCAGACGTTGATCATCGCCGCGCAGAACGCGGGTCCGCGCACCGACATGGGCGTCTCGACCGCCGCGGCCACCTTCTTCCGGCAGATGGGCGGCACCCTCGGCGTCGCGATCTTCCTGACCATCCTGTTCAACCTGCTACCCGGCCGCATTGTCGACGCCTTCGGCGGGCGGCTGCCGGACGGTTTCGACGCCGCCAGGCTCGGCGAGTTGCAGAGCAACACCGGCGAGCTCGCCGCCATGCCCGCGGATCTGCGCGTGCCGATCCTGGTCGGTTTCACCGACTCCATGCAGGGCGTGTTCTACGTCGCCGCCGCGGTGGCCGTGCTCGCGGGCGTCGTGCTGATGTTCATGAAAGAGATTCCGCTGCAAGACGATCCGATCGTGCCGCCGGATGGCCCCGACGGCGCGAAGGGCTCGTCGAGCTGGGAGGAGGCGCAGGTGTGGGCTGGCGCCGCCGAGGTCTTCTCCGAACCGGAACCGGTGCTCGCCGCCGCGGCCGAGTCCCGCTCGTTGTTCGGCCGCATCCAGCACGAGGACGGGCACCCGGTGCCGGACGCGGCGCTGACGTTGATCGACAAGGGCGGGCGTCAGATCGCCAGGGCGGTGGGCGACACGAACGGCTCCTACGCCATCGACGTGCCGGACGCGAGCACCTACGTGCTGATCGCGGCCGCGGCCGGACATCAGCCGACCGCGGTCAGCATCGTGGCCGGTTCGTGGCCACAGGAACTCGACGTGAAGCTGAGTGGCTCCGGTGCGCTCTCCGGGACGGTCAGATCCGCGGGCAGCGGAAATCCGCTCGGCGGCGCGACCGTCACGCTGACCGATCGGCAGGGCGAGGTCGTCGGGGCCACCGTCACCGCGGACGACGGCGCCTACGTCTGCCACGGGGTGGTCTCGGGCACCTACACGATGGTCGCGCTCGCCGAGCACATGCGCCCGCACGCGACCACGCTCACCGTGCCGGACAGCGGCCTGCTGCGCCACGACATCGACATGGAGCCGAACGCGGTGCTGGCCGGGTCGGCGCTGGCCGACGGCAGGGCGGTGCCGGACGCGCAGATCATGCTGCTGGACTTGGCGGGCGATCTCACGGCGACGGTGCGCACCGACGCCAACGGCCGCTACGTCGTGCAGGACCTTGCCGAGGGCCAGTACACCGTGGTCGCGCGCGGATATCCGCCGGTGACGAGCCGGGTGACGGTGTCGGGCGGCGAGGCCGTGCACGACGTGCGGCTCGGCTACGGCCGCGACGGTGAGGACTGAGCGCGGCCGGTCAGTTCGCCGGTTCGGATCGCCGCGCCGGATCGCCGCCGCGGCTCACCTCGTAGCCGAGCAGGAGTTCGGCCTCTTCGATGCCGCCCTGGAGGTCGCCGACGGCGTTCATCTTCGACAGATCGAGGCCGATGGTGACCAGGGTCAGCGCGATCTCCGAGGACAGGCCGGTGATGATCACGCTGGCGCCCATCAGGCCGGAGGCGTCGACGGTTTGGACGAGGTGGTTGGCGACGGTGGAGTCGATGGTCGGTACGCCGGTGATGTCGATGACGACGACCTTGGCGCGGTTGTGGCGGATGGCGCGGAGCAGCTGTTCGGTGAGCTGGCGGGCGCGCTGGCTGTCGAGCACGCCGATGATGGGCAGGATCAGCAGCTGTTCGCGGACCTGGAGCACGGGGGTGGACAGCTCGCGGATGGCTTCCTGCTGCTGGCGGATGACGCGTTCGCGTTCCTGCACGAACGAGATAGCCACGGTGCTCGCGATGCGGTTGGCCGCGGGCTCGTAGGCGTCGAGCACCCGGTTCAGCAGGTCGAAATCGGACTGGTACTTCTCGAACAGCGAGCGGGCCAGCACATCTCGCAGCAGGAGCACGATGCCGAGCACCTCGTCGGTCTCCACCCCTCGGGGGAAGATGCGCTCGGACAGGTCGCGCGCGTAGGCCTGCAGCGCCTCGACGCTACCGGTCTCCAGCACCGCCACGTAGTTGTCGTAGACCGCGGTGACCTCGGAGAACATCTCCTCGGCTGTCATCGCGGTGAGCAGCTGCGCCTCGGTGATGAGCCGCGCCCACTCCTCGCGCAGGGCGGTCCGGTTCTGCCTGAGGTGTCGCACCAGTTCCGATAACAGACCGGCCCCGCCGCCGTTCACGCCGATTTCGGTCGCGACGGGGTCGAACACATCGGACACGTGGCCCTCCATCGATTTCGCACCGAGGGGCATCAGCGGTACTCGGGAATCGTATACCCGAGCGCGTTTCGGGCGCGGGGGTTTCACCGGTGCCGCGCCATCCTCCGGACGACATGTCAAGCCCGCGTCGCGGCCAGCTCCACGACGGTGATGTCGGAGGGCGCGCCGACCCGGACGGGCGGGCCCGCCGCACCGGCCCCGCGCGTCACGTACAGCTGTGTGTCGCCGTAGCGCTCCAGTCCGGCGAGCGTCGGATTCGCCAGCGCCGCAATGAAATTCCCCGGCCAGAGCTGGCCGCCGTGGGTGTGTCCCGACAGTTGCAGGTCGACGCCGTGCGCCACGGCGTCGTGAATCTGCACGGGCTGGTGCGCCAGCAGGACAGCGGTGCGCGCACGGTCGCGATCGCCGAGCGCCTTGGCGAAATCCGGTCCGTGCCCGGTGTGTTCGCCCTCCACGTCGTTGACGCCCGCGAGATCGAAACCGGGCAGCTCGGTCCGATCGTTGGCGAGCAGGCGCAGCCCGAGATCCTGCACGTGCTCGACCCATTCCTCCGCGCCGGAGAAGTACTCGTGGTTGCCGGTGACGAAGTACGCGCCGTGCCTGGCGCGCAGCCTGCTCAGCGGTTCCACGGCGGGGCGCAGGTCCTCGACGCTGCCGTCCACCAGATCGCCGACCACCGCGATCAGATCGGGCTGGGTGTCGTTGATCGTGCGGACAACTCGCTCGGCGAATCCCCTGCCGAGAATCGGGCCCAGGTGCACGTCGCTGACGACGGTGATCCGGAATCCGTGCGCCGAACGGGGAAGCTTGGCCAGCGGCACGGTCAGTCGTTTGACCTGCGGCCCGTTCAGCACGCCGTACGTGCCGACGCCGACGGTGGTCGCCGCGGTGAGCGCGGCGGTCCCGGCCACCGCGCGGGACACGAAGATCCGCCGCGAGATCGGCTTCGGCGTGGCGGTAACCGCCTGCGCCGCTTCGGTATCGCCACTCGTACCGGTGTGCTTCCGAGCGCTCGCAGCGTCGGCGGGATCTCGGACTTGCTGCGCCGGAGCTGCCGACGCGGATGTCCGGCCTCGATCTGTTGGTGTGCCTGCTATGTCGGTGGATGCCGCGTGGCTGGTGGCCGGAGTGGCTACGTCGGTGGATGCCGCGTGGCTGGTGGCTGGTGTGGTTGCCGCCGCGGTGGATGCCGCGTGGCTGGTGGCCGGTGCTCCCTCGGTGGATGCTGCGCGGCTCTTATCCGGAGTGGTCGGCATCTCTGCCGGTCCTACGCCGGGTTCGGCCGAAGCGCTTGTCGCGTAGGCGGATTCGTCCCGCCGTGTCGAAGTGCTTGTGCCCTCGGCGGATTTGCGCGCGAACCAGCGCAGCAGCAACGGCCGCATTGCCTCGCCGACCAGCAGCGCGAGCAACAGATACACCATCAGCGCGCCCCACAGATAACCCGGCCACGCGATGGCCCGCACCAACGGGAACGGCAGTCCGGCCGAGTCGCCGACGGACGCGCCGATCAGCAGCAGCGGACCCGCCACCAGCACCGCGGTCCCGATCCGCCGCGCCATCGTTCGCGGCGCGGTGGTGTCCCGCACCAAGCGCCGCCACAAGTACAAATGCAGCCCGGCGAACACCGCGAGCACCCCGACACCGACCAGTACCATCACAACGACCACCGCGCAGCCCTCTCCCGTACCGACCGTCCCGACCTTACGCGGGACCGCCGTGCGGAGCTCGCGACGATGTCGGACACCCTCGGTAGCCTCGAAGCATGTGCCGAAACATCACTGCCCTGCGCGGGCTGGAGCCCGCGGCGACACCGGAGGAGATCCAGGCGGCGGCGCTGCAGTACGTGCGCAAGGTCGCAGGTCTGTCCAGCGTCTCCGCGGCGACGCGTCCGGTGGTGGAGTCCGCGGTGGCCGACATCGCCGCGGTGACGACCCGCCTGCTCGCCGAGCTGCCGGACCGCAAGGTGCCGCCGAAGTCGGTGCCGCCGCTGCGCCGCCCCGAGGTACAGGCCAGGATCGCCGCGCGGAGCTGATCCGCCGCCGAAAAATCGGATGCGCCCGCGGACGCGTTTGGCTTACTGTCGCGCCCATGCGAATCGTGAGCGGCAAGCAGATCCGCGAGGTGGACGTCGGTTAAGCCCGAGAGCTGATCGGCCGCCATCCGGCGGTCCAGATCGACCTCGGTACGGGCGACGGACGCGCGGTGCTCGCCGCGGCGGCCGCCGTCCCGGAGCGGCTGGTGATCGGCGTGGACGCCCATGCGGCGGGCATGTCCGGGGCCTCCCGCAAGGCAGTGCGCGGCAAGCTCACGAACACGCTGTTCGTGGTGGCGGCCGCCGAGCGGCTGCCGCGGGAACTGGACGGCGTCGCCGACATCGTCACGGTGTATTTCCCCTGGGGTTCGCTGCTGCGCGGCGTAATCACCGCGGATCCGGTGATCGTCGCCGGGCTCGCGCGGGTGATGAAGCCGGGCGCGGCGCTGTCGATCCTCGTCTCGGTGACCGAGCACGACCGAGGTTCCGGCCTGCCGCCGATCGACGAGCACGCTCTGCACGGTCTCGCCGAACCTTGTGCGGCACAAGGTCTCACGATCACCGGAGTGACGCCCGCGACGGCCGCCGACATCGCGGCCACCGGTTCCTCGTGGGGCAAACGCCTCGGCGCGGGATCGCAGCGCAGCGCCTGGCGGATCACCGCGTACCGCTCGGACGGTCCAGGCGATCCGGAACCCGCCACCGAGCATCGGGCGGTGCCCGCGTGAGGGCGGTCCGGAAGGCCGATGTGGCGTGGATCACCCGTCCCGGATGTCACGACGGCGAGGACGGGATCCGTCTCGAGTCTGTCAGCGAAAGATCGACAGCGAAGGACGCGACGATGACCGAGATCCTGATCCTTGGCGCGGGCTACACCGGCATGACGGCGGCGATGAGCCTGGCCGCCCGCACCCGCAAGCGTGACGACGTGCGCATCACCCTGGTCAACCCGCAGCGGCGGTTCACCGAGCGATTGCGCCTGCACCAGACCGCGGCAGGCGAAGAACTGACCGATCTCCGGATTCCCGACATGATCGAGGGCATGGGCATCGACTTCGTGCAAGGCCGGGTGACGGCGATCGACGCCGCCGCGCGGACGGTGCTGGTCGACGGCGCCCGGACGCTGGGCTACGACACCCTGGTCTATGCCCTGGGCAGCGTCGCGGACACCGAGTCGGTCCCCGGCGTGGCCGACCACGCGCACACCCTCTACAACCTCGCCGAGGCGCAGCGGCTCTCCTGGCGGCTGCGGGGCCTCGACGCAGGCGCCCGGGTGGTGGTCTGCGGCACCGGGCTCACCGGCGTGGAATCCGCCGCCGAGATCGCCGACCAGCACCCCGGCCTGCGCGTCACCCTGCTCGGCCGGACGGAGCCGGGCGCGGCGCTGAGCGACAAGGCGGGGACGTATCTGCGCGACGGGCTGGCGCGGCTGGGCGTCACCGTGCGCGCGGGTGTGGAGGTCGCGAAAGTCGGGCCCGACACCGTCGAGTTCGTCGGCGGCGACCACCTGCCCGCCGACGTGGTGCTGTGGACGGCGGGCGTGCGGGTCTCGCCGCTGGCGGAGCAGGCCGGGCTGACGGTCGACGACCACGGCCGGATCGTCACCGACACCGTGCTGCGCTCGGTCTCGCACCCGAACGTCTACGCCGTCGGCGACGCGGCCGCGGTGCGGCAGAACTACGGCGTCATCCACGGCACCTGCCAGAGCGGCATGCCGACCGGAGCGCACGCGGCGCTGGCCATCGCCCTCGAGCTGAAGGGCAAGCGGCCCAAGCCTTTCCGGTTCGGGTACTTCCATTTCCCGATCAGCCTCGGCCGCGGCGACGCGGTGGTGCAGTTCACCAGGCCCGACGACAGCCCGAACCGGTTCGTGCTCACCGGCAAGCGCGCGGTGGCCTACAAGGAGGCCGTCAACGCCGCGCCGTGGGATGTGTTCGCCCGGGTCAAGAAGTACGGCGCGCTGGCTTCGGCCGTGTGGCGCAAGGGCGGTCGCAGCACACGAATCGAGGCGGCATGACCGACCGGGATCAGGAAATCTTCGCCGAGTACCGGAATCTGTTGTTCGCGGTCGCCTATCGGATACTCGGGACCGCCGCCGACGCCGAGGACATCGTGCAGGACGCGTGGTTCAAATGGTCGGCGGCGGACCGGTCCTCGGTCGCGGATGCCAAAGCGTATCTGGCCAGAATCGTGTCGAATCTGGCGATGGATCGGCTGCGGTCGGTGCGGCACAAGCGGGAAACCTATGTGGGCCCGTGGCTTCCGGAGCCGATTCTCACCACCGGCGACACCGCCGACGCGGTGGCGGGCGCCGATTCGGTGTCGCTGGCCATGCTGGTCGTGCTGGAGACGCTGAGCCCGTTGGAGCGCTCGGTGTTCGTGCTGAAGGAGGTGTTCGACTTCAGCTACGCCGAAATCGCCTCGGCGGTGGAACGTTCGGAGCCCGCGGTGCGGCAGGCGGCGCTGCGCGCGCGCAAGCACGTGCACGCCCGCAGGCCGCGTTTCGAGGAGGACAGCGCCACCAAACAGCAGGCCACCGAACGATTCCTGAGCGCGGCCACCGGCGGCGACATCAACGCGCTGATGGAGTTGCTCGCCCCGGATGTCACGCTGTGGACCGACGGAGGAGGCAAGGTGCGCCAGGCGCTGCGCCCGATCGTCGGTGCGGGCACGGTGGCGGCCTGGTTCGCCGGGCTGGCCCGCCCGCGGACCTACGAGGGCGTCGAGGTCTCCGAGATGACCATCAGTGTGCTGCCGATCAACGGCGGGCCGGGCATCGTGTTCACCGGAGCCGACCGGGTGATCGCGGTGATCACCCTCGATCTGGACGCGCACGGCCGGATCGTCGCGGTGCACAACATCGCGAACCCGGACAAGCTGGGTGCCATCGCGGGCGGCACCGCGCACGACGTCGGTCCGCACCGCTGATGCGGCACGGACGTCACGTCGCCGCGCCGACGGTCCTGCCGAGGCCGGATCGGGCGCGGCAGTGTCGAATACCGTTGTGCCGCAGTAGAGGCCAGGTGGCACAACGGACTTCGCTCACAGCGACCTTGCGATGATCTCCTTCATGATCTCGTTGGTGCCCGCGTAGATCATCTGCACCCGGTTGTCGACCCACATGCGCGAGATCGGGTATTCGCTCATGTACCCGTATCCGCCGTGCAGCTGGAGGCATTCGCTGGCCACCGACATGGCGCGCTCGGTGGTCCACCACTTCGCCATGGCCACGGTCGGGATGTCGAGTTCGCCAACGATGTGCTTGGCGATGCAGTCGTCGGTGAAGACGCGCGCGATCTTCGCCTCGGTGGCGACCTCGGCCAGCTTGAACTTGGTGTTCTGGAAGCCGAAGACCGTGCGGCCGAACGCCTCGCGCTCCTTGACATAGCGCAGCGTGTGCTCCAGCGCGGTCTCCATGCCCGCCACCGAGCCCACCGCGATGATCAGGCGCTCCTGCGGCAGCTGCTGCATGAGCTGGATGAAGCCCTGACCCTCCTGCGTGCCGAGCAGGTTGGCGACCGGGATGCGCACGTCCTCGAAGAACAGCTCGGAGGTGTCCTGGCCCTTCTGGCCGATCTTGTCCAGCACCCGGCCGCGCCGGAAACCGGGCCGGTCCGCCTCCACGAGCACGAGGCTGATGCCCGCCGCGCCCTGGGTGGTGTCGGTCTTGACCACGACGATGATCAGGTCGGCCTGGGCGCCGTTGGTGATGAAGGTCTTGGAGCCGTTGACGACGTACTCGTCGCCGTCGCGGACCGCCTTGGTCTTGACGCTCTGCAGGTCGGAGCCGGTGCCGGGCTCGGTCATCGCGATCGCGCCGACCACCTCGCCGCTGGCCATCTTCGGCAGCCAGTGCCGCTTCTGCTCCTCGGTGCCGTAGGCGAGCAGGTAGTGCGCGACGATGCCGTTGTGCAGGCTCTGGCCCCACGCGGTGTCGACCACCCTGGCCTGCTCCTCGATCAGCACGGCCTCGTGCGCGAAGGTGCCGCCGCCACCGCCGTACTCCTCCGGGATGGACAGGCAGAGCAGGCCGAGTTCGCCGGCCTTGTTCCACAGGTCGCGATCGACGTGGTGCTGGGCGATGTACTTGTCGACGTTCGGCGCGACTTCCTTCTCGAAGAAGGCGCGCGCGAGTTCGCGCAGCGCGTCCAGGTCGTCGTTCATCCAACACGACCGGTAGGCGGCCATCGAGACTCCTTAGGCTCGGTGTACTACTGGCGATACTTGTGACCAGTATTTACGGGTACAGTGTGTACCATCGGGTGCGCTGGGACAAGACGGAACTTCGAGCGCCGAGGACGTCGGATACGGTGAGCCGCGTGGGACGACAGCGCTGGACCGACACCGCCGAAACCCGCCGCTCGGGCGCGCGGGGACCGGGCGGCGTCGAACGCCGCCGCGCGTTGGTGGCGGCGGCCGTCGCGGCGATCGAGGAACACGGACCCGACGCCTCGATCGGGCAGATCGCCGACCGTGCCGGACTGGTGCGCACGCACGTCTACCGGCACATCGCGGGCAAAGAGGAACTCGACCGCGCGGTCGCGCGCCACGCGCACGCGGAACTCACCGCCCGCATTCGGGCCACCTTCGACGTCGACGGCACGCCGATCGACGTCATCCGCGCTCCCATCGCCGAACACGTCGCCTGGGCGGGGGAGCATCCGAATCTGTATCGCTTCCTCGTGGAGCGCAACTACCGCAGCGGCAACGAGGAGCCGCGCATCGGCGGCAGCGCCTTCGCCTCCGAGATCTTCACCGCCGCAACGCGATACATTCCGCGCTTCGGTTCGGACCGGGCCGCGGCGGAGCGGCTCATCATCGCGCTGCTCGGGTTGATCGACGCCTCCGTGCGCTGGTGGCTCACGCATCGGGAGAGCACGAGGGAGGCGCTGGTCGACCAGCTCACCGCCGAGGCGTGGCTGCTGATCGACCACCGGCTGCGCGCGCTCGGCATCGAGCTCGACCCCGCGGCGCGACTGCGGGACCTGCTGATCGCCGGAGAGGACTACCGCGGCGAGGCCGCCGTGATGTGAGGCCGCGATCAGGAACCGAACTTCCGCCGCGTGTGCGCGACGATCGCGTCGAGCCGGGCGTGATGCGCGCCCTTCCAATAGGTTTGGCCGCAGTCGACGCACTGCGCGAAGGTGTCGTAGGTCTGTTCGGTCTGGTCGGGCAGCCGCCCGCGCATGTCCGCCTTGTCGGCCTCGCGCAACAGGCCGTTGCAGGTGGTGCATCGCGTCCACGGGGCGAGGCCGGGTACGAAGCGGGAGAGCACGTCGTCGAGTTGTTCGGCGGGCTTGTGGCTGTAAACGTAGGCGCCCGAGTAGATTTCGCGTCGCCGTAGCAGTCCGCGATCGCGGGAGAGCAGGATCCGGCGCTCGGCCGCCGAGCGCGTGGCCAGGGCGGCGTCCCCGATGTCGGGGTTCTCGTAGGCGGCGTCGATGCCGAGCAGGCGCAGCCGCCGCGCCAAGGTGCCCAGGTGGATGTCGAGCAGGAAGCGCACCGGCTCGGGCATCCGCTGCGGACGCGTCACCGCCAGCACCGCGAGCGAATCCCCGTGGACGGGCACGTACGCGGGTCCCACCGTCTCGTCGTTCACCACCAACGCTCCCACCTCGGTGAGCGGCGTCCCGAGTGACTCGACCACGTGCCCCACGGTCGACACCCCGTCGACGCGCACGGTCGACGGACCCCCGCGCAGCCCCGCGGCGACGAACAACGTCAGCTCGGCCGCGAACTCGACCGTGATCTCCCCGGTACCCACCAGCCAAGCATGCCAGGCTGGGTACTGTGAGGCAGCCCGGCGAGCCCGCCGGTCGCGCACGTAGCCGACGTACCGTCTGCACTCGCGCTCGATCGGGATGCGTATGCCAATGCCTTGGGCGAGCGTCTGGCGATACCCGGCGCGGCGCTTGTCTGTGGCCTCGGCCCCGCGCTGTCCCGGCGCCGGCGTGCATCGGTGTCTCGGTGCGGCCCCCTTTCGGCGCCGTGGCGCTGCGCCTTTCGGTGTCGCTGCCGTGCAGAGCCGTAAGTCGTCTGAGGATCGGCGCCCTATCGCTGCCGTGGCACGGCGCTCCCCATCAGCGCCTCGGCGAACTCGGCGAACTCCGCGCGGAAATTCACATAGGACGCGCGAAGTTCGCGGCCCGGCCAGTGCGGGGGCAGGAGCTCGGCGGGCAGCATCGGGTCGTTGAGGATGTGGCGCACGGTCGCGGCGGCGACTTCGAAACGGTCGCCGATGAATTCCGCCTGCGCCATCGCGGACAACAGTAACCGGGCGTTCTCGGCCCAGGCGTCCGGCCGGAAAAGCCGTTCGGCCAGTTCGCCGTCCGGTTCACCGGGATGGCCGGTGAACGCGGTCAGGCGGCGTGCCGCGCCGGCGGGGAACTCGGTGCCGAGATTGTCCGGGCGAGTCCACACGCCCTCGCGCAACTCGCCGAACTTCTTGGCGCGCAACATTTCCCGGAAAGCAGCCCGGTCGGTGGAGTCGTCCGCACCGACGGTGACGATGGCCAGCCGCCAAGTGCCGTCCCATGCGCCGGTGGGCGGGTGCATGGCCTCGTCCTGGCGGTGCTGGCGTTCGATCAGCCGCGGCGCGAGGCGGTAGGCGCTGTCGCGGCGCTCCAGATCGCCGCCCGCCACCATCCTGGTCAGCGCCGCGCGCACCGCCGACTCCTGGAGCCCGAGCCCGACCGCCACCCGCACGATCCAGCTCACCGGCGCCTCGGCGGGATGCGCGCCGAGCAGCGCGCTCAGGATCGCCGACCGCGCGGTGAGCTTGCGCACCGGCGTCCCACGCGAATCCATGCCCCGATGCTAACCACTTCCGGTTCCCGCACATCTCGTGCACGCCTCGCACAGCCACCGCCTGTGTGAGGCGTGTGGACGGGTGTGGCAGCGGCAGGGTATTGCAAAGTTGTGGCGCGTGACGCAGGGTTGTAATAGTCGAGTTGGAGGACGGGGTGCGATGGCGACGCATGTGGTGACGAATCAGGTTCCGCCGTTGGTGGATTTCGACGCGGCCGAGCAGCCGGCGATTCTGGAGGCGCTGCGCAGGGCGGGGGCCGAGCGGGCCATCGAGGACGTGCGGTCGGTCGGGAGGCTGGCGGGCAGCGCCGAAGCCCAGGCGCTCGGCGACCTCGCGGAGGCGCACCCGCCGGTGCTGCGGACGCACGACCGCTACGGGCATCGGATCGACGAGGTCGAATACGACCCGAGCTATCACCGGCTGATGGAGTACGCGGTGGGCTTCGGCCTGCACGGCGCGCCGTGGGCCGACAGCGGTCCGAGCCCGCACCTGGTCCGCGCCGCGAAGATGAGCGTGTGGAGCCAGGTCGACGCCGGGCACGGGTGCCCGATCTCGATGACCTACGCCGTAGTGCCCGCGCTGCGCGCCAACGCCGAACTCGCGGCGCAGTACGAACCGCTGCTCGTGGCCAAGGAATACGATCCCGGCCTGCGGGTGCCGTCGACCAAACGCGGTCTTATCGCTGGCATGTCGATGACCGAGAAGCAGGGCGGCTCGGACGTCCGCGCGAACACGACGACCGCCGTGCCGGTCGCGGACGGCACGTACCGCCTCACCGGGCACAAGTGGTTCACTTCGGCGCCCATGTCGGACCTCTTCCTGGTGCTGGCGCAAGCGCCGGGCGGACTGTCGTGCTTCTTCGTCCCGCGCGTGCTGCCCGACGGCACCCGCAACACGTTCAATCTCCAGCGGCTGAAGGACAAACTCGGCAACCACTCCAACGCGAGCAGCGAGGTCGAGTACGACGACACCGTCGGCTGGCTGGTCGGCGAGGAGGGCCGCGGCGTGCCGACCATCATCGAGATGGTGAACCTGACCCGGCTCGACTGCACGCTCGGCTCGGCCTCCGGTATGCGCGCGGGCGTCGCCATGGCCGTGCACCACGCCACCCACCGCCGTGCTTTCGGCGCGCACCTGATCGACCAGCCGCTGATGCGCAACGTCCTCGCCGACCTGGCGCTGGAGGCCGAGGGCGCGACCACCGTCGGGCTGTGGCTCGCCGAGGTGACCGACCGGGCCGTCTCCGGCGACGAGACCGCCGATCGGCTTCGCCGGATCGCCTTGGCGGTCAGCAAGTACTACGTGTGCAAGCGCGGGCCGATGCACGCGGCCGAAGCGCTGGAATGCCTCGGCGGCAACGGGTACGTCGAGGAATCGCGGATGCCGCGGCTGTACCGGGAGGCGCCGCTGATGTCGGTGTGGGAGGGCTCGGGCAATGTGGCCGCCCTCGATACGCTGCGCGCGCTGGCCAAACAGCCGGAGACCCTCGGCGTCTTCTTCGACGAGGTCGAGTTGGCCCGCGGCGCGGACGCCCGGCTCGATGCCGCGGTCGACGACCTGCGCGGCCGATTCGCCGACTTCGACACGATCCAGTACCGCGCCCGCCGCATCGTCGGCGAGATGGCGCAGGTACTTCAGGCCTCGCTGCTGGTGCGCTACGGCCATCCGGCCGTCGCCGACGGGTTCGTCGTCAGCAGGCTCGGTCACGATCGCGGCGATGTGTTCGGAACCCTGCCCAACGGACTCGACACCGGGGCGATCATCGAACGCGTCACGCCCAAGTTCTGACCCGCACCCGTCCGATCCTCGAAGGGAATTCCCGTTGCCCGACTACACCGACCACGCAGGCACCCGTCCGGCCGCCTGGTACGAAGGCCTGACCGAAGGCAAGGACTCCTTGTTCGCCGACCGGGAGCAGGCGCCGTCCGACATCAGGTACCGAACACTGACCTACGAGGTCACCGATCGGGTCGCGCGCATCACCTTCGACCGTCCCGAACACGGCAACGCGATCACCGCCGACACCCCGATCGAGCTCGCCGCGGCGGTCGAGCGGGCCGACCTCGATCCGCGCGTGCACGTGATCCTGGTGTCCGGGCGCGGCAAGGGCTTCTGCGGCGGCTACGACCTGTCGATCTTCGCGGAGAACGGCTTCACGCCCGACGGCGGCGCGGCGCCGGTCGACGGCACCGTCCTCGACCCGGCAGTGCAGGCACGCAACCACAATCCCTGGGGCACCTGGGATCCGATGGTCGACTACCAGATGATGAGCCGCTTCAACCGCGGCTTCGCCAGCCTGCTGCACGCGAACAAACCGACCGTGGCCAAGCTGCACGGCTTCGCGGTGGCGGGCGGCACCGACATCGCGCTGTTCGCCGACCAGATCATCTGCGCCGACGACACCAAGATCGGCTACCCGCCCACCCGCGTGTGGGGCATCCCGGCGGCGGGCATGTGGGCGCACCGGCTCGGCGACCAGCTCGCCAAGCGGCTGCTGTTCACCGGCGACTGCCTCAGCGGCAAGCAGGCCGCCGAATGGGGTCTCGCCGTCGAATCGTGCCCGGCCGACGAACTCGACGAGCGCACCGAGGCGCTGGTCGCCCGCATCGCGCGGATGCCGGTCAACCAGCTCATCATGGCCAAGCTCGCGCTCAACAGCGCGCTGCTCGCGCAAGGCGTGGCCAATTCGGGCATGGTCAGCACCGTGTTCGACGGCATCTCCCGGCACACCCGCGAGGGCTACGCCTTCCAGTTGCGCTCGGCCACCGTCGGATTCCGCGAGGCCGTGCGCGAGCGCGACGAACCGTACGGCGACTGGAAACGCGCGCAGTTCCGCGCATCCGGTGAGGAGGACGCCGAGCACTGACCGTTCAATCCGGCAGCTGACGCATCTCCAGCAGGGTGAGGCCGAGATTGTCGATCATGGCCAGAATGGCGCGCATCGCCGTGGGATCGGACACCGGCCCGAACAGCGAGGTGGTGCCGCTGCTGGACGGCGCGGCATCGAGATCGGGGAAGGCGGCCACGGCGCGGTCGGACAGCTCGCCGTCGATGATGAACTGGTATCTGGTCGGGACCGGCATGGCTCTCCTCCCTGTGGTTGCGCGATGGTCGAGTCTGCCGCGCCGCGCGCGTGGCTCACCTCACACACCGCGGATGAGATTTCCGGAAAGGCGAGCGCGCGTGGTCAGAGCACGCCGCTGCGCCGGGCGTAATCGAGCGCCGCGACGCGGGAGTTCGCGCCGAATTTCGCGTAGATCGACCGCAGATGCGTTTTCACGGTATTGATCGAGACGCCGAGGTCGGCCGCGATCTGTTGCGCGGTCCGGCCCGAGGGAAGGTGTTTGAGCACGGTCATCTCGGCCTCGGTCAGCGCCGGGTGCGTCGAGTTCCTCGCGGCGTTGCGATTCTGCCGGACGATATCGCCGAACGCGTCGAGGCGACCGAATCGGCCCGCGTACACGTCGAGCAGTTCTATCGCGTTCGGAACGTCGAGGAAGGGACGGACCAGGTGATCGACCGCGGCGTCCCGCAACGCGTTCTCCAGACCGCTGTGCGCCTTCGCGCCGTTGCCGAGGCTGTGGTGTGCCGACGAGTACAGCAACCATCCGGTGATCCGGGTGGACGGCCGCACGGCGCCGGCGCACTCGAGCAAGGGCTCGAGCAGCGCCAGCGCGGCCTGGCTGTGCTCGGCCGTCTCCGCCACCGCGGCGCGGGCCACGACGACGTCGGGCAGGTCGCCCAGCAACTGCTGTGCCCGTTCGGCCAGCAGCTGCGCGGCCAAGGGTTCGTGCACGCTCAGCAGGGCCCACACCACGTGCGGAATCACGGTGGCGGTCACGCCGGGCACGCTGTTCTTGTCGAGCAGCAACTGCGTACTGCGCCGCAGGTCGTCGATGGCGGCGCGCTTGTCGGCGGCCTGATCGACGGCCAGTAGTTGTCCGATCACGTAACCGTGCCATCCGGCCAGCGGGCTCGCCGACCCGTCCTGCACCGCGTGACGGGTCAGCGCCGCCGCGACGTGCGCCCGATCGGGCTGCTCGCCGCGCAGGTAGGCGGCCACGCCTGCGGCCGTCATCGCCTGTGCCGCATCCGGTGTGTCGTTCAGGTCGTGCTCGGCGGCGACGACGAGCGCCTTGGCCGCCCTGTCCCGCATCGAGGCGGTGGCCTCGCGTCCGCAGGCGATGAAGGTGAGGCGGGTGAGCGCGCGCAGCGCCAGGCGCGGATGGCCGGTGTGCGATGCCAGCGCGAGACCGCGCAGCAGCACCTCCTCGCCTCGGTCGAGCTGTCCGCCGACCACCATCGCGGTGGCCGACTGAATCGCCAGGTAGCAATCGATATCGGGGTTGCCGGTCGGCGCGGCGTCCATGGCGAGATCGCCCGACACCGATCCGGTGGCGACGGCGGCATCCACCGTCGCGGCGAGGGTCAGCGCGTCGATCCAGTGTGCGGGCACGAACGAGGGCCGGTCCCGGCGCGAGCCCGCGACATCCAGGTAGGCCAGCGCGTCGGCGGCGCTGCCGTGGAAGAGCGCGTCGAGGACGCGCAACAGCCACACGAACGGGTCGTCGAGCAGGCTCGGCCGCGCGCGGTGCAGCTCACCGAACAGCGCCGCGCCGTCTCCGTCGAGGACCATCGTCGTCCCGCATTCGGCGAGGAACTCGCGCAGGTGCCGCGGATCGGCGACGGCGAGTAGATGCGTCAGCGCGTGACGCGGCAGCCCGGCGGCGCGCAGCGCGTTCGCGGTCCGCAGGTGCAGTTCGGAACGGGCCCGCGCGCCGAGGCGGTTCACCTCGGCGAGGAAGTACGCCCGGAGCATCGGGTGGAAGGTGAACCAGATGTCGTCGCCGCGCGCGATCGAGGTGAGCGGGAAGTTCATCCGGTCCAGTTCGTACAGCGTGAGTGCGGACCCGCCGCCGATCAGGTCGTCGGCCAGCCGCTCGGTGAACGAGTCGGGAACGCTGGTGTAGGTCAGGAACAATCGCACGTTCAGCGGCAGGGCGCCGATCAGTTCGCCGACCAGGAAGTCGGAGACGGCGCGCGGCGGCCGGGCCAGCACGGCCAGCGCCGCGGACCGGTCGGGATTGGCGGCCAAGTACATCGCGGCGATGCGGACGAGCGCGGCCCACCCGTGGGTCAGGTCGAGGACCGTGGCGAGTTCGGACTCGTCGAGTTCGCAGTGGTGTTCGCGGCACAGCGCGGCGATCTCCGCGCCGGACATCGCGAGGTCCGTTGCGCCCCAGCGGGTCGATCGCTCGGTCAGCCCGAGCAGATGCCAGCGCAGCGGCGGGGCGAAGCGGCCGGACACCACGGTGGTGACCGTCGGCGGCGCGTGCAGCAGGAAGTGTTCCAGCCCGGCGAGGGCGAGCGGTCCGGTGACGAGGTGGGCGTCATCGATGACGATCACGGTCGGTGTTCCACGTGCGGTCAGCGTCTCGACGAGCTGTGCCGCGTCGAAGCCGGGAGCCTGGACGGACGGGCGTTGCGGCGGTTTCGGCAGCCCCAGCTGGTCGCGCAGCGTCTGCCACAGTGCGGCACCGGGTTCGGGATGCTCGGACACCGAGACCCACCCGAGCGCCGGACGCCGGGCCGTCCGCGCCCGGAGCCGGCTCGCCCAGTCGGCGAGCAGGACGGTCTTGCCGCTCCCGGCGGGCGCGCAAACCACCAGCACCCGCAGTTGGTCGCCCGTGAGGAAGGCGTCGAGTCGGTCGATCAGCGTCGATCTGGCAATCGGCGCCGACGAGAACGTCGGCATTTCCGAAGGAATTCCGCTGTCGTCAGCGGAGATCGAACGTAGAGCAGGGCCGTGCGAGATGGTCACCGTGCCTCCTGGACCGACTGCCGACATAATTTTTCGCGCCTGGCTCAGGAATCTCTGTATTTCGGTTTTCATACTAAAGGTGTCCGGAAGGGAAATAGCGACGGCGCATCCGAATTTCGTGTGGCACGGATCGGAGCATGCACTGGCGTGTCATCGGAGAGATATCACCGCCCGGCATGCGAGGCTTGTCCGGTTGTACCCACGGAAAACGGAAAGGAGACACGATGACCCTCGGTTCCGCCGTGCTCGATCTGGTTACTACGGTGTTCGGAGTCCTCATGGATGTCATCGAGCTCGTCACCGGCTCAGCGGATTAAGAGTCCGGGCGAAGCTGGAGCGCGGGGAGGGGTGTGCGCCCCTCCCCGCGTCCGCGTCACCCCCGCGCGCGGAAAGCGTTCGTGTGGTGGGAGTACAGGTTCAACAGCCCGAGGACCTGCCCGTCCGAGACGAGCGGATGACAGTACAGCGACCGTATGTCGAGTTCGCGCAGGTGGGCGCAGTAGTCGCGCCAGCGCGTCTCCTCGGCCAGATCGGTGATCAGCATCCTCTTGCGCGTCCGGATGACGTCCATGCCAGGCGAATCCGGGAAGTCGGCGAGGGCCTGCTCCAGTTGCGCGGCCTGCCGACTCGACCAGCCGACGACTTCGAGGCCGTCGAGGCCCCAGGCCGTGATGCCGACCAGGGGGTGGTTGGGCAGCAGGCGCGCTATGTTCGCAGCGGCCTGCGCGGGTATCGCCGATGACTTGTTCGGGAAAAGACCGACTGAACCGGGGAAATTCGTCGAAATGGGTCGGGTATCGAGCATTCGGACACCTCACTCCACGGCGCGCACCGGCGGCAGGGCCACACGGGCCGACCTGCTGGTGTCTCCGGACGCGCCGACTTGCTACCACCTTGGAGCTGCCCTATCGGCAGCTTCGCCTCGCCCGTCCCCCGAACGGGCTCCTGCCACCCCGGTGTGACCGGTGGTGGCGTGAACGGTTGTGCGCCTGGGTCTCTCGAACCGCTGCCCAGGGCTTCCGGAGAGAACCGTTCACCTTCACGCGGGTCACATGCCACCGTGCGGCGATGTGACGGCCACCACATTAACACCGGGTGGTCGGTTCGGGTTCGGGTTTTCGCGGCCGAATCCGACCAACTGGCACGAGCATGTTTCGGTTTACGGCCGAGCGCAGTGTCGCAGCATCTGTCTCAGTCGCGCGTCGGTCAATTAGTAACAAGAACTGCTGATCCCTACGAAAATCGCGCCGAAAGGGTGGCGCGACACCCGATCGATTGTGACTGTCTGGGTCACACTTCTACGGTCGCGTAGGAAACAACTTCTACGCCCGAGTAAGTCACGGGAGACCTCGCCAACCAGTCGGTGGCCTGGCTTTCCGTGTGCTCCGACGAAGGGGACGCAGTCACGTGAGCTTGCCTGGACGTGCTCACCATGAGCCCGTTGACCGGCGCGATCTCGGGATTCGCCCCCACGAGGGAGCTGGCTCCGCTGCTGGCCACCTATGACCACTGCTTCCACCAGTTCCTCGACCCCGTCGACGTCGCGTTCTCGGCGCTGAAAGTGGCCGTGTTCGTGCTGCTCTCGACGTTCGTGCAGTGCTACTCCGGGTTCGTCGCCTCGGACGGCCCCGAGGGTGAACTCGCTGTCGGAGACGCTGGTCAGGCGGTCCAAGGCGACGGTGTCTCGCTCAGCGCGCTGATCACCCAGGCTGCGGATCTGGCGAATGGCCAGGGCGCTCGTCACTGGGTTGGACGAGCAGGGCGAGATGCTGAGGGTGGCCTTCGATCGGATCGCCGTCGACCGACCGGCTCGTGAGTCTGGTCGCGGAAATCCAACCGGGCATGGCCCGGGCCCAGCAGTACGCGACCACGGCCCGTGCCCGCGCTGCCACTATCCCGCACGCGCGTATCTGGTCACCACGGTCTTCGACGATGGCACGCACAGCGCGGCCACCGTCGCGACTTGCGATCTGACCTGCGGGTGGAGCGGCCCGGCCCCGCTGACCACCATGACTCCGATTCCGTGCGCGAAACAAGCTGCGCCACAACGAGAATCACATAATCCAGCGCGGAGGATACCTCCCAGCCGACCCCGATGAGGCGTATTGTTCCAGGTGACCAACTTTCCGTCCTTCTTTCTTCCGATTGCCCAGTGACATCGCGGCGCCGTCGCTCGATACTCGGCAGCATCGGTTGATAGCTACTGCACGGCAACGTCGCTGGCGGAACGGAGTGGACATGCTCGCACATCCCTGTCCGGACGGCGAACTGCTCGGCCAGAGCGGCGATGCCGGGGTCGTCGCGAAATTCACCGACCGCGCCTTGCGCCGGTTCGCCCAGACCGTCGAAGGTCTCCCCGAGGCCACCCTGGAAGAGATCCTCGCGGTGGTGGACCTCTTCCGTGTGGCCGAAGGCATTCACATCGGCGTCGGCGACGTCTGAAGCCGGTGCTGCCGCGCGTGTCCGCTACGACCGGCGGCGCGCGCGGTTCCCGGTGGACGCGCGGCGGCGTGCGCCCTCCGAGGAGGGCGGTCGGTGCTCGGCCGCCACGCGGTTGTCGGTCGCGTCACGGAACAGCGCGACGGGCGGACCGTCGCCGATCGCGAGGGCGGCGAGCCGTTCGCCGTTCGCCGGGTCCAGATCCGCGGGGACGCCGACGACGGGGGAGAGGTCGATGCCTTCGCCCGGCCCGAGCACGCGCAAGCCGCGGTCGGCGCAGAATCCGTCGAGATCGGCGTCGGCGGTGAACGAGCCGTACATCAGCCGGACGCGTCCGGCGGCCGCGCGGTCGGCGGCGCAGCGCAGCAGCTTCGCGCCGACGCCCGCGTTGCGGAACTCCGGCTCCACCGCGAGCACGCCCACCTTCATGAGGCCGACGAGGGCGCGGGCCTGCGCGGTGGTTCCCCAGGGCTGGAGGCGTTGCACCACAAACGCTTCCGGTCCCGCGTAGAGCCCGCCGATGACCTCGCGATCGCGCTGGGCGACCAGGACCAGGCTGCGCGCGGCGACCGCGCCCGTCAGCCCGCCCCGGCCCGCGGCCGCCGAGATCGCGCGGACACGCGAGGGCGCCATGCCGGAGGCGAGCAGGCCGCGCCGCTGCGCCTGCGCGAGCTCCTGGCCGTAGTCGCCCAGTGGCGTGTCGCCCATGCCTGCCATGGCGCACCACCGCCGGTAGTTGCCCTCGATCTCCGCCGCCGACGCGTACGAGATCGTCACTCGCTCTGGTGAACTCATGTGCACAACACCTCATCGCTACCGTGGGACCGGCCGTCGGCGCCGTGATCCCCCCGGGGCGGACTCGCGTCCGCCGAGCGCGCCGATCGTGCCCGCTCGATCGCGGCGATGACCGCCGCGTGCGCCACGGTTCGCCGTGGCGCCGACCTGGCGTCACTCAGTGTACAGTTGTGCACCGAATCTTGTGGTGTTCGGTAAGGGCGCCCGCCCCCGTCGGCACGGGTAGGTCAGCTCACCAGGCCTCGGCGAGCCAGCAGCGGTTCGATCTCGGGGGCGCGTCCGCGGAAGGACTCGAAGGCGGTGAGCGGATCCACCGAGCCGCCACGGGAGAGCAGTTCGCGCCGGAAGATCTCACCTTTCTCGCGGACGGGCGCTGCGCCGTCCTCGAACCACCGCACGGTGTCCGCGTCCAACACCTCGCTCCAGATGTAGGAGTAATAGCCCGCCGCGTAGCCGCCGGAGAAGATGTGGGCGAAATACCCGGTCCGGTACCGCGGCGGGATCGTCGCCATGGCCACGCCCGCTTTCTCGAGCGCCTGCTCCTCGAACGCCTCGGCGTCGACGTCGGTCAGCGCGTCGGGACCGGGGACGCGGTGCCACGCCCAGTCCAGCAGCGCCGCGGCCAGGTACTCGACGGTGCGGAACCCCTCGCCGAATCGCCCGGCCGCCGCCATCCGTTCGACCAGCTCGGCGGGCATCGGCTCACCCGTCTCGACGTGCTTGGCGTAATTGGCCAGCACCTCCGGCCTGCTCATCCACATCTCGTTGACCTGCGAGGGGAATTCGACGAAGTCGCGCGGCACCTCGGTCCCGGCGAAGAAGGGGAATCGAACATCCGAGAACAGGCCGTGCAGGGCGTGCCCGAACTCGTGGAAGAGCGTCCGGACGTTGTCCCAGGTGAGCAAGGCGGGCGCACCTTCGGGTGGCTTCGCGATGTTCAGGTTGTTGACCACCACCGGCCGCGTGCCGAGCAACCGGGACTGGCTGACCAGCTCGTTCATCCACGCTCCGCCGCGCTTCGACGGCCTGGCGAAGAAATCGGCGAGGAAGAGTCCCAGCGCGCCGCCGTCGGCGTCGAACACCTCGAAGACGCGGACCTCCGGGTGATAGCCCACCAGATCGTCGCGCTCCGCGAAGGTGATTCCGTAGACCTGCTCGGCGGCGAAGAAGACGCCGTCGCGCAGCACCCGCTCGAGTTCGAAGTAGGGGCGCAGCGCCTCGGTGTCCAGCGAAAACCGTTCCGCCCTGAGCTTTTCCGACTCGAACTGCCAATCCCATGCGCGCAGGTCGGCGTCCGCGTCGTCCGCGCGCATGGCCGCGGTGAGCTCCGCCGCCTCCCGTTCGGCATTGGCGATCGCAGGCGGTACCAGCCGCCCGAGCATGTCCTCCACCGCACCCGCGGTCTTCGCGGTCTGGTCCTCCACCGCGTACGCCGCGTGGTCCGGGTAGCCGAGCAGCGCCGCCCGCTCGGCCCGGAGGGCGGCGATGCGAACGGCCAGGGCGGCGTTGCGGCTGTCCGGGCCGAACCCGCGCCCGAGCGAGGCCGCCAGCATCCGGCGTCGCACGTCGCGGTCGGCGAGCTCAGCGAGAACAGGCTGGTTCGAGACGTTCTGGAGGGGCAGCGCCCACGCGTTCTCCCGGCCCAGCGAGCGGGCGTTCTCGGCAGCGGCGGACACCGCTGCGGACCCGAGACCGGACAGCTCCTCCTCGTGCTCGACCACGAGCGTCGCCGCGTTTGTCGCCGCAAGCAGGTTCTGGCCGAACTCGGTTGCCGCCGTGGCCAATTCCGCGTTGAGCTCGCGCAACCCGGCCTGCCCCTCGGTGTCCAGCCGCGCGCCCGCCCGGACGAACCGGATGTGGTACTGCTCCAGCAGTCGCGCTTCCTCGGCCTCCAGACCCAGCTCCGCGCGCCGCTGATACAGCGAGTCGATCCTGGCGAACAACTTCGGATCGAGGTACACGGCATCCCGGTGCGCGGCCAGCCGCGGGGAGATCTCCGCCTCGATCGCCTCGATCCGCTCGCTCGAATCCGAGCTCACGACATTGAAGAACACATTCAGCACCCGCGTCAGCAGCGCACCCGAACGTTCCAGCGCCACAACGGTATCGGCGAAGGTCGGCGTCCCTCCGTCCACCGTGATCGCCCCGATCTCGGCCAACTGCTCCGCCATCCCCCGCTCGAACGCGGGCAGATAATGCTCGTCGCGGATCTCCGCGAACGGCGGCAGCTCGTAGGGCAGCGCACTGCGCTCGAAGAACGGGTTGCTCGTCATGGGTGAACTCTATGCCCGCCCGGCACACCGCGGACAAGGGTTTCCCGCACGCCCGACCGAACGACGAGGCTGGGGCACACCGTCTGTCCTGACAGTTATACGGCCGCTTATCGAATGTGAGGCGTGTAACAAGCAAGCTGCTGCGGCCGAATAGCACTGCGTCGCCGCTCGATTGCGGTGCCGATGCAATGGGGGTCAGCATCTGGACCGGCTGAACCCGACTGACCGTGATCGCGTGTGCCGAATCGAAGAGGGGTTCTCAGCTGTGACATCTCCGATGCTGTCCAAGGGCCAGAATGTGCCGCTTCCGGACGATGTCGATCGCATCGACGTCGTCATCGGATGGACCGAATCGGAAGTCGAGGTCGACGCGTCTGCGCTGTTGCTCGGTGCAGGCCGGAAGGTCGGTTCCGACGCCGACTTCGTCTTCTACAACCAGCCCGAATCGCAGGACGGCTCGGTACGGTTTCTCGGTACCAGTGCAACCGAGGAGGGCGCGCAGGCACGGATCGCGATCGACTTGTCGTCCGTTCCGAACACCGTCCACACGGTTGCCCTCGCGGGCAGCGTCGGCACCGGAACGTTCGGGGAACTGGGCAAACTCGCGCTGCGGGTGGTTGACGCTGCTGGCTTGTCGCTGGCGGAGTATGTCACTGCGGACGCCACCACGGAGTCGGCCTTCGTCTTCGGGGAGATCTATCGCCGAGAGGGCGAGTGGAAGGTCCGTGCGGTCGGGCAAGGGTGGGAATCCGGTCTGGCAGGTTTGGCAAAGGACTTCGGTGTCGACGTCGACGACGCCGAACACGAAACAGCCACTGCGGAACCGGACGCGCCGAACGTGAGCGAACCGGTGCCATCCGCCATCGTCGCCGATCCCGTCAGCCGCGCTGAGCAGGCGCCTGCGTCGAACGGGCGGACTTCCGGGGTGAGGCGAGGCGTGCGCACAGCCAAGCGGGCCATCAAGAAGGCCAAGCCGATGGAGTTCGAGCTGGCAGAGTTGGACACCTGGCAACCGGCCCGACTGTTCTCGGTGGTCGGTGTCGGTGCTGGGGAGGAACAGGAGCGTCGCGCCACATCGGCCCTGATTGCCGCGATGCAGGCCGTCCGGCCGTTCGCGCGTGCGGTGTGCGCCAGGATGGGCGCTCCGGTCGGCGCCTTCGAGGGGTATGTCGAGGTGCAATACGAACGAGGCGAATCGAAGGTCATCCCGGACGCAGTCCTGAGGGTGTCGCGAGGCGGCAGGGTGTGGACCGCGCTGCTCGAGGTCAAGACCGGAAGCGGGAAGCTCAAGCGTGACCAGCTCGAGAGCTATCTCGATGTGGCGCGCAAGAAGAAGTACGACGCGGTGGTCAGCTTGTCGAACGATGTCCCGGCAAGTCCCGGCGAGCTTCCGGTCGAAGTCGACCGGCGCAAGCTGGCCAAGGTCGCCCTGCGGCATCTGTCGTGGGCGGAAGTGGCTCACGAGGCGCGAATGCTGCTCTCACACGGCGGCATCGACAACGAGCTGCACGCCTGGATACTGAGCGAGTTCCTGCGTTACCTCGACCACCCGCGTTCCGGGGCAGCCGAGTTCGTCGACATGGGACGACACTGGGTGTCGGTGCGTGACGCCGTGACTGCAGGCACCTTGCGAGCAGGCGACCAGAAGGCATTGGCCGTCGCCGACACCTGGGTCTCGTTGTCGCGGCACCTCGCCTTGCGGCTGACCGCCGAGCTCGGCGTCACGGTCAAGCACGTCTTGCCTCGTCGGCACCGCTCCGAGCCCGCTGTCCGCAACGCGGCGGTCGCTGAGCGGCTGGCGGCGGACGGAACGTTCGAAGCGGTGTTGCGCATTCCCGACACCGCGGGAGATCTGGTCGTGGTCGCGGACGTACGCACGAACAAGGTTCGCTGCCGCACCGTTCTCGATGCGCCGAACGAGGGATCGGCAGGTCGACGAATGTCGTGGCTGCTGAGGCAATTGGAGGACGCACCGGGGGACGTCCAAGTCGAGGCCGTCTTCTCGGAGCGCGGCAATGAAGCATGCGAGCACCTCGCGACGGTCCGTGCGAATCCGAAGGTGCTGACCGATGGTCGATCGGGCGTGATCGTGTCGTTCTCGTTGGAGCAGACGTTCCCGATGGGCAACCGGCGATCCGGAACGGCGGCTAGTTTCATCGCCAGCGTGACCTCGGCGACCGATACCTTCTACGGATCGATTGTGCAGCCGTTACGCGGGTGGGTGCCCGCCGCGCCGAAACAGCCGGAGTCGGCGCAGTCCGATATCGCAGTCTCCACGGACGCATGACATCTCGAGATGCGGGGAATGCCCACGTCTAGTCAGCCGGGGCGCGGGGCTATCGTGGAGGTGTGGGCGTCATCGGTGAGCTGTTCCCGAGTAAGAAGCTGACCGACGAGGGCAGTGCGGACAGCGATGGACAGGTGTACGAACCGCGGGTCGACGTGGATCTGGACGCGGGCGTGGTGCGGCTGTCTCGCCCGGCACGTGTGGAGGACGAGCTGAGCGAGTGAACTCGCGTCGCCCGGCGGGTAGTTGCGTCGTATCACTTCGCCTTGCGCGATCAGGCTGTGACCTCGGGACTCATGTTCGACCGGTGGTCCACACTGCGCTGATCGGCAGGCAGGACAGGCCGTCGCCGAATGGAAGTTGCTGGTCACCGCAGTAGAGGACGAAGCCGGCGTGAAAACGTTCGCCCAAACGACGTTGCAGCACGCGTAAGCCTCGGAAGTCGTCGGTTCGAATTGTCTCGGCTGCTTTGACTTCTATGGCGACGATCCGCCCGGCATCGTCCTCGAGAACAGCGTCGACTTCGTAACCGTCTCGGTCGCGGTAGTGATGAAGCGGAGCCATGGTCTGGCTCCAAGTGAGCCGACAAGGTTGCTGTCGATCTGCCGAAGGTTTGGGCGTTGTTTTGCCGAGAGGTATGCCGTCGATCTGCCGAAGCGAGTGCCGACGATCTGCCGACCGTATTGCCGTCGATCTGCCGATCGCTCGTCGGCCGCGAAAGCGCGAGATCGACCGCGAGCGGGTGCCGAAGGAGTGACGCGCGGAGGACGAGCCGAGCGAGTGAATTCGCGCCGTCGGCGGTCGAGTTGCGTCGTATCACTTCGCAGTGGTCCGACCGGGCCGTGACCCCGGCTGGGACGTCGATCAGCCGTCGGTCTGCCGATGGGTGGACGCGCTTCGTTTGCGGCGGAGGGCGGCGGACGAACGAGCGGACAGCTATCGTCGTCGGCGGAGCCGGTTTTCGGGCGCCGGCCCGGTTCGATGAGGGCCTGGCTCCCTTGCGCCTCAGGCGGTTTCGGCGAGGGCGGGGCGGGGTTGGCGTCGGGTGAGGAGCCAGCCGACGATGGTCGCGAGCGGGAACATCAGGACGCCGTAAACGGCTGCGGGTACGGCCATTTCGGTGCTGTCGAGGACGCTGATGGCGATGGTGATCGCGATGGTGCTGTTGTGGATGCCCACCTCCATGGAGCAGGCGATGGCCTGGCGGTCGTCGACGCCGAGCCACCGGGGGACGAAGTAGCCCGCGGTCAGGCTGACGAGACAGAACAGCGTCGTGACCGCGCCGACGTCCAGGGCGTAGTCGACCAGGTTGTCCCGCTCGGCGGCCATGGTGCCGACGATGACGAGCAGGAGCGTCAGCGCGGACCCGATGCGCACCGGCCGATCCATGCGATCGGCGAAGTCGGTGGACAGCCGCCGCACGGCCATCCCGATCGCGACCGGAACCAGCACGATGGCGAACACCTGGACCACCTTGCCGAATTGCAGGCCGACGGTGCCCGCGCCCTGCTCGGGTTCGAAGTAGTCGATCGCGAAGTTGGTCGCCAGCGGCACCGTGACCACCGCGATGATCGAATTGACCGCGGTGAGCGACACATTGAGCGCGACGTCACCGCGGAACAGGTGGCTGAACAAGTTCGCGGTGGTCCCGCCCGGCGAGGAGGCGAGCAGCATCATGCCGACCGCGAGGATCGGCGGCAGATCGAACAGCAGCACCAAACCGAACGCGGCGACCGGCAACACCAGCAGCTGACAGGTGAGCGCGATCGCGACGGTCTTCGGGTTTCGTGCGATCCGGGTGAAGTCCGCGACCGTCAGCGACAAGCCGAGGCCGAACATGATCACCGCCAAAGCGAGCGGCAGGGCGACGGATACGAGCGGAGAGTCCATATTCTTCCTCGACATTCCGCGGGTAGGGCCCGCATCTGAGACCAATTCGTCTCAGAATGAATGGAGGGTAGCGGGATGTGACCTACGTCGCAACCAGTTCGGAGCGAATCGGGCCGCCTGGGAACGAGAAACCCCTTCCGGGCGAGCGGAAGGGGTTTCGGCATCCGACCCCGGGGTCGTCGGAGATTCCTACTTGCCGGAACCGCTCGCCGACAGCGAGCTCAGCAGGCAGCCCCAGTGCGGAGCGCCGCCGGGGCAGCCCGGATTGGCGACCTGCTCGGACTGCTGGGCCGGTTCGGCGGGGCTCCAGCGGGATGGCCGACGCGGGCACGGCTGTGGCCAAGGGGGCCAGCAGGATGGCGCCGGTGAGCATGCCGGCGCGAAGGTACTTGCGCATCGAGAGATTCCTTTCGAGCGGCGAGGGGTGGCCGCTGCCGGAGACGCTATCGATGGCGATGGTCGCGGACAGACGAGGAAAGGTGGGCCACCGAAACTGGGGTCGGCGTACCAGCGTCTTCGCGCGATGCGTCCATCGACCGGGCATTACCGCTTTTCGCGGCCACCGATCTTGCACAATCGGTATATGGCCAAGCCCTGCTTGCTCTTGCAGTTGCGGCCCGAGCGTGCCGCGGCGGACGACGAGTATCGCGCGATCCTGCGCGCCGGCCTGCTCGACGCCGGCGATGTGGTGCGGGTGCAGATGGACGAGGAGTTCCCGCATATCGAGCTGGACGACTATTCGGCGGTCATCGTCGGTGGCGGGCCGAGCAACGTCAGCAGCCCCGACGCCGACAAGTACGACTATCAGAAGCGCTTCGAGCCCCGGCTGAAGAAGCTGATGATCGAGATCATCGGCCGCGATTTCCCGTATTTGGGCGCCTGCTACGGGCTGGGCATTCTCGCCGACGCGCTCGGCGGGAAGGTCGGCGACGACCGCTACGGCGAGACAGCGGGCGCGCAGACCATCGAGCTCACCGAGCACGCCGATGACGACCCGCTGCTGCGTGATCTCCCGCAGTTGTTCCGCGCCTTCGTCGGGCACAAGGAGGCCTGCCAGGAGGTGCCCCCGGAGTCGACCTTGCTGGCGGGCTCGTCCGGCTGCCCGGTGCAGATGATCCGGACCGGGCAGAACGTGTACGCGACCCAGTTCCACCCCGAACTGGATGGCGAGGGCCTCGCGATCCGCATCGATGCCTATCGCCACGCCGGGTATTTCGCGCCGGAGGAAGCGGACTACCTCACCGAACTCGGCCACCGCGAATCGATCACGGTGCCGCCCGAAATTCTGCGCCGATTCGTCACCCGATACCGCAGCGACTAGGTGAGGCGCGGCTCGGCGTCGAACCGGAGATTCGCTCCTAGGCCGTCCGAAGCTACCTCCAGGCGATCCACCACGGTCTGTGACCTGCATCGCCTCCGAGATCGGCGTGGATGTCCCGACGCCGCGGCTGCGTCTCGACCGCCTCGTCGCCGACCGCCCCGTGCCGGTCGGGTGTCTGGGTCACGTTGCCCTGTGGCTAAGATCTGGCAATCGTTGAGGCAGGCCCCTGCCTGGGCATATGTCGCTGACACGTCACGACGTCGCGACCTGTGGTCTGATAGGGGCCGAAATTGCCCCGACAAATCGATTCCTTCTTGCTTTGTTCGACACCGGGCCGCCCGACGGCGGACCGGATCCGGCCGGGTTCGTGGGTCTCGACGAAACCCGTCGGCTGGATGTGAGAAGGATGTTGTACTCGGATGGATGGAGTTCGTCGTGCTGTTCGGGGTCGAATTCGTCGCAGGTCGAGTAATCCGCTCTTCGTTCAGCTGCTGACGGCCACGGTCGAGTCCGCGCCCGATTCGATAGCAATCTCCTATGACCCCACCGGTGCACCGGGCGCCCGGCGCGAACTCAGCTACACCGGGCTGGACCAGGCTTCGTCGCGGCTGGCGCGTGAACTGATCGACCGCGGCGTGGGTCCCGGCGATGTCGTCGCCGTCGGCTTCACCCGTTCGATCGAGTCGGTGCTGGCCGTCTGGGCCATCGCCAAGACCGGGGCGGCCTACGTGCCGGTCGACCCCGCCCTGCCTCCGGAGCGGATCGCCTATCTCGTCGCCGACTCCCGCGCCGTGCTCGGCCTCACCGACTCCACGCATCGCCCGCGGCTCGGTGACGGCGTCGAATGGTTCGAGCTCGACGATCCGCAGCACGCGGAGCAGATCGCGGCACGGCCCGCACACCCGATCTCCTACGTCGACCGGGTGCGCGCGCTGAGCCAATTGCATCCGGCCTACGTCATCTACACCTCCGGCTCGACCGGTCGCCCGAAGGGCGTCGTCGTGACGCACGCCGGTCTCGCGAGCCTCGTCACCGCCGTCCGGGAGCGCTACGCGGTGGACGCCGGTGCGCGGGTCCTGCACGTGTGCTCGCCGAACTTCGACGTCTCGGTGCTCGAACTGCTGCTCGCCTTCGGCTCGGGCGCCACGCTCGTGGTGTCGCCGCCGACGGTGTTCGGCGGCGCCGAGCTCGCCGACCTGCTCCGCCGCGAGCGCGTCACCCACCTGCTGATCACGCCCGCCGCGCTGGAGTCGGTCGATCCGGCCGGGCTCGACGCGTTGCAGGTGGTGGTCGTCGCCGGTGACGCGTTCGGTCCCGCGCTCGTCGAGCGGTGGGCGGTCCCCGGCCGGTCGTTCTACAACGGCTACGGCCCCACCGAGGCCACCATCCTCGCGACCGGAAGCATCGCGCTGGAGCCGGGCCGTCCGATCACCATTGGCGCCGCCCTGCCCGGCGTCGGCGCGATGGTGCTCGACGCGCGGTTGCGTCCGGTGCCACCCGACGTGACCGGCGAGCTGTACCTGTCCGGTCCCGCGCTGGCGCAGGGCTACCTGGGGCGGGCGGCGCTCACGGCGGAGCGATTCGTGGCCGGTCCGTTCGGCGGGGAACCAGGCGCGCGCATGTATCGCACCGGTGACCTGGTGCGCCGCACCGCGGACGGCGACTTCGAATACCTGGGCCGCACTGACTTCCAGGTGAAGATCCGCGGCTTCCGCATCGAACTCGGTGAGATCGACGCCGCGCTCACCGCCCACCCCGATGTCGACTACGCCGCGACGCTCGGCAAGGTCGCACCCTCGGGCGCCACCGTGCTGGTTTCGTATGTGCTTGCCAGGGAAGGCGTTTCGCTGGACTTCGGCGAACTGTCCCGCTTCGCGGGGGCCGCGCTGCCTGGCCACATGGTGCCGTCCGCGTTCGTGACGCTCGACGCGATCCCCTTGACTCCCAACGGAAAACTCGATCGGCAGTCCTTGCCCGAGCCGGTGTTCGAGGCGGTGTCGCGTGCACCGCGGGGTGAGGTGGAATCCCGCATCGCCGAACTGTTCGCCCAGGTGCTCGGTGTGCGGCGGGTCGGGGCGGAGGATTCGTTCTTCGCCGCGGGCGGCGACAGCATTCTGTCCATTCAGCTGGTGTCGCGGGCCAGGGCGGCGGGAATCTCCTTCACCCCGCAGGATGTGTTCGAACACCGCACGGTCGCCGGGCTGGCGCGCGTCGCGGTGCTCGGCGCCGAGTCCGCTCCCGCGCTCGCCGAATTGCCGGGCGGCGGGGTCGGAGAGATTCCGCTGACGCCGGTGCTGGCCGCCTATCTGGCAGACGGCCAGTCGTTCGGGCGCTTCACCCAGCACATGGTGCTCGCGCTGCCCGAGCACATCGATCGTGCGGGCCTGGTGGCCACGCTCGCCGCGGTGCTGGACCACCACGACATCCTGCGCGCCCAGGTCCGGTCCGTCGACGGGCACTGGCGGCTGCGCACTCTCCCCGTGGGCGCGATGGACGTGGACGCGCTGATCACCCGCGTCGACGTCCCCGCGGGTCTCGGCCTCGAAGAGCTATGCGAAACCGCCAGCACCGCAATGGATTCCGCCATCGACATGTTGGAACCCGCGGCGGCCCGGATGATCGCCTGCACCTGGCTGTCCCGCCCGGACGGCCGTGACGCGCTGATCATCGCCGCGCACCACTACGTGATCGACGGTGTGTCGTGGCGAATCCTGATCGCGGACCTGGTGGCCGCGTGCGCGCAGCACACCGGCGGGCACCGGATCACCCTGCCCGCCGTTGGCACGTCGTTCCGGCGGTGGGCGCACGGCCTGGTCGAGGCGGCCGCCGACCGCGCCGACGAATTGCCCTACTGGCGGCGAACTCTGGCCGTCGCCGACCCGCCGCTCGGCGCGCGGGCGCTGAATCCGGCCGTCGACACTTCGGACACGGTGCGGCGCTTCACGATTGCCGTGCCCGCCGACGTCACGCGCGCGGTCCTGACCGAGCTGCCGACGGTGTACCGGGCCGGGACCAACGACGGTCTGCTCGCCGCGCTGGCGCTTGCAACGCGCGTCTGGCGGGCGAACAGGGGCGTCGACGCCGCGGCGACAAGGGTGCGGCTCGAGGGGCACGGCCGCGAGGAGGCCACCGTCGCGGGCGCCGATCTGACCCGCACCGTCGGCTGGTTCACCACCATGTACCCGGTGGCGCTCGATCTGTCCGGTATCGACGCCGAGGCCGCTTGGCGCGGCGGTGAGGCGACGGCGGCGCTGGTCAAGGCGGTGAAGGAGCAACTGCTAGCGGTGCCGGACAAGGGCATCGGTTTCGGCATGCTGCGGTACCTGAACCTGGACACCGCGCCCGAACTCGACGGTGCGCTCGGCCAGATCGGCTTCAACTATCTCGGCCGGATCTCCGCGGGCGACCTGCCGGAGGCGCTGACCGATCGGAGCTGGCTGCCGACCGACGACTGGGGCGCTCCGGACGCCGCGCAGGACGCGGCCATGCCCGCCGCCGCGGTGGTCGACATCAACGCGCTCGTCACCGACACCGACGCGGGCGCGCAGCTGACCGCGTCCTTCGCCTATGCGTCCGAGATCCTCGACGCGGACGCCGTCCGGGAGCTGGCCGAGCACTGGGTGGCCGCACTCACCGTCCTGGCCGGGCACGTGCGCGATTCGTCCGCGGGCGGTCTGACCCCGGCCGACGTCCCGCTGGTGCGGGTCGAACAAGCGGAGCTCGACACCTGGCGGCGGGAGCGCCCCGGGCTGGTCGACGTGCTGCCGCTCTCGCCGCTACAGCTCGGATTGCTGTTCCTCACCCAGATATCGCCGACCGCGGACCCCTATCTGCTCCAGCTGGCGGTGGAACTGTCCGGCGACATCGATCTGGAGCGCCTCCGGCGGGCGGCGCAGGCGGTGCTGGATCGGCACCCCATCCTGCGATCCGCGTTCGGGTCCTCGGCCGCGGGCGCCCCGGTCCAGTTCGTCTGCGAGGAACTGGAGGTGCCGTGGCGGGTCGTCGACACGCCGGACACCGATCCGGCGGCGTTCTTCGCCGCCGAGCAGCGCCTCGGATTCGATCCGGCGCGGGCGCCGCTCGTGCGATTCACGGTGTACCGCGGCGATTTCGGGCGCACGCACCTGGTGCTGACCGTGCATCACATTCTGCTCGACGGCTGGTCGATGCCGTTGCTGATGAAGGATCTGCTGATTTCCTATGCCGCGGACGGTGTTTCGTCGCCGCTGCCGGTGGTCCGGCCGTATCGCGACTATCTCGCGTGGCTCTCGCACTACGACCGGGACGCCGCCCTGCGCACGTGGGGCCGAGCGCTGGACGGCCTGACGCCGACCAGGCTGGCCGCCTCCGTCGCACCGCCCGTCCACCCCGCCGAGGGCTACGGCGTGTGCGCCGCCGACCTGTCGCGGGACGAGACCGCGGCCCTGACGGCGTTCGCCGCGGCGGCGGAGGTCACCGTGAACACGGTGGTGCAGGCGGCGTGGGGCCTGGTGCTCGCGGCCTGTGCCGGACGCGACGACGTGGTCTTCGGCGCGGTGGTGTCCGGGCGGCCGCCACAGCTCGACGGCGTCGACGCCATGGTCGGCCTGTTCGCCAACACCGTCCCGGTCCGGGTCCGGTTCGACGCGGACACCTCGCTACGGCAGCTGCTGACTCGGCTTCAGGCCGAACAGGTTTCGCTGCTCGACGGTCATCACGTCGGGCTGGCCGACATCCAGCGTGCCGCCGGTGCGGGCGAGCTGTTCGATTCGCTCCTGGCCTACGAGTCGTACCCCGTCGACGCCGACGGCCTGCGGCAGGCCTACGGGACGATCGACGGCCTCGAGATCGTCGACCTGCAAGCCGTCAACTTCACCCACTACCCGGTGGCCGTCCAGGTCGACATGGGCGCCGAGCTGCGGCTGCAAGTCCAGCACCGCCGCGACACGATCACCGCCCCGGCCGCACGGGCCCTCACGGACCGATTGCGGACGCTGATCGGCGAATTCGTCACGACGCCGGAACGCACGGCGACGGAAACGCTCGCGCTGCTGGACGATGGCAACGATCTGATCGCGCAGACGAGGTACTGGCGCGACGCGCTCGCGGACCTGCCGGACGAGCTGAACCTGCCCACCGATCGCCCGAGGCCCGCGGCGCCCACCGCTGCGGACGGCCGGATCGGCTTCTCGATCGATGCCGACCTGCACCCGCGACTACACCAGGTCGCGCGGACGGCCGACACGACCGTGTTCACCGTCGTCCACGCGGCTTTCGCGGTCCTGCTGGCCCGACTATCCGGCGCCGACGACATAGCGATCGGCACACCGGTCGCCGACGGATCGGGCAACACCCTGGTGTTGCGCACCCGGGTGCCGGGTGACCTCCCCTTCGACCATCTGCTGGCGCACACGAAAGACGTTGCGCTACAAGCCTTCGCGCGAACCGATTTGCCTTTCGACGGCCTGGCGGCGCTGCTGGATTCGGACCACCCGCTGGTGCGGACGATGTTCTCGGCCGGAGATCGGGCTCCCCATGCGGCCGAGCCCTCCGGTTCCGGTGACCCTCACTCGAAATACGACCTTTCCCTGCACATTCGGGAGCACGCGGCAGGTGTCGCGGCCGACTTCACCTTCTCGCGGGCGCTGTTCGACGAGCGCACCGTTCAGGTGTTCGCCGAGCGCCTCCTCCGGCTGCTCGCGGCCGCCGTGCGCCGACCGGAGGTTCCCGTCGGCGACCTTCCGCTGCTCGACGCGCACGAGCAGGCGCTGCTGACCCGAGTCGCCGCCGACGACGTCATGGCCACCGGCCTCTTGCCCGACCTGTTGACCAGCGGCGTCGCGCTGGGTCGCGATCGCATCGCGGTGCGCGACCGGAACCGTTCGATCGGCTACGGCGAACTCGACGAGCGCACTTCGCGATTGGCACGCTTGCTGATCCGCCGCGGCGTGGGCCCCGAGCGATCGGTCGCCGTCGCCCTGCCTCGCTCGGCCGACCTGGCGGCCGCGGTGCTGGCCATCGCCAAAGCCGGTGGCGCGCACGTGCCGATCGATCCGGGGTATCCCGCGGAACGGGTACGGCACATGGTGTCCGACTCCGGCGCGGTGCTCGGCATCACCAGCGCCGAGTACGCGGATCGGCTGCCCGGCGGCGTGGACTGGCTGGTGCTCGACGACCCGGCTACCGAGCGGGAATGCGCCGCTCAGTCGCACGACCCGGTGACGGACGCGGATCGCCTTGCGCCGCTGCGCATGCGACACCCGGCGTACGTCATCTACACGTCCGGTTCGACGGGTGTGCCCAAGGGCGTCACCGTGACCCACGCAGGTCTGGGCGGCATGCTGGACGAAACGGTGAAACGCTATCGGCTGGAGCCGCATCACCGGTTCCTGCAGGTCTGCTCGCCGTGCTTCGACCCTTCGGTGCTCGAGTGGCTGTGCGCGTTCTCCGTGGGCGCGACGTTGGTCGTCGTGCCGCCCGGTGTGGTCGGCGGGGCCGAGCTCGGCGACCTTTTGCGCGACGAGGCGGTCACGCACACGATCATCACCCCGGCGGTCCTCGGCACCGTCGACCCGGCCGGGCTGGACGCGCTGGCGGTGGTGGCCGTCGGCGGCGACGTGACGACCCCGGAGCTACTGGCGAAGTGGCAGCCGGGCCGGCGCTATCTCAACGCCTACGGCCCGACCGAGGCGACCATCGTCTCGACGTTCGCGGAATTGTCGGCCGGACAGCCCATTACGATCGGCACGACGGTACACGGCCTGTCCGCGCTGGTCTTGGACGCGCGGCTGAACCCGGTGCCGCCGGGTGTGGCGGGCGAGCTGTATCTCGCGGGCGGCGCCCTGGCCCGCGGCTACCGCAATCGGGCCGGCTTGACCGCCGAGCGTTTCCTCCCCAACCCGTGGGGCGGACCCGGCGCGCGGATGTACCGCACCGGCGACGTGGTGCGCCTGCGTCCGGCATCCACCTGCACCGCCGCGGGATCGCACTCGGCGCCTTGGGATCTCGACTACGTGGGCCGCGCCGATACGCAGGTCAAGGTGCGCGGCTTCCGCATCGAGCTCGGCGAGATCGACGCGGTGGTCGCCGGACACGACGACGTCGACTTCGCGGTCACGATCGGACGGACGATGGCGTCGGGATCGACGGCGCTGGTGTCGTACGTGCTCGCCGCGCCGGGCCGCACGGTGGATCCGGCGCTGGTCACCGAGCACGCGGCGAGGATTCTGCCGCCGCACATGGTGCCTTCGGCGATCGTCGTCCTCGACGAACTCCCGCTGACCACCAACGGCAAACTGGATCGAAAGGCGTTGCCGGAGCCGGTCTTCGAGACCGCGCCGACTCGTGCGCCGCTCGGCCCCCTCGAATCGCGCCTCGCCGAGCTGTTCGCGCAGGTGCTCGGTGTGCAGTCGGTCGGGGCGAACGACTCGTTCTTCGCGGTCGGCGGCGACAGCATCATGTCGATCCAGCTGGTGTCGCGGGCGAAGGGAGCCGGAATCGTCTTCACGGCGCGCGACGTGTTCGAACACAAGACCGTGGCGGGACTGGCGCGCGTCGCGACGGCCGGCGCGGACGCGGCGCCGACGGTGCTGGCGGAGTTGCCCGGCGGCGGTGTCGGGGAGGTGCCGCTGACACCGGTGCTCGCCGAATTCCTCGCCAACGGTTCCTGCGATCGCTTCGCCCAGACCGTCGTGCTCGCACTGCCCGATGGCATCGACCGTGCCGGACTCGTCGCGACGATCGCTGCGGTACTCGACCGGCACGAGGTGCTGCGTTCCCGGGTGTGGCAGGACGACGGCCGGTGGCGGTTCGAAACGCTGACGCGCGACGCGGTCGACGCCGACGCATTGGTCATCGAGATCGACGCGACTGCCGTGGCCGACTCCGAGTTGACCCGAACAGGTAGTGCGGCAATGGCTTCGGCGCTGGCCGCGCTGGATCCGGCCGCCGCCGAGATGATCGCCTTCGTGTGGGTGCGCAGGACGGGCGCGCGCGACGTGCTGGCCGTCGCGGCACACCACTACGTGATCGACGGGGTGTCCTGGCGCATCCTCATTCCCGATCTGGCGCTGGCCTGGGCGCAGCGTGCGGCGGGGCAGCCGATCGCGCTGCCCGCGGTCGGCACGTCGTTCCGGCGCTGGGCGCACGGCTTGGCCGACGCGGCCGCGGGCCGGGCCGCCGAAGCCGGTTACTGGCAGCGGGTGCTGGCCACGCCGGATCCGCTGCTCGGCGCGCGCACCGTCGACTGCGCGATCGACACCGAGCCGACCATGCGATCGATCACCGTGCAGGTGCCGGTCGAGGTCACCGAGGCCATGCTGACCACGATTCCCGCGCTGTATCGCGGCGGCGTCAACGACGGACTGCTCGCCGCGCTGGCGCTGTCCGTGCGCGCCTGGCGTGCGCGGCGGGGTGTCGACGCACCGACGACCCGAATCCGGCTCGAAGGCCACGGACGCGAGGAAACCGCCGTTCCCGGAGCCGATCTCACGCGCACCCTCGGCTGGTTCACCAGCATCTACCCCGTCGCCATCGATCTGTCCGGCATCGACACCGAGCAGGCGCTCGCCGACGGCGCGGTACTCGCCACCGTACTGAAGACGGTCAAGGAACAACTGCTCGCGGTGCCGGACAAGGGCATCGGCTTCGGCATGCTGCGCCATCTCGATCCGGGCACCGCCGGACGCCTCACCGGCGACATCGGACAGATCAGCTTCAACTATCTCGGCCGCGCCTCGGCGGGCGGCGCAGTCGACCAGATCGACGGAAGCTGGCTGCCGACAGCCGATCTCGGCGAGATCGAGATCGAATACGATCCCGCACTGCCCGCCGGGGCGGTGATCGATATCAACGCGATCGTCGCCGACACCGCGACCGGCCCGCGGATGGAGGCGAGCTTCCGCTACCCGAGCGGAATCCTCGACGAGGCGGCGGTGCGGGAACTCGCCGACGACTGGACGGCCGCGCTGGCCGCGGTCGCCGGGCACGTGCGGCACCCGGCCGCGGGCGGTCTCACGCCCTCGGATGTGCCGCTGACGCGGGTCTCCCAGGCCGAACTGGACGGCTGGCGCCGGACGTATCCCGGCCTGTCGGACGTGCTGCCGCTCTCGCCGTTGCAGTCCTCGCTGCTGGTGCTCATCGAGCTGCTCGCCGGGACGGTCGACGCCTACATCATCCAGTTGGCGGCCGAGCTGACCGGGGAGCTGGATACGAACCGGCTGCGCAGGGCGGCCCAGACCATCCTGGACCGGCACGCGAACCTGCGCTCCGCCTTCGTCGCCACGGCCGACGGGACGCCGGTGCAGCTGGTGATCGACGGCATCGAGATGCCGTGGCGGATCGTCGACGGCGTCGCCGATTCGGATCTGCCCGGCCTGCTGGCGGCCGAACAGCGCACCGAATTCGATCCGGCGGTGGCGCCGCTGCTGCGATTCACGCTGTACCGCACCGATTCCGGGCGCGGCCACCTGGTGCTGACCGGCCACCACATTCTGCTCGACGGCTGGTCGATGCCGCTGCTGATGAAGGAGCTGCTCGTTCTGTACGCGACCGGCGGCGACGCGTCGCCGCTGCCGCCGGTCCGCCCCTACCGCGACTACCTGCGGTGGCTGTCGCAGCAGGATCGCGCGGCCGCGGAGCGGGCCTGGTCGGAGGTGCTCTCGGGTGCCACGGCGACCATGCTCGCTCCCGAGCTGACCTGGCCCGCGGCCTCGGGCGACGGATTCGGCCTCTGCGAATTCGAGCTGTCCGCCGCGCAGACCGCCGAACTGACCGCGTACGCGGCCGCGACCGAGGTCACCGCCAATACGGTGATGCAGGTCGCGTGGGGTCTGGTCGTCGCGGCGGGCACCGGACGCGACGATGTCGTGTTCGGCGCGACCATCTCCGGCAGGCCCGCGGAACTCGACGGCATCGGCGAGATGATCGGCCTGTTCGTGGACGCGATCCCGGTGCGCGTCCGGTTCGATCAGGGCACGACGACCCGTTCCCTGATCGACGGCGTGCAGGCCGAGCAGGTTTCGCTGCTGGATCACCACCACCTCGGGCTCGGCGCCATTCAGCGCGTCGCGGGGCAGGGCGAGCTGTTCGACACGATGCTGGTCTTCGAGTCGTACCCGGTCGACGTGGAGGGCCTGCGGCAGGCGAGCGGCGCACTCGACGGAATGCGGGTGGACGGACTGAGCGGGGCCGACTACACCCACTATCCGATCACCGTGCTGGTCTTCCTCGGCAGCCGCACGCTGGTGCAGCTGAAGTACCGGCGCGACGTCGTCGCCGACACGACGGCGCAGGCCGTCGCCGACCGGCTGCGTCGCGTGCTCGGCGATCTGGTCGACGCACCCGACCGCCGCGCCGCCGAGACCGCGCTGCTGCTCGACGTCGAATCGGACGACGCCATCACCCGATCCCGGTACTGGCGCACCGCATTGGCGGGCTTGCCCGAACTGGAGTTGCCCGCAGCCGGGCCGACCACAACGCATTCGAATGATCGTGGGCGAGTGGACTTCTGGCTATCCGACGAGACGCAGCGTGGTCTGCGCCTGCTCGCGGACGCGGAAGGGGTGACCTGGTCGGCGGTCGTGCGCACGGCATTGGCGGCGCTGCTGGCACGGCTGTCCGGCGTCGACGACATCGCGATCGGATCGCCCGTGCGGGACGGCCGGTGCGCCGAACTGGTGTTGCGCACCAAGGTGGATCGGCGCGCGCGTTTCGTCGACCTCCTGCCGGACGCGCACCGGGTCGAGCTGGAGGGCTTCGCGCACTCGGGCATTCCGTTCGACGACCTGGTCGATTTGCTCGGCGTGCGGCGGTCGTCGGCTCGGCATCCGCTGTTCCAGGCGGCGCTGTCGTTCCACGGACCCGCGGAAGCGGTGGGGGATCTCGCCCTCTCGCTGACGGACGACGCCTTCGGAGTCCGTGGCGAGATGTGCTATGCCCGTGATCGTTTCGGCGACTTCGACGCGGATGCGTTCGCGCAGCGGTTCGTTCGAGTGCTGACCGCACTCGCGGACCGGCCCTACTTGCCGGTCGGTGATCTGCCGCTGCTGGCCGCGGACGAGTACGAGCGGTTGACCCGGATGGGTGGCGGCTGTCCGGCCGCGGTCGGCACGCTGCCGGAACTGCTGGTCCGTGGCGTCCGCTTCGGTCGTAACCGGATCGCCGTGCGCGACGCGGGGCGGTCCTACACCTACGGCGAACTCGACGAGTCGTCCTCGCGGCTGGCGCGCGTCCTGATCGAGCGCGGCGTCGCGCCGGAAACCGTTGTCGCGTTGGCGATGCGGCGCTCCTACGGGATGGTCGTCGCGGTGTGGGCCGTCGCCAAGGCCGGTGGCGCGTACCTGCCGGTCGATCCGACCTATCCGGTGGAACGGGTGCGCTACATGGTCGCCGATTCCGGTGCGGCGATGGGCATCACCGTCGCGGACGAAGCCGCCGGCCTGTCCGGCACCGTGGACTGGCTGGTGCTGGACGATCCCGCGGTACTAACTCGCTGCGCCGCGACTTCGGCCGCGGCGCTGAACGACACGGACCGGCGCGCGCCGCTGCGCATGTCGCATCCGGCGTATGTGATCTACACGTCGGGATCGACGGGTCTGCCCAAGGGCGTCGCCGTCACGCACGCCGGGCTCGGCGGACTGGTCGGCTACACGGTCGACATGCTCCGGCTCGCGCCGGAACACCGGATGCTGCATGTGTGTTCGCCGAGTTTCGACCAATCGGTGGAGGAGCTGTCCAGCGCCTTCCACAGCGGGGCCACGCTGGTGATCGCGCCCCCGGACACCGTCGGCGGCGCGGAACTGCGCGAACTGCTGCGCGCCGAGCGGGTGACGCACACGATCATCACGCCCGCCCTGCTCGGCACCGTCGACCCGCGCGGGCTGGACGACTTGGCCGTGGTGTCCGCCGGTGGCGAGGCCACCACCCCTGAACTGGTGGCCAGGTGGCAGCCGGGTCGCCGATTCATCAACGGCTACGGCCCGACCGAGGCGACGATCGGCGCTACCTACACGACTCTGGCCGCGGGACAACGCGTCACGATCGGCCGCCCGGTCCCGGGCGTGGGTGCCATGGTGCTCGACGAGCGATTGCATCCGGTACCGGCGGGCGTTGCGGGCGAGCTGTATCTGGCGGGTCCGGCGCTCGCGCGCGGCTATCACGGACGCGTCGGTGCGACGGCGGAACGTTTCGTCGCGCATCCGTGGCTGCCCGGCCACCGGATGTACCGGACCGGCGACCTGGTCCGGTGGGTGCCCGCCGCCGAATCGAGTGGCTGGGAGCTGGAATGCCTGGGCCGCACCGACTTCCAGGTGAAGATCCGCGGCTTCCGCATCGAGCTCGGCGAGATCGACGCGGTGCTCGCCGGTCATCCCGATGTCGAGTACGCGGTGACCGTGGGGCGTGAGAATTCCAGCGGAGCAACGGTTCTGGTCTCGTACGTGACCGGTCGCGACATCGAATCCGACCGGCTGGTGGGGTGGGCCGCGCGGACGCTTCCGTCGCACATGGTGCCCGCGGCGGTTGTAGTGCTCGACGAGTTTCCGCGGACCGCGGTCGGCAAACTCGACCGAAATGCCCTTCCGGAACCGGAGTTCGCGGCCCGCGCCTACCGGGAACCGGCCACGGAACTGGAGCGGACGGTCGCCTCGGTGCTCGCCGAGGTGCTCGGCGCCGACCGGATCGGCGCGGACGACGACTTCTTCGAGCTGGGCGGCAACTCGCTGCTGGCCACCAGGGTGACCGCGCGCCTCGGCGCGGCGGTGGACGCCAGGGTTCCGGTGCGGCTGCTGTTCGCCGCACCCACCGTCGCGGGTTTCGCCCGCGAGGTGGCGAAGCTGACCGGCGCCGGAGGCCGTCCCGCCCTGGTGGCGGGCCAGCGGCCGGAACGTGTTCCGCTGTCGCCCGCCCAGCGGCGGATGTGGTTCCTCAACAGGTTCGACACGGCGTCGGCCGCTTACAACATTCCGGTCGCGATCCGCCTGACCGGCGACCTCGATGTCGACGCGTTGCGGCGGGCGTTCGCCGATCTCGTCGCGCGACACGAGATCCTGCGCACGGTGTATCCGCAGCTCGAGGGCGGACCGGTGCAGGTCGTCCTGCCACCCGACCACCCCGATGTGCCGCCGCTGCGGGTACGGCCGGTCGCCGATCTCGAATCTGCTGCGGCGGAGGTGCTTTCGACGGTCTTCGACGTCACCCGCGAGGTGCCCGTACACGCCGTCCTTCTCCAGGCAGGCACCCGCGAGTTCGTCTTGGCCATGGTGATCCACCACATCTCCGGCGACGGTTTCTCGGGCGGCCCGCTGACCCGTGATCTGGCGGCCGCCTACGCGGCCCGTGCGCTGGGGCAGGAACCGCGGTGGGCGCCGCTGGCGGTGCAGTACGCGGACTACGCGCTGTGGCAGCGCGCGTTGCTCGGTCGCGAGGACGAGCCGGGGTCGGTGGCGGCCGAGCAGATCGCCTACTGGCGGCAGGCGCTCGCCGACCTGCCGGATCAGCTGGAACTGCCGAGGGATCGGCCGCGGCCCGCGGTGCAGTCCTTCGCGGGCGGCCGCGTGCCGCTGCGCATCGAGCCGTCCACCCACGCGGCGCTCGCGGAGCTGGCGCGGGCGCGGGGCGCGACGCTGTTCATGGTCGTGCACACCGCGTTGGCTGTGCTGCTGGCCCGGCTGTCGGGCACCGACGACATCGCGATCGGCACGCCGGTGGCGGGTCGCGGTGACGCGGTGCTGGACGATCTGATCGGCATGTTCGTCAACACGCTGGTGTTCCGCACCCGGGTGGACCCGGACGCGAGCTTCACGGAATTGCTCGAGCGTCAGCGCGACGCCGATCTACAGGCCTTCGCCCACGCGGACGTGCCGTTCGAGCGCCTGGTCGAGGTGCTCGATCCGGCGCGTTCCACCGCCCGGCATCCGCTGTTCCAGGTGGGTCTGTCGTTCCAGAATCTGGCCGAGGTCCGCATGGAACTGCCGGGCTTGACGGTCGCCGCGTGGGAAACGGATCGGCGGCTGTCGCAGTTCGATCTGCACGTCATCGTGGCGGACGGCTATGACGAGCAGGGCGCGCCCACGGGTATCGGCGGCTTCCTGACCTACGCCGCGGATCTGTTCGACGAGGCGACGGTGCGTGGTTTCGCGGACCGGTTCGTCCGGCTGCTGGGCGCGGTGGTCGCGGACGCGACGGCGCCGGTCGGTGCGCTCGAGCTGCTGGTGCCGCGCGAGCGCGCTCGGATTCTCACGGCCTGGAACGACACCGCCCATCCGCTGGACACGAGCGCCACGCTGGTGTCCCTGCTCGACGCCACCGTCGCCGCAGCTCCGGACGCGGTGGCGCTGGTCACCGCCGACGGTATGCGATCGAGCTATGCGGAACTGGATGCGCGCGTCAATCGTCTTGCGCGGCATTTGATCTCGCTCGGCGTCCGTCCGGAATCGCGGGTGGCGCTCGCCATCCGGCGTTCGGTGGATCTGGTCGTCGCGATGTACGCGGTGAGCAAGGCGGGCGGCGCGTACGTGCCGGTGGATCCGGATCAGCCCGCGCGGCGTTCGGAGTACATCCTGGAGACGGCGGCCCCGATCTGCGTACTGACCGATGCCGACACGGATTTCGCCACCTCGGTCGCGCCGGTGGTGCGTCTGGATCGGGTCGATCTGTCCGGGGTGGACGCTTCGGTGATCACGGACGCGGACCGCATCGCGCCGTTGCGCGCCGAGCACACGGCGTATGTGATCTTCACATCCGGCTCCACCGGGCGCCCGAAGGGCGTCGCCGTGTCCCACGGTGCGATCGTGAACCAGTTGCGCTGGAAGACAGCCGAATTCAAGATGACCGACGACGACGCGGTGCTGTTGAAGACGGCGGCGACCTTCGACCTGTCCGTGTGGGAGTTCTGGTCGGCGGCGACGTGCGGCGGCCGGTTGGTGATCGCCGCACCCGATGGTCATCGGGACCCGGCGCACCTGAACGGGCTCATGGCGCGCGAGGGCGTCACCACGCTGCACACGGTGCCGTCGATGCTGGACGCCCTGCTGACCGGCCCGTTGCCGGATTCGCTGCGCCGGGTGCTGGCCATCGGCGAGACCTTGCCCGCCGCACTCGCGCGCCGGTTCGCGGCGGCGGCGCCGGGAACCGCGTTGTTCGATGTGTACGGTCCGACCGAGGCGGCGGTGTCGATCACCAGCCACGCGGTGTGCCCGGCCGACGAGGCGGACGTGCCGATCGGCGCTCCGGTCTGGAACAGTCAGGTGTACGTGCTGGATTCGCGATTGCGGCCGGTGCCGGTCGGTGTGCCGGGCGAGCTCTATGTGGCGGGTGCGCAGCTGGCCCGCGGATACTTCGGCCGGGTGGATCTGACGGCGGAGCGATTCGTCGCGAACCCCTTCGAGCCGGGTGCGCGGATGTACCGCACCGGTGACCTCGTCGCGTGGAATGCGATGGGGGAGTTGGAGTATCGAGGCCGCACCGATTTCCAGGTGAAGATCCGCGGCTTCCGCATCGAGCTGGGGGAGATCGACGCGGTGCTCGCCGAGCACGCGGACGTGGACTTCGCCGTCACCGTCGGCCGGGAGAATTCCGCCGGGGCAACGGTTCTGGTGTCGTACGTGGTGGCGGCTCCTGGCCGGGCCATCGATCCGGATCGGCTGACCGAATGGGCGGCGCGAATCTTGCCCGCGCACATGGCGCCCACGGTGATCGTCGTCCTCGACGACGTGCCGTTGACGTCGGTGGGCAAACTCGACCGCGCGGCGCTGCCGGAACCGGAATTCGCCGCCCGCGCCTATCGCGCACCGTCGACGGCGCTGGAGACCACCGTCTGCGCGGTGTTCGCGGCCGTGCTGCGCCGCGATCGGATCGGGCTGGACGACAACTTCTTCGAGCTGGGCGGCAACTCGCTGATCGCGACCGCGCTGACCGCGCGGCTGAGCGAGGCGGTCGGCACGACGGTCCCGGTGATGTGGGTGTTCACCGCGCCCACTCCGGCGGGCATCGCCGCCGAGCTGCGCGCGGGCGGCGCCGACAGCGCGGGCGCGGCCTTCGATGTGCTGCTACCGCTGCGGACCTCCGGCGCCGCCGAGCCGCTGTTCTGCGTCCACCCGATCGGCGGCATCGCCTGGTCGTTCGCCGGACTCGCCGCGCACGTGGACGCGGACCGGCCACTCTACGGACTCCAGTCACCCGCCTTGAGTTCCGCCGACCCCCTTCCCGATTCGATCGAGGACTGGGCACGGCTCTACGTCGAGCAGATCCGCGCCGTGCAGCCGGAAGGGCCCTACCACCTGCTGGGCTGGTCGCTCGGCGGCGTGCTGGCGCACGCCATGGCCGTGCGGCTCCAGGGCGAGGGTGAACGGGTGGCGCTGCTCGGCATGCTGGACAGCCACCTGCGCATGGGCGCGGACCTGTCCGGCGCGGTGCCGGTGCCGGAACTGCTCGGCGGACTGCTCGGCGATGGAGTTGTGGATTTCGACCTGGACGACACGGTGGATCTGCCGCGGCTGGCCGAGCGGTTGAGCGCCATGCCCGAACCGTTCGCCTCCTTCGGGACCGCGCGGATCGAACGAGTGGTGGACGCCGCCGGTGCGTCGGCGGCCGTGGCCGCGGCCTACCGCCCGCGACCGTTCGAGGGTGACCTCGTGTATTTCACCGCCGCCCAGGACGATTCGACGGGATCCGACGGCGCGTCGACCTGGCACGGGGCGATCACCGGCGCCGTGCACAACCACACGGTGGACGCCACGCACTGGCGTATGACCACCGACGGTGCGCTGCGACGGATCGCGGAGGCGCTGCGCGTCTGGCTGTGAGGATCGGCGGGATCGGCCGGGGTGCGTACCCGTCCGCCGATCCCGCCGCCCACGGTCTATCGTCCGGCCTTCAGCGCGGCGCCCCGCGCCCGGAGGTCGTCGGCCAGCTGCTTGCCCTGCGCCCGCGCCTCGGCCCGCACCTGCGCGATCTCCTGCTTGGTCGGCCGGACGAAACCCTGGGCCTCCTCGATCCGCAGACCGGATCGCGCCTGCGCCGCCTCCGCCGAGGCCATCCGCTGATCGGCCTTCGCGCCGGCGGTCTCCATGCGGGCGGCGACCAGGTCCGAGAGGGTGTTGTGCGACATCGTTCTTCTCCTTGTGTTGGCGCCGGATCTCGTTGTTTCCGGCTGACAAGAAAGACAATGACCGCCGCCGCTGACAGCGCACCGACAGTCCGCTGACAGCCCCGCGGGCTCAGTAGTCGCAGAGCATGATCCAGCACGTCAGGGGTCGGCGCCGGGCAAACGCTGAAGAAGTCCTTGCAGCGTCGTCGAGTGCGATCGCTGTGGGAACCGGCACACGCATGCATCGTCGAGTAACGCTGGGCGGGTCCGTATTTGATATATCCATCGCCGCAGTCGACCTGCCGGAGCGATCGGAGATCACGACAATGCCAGTCATGCCAAGAACTTTCGGTCAACGCGAACCAACCCTCCGCGCGTCGACGAGGCGATTCGCCGTCATGCTCGCGTCGGCGTTGGCGCTCGCGGCCCTGCCGGCGATCGCGACGGCCGATACGCCGCCGTCCCCCGGCTCGGTCGTCGCGACCGAGCTGCTCCCCGAATCCCAGCGGCTCCCGGGATCGGCGGCGTCGACGAAAGTCACCTATTGGACAGCTGATTCGCGCGACCGGCCTCGGCTGAGCTCCGGGGCAGTCTTCGTCCCCGAGGGTTCGCCTCCGCCCGGTGGCTGGCCGACGATCTCCTGGGGACACGGCTCCAACGGCCTGGGCGACCAGTGCGCGCCCACCGTCTTGGGACGGCCCGCACCGGAGTCGGCCTACCTCGCCGGCCTGCTGGCCGACGGCTTCGCGGTGGTCGCGAGCGACTACATCGGGCTCGGCACCGAGGGGCTGCCGAACTACCTCGACAGCGGCGGTGAAGCGAACGCCGTGATCGACATCGTGCGTGCGGCGCGCGAGCTCTATCCCGCGATCGGCCCAGTCTGGCTGGCGCAAGGCCATTCGCAGGGCGCGCACGCGGCATTGAACACGGCGCCGCGGGCGAAGAGCTATGCGCCAGAACTCGACTATCGCGGCACAGTCGCCACCAGCGCGCCGCCCCAGATCGACGCGGTCGTCGGCCTGATCGGCCCGCAGATGCCGCCGATCCCTGCTCCCACTTCGCTGTTCGTGATGGCCATCGCCGGATTCCGCGACCTGCGACCCGACCTGGACGTCGACGGTTACCTCACCGAACTCGGGCGCCGCACCGTCGCGCTCGCCGAAACCCTGTGCAGCCCAGAGCTCGACGAGCGGACCGAGCACCTCTCGATCAGCGAGCTCGTCTCACAACCCCTCGGTGAGCTGACCGCACCGTTCCAGGACTATCTGCGGCTGCCGGTAGCGGGCTACCACGGCCCGCTGTTCCTCGGGCACGGAACGCACGACGAGACCCTGCCGTATCCGCTCGTCTTCACCCTGCTCACCGGTCTGCTGATCAATGGCGTTGAGGTCGACTTCCACAGCTACGACGCCGGTCACGACAGCATCATCCCGATCGCCGCCCCCGACGTGCGCGCCTTCCTCGCCGCTGCCGTGGACTAGCCGAGGTCGCGCACCGGTAGGACTCAGCGCTTGGTCGCGGCCCGCGCGACGGCGCGGAACGCGCGTTGCTTCAGGTGCCGCCGCGCCCTGGTGAGCAATGGCGCTTCCGGCAGCGGCGCCGCACCACCGAGCCGGGGAAACAGCGCGGCCGCGTTCGTGCGCTCGATGCCGCGGCGGGCGGTCTCGTCGAGGTGCGGGTATTCGTGGAGCCCGGCATTGAAGTAGTGCACCGCGGGTGCGGGGGCGAACGGCCAATCGCTGCCGTACAGGACGTGCCCGGGCTCGGCGAAGGCGAGCAGGCTCGGCAGCGCGGCGGCGCTGGCGGACAGCGCGGTGTCGAAATAGAAGCTCGCGAAGTCGTCGAGGACGTCCACGGGACTCGCGCCGGTCTGGTTGACGATGCTCAACGCCATGCGGTGGGAGGCGAACGGGACGAAGCCGCCCGCATGGCCGAGGATGAAGCGAATGTTGGGGTAGCGGCGGCGGATTCCGTTGCGCACCAATAGATACGCCGCGCGCGTCGTGTCGAGCAGGAAGTCCGCGGCGAAGGGTGGGATGCCGGGCACCGTCTCGGCGGGCAGGTCCGCGGGATGGACGAGGACCACCGCCGAGCGGTCGTCGAGGACGCGGAACAGCTCGTCCTGCCCTTCCGCGCCGAGGTAGGTTCCCCGTGCATTGCCCAGGAGGACGACGCCGTCGGCCGCCAGATCGTCCAGGGCCCGTCGGGCCTCGGTGGCGGCCGCGGCCACATCGGGCATCGGCAGCGTGGCGAAGAAGCCGAAGCGCTCCGGGTGATCGGCGGCGAGTTTCGCGGTGTAGTCGTTGACCGCGCGGGCGAGTTCCGCGGCCTCGGCGGTATCGGCGAGGAACGCGGTGCCGGGAGTCGACACCGAGAGAACGGCGGACGCGATGCCCGCCTCCGACATCAACCCGAGCGCCGCCTCCGGCGTCCATTCGGGCAGCTCACGGCCGCCGGCCGCGTCGATGCCGTGCGCTCGCAAGGCCGCTAGGTAGACGGGCGGGATCAAGTGTTGATGCACGTCGATGCGGTTGCTCGACACGTCGATTCCTTCCTGCGCTGCCGACGAGCGAGGCGACGTGGTGCCTGCACGACTCCGCGACGCTACAGGTGCCGGGCCCTCGGCCGGAACTGCCGAGGGTGCCGTCGGCCGACATGTCCCAGGTCACACCGCCTCTCTTTGTGACGATATCATCAATAAAGACGAATCTCTAGATTCATGATGAAAGAATCAAATGACTTCGCGGTACCGCACCCGCGCTCCGGTGTACGACGGATCGAGGACGCGCGTGAGGAAATCGAGCTGGTCGGCCAGGACTCGCTGCTGGAACGGACCTTGGTAGACGTCGAAGTGGTCGACGGGGTACTCGCTCAGTTGGGCCAGCTGTCCGGCCTTCGCGGCGGTCCGGCGGGCCGCGTCCGGCGGCGCGACACGATCGTTCGTGCCGACCTGCATCAGCATCGGGCACGGCACGCGGCGCGCGAAGGTGGTCGGCCGGTTCAACCCGACCTCGAGCGCGGTGCGCGCGCACACCTCGTTGCGCCAGGTCGGCCCGGCCATCGAGAGGCAGGCCTCCTCGGCGCCGGGGGTGCTCATCATCGCCGCCGACCCGGGCTGCCCGACGATCGGTACGTGATGCGGTGACAGCTTCACGAGGACACGGGCGACATCGAGCAGCCCGTGTCCGGCCGCCCGCGCGAGTCGGCCGACCCCTCCCTGACGCACGAGATGGGCCAAGGTGGCGAGTCCGTCCGTCGCCGGTGTCAGCGAGACGATCGCGGCGATACGCCGGTCCTGCGCCGCGACCGCGATGGCGTGACCGCCGGAGTACGAGGTGCCCCACAGCGCGATCCGGTCCGGGTCGACGCCGGGCAGATGCCGGGCCGCCGCGATGGCCGCGTGATAGTCCTCGCGCTGCCGACGGACCGAAACATCTTGGCGCGGTGTGCCTTCGGAGTCGCCGAAGCCCCGGTAGTCGAAGACGAGCACGTCGAAACCGGCGTCGGCGAAGGACTCGGCATAGCCGAGCAGGCCGGTGTCGCGGGTGCCGCCGAAGCCGTGTGCCATGACCACGCAGGGGCGACCGCCCGCGGTGTCTCTGCCCGCGGTGAGATGCCAGGCCGCACAGCGGACGCCGTGGCTGGTGAAGGAGATCTCGTTCTTCTTCATCGCGTTCCTTCCTGGGCGGACGCCGACAGAGCGGGCGCGGCGGCGGTGAATCGCAGCGCGCTGTCCTCGACCGGACCCTCACGCAGCCGCTCGGCATCGTCTTCGTAGGCCATCTCGACCGTCCACGAGCCTTTGGTCCCGGCCTTCGGGAACTGCGCGATTCCCCGCTGGACATAGCCCGAGCTCAAGTCGTGCACGAGCGGTACGCGCTCCATGTGCGGGTCGGTCAGGACCGGCTCGACTGTGCGGTAGCCGTGGGAGTCCATGTGATCGAGCAAGCGGCAGAAGTGCTCGCAGACCAGATCGACCTTGAGTGTCCAGGAGATATTGGTGTAGCCGACGACGAATGCGAGGTTGGGCACCCCGGAGAGCATCATCGACTTGTAGACGGTCGTGTCCGGCAGATTCACCTGCCGTCCGTCGACCTCGAACCGGATCTTGCCAAGGGGCGACATGGAGAAACCGGTTGCCGTCACGACGATATCGGCGGCCAATTCCTGGCCCGACTCCAGCAGAATGCCCGTCTTGGTGAACCGGGCGATCCGGTCGGTGACCACCGAAGCCCGTCCGGTCGAGAGCGTCTTGAACAGGTCGCCATTGGGCACCATGCACAGGCGCTGCTCCCACGGGTTGTAGCGCGGGGTGAAGTGCGTGTCGACGTCGAAATGGGCGGGCAGCTGCCTGCGCACGGCGGCGATCAGCAGCTTGCGCGCCAACCTCGGAGCGCGGTGGCACGCCTTGTAGATCGCGCGGGAGATCATGATGTTCTTGCGCCGGATGATCCGGTAGGCGCGCTCGTGGCCGAGCGCCTTGTTCAGCGCGCCGGCGGTGACGTCCTCGGCCGGAAGCGAGAACACATAGCTCGGCGAGCGTTGCAGCATGGTGATGTGGCTCGTCTTGCCTGCCATCGACGGGATGAGCGTCACGGCCGTCGCGCCGCTGCCGATCACGACCACGCGCTTACCGGTGTAGTCCAGATCTTGCGGCCAATGCTGGGGGTGGACGAGTCGGCCGTCGAAGTCCTCGACACCGGTGAACTCGGGCGTGAAACCCGTCTGGTGGTCGTAGATCCCGGTGCCGAGGAGCAGGAATCGTGCGGTGAATCGCGTCGTCTCGTCGCTGCCGGAGTGCTGTGCGGTCACGGTCCACAGCCCGGTGGCCGAGGAGAACTCTGCGCCGATCACCCGGTGGCCGAAACGGATATGGTCCGTCAGCCCGTTCTCGGCGACGGTCTCCCGCAGGTAGTCCAGGATGAGGTGCCCGTCGGCGATCGACTTGCGATGTGTCCACGGCTTGAAGCTGAAACCGTAGGTGGGCATGTCCGAGTCCGATCGGATGCCGGGGTACTGGAACAGGCTCCAGGTGCCGCCGATCGAGTCGCGGCCCTCCAGGACGGCGAACGACGTGCCGGGGCGGCGGGTTTTCAAGTGATAGGCAGCGCCGATACCGGAAATTCCGGCGCCGATGATCAACACATCGAAATCGGCGGTCTGGGTATGGCTGATGGTCGCGATCGTCACTGATCTTCTCCTGGCCGCGGGAAGGGCGGGGTTGTGATGCGGTTCACGCTAGGTCCGGAGACGTCCCTTCGGTATGTCACTTCGCCTAGGCTTTGTTTCGAAATATGTGCGGTGGCACACTGAAGGTCATGAGCGATCCGACGTTGCCGCCCGAGATCGTCGAGCTCATGGGCGACGTGGCCGAGTTGATGCTGGCCGACGTCGACGAACTGGTCGCCGAGATGGACGCCGCGGAAATCGAACTGACGCCGATGGTGGGCGCCGACGCGGCGCTCATCGCGGACATGTCGGCGAGCAATCGCGCCAACGCCGTACGCCTGCTGACCACGTTCGCCCGCCGCGACGCCGGGCCGTTGCCGAGCGACGTCCCACCCGAGGCGCTCGACGTCGCCCGCACCGTCGCCCGGCGCGGCATCGACCTCGACGTGATCTTCCAGTCCTACCGGCGCGGGCAGAACATCGCCTGGCGGCGGTACATGGCGCACGCCACCCGCGTCGTCCCGTCGGGCCCGCTGCTCGTGCAGCTCCTGGAGATCTCGTCGCAGCGCATGTTCGAGTACGTCGACCGCGTCATAGGCCGGGTCATCGCCGCCGCGCAGCGCGAGCGCGAGGAGGTGCTCGGCGGTGCGCTCGCGCGGCGCACCGAGACCGTCCGGCTGATCCTCGACGGCGCGCCGATCGACAGCAGGCGGGCGGGCGAGCGGCTGGGATACGAGCTCGGCCGTCTGCACACCGCGCTCGTGCTGTGGGCGCAGCCGCCCGGTGAGATCCAGGGTGCGCTGGAGTCCGCCGCCACCGGGCTGGCGCGTTCCGCCGGGGCGCGGACTCCGCTCACGATGTCCGCCGGTGCTTCCGCGCTCTGGGCCTGGCTGGGTACCGACTCCGATCCCGTGGTCGACGCGCTGCGCGATGCGCTCGACCGAGTGCAACCGAACATTCGCGTCGCCGTCGGCCCCACGCGTCCTGGCATCACCGGGTTCCGCCGCTCGCACGACGCGGCTCTGGCCATCCACAATCTGCTCGCGGGGCACCCGGGCGGCGCTCGGCTCGCGCTCTACCGTGACCTGGAGGTCACCGCGCTGGCCGCGCAGAACAATGATCGCGCGGCCGAATTCGTCGCGGCGACACTCGGCCCGCTCGCCGCGGACACACCGGGCGCGGCGCGCTTGCGCGAGACCCTCCGGGTCTTCCTCGACGAAGCCGAGAACGGGCCTCGCGCCGCCGCTCGCCTGCACACGCACCGCAACACGGTGTTGCAGCGCATCGCCCGCGCGACCGAGCTGCTCGGCCACCAGCCCGGCGAGCGCAGGCTGGCGGTCGAACTGGCTCTCGAACTCGCCCATCAGATCGGTCCCCGGGTTCTGACACGGGTTTGATCAGCGCGAACGCGATCTCGTTCGCGCGACTGTTACGATTTCGAATCGTGTTCGATAACCGGCCGACGTCGCGGGCATCCGCTCGCCCCGCTCCAGTGCAGCGGCGCGGAGTCGAGCGCGTGCAGGCCATCCTGGACGCGGCCGAGGCGCTGCTCGTCGAACAGGGCTACGAGGCCGCCACCCTCAAGGCGATCGGCGAGCGGGCGGGCATCCCGATCGCGTCCGTGTATCACTACTTCGCCGACCGGCATCAAGTCGACGCCGAGCTCGCGCAGCGCTATGTGCGCGAGCTCGACGAGCGCCTCGCCGCGACACTGGACCGCGCCGAGTCGCGTACTGTGCGCGAGGCTTGCGACGCGGTCATCGACGTGCTGCTCGCCTACTTTCGCGAGCACCCGAGTTTCGTCGAGCTCTGGTACCCAGGACGCAGCTCGACACTCAGCGAACTGGCACGCGCGTTCGACGTGTCGCAGGCGGCGCAGCTCTGGCGCTTGCTCATCGAGCGGAACCTGATCCGTGCCGACACCCCGCAGTTCGTCCTGGAGCTGGCCTTCGAGGCCGGTGACCGACTCTTCGACGTGGCGTTCCGGCGTTCCCCGACCGGGGACGATGCGACGATCGACGAGGCGCGACGACTCGTCACCGCCTACGTCGAGACCTACGCGCCGTAAGACTGACGTGAGGCCCTACGCGTCGCAGGGCTGACGCGAGGATCCGCTCGCCGCGTGCATTGATGGGGATCAGCGCCCGGCGCTCATGAGTGCGAAGTGTCCGGGCCTGCACCGTCGTCCGGGCCTGAACCGACAACTGTTGACAGCGTCACGCATTTTTCCTAAACTCGAACTCTATTCGACATCGAATTCTCTCGCGCAGGCCGTCGAGCCGATCGCAATTCGACAATCGCCTTCTGTACGGCGATGCCAAAGAGAACGGAGCGGGCCAATGGCCAACTGTTATGACAATGCGCTGACCGGTCGCGGCCTTGCCCAGGTGATCGCATGACCGCGCGCAAGGGCCGACGCGCGGCGGCGGAGCAGGGTGGCGGCGCGGCGCCGCGGCGGGTCGTCTTCATCGGCGCCGCGGGCGAGATGTGCCGGGTGGCCATCGAGCGCTTCGCCAAGGCGGACGGCGATGGGGAGTTGGTCCTCACCGATATCCGGCCCGAGATTCTCGAGCCGCTGGCCAAGCGACTGCCCGCCGGGCGTGCCACCATCCGGCGGCTGGATCTGTTCGATCAGAAGGACCTCCGCGCGGCGATCGACGGCGCGGCGCTCGTCGTGCTGGGCGCCGGGCCTTACATCCGGACTTCCAGCCCGGTGATCGAAGCGTGCCTCGAGGCCAAGGTGCCGTACCTCGATTTCGACGACGATGTCGAGAGCACCGAGCACGCGCTGTCGCTGCACGAGAAGGCGAAGGCGGCGGGCATCCCGATCTACGTCGGCTGCGGCGCTTCGCCGGGGATGAGCAACGTGCTGGTGGCCGACGCCGCCGCCGAGCTCGACACCGTCGAGAACATCGAGGTGGGCTGGCTCGTCGGCGACGAGCGGCCCGATGTGGGCCGGGCGGTGCTCCATCACCTCATGCACATCTCCGCCGGGCCGTGCCTGACCTGGGAGAACGGTGGCCCGGCCACGCACGAGAGCTACGTCGAGACCGGCATCGTGCAGATGGGCGGCATCGGCGAGGTCCTGCTGTACGAGACCGCGCACCCAGAGCCCGTCACCCTGCCCCGCCGCTATCCGGAGGCCAAGCGCATCCGCTGTATCGGCGGCCTCGCGCCCGCACCGTTCAACGGCATTGCCCGCGGTCTGGGCCTGGCCGTGCACGAAGGCAAGCTGACCGCGGACGAGGCGGTCGACTTCATCCTGGACATCCTGAAGAACCGCTACTTCACCAATGCCAAGGCCTTGCGTTACGCGCTGGGCGGGATGCTCGGCCAGGTCCGCCGCAAGGAGAGCGGGGCGGGCACGTTGGTCGAGTTCCTCCTGAAATCGGCCGTGCGGCGCACCTATCGTTGGGAAGGCGGCCTGCTGGCCCGCGTCACCGGTACCCGGAACGGGATGCCCGCGGTGGCTGTCCGGCGCACGCCGATCAGCGGCCCGGAAACGTACGCCGTGCGCAGCATGGGCGCCTTGACCGGGACTGCCTGCGCCGCGTTCATGGTGCTGGCGATCGACGAGAACGGCACGCGCGCAGGCGCGTTCGCCCCCGAGGACTGGGCCGACCCGAAGGCGTTCTACAACGCCCTCGAGCGTGTCGGCACTCCACGCTCCGAGATCGTCGAGGCCGTGCTGTAGCCCGGCATTCCTGACAACGCCAGGGGTCGGTGACCTCCGGCGCCCCCAGATCCCGAAGTTTCCAGAGGAAAGACCATCACGATGCTCGTAGCCACTCCGCGCCGCCGCACGGAGGCCGCCCAATGACCGGTGCAGTCATCGAAATCACGCGCTCGCGCAATCCTTTCGAGCGATGGGGTTCGACGCGAGACGCGAACGGCGTCACGCACTACGCGGGTGTGCCCGCGACGCTGCTCGACATGGTGCGGGCGCACGTCGACGCGCGACCCGATGCCGAGGCGATCGCCGAGATCGGCGGTGATCGGCTGACCTACGCGCAGCTCTGGGAGCGCGCGTCGCGAGTGGCCGGTGGGCTGCGGGCCCTGGGGATTCAGCGCGGAGACCGGGTGGCCCTGCGGTATCCGGCGGGGACGAACTGGGTTCTCGCCTTCTGGGGCACGATCATGGCGGGCGGCATCGCGGTGCCGGTCAATACGCGGTCGGCGCAACCGGAGGTCGAGTTCGTCCTCGACGACGCAGGCGTGACAGTCGATCTGGCGTCCGGCACCCCACTGCCGGACGGCGACCCCTATGTGGCAGAGGGTCTGCGCGCCACCGATGTAGCCGCCCTCTTCTACACCTCGGGCACGACCGGACACCCCAAGGGCGTTCCGACCACGCACGAGGCCTTCGTCACCAACGCCGAGAACATGATTCGGTCCCTCGGCATGTCCCGCGAGGTCGGGCCTGCCCTGCGCACGCTGATCTCCGTGCCGCTGTTCCATGTGACGGCGTGCAATTCGCAACTGCTGGTCGCCGCGTACGTCGGCGGCGCCTCGGTGATCCTCCCCGCGCTGGACCTGCCGACTGTGATCGAATCGCTTGCCGCCGAACATATTTCCTTCCTGGTGACGGTACCCGCGGTGTATTCCCTGCTGCTTCGTCACCCCAGGTTCGCCGACGCCGACGTGTCCGGGGTCCGCACGGTCGGATACGGCGGCGCCCCGATCGCGCCGTCGCTGGTGCGATCGCTGAAAGCGGCGTTCCCGCGGGCGACGGTGATGAACGGGTACGGCATGACCGAGACGGCGTCGCTGATCACCGTCCTGCCGGACCAGGACGCGGTCGAGCACGCGGATTCCGTGGGGTACGCGGTGCCGTCGGTGGACCTCGGCATCGTGCCGATCGACGACGACCCGAACACCGGCGAGCTGGTGGTCCGTGGCGCCAATGTGGCGGCCGGATACTGGAATCGGGCGCAGGCCACGGCGGAGACGATCGTGGACGGCTGGCTGCACACCGGCGATGTCGTCCGGGTCGACGACGCCGGACGTGTCCACATCGTCGACCGGATCAAGGACATCATCAATCGCGGCGGCGAGAACATCTCCAGCGTCGAAGTCGAGGCGGTGCTGCTCTCGGCTCCCGGCGTCGCCGACGCCGCGGTGCTCGCCGTACCCGACGACGTGATGGGCGAGAAGGTCGGCGCCGTCCTCTACGGCGACCAGGCGCCGATCGATATCGACGGCGTCCTGGCACACTGCCGAAACCACCTCGCCGACTTCAAGATTCCGCAATATGCCGCGGTCGTCACCGAGGCATTGCCGCGTAACGCGGGCGGCAAGCTCCTCAAGAACCACTTGCGCCGGCAAGTGCGGTGGGGCGCACCGCTGCGATAACGACCGATTTCGAGTCAGAGACAAAGGATCAACGTGCAGGTTCACAGCAAGCTCGGTGCGCATCGCCATCGAGAGTTCGAGCAAGTGTCGCGACACCGTGCCGGTGTCTCCCGACCGCGTCGAAGGCCGCGTTGATCCACCTCACCGAGCAACTGGCGCTCGAACTGTCGTTGTGGGTGCGGGTCAATGCCATCGCGCCGGGTGTCGTGCGCACGAAGCTGGCCGAGGCGCTGTGGAAAGACCAGGAAAGCCAATTGAATTCGGCCATAGCGTTGTCGCGGATCGGGGAACCCGAGGACGTCGGCTCCGCCATCGCCTTCCTCGTCTCCGATGCGGCGAGCTGGGTGACAGGGGAGACGTTCGTGATCGACGGCGGCCAGCGCCTCGGCGACGCCGAGCTTTTCCGGACGGAGGCGATCGCGCATGCTTGAGACCGGGGAAGTCGTCGGCGTCGACGCCGAGGCGGTGTCGCGGTGGTTCACCGAACTCGGCATCGAATACGCGGCGCCACTGCGTTTTCAGCGGATCGGTCTCGGTCAGTCGAACCTCACCTACCGCGTCACCGACGCCGCTGCCGGAGCCTGGGTGCTGCGTCGCCCACCGCTGGGTCATCTGCTGGCCTCGGCCCACGATGTGGTGCGTGAGGCGCGGATCATCGCGGCGTTGGCAGGCACCGGCGTACCCGTCCCTCGAATCATCGCTGTGACAGAGGATTCCGAGTTCGCCGAGGTGCCTTTGGTGTTGATGGAGTTCGTCGACGGTCCGGTCGTCGACACGATGGATGCCGCCGAGGAGCTGACACCGCCGCAGCGTCGGCAGATCGCCCTGACACTGCCGCGCGCCCTGGCGAAGATCCACGCCGTCGACCTCGAGAAAGTGGGTCTCGACGGATTGGCGAGCCACAAGCCCTATGCACAGCGCCAGCTCAGGCGATGGGCGGGGCAATGGGCCGTGTCCAAGACACGGGACCTGCCAGAACTGGACGATCTCACCCGTCGACTCGCCGCCGCCATTCCCGAGCAACGCGAAATCAGCCTGGTGCACGGCGACTTTCACCTGCGCAACCTCATCTTCTCCCACGCGACCGGCGAGGTGGCGGCGGTACTGGACTGGGAACTGTCGACGCTGGGTGACCCGCTCGCGGACATGGGCAGCCTGCTCACCTACTGGCCGGAGCCCGGTGAGACGACAGGCGGCGACTTCGCGCCGTCGACCCTGGACGGGTTTCCCGATCGCGCGGAGATGGCGCGGCTGTACCTGGCCGAGACAGGCCGCGACGCAGCGGCTTTGCAGTACTGGCACGCACTAGGGCTGTGGAAACTGGCGATCATAGGCGAGGGCGTCATGCGCCGCGCGATGGACCGGCCGCAGAACAAAGCAGCCGCGGGCACACCCACCGCCGCCCGAATAGACGCCCTGGTGCACAAGGCGCGGGAAATCGCCGACACCGCGGGGATTTAGGCGATACCTTCTCGACCGCGGATTACCACGAACCTCCGGTAGCCCGCTCCTCCCGACGGCTGCACTCCTAGCAAAAGGACCCTGTGCACGGTGGCGGTGGAGTTGTGGTCGGCGGCGGTATCTCCACGATGTCATTCGCGTCGACCGCGATGAAGCCGTCGGCGACTTCTGGTGCTGAGCTCGAGACGGTGAAGGCTACCGAGTAGGTCTTGCCGCTCGCCGAGACGATCGTGAGATGGTGCTCGCCTTCGCCGATGTCGGTCGGCACCGTGAATCGTACTGCGCCGATACGGCTCTCGTCTGTCGTGAAGGTGCCGACCTCGACCGGAGTCGACTGGAGGACGCACCGATGCTCGCTGTTCGGCTCGGTGAGTTTGCCGATGCAGAACACTTCGGCGCCTGGACGGAAGGCTCGTACGGCGGGCGCGGGTGATGGTTCGGGAAAGCTTCCCGAAGGCACCGGATAGCCGAATGCGTTGAGCGCCAGCGCCGCCGCGCAATCGGTCGCGGTGATGGTCAGCCCTGCGGCGGGTAGCCCCTGGGCGTGACACGACATATCGCGACTCGAGTAGCCGTTGTGGATGGACACGCCGATCGAAACATTGAAGACATTGTTCGGTCCCAGGAACGGCGCCAGTTTCAGGTTTGCCGAGGTATCGCACACGACGTCGAAAGCAGCGCAGAACGACGTGACCATTCCCGGGTGCGTCGAGATCCACGTATCGGTGGCGGGATCGACCGCCAGCGGCGCACCTGTCTGCCTGCGTATCCCCAGTCCGTCGGTGTTGAGTACCTCCGTCGTCTGGCCACCGATCCGCGCCGGATTCCCGAAATAGAACACAGCTTTCACGTTCTGGAAGGCGGCCGAGCCCGCGAGAACGATCCGCACCGATTGCCCTACGCAGGCAGCGTTGATGCGCTCCAACTCGCCTCGCAGGTTGGCGGCGCCGTGCTCGATCGAGTTCTGGTAGTCCTCACCGTATTGGCCGAGATTCAATGGGTTGGCGTCGACCGGTATCGCTCTGTACACCACCCCGCCACCACGGGCAACGGCGGGCTGATCGTGTTCTCCAGCGTTTTCCTCGTGATGGTCGCCGTGTGGTGCTTCGCCGGGCGCCTGTTCGCTTCGCACCCGCTGATCGCGCGGTCGCTGTCGCGGTGGGGACACGTCATCGTGCCGATCGTCCTGATCGGACTCGGTCTGATCATCCTCGTCGAAGGCGGCGCGTTCGGGCTCTGAGCCGAACTGCGATCACGACCTTCCGCGCACCGCCATGCCGAGAACCGCGAGGATGCCCAGCGCGCCGAGCACGATGCCGATCCCGGCCAACCAGCGGGCGGTCGTGTCGTGCTCGGATGCGGTATCCGAGCCGGTCGCCTGGATGTCGCCGTGGTCGTGCGGGCCCGCGCCCTGCCCGTCCCGCAGCGTCAACGAGGGCGCCGGAAACTCGGGTTCGTCGCCGGAGGCAGGGTCCTGATCCCAGCGCACGACCTGCCCGTCGGCGTAGGTCTGCACGGCGGGCATGGTCAGTTTCTCGGTGTCGGGCAGGCCGTTGGCCAGCACAGAGAACTGCCCGAACTGCTCCGACCCGATGCCCGTGCCGGGATCCGCGGTCCAGGTGACGGTCGTGACGTTTCGGCCGGAGTCCTTGTTCACCGCGGACTTCCACCCCGGCGTCGCCTCGGTATCGACGGTCGTGACGCCGGGAATCTCCACCGCCAACCCGACGGTCGGGCTGCCGCCGGCCGACTCGTTCGGTACCCGGAACACCAATACCGCCGATCCGCCCCTGGAAGCGTCCGACGCCGACACCGTGACGTGGGCGAGGGCTGTGCCGGTGGCTCCGGCGACGGCGATCGCGGCCGCCACGGCCGCCACCGCGCTACGCGCAAATGCAGAACCGTTCATCGATCAGCCTCTCCTTCGACATGAGGAAACGAACACAACCGATGCGGACCGACAATAGGCCATCGCCGGGTTCTACCTGCGGATATCGCCCAAGATGCCGGACTGCGTCAGCTGGGACCAATAGTGGTGCGCCCTGCCCGGCGACGCAGGTCAGCGGACTGTTCGGCCATGCCGAAGTATGTGCCGGCGAGCTGTTGACAGCATCGCTCCCGACTTCTAAAGTCGAAACTCGATTCGAAATCGAATCTCTCTCGCGGAAGCCGTCGAACCGGCCGCGATTCTGAAGTCGCCCGGCGTGCGGTGACGCCAAGAGAATGGAGTGGGCCTATGGGCAACTATCAGATGTCGGCAGCGACGAACCCGTACGAGAACGACATCCTGGAATTCGCCACCGAGTGGGCCCCTTACGGCGGCAACGACGACGAAGCCTTCGTGCGATTCGGCCTTTCTTCGAAGGAATTCCACACTCGCCTGATGCGCCTGCTCGGTTCACCGGCCGCTCGCGCGCTGAGCAAGTCGACCGTCGTCGAACTTCGTGACCAGTGCATCGATCGATTGACCCGAGCCGGCGTCCGGTTCGATCGCTGATCGGGCCTGCGGGCACATCGAACATCCGGCATTCCTCGCCGATCGTGCAGGTCCAGGGTTTGTGAAACGGTGACACTGCGATCCGGCGAGTGCGAACGCGGGATCGGCCGAAACCTGTGTACTGTCCCTGCCGAGATCCGCTTCGATGTCCTTTCCGGCGGCGAGTCGCGCGAGATAGTCGAAATTCCGTCGGCCACTGTTCGGCGGCTGCGTCCGCGTTTGTGCATACCACCTGTTCGGCAGACCTTTGCTCTGGAAAACGGAGGCGTTGTGGACTGGGAATCGTGGCAGTGCAGTTGGGATCGGCAGCAGGAGCTGTATCTACCCGAACGCGAGGAACGGTTCCGGGTGATGATGGATGTGGTGGCGGCCGCGGTCGGGCCGACGCCCCACGTGCTGGATCTGGCGTGTGGGACGGGCACCATCAGCCGACGGCTTTTGGAGCGAATGCCGCGAGCGAGGTCGGTCGCGGTCGACGTGGATCCGACGATGCTGGCGATCGCCCGTGGATCGTTCGCCGGGGATTCGCGGATCACGGTCGTGACGGCTGATCTGGCCGATCCCGCCTGGACGGAGTCGTTGCCGATCGAGCCGTTCGACGCCGTGCTCACCGCGACTTCGTCGCATTGGATGACGAGCGAATCGGTGACGCGGCTGTATACCGATCTGGCGAAGCTGGTTCGACCGGGCGGAGTGTTTCTCAACGCCGATCACATGCCCGATCCGGAGACGCCGATGCTCAACGCCATCGACGAGGTCATCCAGAACGCACACCAGGAGCAAGCCCGCGTCGAGGGTGCGCTGGATTGGGAGCAATGGTGGGCGACGGTGGCCCGCGACCCGGGCTTGGCCGAGGAACACGCGGGCAGCCGAGCGATTTTCGACCGGCACGGTGGCGGCGAGGAACATCCGATCGGGTGGCACTGCCTGCGGTTGCGGGAAGCCGGGTTTCTGGAGACGGGCGTGGCGTGGCGGTCGATCAACGACGCGATGGTCGTCGCGATCAGGTGACTTCCGCCGTACGCACCGAGTGTGCGGCGGTGTGAGCGCGCGGATCGTCGACCAGCGCGGCGAGTTCGGCATCTGCCCGAGATCTCCTGGCTCACCGTGAATTCGCGCCGCGATTGCTGATCCGGCGCTGAATTCGCGTCCCTGCCTTTCGCATCGCCCAGCGCAAGGGCGCGGACTGTGAACCGCTGCGCCGAGATTCGACACCTGCGCCCGAAGACCCTTTGGGCGACAATGGATCCTGCGGTGCGGCAGCGTTGCGCGTCATCCGCGCACGTGGCCGTCGCCGGAACGACTGGTCGGCTATATCGTGCCGTGCATGGGTGATTTCGTCGGACGGGTGCGCGAGTCGGAGTTGCTCGCCGCCCGTCTCGACCAGGCGGTCGCCGGTCACGGTCAGGTGGTCCTGATCGCCGGCGAGCCGGGAATCGGCAAGACCCGCCTCGCCCAGGAGATCGCGGCGCGCGCCGAGGCGGCCGGTCTGCCGGTTTCCTCGGGACGGGCGAGCGATGACGAAGGCAGTCCGCCGTACTGGATCTTCCACCAGGCCGTCCGCGCGCTCGATGCCGGGCTGCCGCCCGCGCTGACCGGCGGTGGCACCGAAAGTGGTTCGGCCACTGCACGATTCGAGGCATTCGAAGCGTTCGCCGAGCGGCTGCGGGAGATCGCCGAGCCGTGCGGGCTGCTCGTCGTGCTCGACGATCTGCACTGGGCCGACGCCGGGTCGCTGGGACTGCTCGTTCACCTGGCCCGTGGTATGTCCGGATCCCGCCTGATGCTGGTGGCGACCTATCGGGACACCGAGCTCGGCGACCGTGCGGCGCTGACCGCGGCATTGGCCGCGCTCACTCACGAGGCGGGGCAGACCCGGATTCGCCTGACCGGGCTCCCTCCGGCGGATGTGCGACGCAGGCTCGAACTCGTCACCGGCCGCGATGTATCGGCCGATATCGCCGCCGAGGTGAGCCGCCGCACCGGGGGCAACCCGTTCTTCGTCGACGAACTCGCTCCATTGATCGGCGCGGACGCGAGCACGCTGCCCGGCGGTGTGCTCGACAGCGTCCGGGCGCGCTTGGACCGGCTCAGCGAACCTTGCCGCGAATTGCTCTGCACCGCAGCCGCTCTCGGAGACGATCTGGACTCGTCGGCGCTTGCCGCAGTGACCGATCATCCGGTCGCGGCGGTGCTGAGCGCGCTCGACGAAGCGGGCGCGGCGGGTCTGCTGACCCACGCGACAGGCTGGCGCTTCCGGCACGACCTCATTCGCGAAGGGGCGCGGGCGAGCCTGCCGGCAGCGGCGCGAGCCGTCGCCCACGCGCGGTTCGCGGCCTGGCTGACCGACCGGTCCGATGCCATCGAGCGGGCCGCCGAAATCGCCCATCACTGGTTGACCGCTCTTCCCGTCGGCGAGCCGCGGCAGGCCGTGGAATGGGCCGAACGGGCGGGCGACCGGGCGCTGGCGGGCTTGGCCTGGGAGCAGGCCGCCGACTTCTACCGACGTGCCTTGGAGGTGGAGGCGAAGCTGGCCCCTGGCGACCGGGCACGCTTGCTCCTCCGCCGCGGCACCGCGTTGCTCCGCAATGGCGACATCCGCACCGCCGCAACGCTTCTGGCCAGATCGGCCGAGACAGCGCGCGCTGCGGGCGACCCGTACGCGCTCGGTGCGGTCGCGTTGGCGATGGAAGGCATGTCCGACCCTTGGGACACCTTCAGCGGCGAACAGCTGGCGGCCGAGGCGCTGGCCCGACTGCCCGACGGGGACAACCCGATGCGGGTGCGGCTGCTGGCTCTACAGGCGGGCGAGACCGGATTCACCGGCGGCGCAGACGGCGATCGGATCTCGGACGAGGCGCTCGCGATGGCGCGCAGGCTCGGCGATGCCGCGGTGCTGCGTTCGGCGCTGCGGTCCCGGCAGATGGCCCGCTCCGGTCCGGACGGGGTGCACGAACGGCTCGGTCTCGGCGACCGGATGCTCGTCCTCGGCGCGGCCGAGCGCGACGACGACACGCTGCTCTGGGGCCGAATGTGGCGCTTCGACGCGCTGATGATGCTCGGCAGGCTGGACGAGGCGGAAGCGGAACTCGCACCGATGCGGCAGTTGGTGCGACGCCTGCGCACGCCGCTCGCCCGATGGCACTACCTGCGCTGTACGGCGGCCACGGCGATCTCGCGGGGCCGATTCGACGAGGCCGTCACGGACACCCGCGAAGGATTGCGCCTGATCGAGGGTCGCTCGCACGAATCGCTCGTCGGCACTTCTGTTTTCGCGCTGATCATCATCGACGGCCTCACCGGCCGCGGCCTCGTCGACGTTGAGCAGTTCGAGGAAAACGACCGCAACGTACCGGGATTCCTCGTGCCGGCCCACGGCGTCCACTGGGCTCGGCGCGGTGACGTCGAACGTGCCCGTCGGCTGTTCCGCGCCGCCCCCGGCATCGAGACGGTTCCGCCGCCGGCGCTGCTGACCGCCCTGGCGACCAGGATCGAACTCGCGGCGATGTTCGACGCCCCCGATGCCGCCGCGGACCTGGCGGCCCGGCTGCGCCCGCATGCCGATCTGTTCGTCACCGGCGGAGCCTCGACACTGGTGAACTTCGGCTCGGCTCGCGCCTACCTCGGCATCGCGCTCGGTGCCTGCGGGCGCCTCGACGAAGCCGTCACCGAACTCCGGAAAGGCGTGGCCGCCAACGACAGTGCCGACACTGCGCCGTACGCGGCGCTCGCCAGATTCGAGCTGGCCCGAATCCTCGCCCGCCGACGTCGGCCCGGCGATGGCGACGAGGCCGCCGCACTGTGCGCGAGCGTCGGCTCGGCGGCAGCGCAATTAGGCATGGCACCGCTGCGGGGCCGCGCCGACGAGCTCGCGACCGCCCTCCGCGGCGATCCTCCGAGCGGACTGACGCGTCGCGAGGCCGAGGTCGCGACGCATGTCGCGCAGGGCCTCACCAACCGGCAGATCGCCTCACTCATGCGTATTTCCGAGCGCACGGCCGAAAGCCACGTCCAGCACATCCTCACCAAGCTCGGATTGGTCAACCGCACCCAGATTGCCGCCTGGGCCGCGCGGCAGCGCTGAACCTCCGTACCGCTCCTCCGTGGCTGTACGGATTTCCCGCTCGCGCGATTCGGACACGATTGATCGCGGCGAGGCGTTCGGGCGTCGCCGGAACCGAAATCCGAGGGGACAACCATGAATTCACCATCCATGCCGCGCCGCCTGGTATCCGTCGCGTTCGCCGTCCTGGCCTGCGCGGCGATCGGCACCACCATCTCGGCCGCTCCGGCATCCGCGGGATACGGCTACGGCTGTCCGGGCGGAACATTCTGCGGTTGGGACGATCCCGACGGCACGGGCAGCATGATCGTGCAGGTCGATGCGAACTGCGTACTGCACGACATCGGCAACGGCGGCGTCGGCGACCGCCTGACCTCCTACTGGAACCGCACCCGCAAGACCGTGGCGGTCTACAACTGGACCGGCGATCACTGGCAACTGCTCGTATCCATCCCGGACAACGGCCGGGGGAACATGCCACGTGGCACCGACAACACCGCCGACGCGGTACGTGTCTGCGCCTGAACCTCGGACCGGTGATGCTCCAGGACTTCTCGGCTCTCGCGCCGAATTCCCGGGGCATCGCCGGATCGTGCTGGGGTGCAAGGACTATTGCCGTCCGGCATCTGTCGAACTGCCGTGCCGTGGAGGAACTCGAACACAAGCCGGTCGTCTTCGTTGCCGCTGATCTCGGTAAACGCCACACATTGATCGGGTACGCAATGCGCGGGCCGATTCACGCGTCCGGCTGTGGATCTGGTGGCAGTGGCGCACAGCGACAGCCGCCGAACCCATTGTGAGCGGAAGGTTCTTCGTCGGAGACCGACTGCCTTTGCCTGTCCTCGAGGAGATTCCAGGATGCCGATAGCCGCGAGTGGTCGCTGATACCCCCGATCGACACGGTCAGGGAACTGGAAACGGCAACGGTCTGCGGTGCAACCGGATGTCGATACACTCGTCGCCGCGGTGACCGGCTGTAGCGCGGCGACCGGCGACGACGAGGTGAACCCTGTGAACAATCAACCTGTGCCCGTAGTGCAGACCTTGGATTGCCGCACCGTGTCCGAGCTGATCGGCGACCATCTCGCCGGCCTCCGGGTGTGGCAACGGGACACCGAGCCGGATCGAATCGAGGGCACGGTCGCGTGCGCGTGGGAGGAGGACGGCGGGCCGCGCAGCATCCAGGTGACGATGGTGCCGACAGAGACCTCACAGGATGAACTCGGCCGTATCCGCGCGGGACAGGTCTATGCCGGAAACTATCCGCCCTACGAGATCATCGACACCGAACGGCTCCGCGCCGCCGATGCCGTGGGCGCCCTTGTGGTGGACGCGGATTCCGGTGACACGCCCGAGGAGATCGCCAGCATCCGGCTGATCACCATCCACAACCCGCACACGAAGATCGTGGTGGTCGGCTGGAAAGCCGCCCAGATCATCGAGATCGGTACCCGGGTGGCTGAGAAGCTCCAGCAAACGCGGCCGCGCTGAGACTTACGGGAACCGGCGACCGGGCGCTACGGAGAAAGTAGCCTGCGCCGTAACCCCAGAACCAACGCCAAACCGGCACCCACCAGCAGTGCGGCGACCGCGAAAGCCCAGTGTGTTCCCCGCGCCATCTCGGTGGGTGTGCCCGTGGCGACATCCCGCGTCCCCGCGGCGCGCGCGAAGACGGCGCCTATGACCGACGCGCCGGTCATCAGCCCTAGGTTCCGGGAGAGGTTCAGCATCCCGGACACCAGCCCGCGTTCTTGTGCGGCAACGTCTTTCATGACGGCGGTGTTGTTGGCCGCTTGGAATGTCGCGTAGGAGGCGGTGCAGACGATCAATGGCAGGACGTAGCCGAGCACACCCGCCGCTGTGGGCATTACCGACAAGGTCAGCGCGGCGCCGATGATGCCGACGAGTCCGACGATCACCATGGTCCTCGATCCGAAACGGTCGGTGACGCGCCCCGCAGGGACGCCGGTGAGCGCCGACACCGCCGGACCCGCCGACATCACGAGCCCCACCATGGCAGGCCCGAGCCCCAGCGCCCCGGCGAGGTGGAACGGGCCGACGATCAGGGTCGTCATCATGACGGCGGAGACCACGGTGCTCGTCGTCAGTCCAACGGCGAGCACCGGATCGCGCAACATGCCGAGGGTCAACAGCGGGTACGCGACCTTGCTCTCGGTGACACCGAAAAGCACCAAGCCCGCACCGGCGACGCCGAGCAAGCCGATGGAGAGCGGCCCGAAGGCCCCGACCGTCATGGCGAGCGCATAGGCGCCCAGCGTGACGGCCAGCAATGCCGTGCCCAGTGTGTCGAAACGCCGTGGCGTTGACCCGGCCGCTGTGTCGGCCGACATCGGGAGGGTGAGCGTCAGCGCGAGCACGCCGATCGGCACGATAGCCAAAAAGATTGCCCGCCAACCGAAAGTCGCGATCAGCACTCCGCCGAGCGAAGGCCCGAGCGCCGTTCCGACGGCCGACATCGTGCCGAGCAATCCCATCGCGCTACCCGTGCGATGTTCGGGCACGACCGCGCCGACGGAGGCCATCGTCAGCGCCATCATGCAGGCGGCACCGACCCCTTGCAGCGCCCGCGCGGCGATCAGGAGGAACAGATTCGGGGCGAGACCGCACAGCAGCGTCGCGACCGTGAACACGCCGATACCGATCACCAGGAGGCGACCGCGGCCGACCAGGTCGCCGAGCCGACCGACCCCGACGATCAGCGTCGTGATGGCCAGCAGGTAGGCGATCACGACCCACTGCACCTCGTTGAAGGACGCGCCCAGTGCCGCCGCCATCGACGGCAGGCCCACGTTGGCGATGCTGATGCTGAGCGAAGGCAACAGCATGGACAGCGAGAGTGCGGTGAGCACCCAGGTCGGTGAGCGACGGCCCGCAGGCTCGAACCCGACGCCGGGAGGCGCTGCTGATCTGGACATGAAGGTCTTCCTCCTGGCCTCGACGGTAGGTATCGACCGTAAATTCCGTTCTGACCTGGCGGAAGACGCAAAGAAGTAAATGTAATTGTGCACTGGACGCCATATTTTGGCGCCTCTGTGCGATCCTGTGCGCATGGCGCGGCCCGATCTGAACTTGCTCGTCACACTGGATGTCCTGCTCGAGGAGGGCAGCGTGACGCGGGCGGGTGAACGGCTCGCGCTGAGTCCGTCCGCGATGAGTCGCGCGCTCGCGCGGCTGCGGCGCGCCACCGGCGACCCGTTGCTCGTACGCGCGGGACGAGGTCTGGTGCCCACGCCTCGCGCCGTCGAGTTGCGCGCACGCGTGCGCGGGCTCGTCCAAGAGGCCGAAGCGGTGTTGCGGCCGGTCGAGAAACTCGATTTGGCCACGCTGCAAAGGACTTTCGCGCTGCGTGGCAGCGACGGATTCGTGGAGAGATTCGGGCCCGCGCTCGTCGCCGAGGTCGCCGCCGCGGCGCCGGGCGTGCGATTGCGGTTCCTGCAGAAGACCAAGAAGGACACCGCCCCCCTGCGCGAGGGCGTCGTCGACCTGGAAACCGGCGTGATCGAGGACGCGCTGCCGCCGGACGTGCTCAGCACACCACTGTTCACGGATCGCTTCATCGGCGTGGTCCGCGACGAGCATCCCCTCGGTACCGGCGCGATGACCGCCGCACGGTACGCCGCGGCGCGGCACGTGCACGTCTCCCGTCGCGGACTGACCGCCGGTCTGGTGGACGAGGCGCTACAACCGACCGGCCACCGACGCGACGTCGTGACGGTCGTGGACGGCTTCGGTGCGGCGCTGGCCCTGGCGCGAGCCACCGATCTCGTCGCGACGGTCCCGCGGCGGCACACGGCGAACCTGCGAGAGGGACTGCGCTCCTTCGAATTGCCGTTCCGCGCACCCGAAGTGACGATCTCGCTGCTGTGGCACGTCCGGCTCGACGCTGACCCGGCGCACCGGTGGCTGCGTGATCGCGTGGCGGCGGTGTGTCACTTCGACGACGCGGACTGACATGACAGACTGAACCCGCTCCGCACGCACACTCGAAGGGAAACAATCGGAGGACATCGGGTGCGAGCCGCATACATCGAACGAATCGGGGCGCCGGAGTCGATTGTCTACGGCGAGTTGCCGCCGCCGGTGTGCGGACCGGACGACGTTCTGGTCGAAGTCGCGGCCACGTCGGTGAACCACGTCGACACGTTCGTACGCTCCGGGCGATATCCGACCGCGATGGAGTTTCCTTTCGTGATCGGCCGCGATCTGGTTGGAAAAGTCATCGGATCGTGTTCGCCGGAATTCCTCGCCGGCGACCGAGTCTGGTGTAACAGCCTCGGGCACGAGGGGCGGCAGGGGGCGGCCTCCGAACTCGCTGTCGTTCCCGTCGATCGCCTCTACCATCTGCCGCACGGGGTGTCTCCCACGCAGGCAGTGGCCCTCGTCCATCCGGCGGCCACCGCCTATCTCGCCGCGTTCACGCACGGGGATCTCCGGTCCGGCGACACGGCGCTGATCGCGGGCGCGGCAGGCAATGTCGGCAGCGCGCTCGTCGCCATGATCGCCCGCGCCGGGGGTACGGTCATCGCGACCGCTCACCCCGGCGACCACGATTACTGTCGGCGCATCGGCGCCGCGCACACGATCGACTATCGCACGCGGAAAATCGTCGAAGAAGTGCGTGAGATCGCCGAAAAGGGAGTCGACCTCTATATCGATACCTCGGGCCGGAACAACATGGTGGACGCCGTGGAATTGCTCGCGGTCGGTGGCCGGGTCGTCATCGTCGCGGGCACCGGTTCTCGCACCGAACTGCCCACGGGAACGCTGTATCTGAAGGACGGTTCCATTCGCGGTTTCGTGATCTCCCGCGCGACCACCGCGCAATTACGGGACGCCGCGACCGTGATCAATCGCCTTCTACTCGACCGGGCGCTGCGGCCGCGAGTGGTCGAAGTTCTTCCGCTCGCCGCCGCTGCCGAGGCGCATCGCCGAATCGAGACGGAGCAACTGCACGGCACGCGTCTCGTGTTGGAAATCTGAGGCGGCGCTAATCGGGCCAGACGGGCGGGCGCTTCTCCAGGAAGGCCGCCATCCCTTCGCGGGCGCCGGGAAGTTGCGCGGCGGCGGCCATCACTTCCAGGGCGAGGGCGTAGGCGTCTGCTTCGGGGCGGTCGAGCTGGGCGTAGAGAGTGCGTTTGCCGAGCGCCTTGTTTGCCCGGCTGCCCCGGGTAGCGCGGGCCAGCAACTCGTCCACGGCGGTGTCCAGCTCGGCGTCCGGCACCGCTCGGTTGATCAAGCCCCACTGTTCGGCGGTGCGGGCATCGATCGGGTCGCCGGTGAGGGCCAGCTCCATCAGGCGTTTACGGCCCACGGCGCGGGCCACCGGCACCGCCGGGGTGTGACAGAACCAGCCACCCTTGCCGCCGGGGAGCGCGAAACCGGCCGATTCGGCGGCGACGGCCAGATCGCACGAGGCCACCAGCTGGCAGCCCGCGGCCGTGGCCAGACCGTGCACCCGGGCGATCACCACCTGCGGCACCGACTCGATGGTCGACATGAGCTCGGTGCACAGCGTCAGCAACTCCCGCACGCCGAGCAGGTCGCGCGCGGCGACGTCGGCGAAATCATGTCCCGCGGAGAACACCGGACCGTGCGCCCCGAGCACTATCCCGGTGGCGTCGGTCTCGCCCGCGGCCCGGAACGCGGCGAGCAGTTCGCCCAGATGCTCGCCCGACAGCGCATTGCGCCGATCCGGCCGGTTCATGGTGATGCGTACCGTGTCGCCGTCCCGCGCGACGAGCACGTGCCGATACTCCAAGGCGGTCATATCTCCACCGTAGATCTCAACGGGCAACGACACGACACCTCTGGAAATAAGCGACTTCCGGCTCGCCGGCTGCGGCGGTGACGGCGGCGGGCTGGTCGTGACGATGCGCGGTCGATCGCGCTTGGGCAATACGCTCGGGCGGTGACAAGTATCGAACTTGCCGACCGAAACCTTCAGCTTGCGCTGCTCGACGAGGTTTACACCGATCGTGTCGATGATTACTACTGGCTGTCGTCGCTGCGCGAGGAATACACCGCCTATCAGGCGTCGGCCGGGGGCCCGGTCTGGGACGAGATCTGCGGTCGCCTCGGTATCGACCGCTTGCCAGAGCTGGAGAATTTTCTGCTCACACTCCCGTTGACCTCGGAAGACCTGGCACAGGTGGAGAATCTGTGCCTGGACGGCGATCGGGAGATCTACACGCTCTACCCCGGGTGGTGGCACTTCGGTCGGCACTTCTCGATCACGAGTCTGGACGGGATCGGTCGGTGCACGGCGCTGGTCGATCTCGATCTCAACTCGATGGTCGAAGCGTGCAGTCTTGCCCCACTCGCCGGGCTGACCAGGCTGCGGCGCCTCGGAGTGGATGCAGTCCAGCAGTATTCCGACATCGATGTCATCCTCGGTCTTCCCGCCCTGACCGAGCTCGTGGTCTTCAACAAAGCCATCTCAGAAGACAAAGGGGAGTGGATCGACGTCATGAGTGCGCTGCGGGCGCGGGGCGTAGCGGTGCACGGGTAGTCGCGCATCACCGCGCCCATCAGCAGGCAGCGGGGTCGACGGGGTTCGGGCCGGTTATCGCTATGGGGCGCCTGCGTTTTGAGTGGCCATGGCCAGCAGTATCAGAGCGTCGTGTTCGGCTGTGCCGGGCGGAGCCTGGTAGAGCAGCACTCGCTGCCCGCCGCCTGCGTGGTGGAGTATTTCGTTCGCGAGGGTGACCTGGCCGATCAGCGGATGCCGGAATGCCGTCTCGCCGCCGCGCTTGACCAATACTTCGTGCCGTCGCCACAGCGCGGCGAATTCATTACTGGCCGCGGATAGTTCGTCGACCAGCGCGGCGACGGGGACCGGAGAAGTCGGTTCGGCGGAGTGCAGGTGCGCGACGCAGTTGCGGGCCACCCGGTCCCAGTCGGCGAACAGTGTCCGGGCGGCGGTGTGCAGAAAGGTGTAGCGGATCGTATTGCGTACCGCGGGAGGCCAGTCGCCGAGCCCCGGCATCAGCGCCAGCCCCTCCGGGTTGGCGGCCAGGACATCATTGACCTCGTCGAGCACGTACGCCGGGCTGGGCCGGACCGAATCCAGCAGCAATCGCAGGCCCGGGCGGACGGGCTCGGGGTCGGCGGCGCGCCCGCGCGGCGAACGACCGGCGGTCCGGTCGGCGAGGGCGAGCAGATGAGCGTGCTCGTCATCGGTCAGCCGCAAGGCCCTGGCCAACGCGCCGAGCACCGCGTCACTGGGTGCGGTTTCCCGGCCCTGCTCGATGCGGGTGTAGTAGTCCACGCTCACCCCGGCCAACGCGGCCAGCTCCTCACGACGCAGCCCCGCGGTCCGTCGAATGCCAGGTCCGGTCGGCAGGCCCACCTCGGCAGGGCCGATCGACCCGCGCCGGATCCGAAGGAACTCGGCCATCGCGTTCATCCGTCGAGTGTGCCAGCGGCCGAGCGACTCTGGGTGGCCGTGTCGCACCCAGGAACCGCGCGGCCTTCAACGATCTTCGGCGAGGGCGCAGTTTTGGAGCCATGACCGAGACAATGATCATCGGCGGCGGTTCCGGGATGGGATTCGCCCTCGCCCGTGTCCTCGTCGCCCAGGGTGAGGATGTGACCATCGTCGGCCGATCCGTCGACCGGCTCGACGCGGCGCGTGCGGAGCTGGAGCAAGCCGGGAACGGCCGGGTGCGGACCAGACGAGCCGACATCGGTCGGGAGGACGACGTCGCCGAACTGTTCGCCGGGGACCAGCAGATGGATCACGTGGCTGTCACCGCGGCCGATGCCACCGGTGTGTACGGCCCGACCGCTCGGGTCTCCACCGACATCGCCCGTTCCGTCCTGAACACCAAGCTGCTGGGCGCGTGGCTGGTCGGCAAGCATGCGGTCGGGAAAGTGACCGGATCGCTCACCTTCACTTCGGGCATCAACGCGTATCGACCGAACGGATCGAACACGATCATGGCCGCGGCCAACGGCGCGCTGGCCTCCCTGGTCTCCGGGCTGGCGATCGAAATGGCGCCGGTGCGGGTGAACGCGATATCACCCGGCTGGGTGGACACTCCCATCTGGAACCAGCTCGGCATGGACAAGCAAGCCGCATTCGCCGAACTGGCCCAGCGACTGCCCGCCCGCCGCATCGGCACTCCCGACGACATCGCCCAGGCGTTCCTGGCGGTGATGCGCAACCAGTTCATCACCGCGACCGTGCTCCATGTCGATGGCGGTCACCGTCTCACCTGATCGGCCATCCGAACCGGCCAGGTCGATGTGGGTGTTCATGCCGTGGAGCGCCAGTGGTCGCTGGTGATCGCGTACTCGACTTCGCCCTGCTCTGCCCCAGGGATCGGGTGCTCCCACTGAAGGTGGAAGGTGCGGACGTATTCCATCCCGATGGATGCCATGGTGGCACGGAATGCCGTGTTGATCATCATCGTTTCGGCGAAGATTCGTGTGAGTCCGAGGTCCTCGAAGCCGTGTCGGAGCAGTTCCCGGGCTCCTTCGCGGGCCAAGCCCTGTCTCCAGTGCTGTGGCAGCAATCGGTAGCCGAGTTCGGCCTGTCCCTCGACGGGCCCCTGGTCCGGTCGTTCGGGAGCTGCGAGAACCCACCATCCGACGAAGTGGTCGTCGACGAGCCCGATCCAGTACCCGAGGCCGGGCGTGAGTGCCGCAGCGGTGAGCCGACGGCGGTGGGCCTCTTCGACCTCCGGGTGGGACCGCGCCGTGCCGTTGCCGAGATAGCGCATCACCTCGGGGTCGGAGTCCAACTCGACCTCGTAGTCGAGATGTTCGTCGGCGAGCGGAACCAGCGTGATCCGGGGTGAGCGCAGCGCGGCTTGTGGCATGGGCCGATCCTCGGCCCCCGTGTGCGGAGTTGTCCACGACGTGTGCGTGACGTCTGGCTGTGTATTGGGACCGGGGTTCGAGCGGAAATCGGTTGCGCATGAATATCGGACTGCGCGACGCTGCGTGACGTGGACATGCACCCCGACCAGATGGTCGGTGACCGTCAGGACCGGCGCCCGCGCCGGTGGTGGTGATGGCGGTGTCGATCCAGTTGACGCCGGAGGCGATGGCGTGCCGGATTGCCGCGACCGACTCGGCATCGTCGGTGGCGCCCAGCCGAAATGCCAGCCCGAACCCGAGACGGCCCAGGAGCCGAAACCGAGTCGGGTGATGTCCATCCCGGTGCCGCCGAGCGGACGGGTAGGCAGTGCGGTGTTCTCGCACATGTTCCTCTTTCATTTGTACTTCTGTTGTCCCACATGCACGTCGGTGTCCGGTGGCGTCGGAAATCGAGATGCCGTACGCCGCAATCGATCCAGGCGCAAGATCGTGTGGATCAGCTCCCGAGGAGTGCTGACGTGATATCGGCCGGTGATGTGCGGATCGTCCGATGTCCCGCTGCGGCATCGGCGGTTCGGCGTGCGCGGAGGCCGCCGATCAGGCAGAGCACTGCGCCGAGCGTGACCCAGGCGACCAGGACCGCGACGGCGTGCGTGGCGCCGCGGCCGTCGAAGAAGGCGGTCGACCGCAGCAACCGGCCACCGGCGCCTGGCGGCAGTAACTGGCCGAGGTCACCGGACCAGCCGGGCAGCATCTCGGGCGCGGTCGCCGTACCGGAGAAGGGGTTGCCGATGAGCATCATGACCACGGCGCCGATCCCGATTCCGGCGTATCCGAGTAGGGATTCCAGTCCGAGCACCGTCAGGGAGGTGGCCGCGATACTGAGGGCGACCGCACCGGCGTTGGCCGGGTAGGACCCGCTGAGCGAGCCGAGCCAGAACTGCAGGATCGCTGCCACGGCCAAGCCCCCGGTCGCCGCGAAGGCGAGAGCCCCGGTGACCCGGCGTGCGGTTCCGCGAACGAGCCTGGTCAGCAGCACTGCGGACAGCAGACCGCCCATGACCAGTGGCAGGGCGCCCGCGGCCAGGCCCGCGCCGCGCGGATCGTCGGCGGGGAGGGCGGCGAGGTCGTGGACAGCGACCGGTGCGCGGAGTTTCTCGGTCTGGCCGAGGCCGGTCGCCATGGTCTGCAAGGTCTGCGCGATCGCGGTGCTTGCGGCGGAGGCGAGGATGACTTGCGGTGTGCCGGAACTGAAGTCGATCGCCCCGTACACCTGCCGGTCGCGGACGAGTTGTTCCGCGGCGGCGGTGTCGGCGACTTCGGTGATCTCGAAGCCGCCCGGCAGACGCTGATCGAGTGCGGTGCGGATCTGCGCGACCGCGGTGGTCGGCCCGGCGACGGCGATCGGCACATCGTGGACCGACGACCGCACCGATGGCCAGGCGAAGGCGATGAGCAGGCCACTGACGATCGCCGTGAGCAGGGCGACGGCCGTGGCCACCGTCTGCCATCGCGACGGAAGCGCATCGGTGGCGAGCGGGGTCCGCGTGCTCATGTCTACTCCTCGAACAGTGGGGTTGTGGCCGGTGTTCATCGCAGCGTGAGTGGGGTCTCGGATTCGATGTGGCTCAGTTTGTGCGGGTTGCGCACGTAGTAGAGGCCGGTGATGCGGGTGTCCTCGACACACATCGCGATGACGCCGTCGAGTTGTCCGTCGACGTGCAGAGCCAGCGCGGCGCTGCCGTTGACCGTGGTCGGCTCGACGGACAACGCGACGCCGTTCTTGGTGAGACCACCGACGATGAACCGGGCCACCTTGTCGGCGCTCATGATCGGCCGCGGTGTGGCCTGCTTGATGCCGCCGCCGTCGCTGATCGCCACGACGTCGGGTGCGAGCACGTCGAGCATGCCCTGCAGGTCGCGGGTCTCGAGCGCACGCCGGAACGCCTCGACAGCCGCCTCGGCCTGGCGCGCGGTGACCGTGCGGCGCGGCCTGCGGGCTTCGACGTGGCGGCGGGCGCGGTGGGCGATCTGATGCACGGCCGCAGAGGTTTTGCCGACCGCGGCCGCGATCTCGTCGTAGCCGATCCCGAATGCTTCGCGCAGCACGTACACCGCCCGTTCGGTCGGGGTCAGTGTCTCGAGCACGAGCATCAGCGCCATCGAAACGCTTTCGGCGAGTTCGACGTCGGCGGCCACATCCGGAGTGGTGACCAGTGGTTCCGGCAGCCAGGAGCCCACATATTCCTCCCGGCGGCGTTTCATCGAGCGCAGCCGGTTGAGCGCTTGGCGGGTGGTGATCCGAACCAGATAGGCGCGCGGGTCGTCGACGTGCGCCGCGTCGACCTCGACCCAGCGCAACCAGGTTTCCTGCAAGACGTCGTCGGCGTCGGCCGCCGATCCGAGCATCTCGTAGGCGACGGTGAACAGCAGCCTGCGGTGGGCGACGAACGTCTCGGTCGCCTCGACGGTGGCGCGGTCGCTGCCGGTGGATTCAGGTGGGGTGTCCATGGGGCCCTCTCCCGTGCGTTGTGAGGTCCGAGTTCGGGTCGCCGATGACGCACGATGCGCGGCAGCGTCCGAGGGGATCCGGGCGATGACGCACATCGTGCGGCCGAGATCACTGACAGCCAACAATGGTTTCGGTGTTCTACGCGACCGGTGCCACCGCGTCGGCGCTCTGGGCCAGCAGCAGCGCCGGCCGGTGCTTGCCGTCCTTGGGCCAGTGGTGCGAACCGGGCTTACGGGCTTCGTTCACCAGATGTTTCACGCTGGCGGCGCAGGAGAACTCCTTGAGCTTCTTGCCCGCGAACCCGCTGAAGTACAGCCGCATCGCGGTGTCGTCTTTGTGGCCGAGCTGGAAGATCCCGGCGCCCCTGCCGAAGCTGATGCACATCGCGGGGAACGACAGGTCGATCGCCGACGGCTGCTCTTCCGCGATTCGGCTCAGCACCGTGTCGGCGGCGTGCGCGCCCAGGCATCCCGCGGCGTAGGCGCTCATCCGGAATGGCAGGCCCGAGGGCGCCGACGAATCGCCCGCGGCGACGATGCGGTCGTCATCGAGGCTGGTCAGAGTTTCGTCGGTGAGCAGACGTCCGGCGGCATCGGTGCGCAATCCGCTACGGTCGGCCAGATCGGGCACACCGAAGCCCACCGTCCAGATGGTGACCTCACTCGCCAGAACGCGACCGTCAGAGAGTCCCACGGCCGCCTCGGTCACCTCGGCGACCGAGGCGTCGGGGCCTTCCAGCACCGTGACGCCCAGTCTGGCAAGGTATTTGCGGGCGGTGCGCCGCGCCCTCGGGTGCAGGTACGGACCGAGGAGACCGCCGCAGACCAACGTGACCGCGCGCCCCTGCTCCGCCAGTTCGGTAGCGGTCTCGATGCCCGTCGGGCCGCCACCGACGACCGTCACCGGGGCCGACATCGGCGTGTCGAAGAGCGCCGACCGCAGCCGCTGGGCCGCCTCCAAAGTGGCGACCGGGTAGGAGAACTCGGCCGCGCCCGGCACCTGCGGGCCCGCGCTGCCGCTGCCCACCGCGTAGATCAGGTAGTCGTAGCCGATCGTGCCGCCCTCGGCCAGGGTCACACTGCGCCCGGCCGCATCGATCCGCGTCACGTTGTCGACGACCAGCCGCACACCATCGGCCAGCACTTCCGCATAGTCGACGACCGCGTCGTGCGTCCCACCCACCAGCTGATGCAGACGCAGCCGCGGAACGAAGACCGGGCGCGGATTGATCACGGTCACCGTCACGTCCTCGCGCTGCGTCAGACGATTGGCCGCCATCACACCGGCATATCCGCCGCCGATCACGACCACATCGATGTTCTTGCTCATGGTGTCTCCTTCGCTCCGAGAGGCTCGAGAACTAGACACCGCAGCGCCGAAGAACCTGACATCCTGTGATGCAGGTCACTGAATGGCTCGCGCGATCGCCGACCGGAAAGCGGACGCCCGGACCGGTCGTGAGGCCGATGCCGACCGGTACGCCGAGGCTGGCGCAGTGGTTCGAGCACTACCTCGACGACACCGGGTGGTGGGTCGCGGCCGAGGAGGGTGAAGACGTCGACGAGATGCCGCGGTGGCCGCACGCGCGAAAACGCGCCGGCTGAGCACAGCCCACGCGGACGCGCCGAGACTCGAGAGCGTGGTGGTTACGCGTTCGGGGTGAGGTGTGTGGTCAGGAAGTCGATCTGGTCGGCGACGATCTGCTCGACCGCGGGCGGGTGATAGACGGTGAAGTGGTCGGCCTCGTAGTGCTTCAGGACGGCCCCCGGCGCGGTGGCGGCCACCCGTCCGGCGATGGCGGGGTCGATGAGGTTCTCGTGCTCGCAGGCACACACCAGCAGTGGGCAGCGTACGCGTGGCGCGGCGGATGCGGCGTTGTAGAACAGCATGCCGAGGCCGGAGGCCGCCGTGATCCGATTGTCGAAGCGGTAACCGGGGGGCGTCACCGACTGCCACCCTTCGAGGGCGCCGGGTTGGGTCACGAACGCCGGTTCGCCGGGCTTTCCGACCAGTGGGACGTAGCGGCGTGGCCGTCGGAGTGCGGCGCGTGTCAGGTCGGCGGCGATCGGGACCGTGAACCGCAGTAGATGCCGTACTCCCGCTCGGGACACGACCGCGCGTCCGCTGAAGACCGGGCACTGGACGACCGCGGCACACAGGTCGTGGTGGCGGGCGGCTGCGGCCAGGACGTGGCTGGCGCCGAAGGAGGTGCCCCAGAGTGCGATCCGGTGCGGATCCAGTTCGGGCCTGGAGCGGGCGAAGGCCAGTGCGGCGTCGACATCCTCGGCGTAGCGGCGCTGGCTCACCAGCTGGCGCGGGTGACCACCTGATTCGCCGAGGTGCCGAAAGTCGAAGGCCACCACGGCGAATCCGGCCTGTGCGAACCACTTCTCGTACTGCGCGAGCATCATCTCGTGTGTCGCGCCGCCGCCGTGGACGAGAACGACACCGGGGTGCGGGCCGGGGCGCTCGGGCAGCGTCAGCCACGCCGCGCATTCGTCTGATCCGGACGGGAACGTGGTGCGTATGGTCATGCGAACCTCCATTTAGGTACGTTGTACGTGAACGATCGCCAGTTAATCACGTACGACGTACTTGAACAAGGGAGGGTCATGCCGGCACCCAGAAAGTTCAGCCGGGAACAGCTCCAGACGGCCGCACTGGCATTGGTGGACGAGCAGGGGCTCGCCGGTCTCACCATGCGCAACCTCGCCGCCGAACTGGGGACAGGGGCGATGACGATCTACAACTACGTCGACGGTCGCGACGGTCTCGAAGAATTGGTCACCGAGGCCGTGATGGCCGAGACGCAGTGGACGGACGAGGGCGGCGATTGGGAGACGCGCGTTTTCGCGATCGCCGAGGCCATGTGGCGGGCGGCGCGCGCGCACCCGCACGCCATCCCATTGGTCCTCACTAGGCGCACCTTCGACATCCCCACTCTCGCACCCGCAGAGGTGCTGCTGCAGGCACTCGCCGACTCGGGAAGATCGGGGCTCGATCTGCTGGTCGCCTTCCGTGTGGTGTCCGGCTTCGTGACCGGCTTCGCCCAAGCCGAATTCGCCAACCCCCTCTCGGCACCCGCTGGCAGGGACCGCGCCGCTGCCACCGATCGCGTCGCGCAACTACCCGCCGACCGATTCCCCAGACTGATCGAGATCGCCCACGCGGCCGCCGCTGGAGATCCGGAAATCGAATTCCGCGACGGACTGGAAGTCGTCCTGGCCGGACTTCGGGCCAAGCTCTGAGATCGGATTTCGGCGACGCAGCCCGCCCGGCCGACGCATTGACATGACGGACATCATGCGAGAGTGTAAGTCGCATGACGGTCAACATGCGAAAGTCAGCCAGTGGGGAGGGGCAGCGAGCGCAACAGAAACGAGAGTCATTGACCCGTATCCTCGACGCGGGCGCCGCACGGCTGCGGGCGGATGGTCCCGATGGCGGCGCCATCGGCAAGGTCATGCAAGACGCGGGACTGACGCACGGAGCCTTCTACTCGCACTTCGCGAACAAGGACGAGCTGGCCATCGCGGCCTTCCGGCACGGGCTCGCCGGAACCAGGCCGCGCTGGATCGGTAAGACGCGGGACGCATCGTGGGGCGCCCGTGCCGCCCGGCTCGCGCGTGGCTATCTCAACCGGACGCACCGCGACGATCGCGCCGATTCGTGTGCGTTCTCGGCGGTCGGGTCCGACGCCGCGCGCATGCCCGCCGAGTTCCGGGTTGCCTACGAGGAGGAGTTGCGCAAGACCCTCAACGCGATGGGCGGACGCCCGGTGGACGATGCGTGGGAGCACGAGTTCTACGACGAGGCCATCGCGACGCTGGCCTTGTGCATCGGTGGACTCGTGTTGTCGCGGGCGGTGGAATCCGAGTCCTTCTCGACGCGGATTCTCAGAGTCTGCCGGAATGCGGTGGCGCAGATGGGTGCTGCGGTCGACGAACACACCGGCCGCGGACATGGGGCAGAGGCATGAGCTGTCAACGCGAGGCACAACAACTCGTACGAGCCAGCCGAAGCCATGACGGCCGCGAAGGTGTTCAGGCCTTCGTGCAGCGGCGTCGACCTGCCTTCGCAAGGCACTGATCAACTAGGAGAATTCTCGATGTCCTACAGCACAGAGCCTTTCGCGCCGAAGAAGTTCGCGGATGTTCGCGGGCAACGTATGGCCTACATCGACGAGGGGCAGGGCGACGCCATCGTCTTCCAACACGGCAACCCCACCTCCTCGTACCTGTGGCGCAATGTCATGCCCCACTGCCAGGGGCTGGGGCGGTTGGTCGCCTGTGACCTCGTCGGCATGGGCGATTCCAGCAAGCTTCCGGACTTCGGCCCCGACCGTTACACGTATGCCGAGCACCGTGACCATCTCTTCGGCCTGTGGGATGCGCTCGACCTCGGCAACAACGTGGTGCTGGTCCTGCACGACTGGGGGTCGGCACTGGGATTCGATTGGGCGAACCAACACCGCGACCGGGTCCGGGCGATCGTCTACATGGAAAGCATCGTCATGCCGGTCACCTGGGAACAGTGGCCGGAGGGTGCGCGCGGTGTGTTCCAGGGCTTCCGGTCGACTGCCGGTGAGGGAATGGTGCTGGAGAAGAATATCTTCGTGGAGAGGGTACTTCCCGGATCGGTGCTGCGGCCACTGAGCGACGCGGAGATGGCCGAATACCGGCGGCCGTTCGCGTCCCCGGGTGAGGACCGCCGACCCACTCTGAGCTGGCCTCGCCAGATACCGATCGACGGAGAGCCGAAGGATGTCGTCGAGGTGGTCGAGAACTACGGACGATGGCTGAGCACAAGCGAAATCCCGAAGCTGTTCGTCAACGCGGAACCGGGTTCCATCCTCACCGGCGACCAACGCGAATTCTGTCGCACCTGGCCCAACCAGCGCGAAATCACCGTCTCCGGATCACATTTCATCCAGGAGGACAGTCCGGATGAGATCGGCTCTGCCATAGCGGGATTCGTCAGGGAACTGCGCCGCTGAGGTAGCCGGACAATCCTTCGAGATGGGGTGCGATAGTCGTAGCGTCGTCCTGGCTACGAGGGTGGCGGCGACCGGTCGCCGCCACCCCCGGGCGGGTCTAGCGGGGGAGGAAGATCATGCAGGTTGTGGTGGCGTGCGCGACGAGTTTGCCGTTCTCGTCGAGAGCCTTGCTCTGGGCGGTGGCGACCGTGCGTCCGACGTGGATCACCGTGCCCTCGGCGGTGATTCGTCCGGCGTCGAGCGCGACGGCGCGGATGTAGTTCACCTTCAGCTCCAGGGTGGTGTAGCGGGCTCCGGCCGGAAGGGTGGTGTGTACCGCGCACGCCATGACCGAGTCGAGCAGGGTGGCGGCAATGCCGCCGTGGACTTGGCCGAGCGGGTTGGAGAAGTCGGGCTGGGTTTGTATCGACATGGCCGCGTACCCCTTTTCGACCTCGTCGATCCGGATGCCGATGAGCCGGCCGATGGACGGTATGTCGGCGGGCCGTTCCCGCTGGGCCCAGCGAATCAGCTCCAGCCCGCTCATCGAGGTGAAGTCCGAAGTGCTCATGGTTGTTTCCTGTTGATGTCGGCGAAGCAGGCCGTCGGCTGGCTCACGGTTGCTCGGTGGCGATGGTGGCGGGGCGAACGAAGACGGGTTTGTATCCGACCTCGAGGATCGCTTGGTCGGCGCTGTCGAACGGGATCACGTCGCTGATGATCAGTTCCGGACGCAGGCGGCCGCCCGACAGCAGGTTCAGCACCTCGGGCATGTGCGCGCGGGCGTTGCTGAGCGCGCTGCAGAAGTGGATGCCCTTCATATGCATCGCGGGTACCGGCAGTTCGACATCGGTGAAGTAGAACGAGCTGCTCTCGACATGACCGCCGGGAGCTGTCGCCGAGATCGCGTCCCGGAAGGCGCGGCGTGATCCGCCGGAGTGGTTGAGGGCGATCTGATATTCGTGCTCGCCGGGCTCGAACTCCTCGGGAGCGCTGGTCCGGGCGCCCAGCTCGGCGGCGATGCGGCGTCTGTCAGCGTCGCGGTCGACATAATGCACGAGACCGGCGCCGCAGGCACGAGCGACGTCGGCGCTGTAGAGGCCGATGGCGCCGCCGCTCATCACCAGCACGTCGGCGCCGGGATCGCGGCGTAGATGCGGAACCACCGAGCGCCACGCGTCGGCGAGGTTGTCGCCCGCCGAAACAGCCTGGACCGGTGACACGTTCGGTGGTAGCGGCAGTAGTGAATAGTTCGCGAACGGGATTCGCACGAGTTCGGAGAACAAACCGCCGTAGCCGCCGCCGAACGGGATTCCGTAGGCCGCCACACCGTGAGCGGCGGTTGCCCGGCAGTAGAGCGGCAGACCCGCCAAGCATCGGTCGCAGCTGCCGCAGGACACGTGGTAGGGGATCGCGACCAGGTCGCCGGGGGCGATGCCGGTGACCGCGTCCCCGACCTCGACGACTTCGCCTACGCCTTCGTGACCGAGGGCGAACGGTGCGTCGACACCCGGCAGGGGCACCGAGCCGCGGATCACCCGCTGATCCAGGTCACAGGTCGAGACCGCGACGGGTCGCACCAAGGCGTCGGTCCGGCTTCGCATCACCGGCTCGGGATCGTCGCGCCATTCCAAACCTCCGGCACCGTTGTAGTAGAGCGCTCGCATGCTTGCTGCTTTCGTCTCGGTCCGGCGGCACTGCCGGACTGGTTGGGGTATGTCATTCGGTCATGCTCGATGGGTGATGATCGGCGGATGCCCGACATCGACAGGTGTCGCGGATTGTTCGAACGACTCCGGCGCTGTGGTTGTGGCACTGCTGCTCACCCTCGATCGACCGGCGAGTCTCGCTTCGGCCACCGGTGCAGCGCGTGCGGATGCTCAGGCGCAGAACTGTGCCGTTTCGAGAAGCCATAGTGAATGAGTTGATTATTCTTTGGTGCATTGTCACGTTTGCGACGCTAACCATCGGCAGGGATGGGATTGCGACAACGAGACCAAGGTTTGCGACAGAATGTGTGGCCTACGCTGCTGAGAACTGTCCAAGTCGGTGTTTCGACGGGTTGTGCGTAGCCTAGTGCGCTAGATAGCGTCTTGGCCTCGGCTATCGTGGCCCAAGTAGTAAGAATGTTGACTTTGTTGTTAGTCGAGTAGACGCCCGGAGAGGGCTTGCCATGGCCGTCCGGCACGCCTTGCCGCGCCGCCGAATTCATCCCGTGCCCGAGGGCGTCGTACGCAGCAAGGAGAGAAATCCGTTGGCTCAGAGTTACTTCCAAGTGATCGCGCACTACCACGTGCAACCGGAGCACTTGGCGGCCGTGCTCGAACTGCTGGCCCGGTTGCGCGCCGCCAGTCGCGAAGAACCGGCCAACCTGTCCTACGACTACTTCCAAAACGTCGACGACCCAGCGCATGTGGTGATCCTCGAGCGCTACATCGATGCCGAAGGCTTCGCCGCCCACCGCGAATACGAGCACTTCCGGACGCTTGGAATCGACGGAATCATTCCGCGCTTGGACCGCAGGCAGGTCGACGCCTATCCGGTCGTGGCCGACTGACACCGCATTCCGGCACTGCACCGCAGAAGCCGCGCGGGAACAGCGGTGCAACGCTCGGTTGATCCGGCTGCATCCGGCGTCAGTCCGACGTCGACGACCCGCATTCCTGGTGGAGCGTTAGCTGCACCAGGAATGCGGGTCGCCATAGCAGGACGTCCACCGACTTGGACACCTTCACGAGGCGCGTGGCCGACAAAACAGCACATTCACGCGCGCACTCCATCGGAGGCCCTATCGGCTGTGTCCCGCGCGGGCGTCGCGTGCCGAGGGGGCCGGATCCCGGCTCAGGCGCGGGCGAGGGATGCCGTCCGATCCACGGTTGATTTCGCTTGCCGTGCAAGCAGATACGCCGCGATCGCGGCCGGGCCGGCCATGACGATGCCGTAGGTCGCGCCCGGCACGGCCATGGTTTCGTTCCCGAGCGCCGACACCGCGACCGCAATGGTGAGCGTCGCATTGTGGATGCCGATCTCCATGGACGAGGCGATGGCCTGGCCGGTGCCGACCCCGAACAATCGCGGCACGAAGTACCCGATCGACAGGCTCAGCACCGACAGCGTCAGCGTGATCGACCCCAGTCGCCCGAAATTGTCACGCAGCGTGTCGAATTCGGACATCACCGCTGCGATGATGGCCATGACCAGCACCACCACGGAACCGGCCTTCACCGGTCTGCGCATCCGCTCGGAAAACCTGGGGAACGCGCGATCGACCCACATACCGATCGCCACCGGCACGAGCACGATCACGATCACCTGCACGAACTTGGCCGGTTGCAGCCCGACGGAGGCGTCGTCGTCCATGAACTCGGCGACCGACAGCGCGATCACGATCGGCATCGTGAACGCCGCGAGCACCGAATTGATCGCGGTGAGCGTGATGTTCAACGCCACATCCCCACCCGCGAGGTGACTGAACAGATTCGCCGACGTGCCCCCCGGCGAGGCGACCAGCAACATCATGCCCACGGCCAGCGCTCCGGTCAGCCCGAACAGCTTGACCAGCAGCAGACAGAGGGCGGGCAGCACCACCATCTGACAGCCAAGCGCGATCAACGCCGCCTTCGGATACCGCACCACCCGGTGAAAATCTCCGGGTGTCAGCGTCAGACCCAACCCGAACATCACCAGCGCCAGTGCGGCCGGTAAGAGGATCGTGAAAATCGAGAAACCCATCATCACTCCCGTTGCGCCCAGTCACCCACCCGGGCAACAAATCTGTGGGTTTGCCTCTTCGACTCCGTCACACGCTGTCACCGGTTTCGTGAATCGACGAGGACAACGCGTCTGCGACCATCAACTGGCCTAGGGCAATACCTCCGTCGTTGGGGGGGACTTGGCGGTGGCTGTAAACCTCGAAGCCCTCTCGTTCGAGCATCGTGATGCAGTTGACCAGGAGGAATTCGTTGAGGAACACACCGCCGGAAAGCACGACCCGCCGTATGCCGGTTTCGCGGGAGATCTCGCCGCACTGCCGTCGCACCATGGCGACCACGCCGGAATGAAACCGACGGCTGATCTCGGCGAGCGATATGTCGGCAGCGAGGTCCGCCGCGATCGCACGGATCACAGGTCTGAAGTCGACTTCGGTTGTGTTGTGCTCGAATTCGTATCCGTCGACCAGGTCGAGGTCGCGGTTGAGCAAGCCCTCCAACTCGATCGGGCCTTGGGCTTCGTACTCGGCATGCGAGCACACACCCAGCAGGGCAGCCACTCCGTCGAACAGCCGACCCATGCTCGACACTTCGGGCGAGTTGATGCCTCGCGCTCGCATCGTCGAATACGCATGTCGGCGGTCCCGTTCGAGGCGACCGATTTCCGGGAAAGCCTTCACTGCCACGTCGATGTCGCCGAACGTGTCCAAAGCAATGGATACCCCGGTTCGAATCGGTTGGCGTACCGCGTGGTCACCGCCGATCAGCGCCAAGCGTCGCAGATGCGTTGCGCGCTCGAACCGTTCGAAGCCCCCGACCAGGAATTCCCCGCCCCAGATGGTGCCGTCGGCGCCGTAGCCTGCCCCGTCGAAGACCACGCCGATGGTCTCTCCGGCGAGTTGATTCTCCGCCATGCACGAGGCCATATGAGCGTGATGGTGCTGGACGAACATCGGATCGCCCTGTTCGCCGATACCTTCGTGCGCACCACTGCCGCGGAACTCCGGGTGCATGTCGTAAACGCCCGCCGAGGGGTGTAATTCATAGAGCGAAGCCAGGTGTGCCGCGGTCTTTCGATGAGAGGCAAAGGTTTCGTCGTTCTTCAGGTCGCCGATATGTTGGCTGAGGTAGACGCGGGAACCGGCGGACAGGGCCACCGTCGTCTTGAGTTCGGCACCATAGGCGACGAGAGGAGCCAGTGGACGGCCGACTTCCACCGGATACGGTGCGTAACCGCGCGCTCTCCGCAGGAATGTCAGTAATGGGCCGTCCAATTCGGGATGTGAGGACAACCGGACCACGGAATCGTCTACTCTGATCTCGATTTCACGGTCGTGGTAGAGGATCACATCAGCGATCTCGAAGAGCTGGTGAAGGGCATCCTCGTTCCGATGGACGATCGGATAGCCGGAGATGTTTCCACTGGTCATGACCAGTACGTCCAAGCCGGATTCGTCCAGGAGCAGGTGATGATGCGGTGCCGAGGGCAGCATCAGACCCAGATTCGGATTCCTCGGAGCGACACTTTCCGGGAGCGAACCGGGGCGCTTGCGAGCGAGCAGGATCGGCCTCGCAGGCGACCGCAGCAGTTCTTCCTCCGCCGCGGATAGTTCCACGATCCGATGGGCGGTGGCCAGATCCCGAACCATGACGGCGAAGGGTTTCGAATCCCGGCGTTTGCGCCGGCGGAGCAAGGCCACCGACTCGGCGCTCCGCGCATCCACGGCGAGGTGGAAGCCGCCGACACTCTTGACAGCCGCGACACGTCCTGCCATCAACTCCCGTGCGCACTGCCGCAATGCCGCCTCGCCTTCGAGGACCGTTCCGCGCCTGTCGGCAAGAAACAGACGAGGTCCGCATTCCGCACAGGCATTGGGCTGAGCGTGAAAGCGCCGGCTTTCCGGATCCCGATACTCCTTGTCGCACCTCTCGCACATCACGAAGGAATGCATTGTGGTTTGCGACCGATCGTAAGGTAGCGCGCGAACGATCGAATACCGTGGGCCGCAGTTCGTGCAGTTGATGAACGGGTACCTGTAACGGCGGTCGGTTGGATCGCGCAACTCGGCGAGACAGTCGGCACACACGTGCGTGTCAGCGGGCACCAGGGCCACTTTTGCCCCGGTGTGTTCACTGTTCACGATTTCGAAACTGGTGGCCGCCGACTGCCCCGCCGACGTGCTGAGGGCTGCCACGTGATCGACTCGGGCCAGCTCCGGAGCCTCGCTTGCCAGCTCCTCGCAGAAAAGGTGCAGCGCCGACTCGCGGCCACTCGCCTCGATGAGCACGCCCTCCGGATCGTTGCGAACCCATCCAGCCAGTTGCCGCTCACGGGCAAGCTTGTAGACGAACGGGCGATAGCCCACTCCCTGAACGACGCCGGTAACCCTGATCTGCCAGGTTGCTTGTTCGGTCATGACGATGGGTCAGCACAGCCGGGGCAGCTCTGCGCCCCGGAGAGGTTGCAGCGTCGACTCGTGGCCCTTGGAATCCCGGAGAACTACCGCGGCGCCATGTCGGGAAGTTACTTCGCCGATCGCTGCGGCGTGCCTGCCGTACTCGTGCCCGTGCAGTGCGGCGAGCACGTCATCGGTCGCGTCGGGATCGACAAAAATCGCCAGGCAACCTTCGTTGGCGCAGTGCAGAGGATTGATCCCCAGCATGTCCGCCGCCATCGCGGTCTCGTGCTGGATGGGCAATGCCGGTGCCTCGATCACGATGGCTTTGTCCAATTTGCCTGCGTACTCGTGCAGTACAGCGGAGAGCCCGCCTCGCGTGACATCACGCATCGAGTGAACCGACCCGGCAGGCACGGCGGAGAACAATCGGTCGATCATGGTGTTGAGCGGTGCGCAGTCGCTGAGGACGCGGCTTTCGAAGCCGAGACCTTCCCGGATCGACAGCAGATGAACCGTGTGGTTACCGAGGGGGCCGGACAGGATGACCGCATCTCCGGGGCGCACAGAATCCATCCGCAGGGGTTCCCGTGCGAAGAAGCCGACCCCACTTGTGTTGAGGTACAACTGATCCGCTTCGCCGGCGCGGACGACCTTCGTATCGCCGCACACAATCTGCACACCTGCTTCTCGCGCAGTCTCCCGAATGGAGGTCAGCACACGGAACAAGTGGTCGAACGACAGTCCCGTCTCGAGGATCATTCCGAGCGTGAGATAGCGGGGGGATGCTCCTGATACGGCGAGATCGTTGACGGTCCCGCAGACCGCGATCTTTCCGATGTCGCCGTTGCCGAAGAACGGCGGGTCGACCACGAAGCTATCCGTAGTCATCGCGATACGGCTGCCTTCTACAGGGAGGACCGCGCTGTCCTCCATCTCACCCGCATAGACATCGCTCAATGTCTCCGCGATGAAGTCCACGAGCTCGTTGGACAGTGCCGCACCCGTGCCGTGGTCGAGTTGGATCTGCTGGGTGGTGAGAGTCATGGTGTCTTGGTCTCCTTCCGAGGGAGGCCGCCGTTCTCATCTATCGTCCGAAGGATCTCTTCGGAACTGGCAACCGTGGCGCAGTAACCGTCGAGCCATTCGAGTGCACGCTGACGGTCGGCTTCGAGAGCGGAGAACACGCAGTCGCTCGGCACCCCGACGATGTATCCACGAAAGAATGCGTCGGCTGCCGTCGTCTGAATACAGATCTGTGTTTGCAGACCGACGAGTACCAAGGTCTCGACCCCCAAAGCTTGGAGCCTTTCGTGCAGGTCGGTCTCGTAAAAGCCGCTGTCTTTGCTCCTCTCCTGAACAACATCCTCCGAGTCGAGGAACTGGCGAACCACGTCGGCGCCCGCTGTGCCTCGCAGGGCAGGGACGCGGCCGTCGTACCTCTCGGCGAGGGGATCGTCCGGTTCGTTGAGGAGTTGCAGGTGAAACACGGGATGGCCGCGTCGCCGCATGGCGGACAAGAATCCTGACAAATGCGGAGTGGCCGCGACAATTGCCGCCTCACGCTCCGGATTCTTTCCGACGATATCGTACTGCAGGCCGCTGGTTATAACTGCAATTTTTGACATGCCGACTCCACTGGTAAATGTATGAGCCCGTCGCCGAGCCCTTGGTGAGTGGTTCCAAAAGGAAGTACTTTGCAGATCTCAAGCCGACATGGAATTCGGCGAGCTGTTCTTCGCGGTATGCGGGCCAGTTTGCAGGTCCTGGGCGATCCTCGACCAATTGGCGGCGCATTGTTGCGCGAATTCGATCATATGGTCGCGGGAATGGGGCCGAATGGTGTCGGCTATCTTCTGGGCATCGTCGCTGTTCACTGCGCGCTGATGCAGCCAGCGAAGGAGTTCGCGACCGCTGGCGCTCATCCGTAGCGCTGGGTCACGTGAGAGCAACGCCAGTAGGGCATCGAGATCAGCGGTCTTCTTGGGATAAGGAGAGGGCGTACATCGATCGGCCGCGTCCGATAGCTCGCTCTCTGACGCCGATCGTGTACGGGGGGCCTTGTTTTCGTCTGACTGGATGAGCGGATCCTCCCCGCGTTTGAGCCTGGCGCGTACGTCACGAACGGTTGACGGAGAGAGACCCACCTCTTGGGCAATGCTACGCAGGGACGCATCGGGGCGGGCGATGATGAGCTCGGCGGCAGCTTGCCGGGCCGAGTTGGTGTCTACGGGTCGTAGTCGGCCATCACTACCCAAGCGATGGCTCGACCGCGAATTGTCGTCGATAGAGCTCCGGATCGATGCCACCGTCTTGGCGGACAAGCCCGCAGTAGTCGCGATCGAACGGTCCGACCAGTGCGGATGCGTTCTGATAATTCGCTCGGCGGCGGTACGCCGATCGGCCAAGGACAACGGCAGGCCGTGGGTTACGTTTTCTTGGACCCCGACGATGAATGCGAGTTCCTCGGAGCCATCCACCAGATAGGCATCAATATGTGTGAATCCCTTCAGTCGCGCGGCGACTGTGCGGTGAAATCCGTCGATCACTCGCATTGTGGGCCGATGGACGAGAATGGGTGGCAAAGGCCATTCGGCCTCGATCAACCGTTCTATGTGCGACTGATCCTCACCCTCGGATCTGGGGGAGCCGATAGTTAAAAGCGATGCGATCTCTAGAGATTGTTTGACGCGATTCAATTTCGAGGAATGATTCAAGTGCTCAGTCCCCCTACCTTTCGAGATCAGATCTGCTTTCGCAAATTACCGCAGGCGCATCCGTCGGGCAAGTGACTGGCATCGTGGTTGGCGTAGCAAAGATTTGTCTATGGTCCGCGGGGTGAGTCTCAGACGCCCGGATGCATTTATTGGGTCCACAACCTGCTCTGTCCGGGCCCGCAGCGCCGACGCGCTCGGTGCGCTGCGAGGCTGTGCCGATCCACCCGTGGGTGACGTCCACCCGGGTGCTGTGCAACTGGGTGGAAGCCGCAGTTGCACAGCATGATTCCGCCCATCGCCGCAGGTCACCTACCTAGCGTGGGTGCACAGACGTACCGGCCTCGCGGCTGGGTAGTCCGGTCGGGCCTTACTGATAGCACCGCTCAGCCGGTAGGGGAACGAATAGTTCGAATTGTTCGAATTGTTCACGGGAGCATCCGGGTGGCAATTGAATTCGTAGAGGGAGTTACGTTTCTGGGACAATCATCGGTCCTGCTCGAATAGGGCCCTCGGTGTACGCTCCATCGGGGCGGTCGGCGGCACGGTATGCGCATCGGCGGAATCACTTGTGGCAGAGCCCGTTCCGGCAGCCTCTCGCGGAGGCAGTTCTCGAATCTCGTCCGATACCGAAGTGTCGGACGCTCGCTGAGTCGCCGAGGTCGACACACAAAAAGTTGGATCCGCAAGCGGAGGCGTTGCTCCGCAAGGCGAGTCGCGCCGAGTACCGCCCGCGGTTGCTCCGTGACCCGGCCGCTGTGCCCGGTATGGCCATCGAGAGCCCTGCGCTTTCGATTGTGCTGTCTCGCTGAGGAACTCGGTGCAGGGTCCATGAAAGGAAAGAGGGCACCAGATGAGCTATGCCAGCCGCAAGGACGATCATGTCCGTCTGGCCGTCGCGCAACAACGCGAGTCGATGACGGGGCGTCGCCCGTGTCCGTTCGACGAAGTGGCGTTCGTCCACCACGCCCTACGGGGCACTGCGGAGCGCGCTGTTTCTCTTGTCACCGAGGTGGGCGGCGCGACCTGGCCCGTGCCGTTGTACATCAACGCGATGACCGGCGGCAGCTCCCGCACCGGCGAGGTGAATCGCGGGCTGGCGATCGCCGCCCGTGAGACCGGCTTGGCCATCGCGTCGGGCTCGATGAGCGCGTACCTGGCAGACAGTTCGGTCGCCGAGACATATCGCATACTGCGCCGCGAGAATCCGGACGGTTACGTCATCGCCAATGTCAACGCCAATGCCACACCGCAGATGGCGGCGCGGGCGGTGGAGCTGTTGCGAGCCGATGCGCTGCAGGTGCACGTCAATGCGATCCAGGAGATCGTGATGCCGGAGGGGGACCGGGACTTCTCGGCCTGGCCGCGCAATATCGCTCGCCTCACGGAGACGCTCGGTATACCGGTGATCGTCAAGGAAGTCGGGTTCGGGATCAGCGCCGACACGGTCCTGCAACTGGCCGACCTCGGCGTGCGGATCGTCGACGTATCCGGCACCGGCGGAACGAATTTCGCGTTGATCGAGAACGCAAGGAGGCAACGAGCCGACTTCGACCTTCTTGCCGACTGGGGCTTGTCCACCCCGGCCTGCCTGGTCGACGCAGCCGAGGTGGCCCTTCGGCGCGGGCTCACACTGCTCGCCTCCGGTGGGGTGCGAACCCCGCTCGATGTCGTTCGCAGCCTCGCGCTCGGCGCCCGGGCGGTGGGGGTATCCGGACATTTCCTGTCGATTCTCGAAGCAGAGGGCATTGATGCGCTGATCGCGGGGATCAACACGTGGATCACTCGGATCCGGCAGCTCATGGTGCTGCTCGGCGCCGAAACCGTTGGCGCCCTTGCGGACACCGACGTGCTGCTGACCGGCCGACTCGCCGAGATCTGCCGACTGCGCGGAATCGACCCGGCCGCCTACGCCCGGCGCTCCCGGAGTTCATTGCGGCCGATCACGACGACGAACCGCGTCCTCTGACCTACTGGCGGGTAATATGGCTTAAGTTACCCGTGAGTAACTTAAGCCATATTATGATGCGGCGAAGACGAGCGACGCAGCGTCGCCTCGGGAGGGAAAGGTCACTGCATGAGCCCCCTGGTAATAGCGTTGGGTGTCATCTCTGTACTGGTCGGCGTCTTCGCGTGGTCTGGGTTCGTGTTGGCGGTGCGCGATATCGTGCGCACCATCCGGCTGGGCCAGCCGGCCCCGGACCGGTTCGGGCCGTTCCTGCCGCGATTCGCCACCATGGTCAAGGAATTCGCCGCGCACACCCGCATGGTGAAGTTCCGGACCGTCGGCTGGGCACACTGGCTGGTGATGGTCGGCTTCATGATCGGCTTCGTCACGGTCTTCCAAGCCCAGGGGCAGATCTTCAGCCCCACCTTCACGTGGCCGTGGGTCGGTAATACCTTCGTTTATCACCTCCTAGACGAGCTGTTGGCCCTGGGCACCATCGTCGGTGCTGTGGCGCTGATCATCATTCGGCAGGCGAACCACCCGCGTCGGCCCGAACGGCTCTCGCGGTTCTCCGGCTCCAACTTCCTGGCGGCCTACTTCGTCGAATCCGTCGTGCTCATCGAGGGCATCAGCATGCTGGGTGCGAAGGCATTGGTGCTGGCCTACACCGGTGAGCACCATGCCAGCAGCGACTTCGTCAGTATGCATATCGCCGAGCTGCTGCCCGCGAGTGCCGCGCTGGTGTCGGTCTTCGCCTTCTGCAAGCTGATGGCGGCGCTGGTGTGGGTGATCGTGGTCAGCCGCAACATCAACTGGGGTGTTGCGTGGCACCGTTTCTCGGCCTTCCCGAACATCTATTTCAAGCGTGAGGACGATGGCGGGGTTGCGCTGGGTGCGGCCAAGCCGATGATGTCGGGTGGTAAGGCGCTGGATATGGAGAACGTCGACCCCGATACCGACACTTTGGGTGCGGGTCGGGTCGAGGATTTCTCGTGGAAGGGCATTCTCGACTTCACCACGTGTACTGAGTGTGGTCGTTGTCAGTCGCAGTGTCCGGCGTGGAATACCGGTAAGCCGCTCTCGCCGAAGTTGTTGATCATGTCGCTGCGTGATCACACCTATGCCAAGGCCCCGTATCTGCTGGCCGGTGGCCGCACGGACATGGGTGGTGAGGAGGTCGGTCTGGTCGACGCCGAGGGCAAGCCGGACGAGGCCGCGCTGGCCAGGATCTCCGAAGCGGCTCGGGCCGAGGCGGCGCGTCCGCTGGTGGGTGGTGAGGACGTCGGCGGCATCATCGACCCGGAGGTGTTGTGGAGCTGCACCACCTGTGGTGCGTGTGTGGAGCAGTGCCCGGTGGATATCGAGCATGTCGATCACATCATCGACATGCGCCGCTACCAGGTGTTGATCGAGTCGGAGTTCCCCTCCGAGCTGGCCGGTCTGTTCAAGAACTTGGAGAACAAGGGCAACCCGTGGGGGCAGAACGCCAAGGACCGTCTGAACTGGATCAACGAGCTCGACTTCCAGATCCCGGTGTTCGGGCGGGACGCGGACAGCTTCGACGGTTATGAGTACCTGTTCTGGGTCGGTTGCGCGGGTGCGTATGAGGATCGTGCGAAGAAGACCACCAAGGCCGTGGCCGAGTTGCTGGCGACCGCGGGGGTGAAGTTCATGGTGTTGGGTCAGGAGGAGACCTGCACCGGTGACTCGGCGCGCCGCGCGGGTAACGAGTTCTTGTTCCAGCAGCTCGCGCAGCAGAACATCGAGTTGTTGAACTCGGTGTTCGCCGGTGTGGAGGATCGCCGCAAGAAGATCGTGGTGACCTGTGCGCATTGCTTCAACGCGCTCAACAACGAGTACCCGCAGGTGGGTGGCAGCTACGAGGTGGTGCACCACACGCAGTTGCTGAATCGTCTGGTGCGGCAGAAGAAGCTGATCCCGGTGGCGTCGGTGACCCAGAACGTCACCTACCACGACCCCTGCTACCTGGGCCGGCACAACAAGGTCTACAACGCGCCGCGTGAGTTGATGGAGGCTTCGGGTTCGACGCTGGTGGAGATGCCGCGTCATGGTGAGCGGTCCATGTGCTGTGGTGCCGGTGGCGCGCGGATGTGGATGGAAGAGCAGCTCGGCAAGCGGATCAACATCGACCGGGTCGATGAGGGTCTGTCGACCCTGGCGGCGTCGAACGGTGGTTCGGGTGCGGGGAAGATCGCGACCGGTTGCCCGTTCTGCCGGGTGATGCTCAACGACGGTGTCACCGCGCGTCAGGAGAAGGGCGAGGGCGAGGGTGTCGAGGTCGTCGACGTCGCACAGCTGATGCTCGATGCCATCACCCGTGTCGAGCCCGCCACGCTGACCCAGAACCTGACCGTCATCCAGGAGCCCAAGACCGAACCCGAACCCGAGGCCGAGCCGGAGCCTGTCGCGGTGGCGACCGAGACCCCGGCACCGGCCAAGGCGGCTCCGGCTGGTGGTGGCCTGGCGATGAAGGGCCCGGCCAAGGCACCCGGTGGCGGTCTGGGCATGAAGGGCGCCGCCAAGGCACCCGGTGGTGGTCTGGGCATGAAGGGTGCCGCGAAGGCGCCCGGTGCCAAGGCCGCGGCCGACGAAGCGCCCGCCGCGGAAGCTTCGGCCGCTTCGGCCGCGCCTGCCAAGGGTCTGGCCATGAAGGGTCCGGCCAAGGCACCCGGCAAGGGACTCGGGATGAAGGGTGCTGCCAAGGCACCCGGTGCGAAGGCGGAAGCGGCTCCGGCCGCCGAAGCTTCGGCCGCGCCTGCCGCGCCCGTCAAGGGTCTGGCCATGAAGGGCCCGGCCAAGGCACCTGGCAAGGGACTCGGGATGAAGGGCGCCGCCAAGGCACCCGGCGCGAAGACGGAAGCAGCTCCGGCCCCCGAAGCGGCTCCCGAATCCGCGCCCGCCGCCGAAGCGCCCGCCGCCCCGCCCGTCAAGGGACTGGGCATGAAGGGTGCGGCCAAGGCACCCGGCACCAAGGCACCCGGCACCAAGGCACCCGAAGCCGCGGCTCCCGCCACGGCAACGGCCGCTCCCGCGACCGAGTCGGCTCCCACCGCCCAAGCGCCTGCCGCCGAGACGGTTTCGGCCCCCGCCGAAGTCAAGCCGACCATCGCCGCCAAGGGCCTGGCCATGAAGTCCGGCTTCAAACGCCCCGGCCCCAAGGCTCCAAGCGCCGGGACGCCGGTCCCGGGCTCGGAACCAGCTGAGCCTGCCGTCGCCGTTCCGGCGGCCGAGACCGACTCGGCTCGGCCGGAATCGGCACCGGCCGAGACCAACGGCAAGAGCGGGAGCAGCGGCACGGTCCAACCGCCGTCTGCGAAACCCGGCGGCATGGGCTTCAAGCCGGGTGCCAAGGCCCCAGGCCGCACAAACTAAGCGGGTCCTGCCAGGAGTCGACGCGTGCCCACTCCGACCGCACCCCGTGTTGGAGTGGGCACCTAGCAGGAACATTGCTGTCGTGTGTCGCGCCAGCCGTTCACCCCGCTGCTGTGCCCACGCCCTGCCGTCCAGTCGTTCTCGATCGTCAGGTCAGCCACAAGCGAAAAGGGCTGACACGCAACAAGGATGGCTAGATCGGCGCGCACAAGCGCACTCACACCGCCGTCGCCGGCGAACTCGGACGCGCAAACTCCCGACCTGAAGCGTCGGAACGACCGGCAAGATCCCCTGTCGCTGCTGAAATAGGTTCGGGCGCAACCAGATCCCGAATGACTGGGGCAGTCGAGGACCGCCGCCGCAACACGATCTGGCGTCTCGAACGTGACCGATCACCGTCAGCGCATCCTTGCCGTGATCCGGGACTGGTTCGTCGAATACGGGTATCCGCAGAACACCAGGCTCGGTGAGCGCGTCGTGTGTTCCGCCGAAGCTGATGGCACACGCGCGGAATTCAGCGCGCGCCTGCGATAGGTCCGACCCCATCGACGCACTCGCCATCGCTCGCGCCGCATTGCGTGCGTCCGATGCGCCAGCGGCGCGGTTCAACGGTGTCGAGCGCGAGATCTGGCTACTGACCGACCACCGCGAAGACCTTGAGAGCGATGCCGCCGCTCTACCGTCGAGATCGGCCAGCTGACCGAAGAGATGGACAGCACCGCTTTCGGCGACAGACCGGCACGACATTGCCTGTCCTGCAACGGAAATCGGCAACGCTGCCCTGCGCGCATCGCTCTCACTCGGGTGCGGTGCTATCCCGAGCCCAAGGCGTTGCTGTCCAGACCCAAGCCCGTCGGCGACGGCGGCAGCAATTTACCGACCCGCTGATTCGAGAGCCTCCTGAGGGCGAAGCGGGTTCAGCAGGGTCAGATTCGAGTCGTGGTGTTGTGGTCCACTGGATTCACGGGAACCGCTTGGCGATCGCCTCCGCGATCGCGTCCGGTGCGTGTTCCTGAATGAACTGACGGGCGCGTGGGAGCTCGACTACTTCGACATCGGTGAAGGTAGTGCGCATGCGCGGGATATGGGCGTTCGGGCGGTACACCATGTCTCGCATTCCCCACACCAACAGGGTCGGCTTGTCGCCGAGTATGGCGGGCACGTCTCGGGAAAGTTGGTCCAGCAGCGGGGTCGCGTCACGAATTTGTCTGGCGATCACGCCGAGTCCCCGCCGGGCTTCCGTGGTGGGCTGCACCATGCGATAGTGATCGACCTCGGCCGCGCTGAGCTTGCGCCCCAGCTCCGAGAGCAGGACGCGCTCGACGAGGAAGTTCTGCTCGAGCACCCGCCGCTGCATCGGACGGGTGCGCATGACCATACTGAAAACCCGATTCGCCCTCGCTTCGAGTGGCCAGAACAAGGTATTGCCCAGCACGATCCCTCGCACCCGGTCTGCGCGCGCGGTGACCGCGCCCAGGCCGATGGGTCCGCCCCAATCATGTCCCATCAGGACGAAGCCGTCGAGCTGCAGATGATCGATCAGCTCGCCGAGGACCGAGGTGTGCTCGGCAACCGTGTAGCCGAAATCCGCAGGTCGTTCGGACAATCCGAAACCCAGATAGTCGACGGCGATACAGCGGTACCGGCCACGCAGTTCCTTCACGATGTGGCGGTAGAGGAAACTCCACGTCGGAACGCCATGGCAGAACAGGATCGTCGGTCCGGACCCCTCGTCGATGTAGTGAACCCGGCCGGCGGACGAGTCGAACCATCGGGACTCGAAGGGGTACAGACTCCTGTCGGGAACGAAGTCGATCAGCATTGGAACCCTCTCTGCGATACAAGACGACGTCTGATATACCCCGCCCACACGGAATCACGTGAATCGCAACAGGTTTGGGGCGGACCGGAGCCTGTGCAACCGATGGAAATTCGCGGTTGGACAGGCTCCTCGATCTTTCCCCACCCGAAGGGCGCTCCTCGATCATCGATACTCGACCATAGATGAGTCGAATTACCGCAGTTCGGAGAGCCTTTCTCTCAATTCTGGACTCGTAGGCATCAATTACCATGACCGGACGAAGCTGTGTGCGCAAGCGGTCTGTCGGCCGCAGTGGACGACACGAACCCTTGCCTGTCCCGAATTTCATTGTATGCTCACTCGGACCAGGACTTCGAAGACACGACGGACTTCCTTCTCGATTCGGAGTCGAATGCGGTCGTTGCGCGTGGGGAGGCGTGACGCCTATTACCGAGCACGAAGGAATCTTGACAATCGCCCGCGGACTGCGGGTCATCGAGTAACGAACCCGAAAAGCACGGCCACAACAGCGTGAATCAGCTAGGCGAGCCGTCGGTTTACATCCTGCTCTTATGAGCAAAACTGTCGATGGGACGAGCGCTGCCTGGTGGGCGCCAACGGAAATGCGAATATTACAAACGGGGATATGGAATTACTGCAGGACTGAGGTCCGGAGCGGGCAACATTGTAACTGCGCATGACGAGTGAGCTGTGATCGTGACTGGAACAATTTCGAAACCGACACTTGACGAGTTTCTGGACAAGTCGGCAGAGGCGAGAATCGACTGGGTGAATTCGTCCGAAGGATGCACGACAAGCATTCTGGGACGACTCGAGCTGTTTCTTTCGTTCGCGCGGCCGCGCACATGCTTACCGGGAATGTTGGCGTTCTATCTGTCCTGCAAGATGCTTGGGTTGCCGATCGACCTGGACGTTTTGATTGGCTTCGCCATCACGTTCCTGTACAGCGCGGTAGCAAACCTGTTCAACGCCTACTCGGACATCGCAGAAGACAACCAGAACATACCGGCACGGTTGTACCTTCTCGGTCTTTACGGTCGGCGGCGGCTGCTGCGGAGTGCCTATGCGGTGTGTGGTGTCATGCTGGCATTGGCGGCTCTCGTGAGCGTCAGTTTTATCGGGATGACAGCGATCTGCATCATCATCGCGCACCAATATTCGTTGCCGCCATTCCGCGTGAAGGCGAGACCGGTGTTGTCGATCGGCCTCTTCGCCTTGGATGTTGCATTTCCATTCCTGATGGCTCCGGCCATAGCGAAGCACGGACCGGCGGTGCTCGGGAATTGGCAATTCATCATCATGGCTGCGTATTTGTTTGTATGGTTCGCGGCCAAAGGGCTGGTGAAGAACCTGCCCGACTACGACGGCGATCGAAATGCCGGTCTGTCGACCTCGGCGACAATCAGCGGAACACGACAGCGAGCAGCGATAGTGGCATCGGTAGCGACGGCAACTGTCTACTTGGGGCCACTGTTCCTGGTGGCGAGTGGTCAGTTCGCGGAGAAGTATCTGATCGCCCTCGCGTGGTTCCCGGTCGTATGCATTCAGTGCGCGCGAATGATCCTTCGTGATGACAGCCGCTCGGCGAACAACATGCTTCGTTTCGACATGGTGGTGTCGACGGGGTACCTGTCGACTTGGATCTTGCTGGTAGATCCGTCCGTTTCATCGATCAGCATCGTGTCGGGGTCACTGATGATCATCTTTCTCATGGATGCGATGAAACTCGACACGCGCAAAAAAGAGGACATTGTGTGATGGAGGCGGTGGAAAGGTTGACGGTGGTGCGTGAAGCAGTCTTGTTGAATGAGTACCGCTCGGGCGAAGACAGCGATTCCTCGGCCGCCGCGATAGATCTTTCGAACAATGCATTGCCTTTTGCTCCATTGCCGAGCGTTCGCAAAGCAATAGAGGCCGAAGTGGAGCGTGCAGCAGACTACCCTTCTGCGTCGTACGGATCGCTGCGGCGGGCTATCGCCGAGTTCGCCGGCTGTGGACCAGATCAAGTCGTCGTCGGACCGGGCAGCGTCGGCGTGCTGGGATACCTTGTGCAACGGGTTGCCGGCGATGGCGGCCGAGTCGTTTTCGCAGTTCCGGCTTTCGACGCGTACGAGAGAGTCGTGGTCGGTGCCGGCGGCACGGCAGTGCCGGTGCCGGGCACGGAGAATCGGTGGCAGCCGCTGGAGTCGATGGTGGCAGCGGCGGGGGAGGACGCGGCCGCGATCCTGATTTGTGCGCCGCACAACCCTACGGGCGAGCATGTCAGTCCTGCCGAGGTCGAGATGGTTCTTTCGGCAGTTCCCCGACACACGGTCGTCGTGGTGGACGAGGCGTATATCGAGTTCGATCGAACCAACGATGCTTCGGCAATTGTGCGCATGACTCGCCGGCATCCCAATCTGGTCGTCATGCGGACCTTCTCGAAGGCCTATGGCCTGGCGGGCCTCCGCGTAGGGTATGCCGTCGGCCATAGCGACCTGATCGGCGCCTGTCGAACTCTTGCGATGCCTTTCGGTGTGAATCGGTTGGCGGTAGCGGCGGCCATTGCGTCGCTCGAGGTGAGCGATGAGCTCGCCGGCCAGGTGGATGCGGTCGTTCGTTGCCGATCGCTGTTCACCGAATCAGTTCGCGCGCGTGGAATTGATGTCCCCGATTCGTACGGCAACTTCATCTGGGTGCCGATGCATCGCCCGACTCCGCTGGCCGAGTATTTCGCCGAGTCGGGGATTGTGGTTCGTGAATATCCGGACATCGGCGTCCGGATCACCGTACCTGCAATGGAATACCTGGCTGATGTCGTCGACATACTTGCAGATGGATACAGACAAGTGGAGGCAAGTTCATGCAGATGAATTCGCACCTTGGGGCCGACTTGTTGGGGCGTCCACGGTTCGCAGATGTCCTTGTGGATCGTTTGATCCGAAACGATGTGCGCTATATCTTCGGGATGCCCGCAGAATCAGTCAATTGCCTTGTCGATGCGATCGGGCGGCGCTCGGAGATCGGACTGATCGCGGTTCGCCATGAAAGTGCGGCGTCCTGGATGGCCGTCGGTTACGCACGGGGGTCGGGCACTGTCGGCGTGTGCTTCGGTACGGCAGGCCCCGGTGCGACTCATTTGTTGCCCGGCGTTTATGACGGGCTGTACGACCGCCTGCCTGTGCTGGCAATATCCGGACAGGTCGCACGGGCAGGTATCGGTACGAAGTCGTTCCAGGAGATCGATTCGGCGCGGCTGTTCAGAGACGGTACATGGCGATCGTCGGACATCATGTCGGCCGACCAGATCAGTGTCTTCGAGCAGATGGTTCTCGCGGTACGACTCGAGCAGACGTCCGCGCATGTTGCCATTCCGTCGGACGTGTTGAACGCGCCGGTCGGTGAGATAGCACAGGTAAGCCCGTATCGGTTGGACCGTCGGACTGCCGCGGAGGCCGACAAGAAGCGCATCGCCGACCTCGCGGACTATCTCTGCGCGAAGCCGACAGCGATCGTGTTGGGCGCGGGCAGCAGGGAAGTCACTGATTGCGCTCGCCTTCTCGCGGACGCGCTGGATGCTCCACTCGAGGCGTTGCCCGAGTCGGGAATCCCGGAGGCACTGGTATCGCCGGTGAAGGACGCCGCCACATCGGCAGCCGAAGACACTGTTCTTCTGATTGGACGTCCAACCGCCGGAGTAGCGCGATACTTCCCATCGGCGAATACCCTGATAGAAATCACCGATGTCGCTACGTCCGGATTCGATGCCGGATGCCAGAGGGTTGGAATTGCCGGCGATATTTCATCGATTCTGCAGTCCCTGACCTCCGCCGTGTGGAGCCGCACCGGCGCACCATCTGAAAAAACATCGGAGCATTCGTCTGGAACGCCGCGAAACCAGGATGCGCCCGGTGGGTGGGCGGTACTCGCGCAACGGCTGGCTGGTGCATCGGTCGCTGTCGACCCCGGATCGATACAGCGACTGTCACGCAGATTCCTGAGCGAACACGCGAATATCCACAGTGCGTGGAATCTGGAGGCTGAAGGTTCGGCTCTCCCGATGTCGATCGGTCTCGCATTGGCGACCAGCGATCGGTGCTACGTGCTGACCGAACTCGAGTCTCTGGACCAATACGTCTCGGAGCTGTCCACCGCCGTACGATACGCGGTGCCGATAACCGTTGTCTGCCGAGCGGAATCTGGTGCAACGGTGCGCGATCTGGCCCGGGCCTTCGGCCTCCCGGCGTTCTGGGCGGGAGACGCAAGTGAACTGAATTCGAGGCTGCATGAGGCTGGTCGGGAGCGTGGGCCGGCTGTGATTCTGACCTCGGCGTTGGACGTGGAATCGGCACCGCTCGACCGAACGCCCCGCGCCGATGTCGTCGACTTCGCGAGTGATCTGCTCGATGCGATAGCGCGCCAGGGGATCGACTCGGGGTACCTATCGAGAAACAGCTGCGAGCGGCTGGGATTGACGAGCGACTGTGCTGACCTCGACTTGCGTGTCGTCGCCGATACCCAGGCGGCTGCCATGCGAGCGACCGCGGCATTCAAGGCTTCGGGGAGTCCAGCCTGTGCTCTGGTGACTTCTCCCGCTGAACTGCTCGCGCAGCTGAATGGGCTGTACGACGCATCGTTCGACAACGCGTCGGTGCTGCTGATCTCCTTCGAACTCGACCGTTGGCTCATGGACCCGGTGGACGTGCTGAGTGAGATCGCGGCGATATCGGTTGTGCTGGACGGCACAGACAAGGATGCGGCGCGCCTTCGAGACGCGTTGGCGACTGTCGCCGGCGGGGGTACGGGGGTGACGCACATTCACGTGTCCAGCTCCGCGATTGCCGCCGGCAATAGTGCAGCGCTGGTGGAAAGCTCGAGCGCGCTCAGTATTCCGACTTCGTTGATCGGACTTCCCGGTAGTGCGATGGCCGCACACGAAGAGATAGTGCGGGCCGCGGAACTTCTCAAAAAAGCGGAGAATGTCTCGATTATCGTCGGCCGTGGTGCATCGGGCGCACGACGTGAACTCATCGAGTTGGCGTCGCGCGCGGGAAGTCCTCTCTACTGCACGATGGGTGCATTGGCCGCGGATGTCGTAGGGGACCACTGCGACGGCCTGGTGGGGACATCTGGCCATGACGAAGCAATGCACAATGTCCGTCAGAGCCAGTTGGTCCTATTGGTCGGTGTGTCATGGCGAGGTTCGGCGTTCGGGATGGTCGGAAACAGTCCAGTGATTTCCATCAACGCCGACCCGCTGACATTCCTTCGGCTCCCGCCGGACTCGATCGGCTTGCTCGGTGACGCGCGGGAGACGCTGGAGGCGCTGGTTGGATGTTTCAATGACGACGTCGCTGTAAGCAGCATTGCCCGTACCGGCACGCCCCGGCGAAAAGGGCCGCGGGAAAGTGCGCGGCAATTGCGGGCGGCGACGGCCGCGCAGATCATCGATCACGAGCTCGCGCGAGCCGGTAGGGCATCTACCTTGAGCGTGGATGTCGGTATCAATACATTGTGGGCGTACCGCTATGTCAGGTCGGCATCCAGATATCTGTGGACCGCATCGTTCGCTACCATGGGATTCGCCGTGCCTGCGGCAGTGGACGCCGCCGTGCGTAATCCGAAGGACATCTCCGTGGCGATCGTGGGAGATGGCGGGATCGGCATTACGTTGGCCGAGCTTCGAAATGCGGCAAAGGTCGAATCGACGACGGTGATAGTGGTATTCAACAACGGTGCGCTCGCCGCCATCAAATTCGAGAGTTGGATAATGGGGTGGCCGGATAGGTCGTCGGAATTCGCGGCGTTCGACTTCGCAAGCTTTGCGCGGCATTGCGGGCTGCCCGCGGTGACGGCGCGGACATCCAAGGAATTCGGGATCGCATTTCGATCTGCGCTTCGCAACGACGGTCCGATGCTCATCGACGCGCGCATCCCTGCGGTGGAGGCTCCCGCCCTGGCGGGGCGCATACATGTTCGTCAGGTAGTGGGACTTCTGTCGGGCTGGCTGCGTGACGGTAAGGCCGCGAGATCCGGTGCCTGGTCGATGGTGAAGGCGGTTGGCGCCGACGCAGCTGGTCGAACTGTTCGCCGTATAGGGCGCCGCGAATGAAGTGTCGAGGCACAGAGAGAGGAGGGATTTGAATGGTCGGGACACGTCCTGCTACGCCTCAGGCAATGTTCACGAAAATAGCTCCCCGCTATGACCTGGTCAATTCGATTCTCACATTGGGTGGCGACAAGAGGCTCCGCCGCAGAGCGGTTCGCATGCTGAGACTCGAACCCGGTGCCAGGGTGCTCGATGTCGCTGCGGGTACGGGCGAGATCGGCTCCGCATTGGCCGCCGTATATCGCATGCCGATCTCCTACTGCGCTGTCGACCTCAATGAACAGATGCTGGAGGTCGCGGAACGCAAGCTCGTGCGCCTTCGGCAAGAGCGGCCGGAGAGTGAATGGGACCTCTTGTGTGGAAGCGCGGAGTCTTTGGCATTCGAGCCGTCGAGTTTCGACGCTGTCGTTATGTGTTTCGCGCTCGATGACATGGACGATCCATCGGCCGCGCTGGCAGAGACGGCACGGGTTCTCCGCAACGGTGGGCATTTCCTGCTGATCGAACTCGCAATGCCGGACGGTGGCCTGTTGCGTCAAGTTCTGAAGTTCCGCCTGTGGATTGTTCGTAATATCGCGGGATTGTTCGGTTTGGATCCCGTCGCTCACATGACCACGGAGGTGGAGATGGACCGCGGCGCGGAACATTCGATAGCGCGCTGCGAAAGCGCTGGCCTGATGTTGGAGGCCCGAGCGCGATACCTCAGTGGAATGGTTCGTGCGTACGTGTTCCGCAAGGCGACGGCGTTCCCGGCATGAGCGAAACCTTCGCGGAAACAGCCTGACATTGATTATTGCCGAGATATCCTGAATTCAGATGGGAAAGACTCTTGACATCCGATAAATGCCCGCACGCGGCGGCGCCGAAGGTTCACTCCGAGACCGGCATAACCAGCCGCCGTTTCTCGAATCGGCACGTGCCCGGACCGCCGGGACATCGTTTCATGGGTTCATACCCTGAGTATTCGAAAGATCGCAACAAGTTCTTGCGCGATGCGGTCCGGCAGTACGGCGATGTCTGCCGAATCAAGCTCCCGCTCCGAGACCTGGTCGTACTGGGTAACCCAGAAGATGCCCACGTGGCAATGGGGGACACCTCTGGCGACTACAGCAAGTTCGGAAACTATCATCCTATGCTGCAGAAGCGGCAGAACGGGCTGTCGTTCATCGAGGGTGAGATCTTCCGGGAAAGACGCCGGATCGTCAGTCCGCTGGTCACGCGAGACGGCCTGAAGAATACGTTCGCTGCCAACGTCGAAGCCTACCTCGACAGCCTCGAGTCGAACATTGCCGCGGCGACCGACTCCGACGGCGTGACCGATATGCAGGAAGCGATCTTTCAGACACTTTTGCGAGGAGTGCTGAAGCAGACGTTCACGGAGCCTTTTACTGCCCAGGAGATCGATGAGTTGCACAATGGTCTCGCGACCTTCACCAAGTTCCTCGGATCGACTCTGAAGATCGCTGATCCGCCTAATCTGGTACGCCCGTGGGGTCCGTACAAAATCCGGCCGTGGGCGGTGTACTCCGCGGCGATGATCGTCAAGAATCGCGTTGTCGAGCGACAGAACTCACCGTCTTTGGGAACCTATGGCGATGTCTTGGACGGCATGGTGCTGGGGTACAAGAAGCTGAAGACCCCCATGACTTTCTGGGACCTTTGTTTCGACGTAGCCACTATGACCAGTGCATCGTACGGCACTACTGCCGGCGCCATCACCCAAACGGTCGTTCGCACCCTCCTCGACAACGAAGCGACGGATCGCGTGGTGGACGAGTGCGGCAGTGTCGATATTTCACAGCCGACCATCGAGTCGGTTCGCAGCCTGCATTGGGTGAAATCCTGCTTCGAAGAATCGATCCGAATGCAAGGGCTTCCGCTCCTTCTCCGATTCACATCCAAAGGAGCGAACTTCCAAGGGTTCGACATTGCACCGAACACTATGCTTGGGATTCCGATCTCGACGATCCACCGTGATCCACGCTGGTGGACCGATCCTGACAAATTCGATCCGAATCGGTTCTACGACAAGAGCAAACGAGTGGATCAGCCTCGACTGTTGCACTATCTCGCGTGGGGTGCAGGTCCGCACCGATGCACCGGCGCTCAACTGGGGTACCTGATTGCGCCGTACCTCGTGGCCTTGATCTTCAGCCGGTACAAGATCGAAGTTCCCGCGAATTGGTCGCTTCGCGAGGATCCCGGCCTGGCGCCGATGATCAAGGGCGGTTTCAAAGTTCGAGTGACTCCACGATAGCTGTTTCGACCGACGACAACCTGAGAGAGTGTTGAATGAAATTCGCAGAGCGGTATGATATTGCGGCGCCCATTTACGACAGAACTGCATGGGTACTGTCGCTTGGCGGAATCGACAAATTGCACCCGGGGCTGGTCGACGGACTGGACTTGTCCGGCAAGACCGTGGCCGATCTCGGATGCGGTACGGGCCTTGCCTTCCCCGCGCTGCTCAACGCAGTCGGCCCCACCGGTCATGTCATTGGCGTGGACAACAATGCGTCCATTCTCGCCAAGGCCGAGCAGCGTGTTTCGGCGAACAAATGGAACAATGTCTCACTCGTGACCGATGACATCGCGACGCTGGCCATGCGCCGAGACGTCGATGTGGTTGTCAGTTGCATTGCGATGAGCTGCGTGCCGAATCCTTCGAAGAAGTTGGAAGAACTGCTCGTGAACCTCGAGCCCGGCACCATGGTGCGCATCATCGATGCGCTGCCGCGGACATCTGGGCGCTGGCGTCAGGCCATCAATTCGTACAACTTTGTGAAGTCGGGCATTGTCGGCTCTCATTTCAGGGAACTTGCACCGTTCGAACAGGTATTTCGCGATCAACTGAGCGGCGTAGTCGTCGACAGCCTGCACGGCGGAATGTATACGCGGCTGACCGGCGTAAAAGGCGCGAAATAGCGGCGGGCCTGTTCACGGTTCGTGCCTGAATTTATTTTGCGTGTTGGGAGGTGGTCGACATGAGTGCGTGTGAACTGGCAGTCGATTGGGGTAGCAAGAAGTTCGGCGACAGTCTCGTGCTGGACAACGTGGACATCTCGATCGATCGCGGTGAGTTTCTTGCTGTGCTCGGCCCGAGCGGCAGCGGCAAGTCGACGCTCCTGCGGGTCTTGGCGGGGTTGGAGCATCTGACTGCCGGAACGATCAGTTGGAGTGCGGATGGTGCCCGCCCGCGCACCGGCGTGGTGTTCCAGCAATCTTTGCTGCTGCCATGGCTCACGGTGATCGAGAACATCTCGCTGGCAAGGCGATTCACCGCGCACCGTCACGAATTCGACCACCAGTACCCCGATACCTTGTTGCGGCGTTTCGGGTTGGATCGCCTTGCCGAGCGATACCCGAGCGAGCTGTCGGGCGGCCAGGCGCAGCGCGTAGCTGTGCTGCGCGCGGCTGCGACACGGCCACGGCTCCTCTTGCTCGACGAGCCGTTCAGTGCTTTGGACCCGGCCACTCGGATCGACTTGCAGCAGTGGCTGGCAGAGCTCGTTGCCGATATCGAGGCAACGGTTGTGCTTGTCACGCATGACGTCGACGAAGCAATCGCGCTGTCGGATCGGATCGTCCTGCTCGACCAGGGAAGGATTCGTCGTGAATGGCGGGACGTACGGAATGGCAGTGATACGTCCTCGCTTCGCGAGGACATTCTCCAGCAGTACCACCCGGACGAGGTCGTAGTTCCGTGACAGCGTTTTCGAGACGACACCTGTTGGCAGGGGCGACGGGACTCACCGTCGCCGCTGGTCTCTTCGGCTCGGCCGACCTCGCCCACAGCGCGGCAACCGCTGGGCAGCGGCGGGAGAGTGCCCTTCGCATCGGCTACCTGCCGATCACCGACGCGGCGCCATTGTTGATCGCGCATTCGGCGGGCCTGTACCCAGCCGGGACGGTCAGTAGCGGCAAGCCTGTGCTGTTCCGAAGCTGGGCCGGGCTGGCGGAGGCGTTCGTATCTCGTCAGATCGACGTCGCGCATTTGTTGATGCCGATGGCCCTGCAACTCCAGCGCGCACTGGGCGCGGGGGTGCGAGTGCTGGGCTGGAATCACACCAACGGTTCGGCACTCACCGTCGCTCCGGACATCGCTGATCTGGAACAGCTGGCCGGGACTCAGGTCGCCATCCCGTTCTGGTGGTCGATTCACAACATCGTCCTCCAGCAGCTCCTGCGAGCGCACGACATCACACCGGTTGTTCGACGTAGTGCGTCGCGGTCCAAACGCACCGTCGAACTGGTTGTCATGAGCCCGTCGGATATGGTTCCCGCCCTGGCGAACCGTTCGATTTCGGGGTACGTAGTGGCGGATCCGTTCAACGCCATCGCGCAGATCAAGAAGATCGGGCGAATCCATGTCTTCTTGGGCGACGTGTGGCGCGAACATGCGTGTTGTGTCCTGGTTACCAGGGACGACGTGATCGCAGAGCGGCCGTCCGCAGTGCAGGAGGTCACCGATGCGGTGGTTTCCGCACAATTGCACATCAATATGGACCGGAATCGAGCTGCGGGTGCCCTGACGTCCGGCAGCTATCTTCCGCAGCCGCTGCCTGCGGTTCGCACTGCGCTCGCTTATCCGGCGCCACCGTATCAGTTGCGACGCCCTGAGTGGGCGCCGCAACTGGTGGGATTCCAGCCATACCCGTATCCCAGCTTCACCCGACGGCTTGTCGAAGCAATGCATGACACGGTGGTGGACGGGGATCGGGGCTTTCTGGACAACATAGATCCGGCCAGTGTGCACAACGAGCTGGTTGACGACACCTTCGTACTGAAGTCGATTGGTGCACACGGTGGCACACAAGCTTTCGGGCTGCCCGCCGACCTCGAGAGAACCGAACAGGTGCAACTGCTGTGACTTCGACTTCCGTTCGATCAAAACCCGCCCCCCACAACGCAACCCGGTCAGCAGCCGCCAAGATCTGGCCCGCCGCGGTGGCGATGGTTCTGACGGTTTGCCTCTGGTGGATGGCGACGACGGTCCTGTCGCCGGAGCACTCGCTCCTGCGTCAGACCGCGCCGCAACATGTGCTCCCCGCAATCGCTGATCTGCATCAGCGTGGGGTGCTGGTATCCGATGCGGCGATAAGCCTGTGGCGGTTGCTCATCGGCCTGGCCATCGCGATGGTGATCGGTGTTCCCATGGGTCTGCTGATCGGTCTGAGCACTCGGATCGAACAGGCGACGACGCCGGTCGTGCAATTCTTGCGAATGATCTCTCCATTGTCATGGACGCCGATTGCGATAGCGCTGTTCGGGATCGGTAATCAGCCGGTCTATTTCCTCATCGCAGCTGCCGCTGTGTGGCCCGTCATGCTCAACACCGTATCCGGGGTTCACGCCATCGACCGCGGATTCCTGGACGTGGCGCGGTCTTTCCACGCGACCCGCGCCGAGCAACTGAGGGTCGTGATAATTCCGGCCGTACGCGATCATATTCGGACCGGCCTGCGACTGGGTCTCGGTACCGCCTGGATTGTTCTGGTTCCCGCGGAGATGCTCGGCGTGAGGTCGGGGCTGGGCTATCAGATCCTCAACGCCCGCGATCAGTTGGCGTACGACCAGGTCGTGGCCATCATCCTTGTCATCGGTGTGCTCGGATCCGCCGTGGATTTCGTGGCGAGCCGCCTTCCGGGGCGAACCCTCAATAACCGCGCGGTGTGATGAAAGCAGATCGGCGGTAGCCAAGAGTTCATTCGATCGCGCGGGTGTCTTCCTGCGCGTTCTGCGACCACTTCCCAAGTCGAAGGGTGAGGTTCATGTCCGAAGTCCGTGTGGCGTCCGATCGTCGCTGGTGGGCGCTGTCGGTACTGTCGATTACACAATTGATCGTCGTCCTGGACGCGACGATCGTGACGATCGCGCTGCCCTATGCGCAGGCCGACCTCGGCATCAGAGATGCCGACAAGCAATGGGTGTTCACGGCCTACACGCTGATGTTCGGTGGCTTGCTGCTACTGGGCGGACGCTTGGCAGACTATGTCGGGCGGCGGCGGATCCTCCTGATCGGTTTGGTCGGATTCGCGGTGGCCTCGCTGGTGGCCGGTGCGGCGGTCAGTGGTGGCATGCTGTTCGCCGGCCGGGCGTTGCAGGGCATGTTCGCGGCGTTGCTGGCGCCATCGGCGCTGTCGCTGGTGTCGGTGACATTCACCCAGGCGCACGAGCGGGCTCGCGCTTTCGCCGTCTTCGGGGGCGTGTCCGGAGCGGGGTTCGCGATCGGGCTCATCGGCGGCGGAGCGTTGACGCAGTTCGTGTCCTGGCGCTGGTGCTTGCTGGTGAACACTCCGATCGTGCTCGCCACCGCGGCGGCGGCCCTTGCGGTCGTGGTCCGGGACGTGCCGGTCCGGCGGGTGGGCGGCTATGACCTGCCCGGTGTGGTCTTCGTGACCGCGGGACTGGCGAGCGTCGTTTATGGGTTCAATCGTGCGGCGCAGGCGGGATGGGGTGCGGCCAGCACGGTCACGCTGCTGGTGACCGGTGTCTGCCTGCTGCTGGCCTTCGTGGCCATCGAGGCGCGGGTCGCCAATCCACTACTGCCCCTGCGGATTCCGGGCGAGATCAATCGGGGTGGCTCGTTCCTGGTCGCTTTGCTGATCCCGATCGCGATGTATGCGGTGTTTCTGTTCCTCAGTTACTACTTCCAGGAGACGCTGGGCTATTCGCCGTTGAAGGCCGGAATCGCCTTCCTGCCCTTTCCAATCGGCATCGTCGTTTCCGCGGGTGTCGCCAGTCGCTTGTTGCCTCAGGTCGGACCGCGGGTGCTGATGCTGGCCGGTGCGCTGCTCGGGGCGGGTGGCTTGATCTATCTGGCGCAGTTGCGGGTCGGTGACACCTACTGGGCTGCTGTCCTGCCGGGCGAGATCGTCATAGCGCTCGGCATGGCGCAAATCTTCGTGGCTATGCAAGCCACCGCGCTGTACGGGATCGACGATCACGACGCCGGTGTGGCCAGTGGTCTGTTGAACGCGGTGCAGCAGATCGGCGCCTCGATCGGAACCGCGCTGCTCACTACGATCGCGGTGCAGGTCTCGGAGCGATACGTGCTCAGCCACCCGCCGTCCCCTGATCTGCCTGCACACGCGGCGATCCACAGTTTCGACATCGGATTCTATTGGGGTGCAGGGTTTTTCGTGATATCTGCGATCGTGGTAGCGGTCACGATTCGGGTCCGGAGGTTGGATTTGGTGACCGAGTCGGATAGGCAGGCGGCGATGCCGGTCTAGGTGCTGGGCGCGCCGGGATAGGGCGAACCGTATTTCGGCGCCGGCTCATCGGGTGGGGGCTGGTGCGGCGGTGGCGAACACGGTGCCCGGCTTGTGCGGGGATCAGGGCGTCGACTGATCGGTCGGGATCGGTTCGGGTGGGCGACGTAGCGAAGGCAGTGCCATCGCGAGTTCCCCCCGTCGGGCCGCCCGCCGCCACCGCTGTCCGGAGTCGATAGCACGCCGGATCTTTCGCACGGTGGGTACCTGTGTGAGCAGGTGTAGCTGATATTGCCACGGCATTTGTAGCCCGTGCCGAGCCGCCATCGCATAGGCGAACTGCACGGCGCTGCGGTCGAGATACCGGTCGGCGTGTTCGAACCAGACCATGCTGGCACGGGCGGCGGCCTGTATCGGGCGCAGTGCAGCGCGCCGCTGCGCATCGTAGTTCTTCAGCGCGTCGGCGAGTTCGGGATGCTCGTACAGGTTCTGTGCGAGCACGACGGCGTCGATGATGGCCAACCGGGTGCCCGAGCCGATGGTGAAGTGCGTGGTGTGCGCTGCATCGCCGAGCAGTACCACCTTGTCGTGATACCAGGTCTTGTTGGTCACCTCGGGAAAGCGGCTCCACCTTGCGAATTCGCCTCGTGTCTTGCTGATCAACGAGTGACCGTCGAGATGGCGCGTGAACATGTTCTCCAGAACACGCACGTTCTCCAGGTTGTCCAGGGAATCGAATCCCAGTCCATGCCAAGTCTGCGGTTGGCACTCGACGATGCAGGTGCTGATCTTTTCGGCAACCGACGGGTAGGCATGGAACCAGATCCAACCGGCCGGGGTGTGTTCGAAGGCGAAGGTGAATCGGCTGAACACCTTGTCCGTACCGAGCCAGATATATCGATTCTCGCCGAGTGTGACGGACGTGCCGAATCGATGATTACCCAGCTGCCGTACCCGGCTGTTCGCGCCGTCGGAGGCGACGATGAGATCGGTGTCGTCGAAGCCGGACAGATCGTGGACCTCTCGCTCGTGCTGGACATTTACGCCCAGGTCGCTCGCCCGTCGGGAAAGTACGTCGAGCAATGCCGCGCGCCCCATGCTGAACCCGTAGCCCCCGAAATGTGCGGTCTGGTCGTCGCGCACATGGATCGCCTGTTCACGCCATAGGACCGACCCGGCACGCACCGCTTGGGCGCTGTCGGGGTCATTCCGATACAGAATGTCGAGCAGGTCGTCCCAGTACACGACGCCCCAGCCATAGGTGGACCCGGGGGGATCGCGGTCGATCACGGTGATGTCATGGGCCGGGTCGCGCCGCTTCATCGAAATAGCGAAGTACAACCCGGCAGGCCCGCCACCGATACACACGATCTTCATCTCGTCACCAGCTCCAGCCCGGTTGGTCGAACCTGGCTTCACACGATCGGTACTCGATGCAGTTGAGCCCGGCACGCTGTGCGTGTCCGGGCTCAGTCACCGGCGCTAGCGGCCCCAGCCCCAGCCGCCCCAGCCACCCCAGCCGCCCCAACCCCAGCCGCCCCAGCCGCCCCAACCCCAACCGCCCCAGCCCCAGCCGCCCCGACCCCAGCCACCCCAGCCCCAGCCCCAACCACCCCAGCCAGGGCCGTGACCCCAACCGGGGCTGTCGACGAGTTGGGTTGCAGACGTGGGCGTCGTTGCGTGCGCGGTAGGCGCTTGCGTCGCGGCTGCGACGACCGGAATCGCGGCAACTGCGGCTATACCGGCGGCCGCCGCCAACCGGGCGAACTTCGTGTGTGAATTCTTTCTGTTGATCATGATAGGACTCCGAAATGCTGTCCCGACCTGCTCGAAGTCTACGCGGTTTCGCCGAACTCTAGAAGTCGCCGCGTCGACCAATCTATAATGCCCGCCACCTTCCCCACTGTTGCTCAATCCGAGGATGCCCCGCGTACTCCGTGGCGGAGGGGGCCGCGCATATCGAGGCGCGGTGTCAGTGGGGGTGTCAGGTCTGTGTCAGGTCGGTGTCAGTCGGCCCGGCGAGGGTGTGTACATCGAACACAACGACCGGCGCCGACACCGTTCCAGTCGGTGCCACAACCGATTTCGAGGAGTACACGACATGTCCATCACCATCACCTTGACCGACCAGGACAAGAGCACACTGCGCACCGCCGCCTACGGCGCCGTGTCGCTGATGGCCGCCTCCGGTGCGCCGCACAAGGGCATCGCGCACGGCTCCATCGCCCTGACCTCGGCGACCGGGCTGGTCGGGCATGTGCTCGCCGCCAAGTCCAAAGACATCCACCTGCACGGCAAGTCCGTCGCCGAACTCGCCGACCAGGTGCTGCCTGCCCTGACCGCAGCGATGAGCCTGCTCGGCAAGCAACATCCGGGCGAGGCCGACAACTTCCGCGGCACCGTCCTGGTCGCCGTCGAAGCCGCCGCCGGGTCCCGCAAGAGCGAGCCCAGCCCCGCCGTTGCTGCGATGGCCCGCAAGATCACCGCGGCCCTCGACGCCGCCTGACGGATGCGGGGCAGCGGCACAGTTTTCAGATCTCAGGAGGAATTTTGACGCGTGAACTGGTCTACACGGGCTTCATGTCACTCGACGGTGTCGTGGACTCGCCGGGAGGTAAGGAGGAGGGGCACCGCAGCGGCGGTTGGGTGATGGACACCGAGTTCGTGCCCGAGGCCTACTCGCTCAAGGGTGAAGAACTCGCCGACACGACGGCACTGATGTTCGGCCGTCGCAGCTACGAGGCGTTCGCCCCGATCTGGCGCGACTCTGCGGATCACGCCGCGTACAAGGAACTTCCCAAGTACGTGGTCTCGACCAGCCTCGAAGACGACGCCGTGATCGAGGGATGGGGTCCGATCACGATCCTGCGGTCGATCGACGATATCGCCGAACTGAAGCGGGGCGATGGCGGCGCCGTCTTCATTCACGGCAGCGCCGAGCTGGCACGGCGTCTGGCGGACGCCGATCTGATCGATCGGTACAACCTGCTCGTCTTCCCGGTGCTGCTGGGGGAGGGCAAGAGTCTGTTCAGCCGGGCGGACCGGGACAAGCGGCAACTGCGCCTGAAGGAGTCCGCGACCTACTCCAATGGAGTGGCCAAGCTCGTCTACGACGTCGTGCGCTGAGCGGGATCGAGCGCGATCACGCCTCCGCGGTCCTCATGCGAGGTGCCGAGGGATGTAGAGCTCGCGTTTCGATAGTCGCGTCGCCGTGGGCGCCGTTTCCTTGGGAAACACTCGTGCGCCCTCGGCGACGCGCTCGACCGCGGCCACGATCGCCGCGGTTGACAACTGTTTCGGCAGCGAGGCCACCGCACCGGATCGGTCCCGCGTCGCCGACGGTGCACGTGCCGTAGACGATGGTGTCGTCGGCGACGCGCATGGTGGGGCCCGTGGGCATGGGACCGTGGCTGAGTTCCTGAAGCGGGGATTGCGGCGGAACGACGGGTGCGATCATCGCCGATCACCCCGGCCGGCAAACTCCGAGTGTGTCATTGATAACGCGGATTTTGGCAGATCTGCCAGATGTTTCCGCAGGTCAGGGCGAGTAATCGCAGGTCGCCTCTGTGTGCGCGAGCGCACTCGAACGCACGGATACCGAAAAGTGACATCAATGACGTGAATTTGTGCGCGAGAGGGGACTTGAACCCCTACGTCCGTGGACACCAGAACCTAAATCTGGCGCGTCTGCCAATTTCGCCACTCGCGCTTGATGGTACGACCGTCCAAACTCTACCGGGCTTGACCGGGATCGCGAAGCTTCTGTGAGGAGTGTCGTACTGGCCGGTAACCCCACCAGGGATTATAACGATTCAATAACGGTCAACATGAGGGGCACTCATGTTTCATACGTGTTGGTAACCCGGTAGACCAGCGCGTTCAAACATGAGGACGAGTCATGTTTTTCGTCATTCTGGTACGGACGTACGGAAATACTCGGGCGTACGGACCCCTCGGCGGACCAAACGTGAGGATTTCCTCATGATTTTGTGCCATCCTCGCCCGTATCAGGCCTAGAGGTCGAAGACGACCCGCGCACCGGAGGAAGCGGCGTGTCGACATCGGGCATGTCGCCAGGAGAAGGAAGTCGAATCGTCTTGACGATCAACGAGAGCACCGAGACCGGGACCGGAGCGAGCGCCAAGGTGGTCAGGACGGCCGGGCAGGCAGCCGGCGTGCGATCGCCCCTGCTCGATCGTTTGCTGAACGGGACGCCGTACGCGCTGGCCTTCGGGGGGCAGGGCGCGCAGTGGCTGGGCGAACTGGAAGAGATCGGGCGCGACAGCGCGCTGGAGCCGGAGCTGACCGCGTTGGTCAACGAGGCGGCCGCGCTGCTGGAGCCCGTTGCGGCACAACTGCTCGTGGTGCGGCCGGTCGGATTCGACCCGGTCGCGTGGATGCTCGAGGACGAGCTGGTCGACACCGATCAAGGCGAGACCTCGGCCGCGCCGTCGGATCAGGTGTTGCGGTCGGCCGCGGTGTCTATGCCTGGCGTGCTGCTGACCCAGCTGGCGGCGCTGCGGGCGCTGCGGTTGCAGGGCCTCGATCCGGCCGAGCACGAGCCGGTCGCCGTGGTCGGGCATTCGCAGGGCCTGCTGGCCGCCGCCGCGGTGCGGTCGGGCGGCACGCAGGACGCCGAGTTGCTGGCGATCGCGCAGCTGGTCGGCGCGGCGGGCAATCTCGTCGCGCGGCGGCGCGGCCTGATGCCGGTGGGCGAGCGCTCGCCGATGGTGGCGGTATCGAATGTCGATCCCGAGCAGTTGCGCGCGGTGGTCGCGGAGGTTGCCGAGGGTGTGAGTCCGGATGCCGCGGCCGTGGTCGCGATCCTCAACGGGCGGCGTAGGGCGGTGCTCTCGGGCATCCCGACGCAGCTGGAGCGGGTGCGGCAGCGCTGCGCGCAGATCTCCGACGAGCAGACCCGCGCGCGCGACGCGAAGGTGCGCGGCGGTGCGGTGTTCGCGCCCGTCTTCGAGGACGTGTCGGTCGACGTCGCGTTCCACCACCCCGCGCTCGCCGACACGGTCGAGATGGTGTCCGGCTGGGCCGCGCAGTGCGGGCTGGACGAGGAGCTGGCCGGTTCGCTCGCGAAGGCCATCCTCGTCGATCCGGTGGACTGGGTGCAGTCGGTGGACGACGTGATCGCCGCGGGCGCGCAGTGGATTCTGGATCTCGGCCCCGGTGATCTGCTCAGCCGGGTCACCGGCGGATCGCTGAAGGGTAGCGGCGTCGGCATCGTCGCCGCCGCGACCCGTCCCGGCCAGCGCAGCCTGCTGACCCCCGGCGCCGCGCCCGAGCGGGCGCGGCCGTGGTCGGACTACGCGCCGCGTCCGGTGCGGCTGCCGAACGGCCGGATCGTGGTGGAGACCTCGTTCACCAAGCTGACCGGTCGCTCGCCGATCCTGCTCGCGGGCATGACGCCGACCACCGTGGACGCCAAGATCGTCGCGGCCGCGGCGAACGCGGGCCACTGGGCCGAGCTCGCGGGCGGCGGCCAGGTGACCGAGCAGATCTTCGCCGACCGGGTCGCCGAGCTGAAGCAGCTGCTGCACCCGGGTCGCGCGGTGCAGTTCAACTCGCTGTTCCTCGATCCGTACCTGTGGAAGCTGCAGCTGGGCGGCAGGCGCCTGGTGCAGCGGGCCCGCAGCGCGGGCGCCCCGTTCGACGGCGTGATCGTCACCGCGGGTATCCCCGAGCTCGACGAGGCCGTCGCGCTCATCCAAGAGCTCACCGAGGTCGGCATCTCGCATGTCGCGTTCAAGCCGGGCACCGTCGCGCAGATCCGCGCGGTGCTGCGGATCGCCGACGAGGTCCCCGACTACCCGGTGATCATGCACATCGAGGGCGGCAAGGCGGGCGGTCACCACTCCTGGGAAGACCTGGACGACCTGCTGCTGGAGACCTACGCCGAACTGCGCAACCGCGCCAACGTGGTGGTCTGCGTCGGCGGCGGCATCGGAACCCCCGAGCGCGCCACCGAATACCTCACCGGCGTGTGGTCGGCCGCGCACGGCTACCCGGTGATGCCGCTGGACGGAGTGCTGGTCGGCACCGCGGCGATGGCGACCCTGGAGGCCACCACCGCGCCCGAGGTGAAGCAGCTGCTCGTCGACACCCCCGGCACCCCCGACTGGGTCGGCGCGGGCACCGCGTCCGGCGGAATGGCGTCGGGCCGTAGCCAATTGGGCGCCGACATCCACGAGATCGACAACGCCGCCTCGCGCACCGGCCGCCTGCTCGACGAGGTCGCGGGCGACGCCGACGCGGTCGCCGCCCGGCGCGACGAGATCATCGCGGCGCTGAACGGCACCGCCAAGCCGTACTTCGGCGATCTCGGCACCATGACCTACCTGGACTGGCTGGAGCGCTACGTCGAGCTGGCCGTCGGCTTGGACCGCCGCAAGGATTTCGACTGCGGCAGCGATCTCGGCGACGCCATCCTCGACGCCACCCGCTCGGTGTGGCTCGACATCACCTGGCGGGACCGCTTCGCGGAGATGGTGCGGCGCACCGAATCCCGGTTGCATCCGGCCGATCGCGGCGAGATCCCGACGCTGTTCGCCGACGACACGGCGTTCGAGCGTCCGGTCGACGCGCTGTGCGCACTGAAGCAGCAGTACCCGGCCGCCGCGCAGACCCTGCTGCACCCGGCCGACGTGCCGTTCTTCGTCGCGCTGTGCAAGATCCCCGGCAAGCCGGTCAACTTCGTGCCGGTCGTCGACGCCGACGTGCGGCGCTGGTGGCGCTCGGATTCCCTGTGGCAGGCGCACGACCCGCGCTACTCGGCCGATCAGGTGTGCATCATCCCCGGCACCGTGGCGGTCGCGGGCATCACCCGGATGGACGAGCCGGTCGGTGAGCTGCTCGACCGCTTCGAACAGGACACCGCCTACTCGCTGGTGCGTGCGGGCGTGGTGCCGACCCCGGTCGACGCGCGCCGCGCCGCGGGCGTGACGAACGGTCCGATCGACGCGGTGCTGGCCGCCCCCGACGTGCAGTGGTCGGGCCGCACCACCGTGAACCCGGTGCACCGGCTCGGCGACGTCGCCGAATGGACCGTGGACGGCAGGGGCGCGGTGCACCCGCGCACCGGAGCCACCCTGGTCGAGACCACCGGTCCCGAGGGCGACGATTCCTACGTCGAGCTGACCGTCCCGCTGCTGCGCAGCGACGCGGTGCGCATCCGGATCACCGTCCCCGTCTCCACCTACAACGGCGGCGCGCCGGTGATCACCGAGGACGACGCCGAGGCCGCCATGGCGGAGCTGCTCGCGGTCGCCGCGGGCCAGTCGCTGCCGGAGGTCAAGGGCGGGGTGGCGCACGTCAACCTGGCCTGGACCCCGGATCTCATCGCCGACCACGCAGGCGTCACCGGCTCCGGTCTGCCCGCTTCGCTGAGCACGCTGGGCCGCACCGTGCCCGACGTGCTGGTCGGCGCCTGCTGGCCCACGGTGTTCGCGGTGCTCGGCGCGACCCGCACCGGCGACGCGCGTTCGGTCATCGAGGGCATGCTCGACCTGGTGCATCTCGACCACCAGATCGAGCTGCTGCGCGAACTGCCTTCCACCACGAGCATTCTCGTGGTCCGCGCGGAGTCGAAGTCGGTGCTCGACACCGACATGGGCCGCGTGGTCGAGGTGGAGGTCACCGTCGGCGAGATGCGGGACAAGGGCCTCGACGTGGTGCCGTTGGCCCGGCTCAGCGAGCGGTTCGCCATCCGCGGCCGCAACGGCGCGGGCGAACTCGCCGATCCCCCGCGGGCCGGAGGCACGGCCGCGCAGGCCGCCGACACGCCGCGCCGCCGTCGCCGTGACGTCACTCTCGTCGCGCCGCGTGCCATGCACGCCTTCGCGACGGTGTCCGGCGACCACAACCCGATCCACACCAGCGACAACGCCGCCAAGCTCGCCGGGCTGGGCAGCCCGATCGTGCACGGCATGTGGCTGTCGGCCGCCGCGCAGCACGCGGTGTCCGCCGTGGATCCCGAAAGCTCGATTCCCGCACGCACGCTCACCGCGTGGACCACCCGCTTCCTCGGCATGGTGCGTCCCGGCGCGGAGATCGATGTGCGAGTCGAGCGGATCGCCGTCGACGCGGGCAGCGAGATCGTCGAGGTCTCCTGCCGCACGGGCGGCGATCTCGTGATGACCGCGACCGGCCGCACGAAGGCGCCGAAGACCGTGTACGCCTTCCCGGGGCAGGGCATCCAGCGCAAGGGGATGGGTCTGGACGCCCGGTCGCGGTCCAAAGCGGCCAAGGAGATCTGGGAGCGCGCCGACAAGCACACCCGCGAGGCGCTCGGCTTCTCCATTCTGGCCGTGGTGCGTGACAACCCGACCTACCTCAAGGCGCGCGGCGTCGAGCACCGGCACCCGGACGGCGTGCTGCACCTGACGCAGTTCACCCAGGTCGCGATGGCGACTCTCGGCGTCGCCCAGGTCGCCGAGCTGCGCGAGGCGGGTGCGTTCGTCGAGGGCGCCATGCTCGCGGGCCACTCGGTCGGCGAGTACAACGCGCTCGCCGCCGTGGCGGGCGTGCTGCCGCTGGAGGCGGTGCTCGAGGTGGTGTTCCAGCGCGGTTCGGCGATGCACGAGCTGGTGCCGCGGGATGCCCAGGGCCGCAGCGACTACCGGATGGCCGCCATCCGGCCCTCGCAGATCGGTCTGGCCGACGAGGACGTGATCGGGTTCGTCGGCGACGTGTCCGAGCAGACCGGCGAATTCCTCGAGGTCGTCAACCTGAACCTGCGCGGCTCGCAGTACGCGATCGCGGGCACGGTCGCGGGCCTGGAGGCGCTGGAGGTCGAGATCGACCGCCGCCGCGCCGAATTCGGCGGCAAGCGGGCCTTCATCCTGGTGCCTGGCATCGACGTGCCCTTCCACTCCACCGTGCTGCGCAAGGGCGTGCCGGAGTTCCGGCAGAAGCTCGCGCAGCTGCTGCCCGAGGACCTGCACCCGGAGGTGCTCCTCGGCCGCTACATCCCGAACCTGGTGCCGAGGCCGTTCACGCTGGAGCGCGCGTTCGTCCAGGAGATCGCGGATCTGGTGCCGTCGGAACCGCTGGTCGCGGTGCTCGCCGACTTCGACAGCTGGGCGGCCCGGCCTGCCGAGCTGTGCCGGGTGGTGCTGATCGAGTTGCTCGCGTGGCAGTTCGCCAGCCCGGTGCGCTGGATCGAGACCCAGGACCTGCTGTTCACCGATGCCGCGCACGGTGGCCTCGGCGTCGAGCGGTTCGTCGAGATCGGTCTCGGCGCGACGCCGACCGTGGCGAACCTGGCCAGTCAGACCCTGAAGCTGCCGAGCTTCGGCACCGCCACCGTCGAGGTGCTCAACATCGAGCGCGAAGCCGGGGTCGTCTACGCGACCGACACCGATCCCGCGCCGGTCGACGAACCCGACGAGACTCCGGCCGAGACCGCGGCTCCGGCCGCCGCCGCGCCCGCCGCGGTGGCCGCCCCCGCCCCGGTCGCGAGCTCCGGCGGACCTCGCCCCGACGACATCGTGTTCACCGCCGCCGACGCCACCCGGGTGCTCATCGCCCTGTGGACCAAGCTGCGGCTGGACCAGATCGGGCCGGTCGACACCATCGAGGGCCTCTGCGACGGCGTCTCCTCGCGGCGCAACCAGCTGCTCGTCGACCTCGGCTCGGAGCTCTCGCTCGGCGCCATCGACGGCGCGGCCGACGCCGACATGGGCGCGCTGTCGGCCACCGTGGAGCGGCTGGCGCGCACCTACAAGCCGTTCGGCTCGGTGCTCTCCGACTCGATCAACGACCACCTGCGCAAGGTGTTCGGCCCGTCCGGCAAGCGACCTGCCGCGATCGCCGAGCGCGTCAAGAAGGTGTGGGAACTCGGTGACGGCTGGGCCAGCCATGTCACCGCCGAGGTCTCGCTCGGCACCCGTGAAGGGGCCAGCGTGCGCGGCGGCGATCTCGGCGGACTGGTCGCCGGCGCGCTGAGCGACGGAGCCTCGGTCGACGCCGCCATCGACGCGGCCGTGCAGGCGGTCGCCGCCCGGCGCGGTGTCGCGGTGTCGCTGCCCGCGGCAGGCGGTGGCGGCGGCGCCACGGTCGACGCGGCGGCGCTCGGCGAGTTCACCGAGCAGATCACCGGCCGCGGCGGCGTGCTCGCCTCGGCGGCCCGGGTGATCCTCGAGCAGCTCGGCCTCGCCGAGCAGGTGTCCGCGCCGGAGGCCACCGAGGACACGCTGGTCGACCTGGTGTCGGCCGAATTGGGTTCGGACTGGCCGCGTTTGGTCGCGCCCGCGTTCGACGGACGCAAAGCGGTGCTGATCGACGACCGCTGGGCGACCGCGCGCGAGGACCTCGCGCGGCTGTGGCTGCTGGACGACATCGCCTCGGCCGACGGACCGGTAGACGGCTTCCTCGGCGCGGGCGAAGCGGTTGCCGCGCAGGCCGAATGGTGGCGCGAGCAGGCCAAGCACGAGGCACGCTCGGTGCTCGCCGGGCTGTACGAGCGCATCGCCGAGGCCGCGCGTGGCGGCGAAGAGCCGGGTCTGTGGTCGGACGACATCGCGGTGATCACCGGCGCGAGCAAGGGTTCCATCGCCGCGGCGGCGACCGGACGCCTGCTCGGCGGCGGCGCGACCGTCATCGTCACGACCTCGAGCCTGAGCGACGAACGGATGGCCTTCTACAAGAAGCTCTACCGCGAGAACGCCAGGCACGGCGCCGCCCTGTGGGTCGTGCCCGCCAACATGGCCTCCTACCAGGACGTCGACGCGCTGATCGACTGGGTCGGCAGCGAGCAGGTCGACACCGTCGGCGGCGCGAAGGTCAAGACCAAGGACGCCATGACTCCGACCCTGCTGCTGCCGTTCGCGGCGCCGCGGGTCGCGGGCGACCTCGCCGACGCGGGCGCGCGCGCCGAAATGGAGATGCGCGTGCTGCTCTGGTCGGTGGAGCGCCTCATCGGCGGGCTGTCCAAGCTCGGCGCCGACCACGACGTGGACGCGAAGCTGCATGTGGTGCTGCCCGGTTCGCCGAACCGCGGCATGTTCGGCGGCGACGGCGCCTACGGCGAGTCGAAGGCCGCGCTCGACGCGGTGGTCGCCAAGTGGCGGGCCGAGAAGTCCTGGTCGACGCGGGTCACCCTGGTGCACGCGCTGATCGGCTGGGTGCGTGGCACCGGTCTGATGGGCCACAACGACCCGATGGTGGAGGCCGTCGAGAAGGCGGGCGTGCAGACCTGGTCCACCACCGAGATGGCCGACGAGCTGCTCAAGTGGTGCACCTCGCGAGCCCGCCAGGTGACCGCCACCGGTCCGCAGCAGATCGATCTGACCGGCGGGTTGGCAAGGGCCAAGCTGGATCTGCCCGCGCTGGCCAAGGAGGCGGCCGAGCGGGAAGCGGACGAGACCGCGGAAACCGCCGCGGCCGCGACCATTCCGGCGCTGCCCGCGCCGCCGGCCATGACTTCGGCGCTGCCGGTGCCGGAATGGGGTGAGGTCACCGCCGATCTCGCCGACATGGTGGTCATCGTCGGCGCGGCCGAGCTCGGCCCGTACGGTTCCTCGCGCACCCGCTTCGAGATGGAGGTCTCCGACGAGCTCTCCGCCGCGGGCGTGCTCGAACTCGCCTGGACCACCGGGCTCGTCACCTGGGAGAACGACCCCAAGCCGGGATGGTACGACGCCGAATCCGGCGACTACGTCCCGGAGTCCGAGCTGGCCGAGCGCTACCACGACACCGTGGTCGCCCGCTGCGGCATCCGCCGCTACGAGGACGACGGCGCCATGCTCGACAACACCGCGCCGCTGATGACCTCGGTCTTCCTCGACCAGGATCTGTCGTTCACGGTCGGCGGCGAGGCCGAGGCCCGCGCCTTCCACACGGCCGACCCGGAGCACACCGTCATCGCGCCGGTGCCGGACTCCGGCGACTGGACGGTGACCCGCAAGGCGGGCACCGAGATTCGGGTGCCGCGCAAGGCCAAGCTGTCGCGCACCGTCGGCGGCCAGATCCCCACCGGCTGGGATCCCACCATCTGGGGCATCTCCGCCGATATGTCCGCCTCGGTGGACCGGGTCGCGCTGTGGAACATCGTCTGCACGGTGGACGCGTTCGTCGGCTCCGGCTTCAGCCCCGCCGAGCTGATGAGCTGGGTGCACCCCTCGCTGGTGGCCAACACCCAGGGCACCGGCATGGGCGGCATGTCGTCGATGCGCTCGCTCTACGTGGACAACCTGCTCGGCGAATCGCGGCCCAACGACATCCTGCAGGAGGCGCTGCCGAACGTGGCCCTCGCGCACGTGGTGCAGTCCTACGTGGGCAGCTACGGCGCGATGGTGCATCCGGTGGCGGCCTGCGCCACGGCGGCGGTGTCCGTCGAGGAGGGCGTCGACAAGATCCGGCTCGGCAAGGCCGAGGTGGTCGTGGCGGGCGGCTTCGACGATCTGGGCATCGAGGGCATCGTCGGCTTCGGTGACATGTCGGCCACCGCGGACTCGGCGGCCATGAGCGCCAAGGGCATCAGCGATCGGTACTTCTCCCGCGCCAACGACCGCCGCCGCGGCGGCTTCGTGGAATCGCAGGGCGGCGGCACCGTGCTGCTGGCCCGCGGTGACGTGGCGCTGGAGATGGGCCTTCCGGTGCTCGGCGTGGTGGCCTACGCGCAGTCCTTCGCCGACGGCGTGCACACCTCGATCCCGGCGCCCGGCCTCGGCGCGCTCGGCGCGGGTCGCGGCGGACGCGAGTCCCGGTTCGCCGCGGAGCTGCGCAAGCTCGGCGTCACGCCGGACGAGATCGCGGTGGTGTCCAAGCACGACACCTCCACCGCGGCCAACGACCCGAACGAGTCCGAGCTGCACGAGCGGCTGGCCACGGCGATCGGTCGTTCGGACGGCGCGCCGCTGTTCGTCGTCTCGCAGAAGAGCCTGACCGGACACGCCAAGGGCGGTGCTGCCGCGTTCCAGCTGATCGGCCTGTGCCAGATGCTGGAAACCGGTGTGGTGCCGCCGAACCGGAGCCTGGACTGCGTCGACGAGAAGATGCAGGCCTACCCGCACCTGGTGTGGCCGCGTGAGGCGCTGCGCTTCGGCGAGCGGTTCCCGCTCAAGGCCGGTCTGGTGACCTCGCTCGGCTTCGGGCACGTCTCCGGTCTGCTCGCGGTGGTGCACCCGCAGGCGTTCCTCCAGGCGATCGAGCCGGTGCGGCGCGACGAGTACCAGCGCCGAGCCGAGCAGCGGCAGCTGGCCGGACGGCAGCGGATGGTCGAGGCCATGTGCGGCGGTGCGCCGCTGTACGAGCGGCCCGCGGACCGACGGCTCGGCGGAGAAGGCACGCCCGCCAAGCGGATTCGTCAGCTGGAGGCGGACATGCTGCTCTCGCCGCAGGCCCGCCTCGGCGCGGACGGCGCCTACCGCGCCGACGGATTCGGTTGCGGCACGGGCGCGGTCATCGTCGGACAACTCGAGGGTGACGGATCTTTGGCTGAGTGACTTCGGCCACTACCCTTCACTCAGGCCGTCCGGTGCGGGCGGCCGGGACCCGGCCGGTTCGCCGGGTCCGGTGAACGGAGTGCGGTCGCGCGAGCGGCCGCACTCCACGAGGGTTGAGGAGCTGCGACGCATTGACCATTCTGGGGATCGGCCTGGACTTGGTGACCATCTCCGAGTTCGCCGAACAGCTCGAAAAATCCGGAACCACCATGCTCAGGGAGAGTTTCACCGCGGGCGAGCGGCGCTACTGCCAGAGCAAGGGCACCGACCCCGCGCGCAGTTTCGCCGCGCGCTGGGCGGCGAAGGAGGCGGTGCTCAAGGCGTGGGCGTCGTCGCGCTTCGCACGACGCCCGCAGATCGGCGACAACCCGTACCCGCTGATCGAGGTGGTCAACGACGCCTGGGGCAGGCCGAGCATCAAATTGCACGGTCTGGCGGCCGAATTCCTGCCGAGGGCAAGGGTGCATCTGTCGTTGACCCATGACGGCGACACGGCGGCGGCGATGGTCGTGCTGGAGGATCCGGGCGAGCTCGCCGATCTGATCGAGGGGCGCGAGACTTCCGGGTGAGCCGGGCCCACCGCGCTCAGCGCTCGCTGGCGGTGCGGGATTCCTTCTCCGCGACAAGCAGATACGCGACCATGAGCCGCTTGAGCTCGGCGACGGCCTCCGCGTGCGACTGCTCGTCCTGCACCGAGAAGTTGAGCATCGAGTACACGACGTGCACCAGGACCTCGGCCATCATGGTGCGCCGCACCCGCGGCGTGCGCGGGGTGAGCGGACGCAGCATCTGCGAGACGACCTCGGCGAACTGCTTCTCGTGGATCGCGCCGGTCGCCCGGGTGGACGGCGTCGACTGCATGGCCAGCCACACCTCGCGCCGGGACGGGTCGGTCATCCACAGGTTGGCCAGGTGGTCGACGAACTGGTTCATGTGCCGCAGCCAGTCCAGCGAGGGCACCTCGCCGTGGAAATCGGCCAGTTCCTGGGAAACGGCAACCAGATCTTGGCGATTCAGCTCGCAGACGATCACATACTTGTTGGCGAAGAACTGGTACAGCGTGCCGATCGGGACCTCGGCCCGCGCCGCGACTTCTTCACAGGTGAACGATTCGAAACCGACCTCGACCAGCAGTTCGCGGGAGGCCTGGAGCAGCGCGTCGAACTTGCGCTTACTGCGTTCCTGAGTCGGCCGCTTGCGCGGCATCAGCTCTTGCGGGTCGTCTTGCAATTCCAACGCGGGGTCCAGGTGTCGCTTCGACGGCTTCGACCTGGCCTCCGTGTTTACTTCCACGTATCCAGGCTAGCGGTACCGACACGCACGCGACACGCGCACTTGGTCTGCGTGTCCAGGTCTGTCACATTTCACCACCCATCCGTAGCGGTTGTGGCAGCGAACACTAACCGAGCGTGCGTGCATCCGCAGGCACGTTTTGCCAAGGGTGTTCGCCCACCTCGGCGCACCTCCGCCTTCGCTACGGCCGTGCGCGGGCTGGGGACGGACTCGGTCCGGACGCGTCCGCCGGTCGGGCGATCCATTCCGGAAAGTCACTGGGAGGGCGTATCTGTGGTAGCTCGATCTGTGGTAACTCTCGGCGTTTCCACCGAACGTGGCGCTGTGCACGCGGTAGCGCTCGCCGACACCGGCGAGAAGTTGCTCGACCGCGTGCTGGTCCACCTGGTGGCGAAGACGTACGGCGACACCAAGGCGCATGTGGCGGCAGCGGTCGAGACCGCGATGGACGAAGTCGCCGCGGAGATCGGACCGGAATGGGAGATCGCGGGCACCGCGGTCGCGTACCGTGACGCCGCCGAGCGCCGGGCCGTCGTGACCCAGCTGGCATCCGGTCCGTGGCGCACGGCGTCGCTGCTCTCGGCGAAATCCGCGCACCTGAGCGCGGCAGGGGCGATGACCTGGCTCGGTGAGTTCGACGATCTGCTGGTCTGCGAGGTGGTCCCGGGTCACCAGGCGTTCACGCTGGTCGATCGCGGTCGCGATCGGGTGCTGGCGGCGATAGCCCAGACCGGCCCCGCGAGCGAGGAGTCGCTCGGCGTCGCGGTGACCGCGGCGTGGGACCAGTTCGAAGCGGCCGCCGTCCGGCCGGACGCGGTGGTGCTGATCGGTTCCGCCGCGCACGCGCCCGCCGTGCGCGCGGCCGCGGACCGATTCGGCGCACCCGTGCTGCCCTGCCGGATCGCCTCGTCTGCCGCGGCCCTCGGCGCCGCGATGTTCGCCATGGACGACGTGCCGGAACTGGTGGACACCGTCGAGGAGCCGCGCGGCCGCCGGAGCACGCCCGCGGTGTTCGTCGCGGCCAGCGTGGTGGCCGCCGGTCTGGTCGCCGGCGGTGTGTACACGCTGAATAACTCCACGCGGTCGGTCGTGGCCGACGCGCGGACCACCGCCGACGCGCACGTGGTCTTCGACACCGGGTCGTCCAGCGGGATGATCATCGGTTCCTCGGTGCAGCCGGGACAGTTCCACCCCGACGGCGCGCGCCAGGATCCCGACCCGGAATCGGCCCCGCAGGCCTTCGACGTGACGGCTGTGTCGCAGCAAGTGACGCAGTACTGGGGCGGTCGCATCGGTCCGCTGACCCTGGAGGAGTACGAAGCAGCGCAGGAGTCCGAGCCCGCGGCCGCTCCGGTCCTTCCCGGCACCGGCATACCGTCCACCACCAGGGTCGGAGCGCCCAACGACGCCATGCTGTTCCCCGGCGAGGCGCCCCCGCCCGCGCCCTTCACCGCGGAGTTCTACCAGTGGTGGGACAACCACATGCGCCTGCTCGCGCAGTGGGCGTCGCAGCAGGTGACGCAGGCCTGACGAAGGACGAGAAGCCCGAAAGGCCCGGCGCCGCAGTGGCGCCGGGCCTTGTCGTTCGTGATCAGCCGCGGGTGCGCCGCCGGAAGAGTGCGCCCGCCGCCAGATAGCCGACCGCGGCGATGCCCGCACACCACAGCACCGCGAGCAGGGCACTGTCGCCGATGGGGGTGCCCATCAACAGGCCGCGCAAGGTCTCGATGACCGGCGTCACCGGCTGGTTCTCGGCGAACAGGTGCAGCCAGCTCGGCATCGAGCCGGTCGGCACGAACGCGCTGCTCACATAGGGCAGGAACATGAAGAAGAAGGTGAAACCGTTGGCCGCCTCGGGGTTTCGCGCGAGCAGGCCGATGGCCGCCGCCAGCCAGGAGAGCGCGAGCACGAACATGGCGATCACTCCGAGCGCGGCGAGCCAGCGCAGCGGGTCGGCGGTGGGGCGGAAACCCAGTGCGACCGCGACCACGATGACCAGACCCGTGGTGATCAGGTTGCGGATCAGGCTCTCTGCCACGTGCCCGGTGAGCACCGCCGACCGCGCGATGGCCATGGTGCGGAACCGGTCGACGATGCCCTCGGCCACGTCGGTGGAGATGCTGACGGCGGTGGTGGCGGCGCCGAAACCCGCGCACAGCAGGATGATTCCGGGCACCACGTAGTCGATGTAGGCGCCGGGTCCGACGTCCATGGCGCCGCCGAAGACGTAGACGAACATCAGCAGGATCATGACCGGCAGCGCGATCGTCATGATCATGGTGTCGGGGCTGCGCAGCGTGTGCCGCAGGTTCCGGTCCAGCATGGTCCCGGAGTCCTGGACGGTGCGCAGCACGCGCAGGGCTGGGGAGGGGGTGATCATGGGCGTGGTCTCGTTTCTCATGCGGCCGATTCGGTGCGGCTCTGGTGGCCGGTCAACGCGAAGAAGACGTCGTCGAGGTCGGGGGTGTGCACGGTCAGTCGCTCGACGGCGATGTCCAAGTCGGCGAAGCGGTCGAGCAGGCGTTTGACCTCGGCTGCGCTGCCGTCGGAAGGAACCTGGAGGGTCAGCTGCTCCGGATCCATCTGGCCGATCGTGGCCGGCGAGTGCTCGTCGACGGCGCGGGCGGCGGACGCCAGCAGGTGCCGGTCGGCGAAGCGGAGCAGGATGTGGCCGCCGGGGGCGAGGCGTTTGAGTTCCTCGGGCGTGCCTTCGGCGACGATGCGTCCATCGTCGAGCACGGCGATGTGGTCCGCGAGCTGGTCGGCCTCCTCGAGGTACTGCGTGGTGAGGAAGATGGTCGCGCCGTCGGCGGCGAGTTCCCTGATAGCGGACCACAAATCGCGGCGGCTGCGCGGGTCGAGGCCGGTGGTCGGTTCGTCGAGGAAGACGATGCGCGGCTCGCCCATCAGGCTCATGGCGAGATCCAGGCGCCTGCGCATGCCGCCGGAGTAGGAGCCGACCGGCCGATCGGCGGCGTCGACCAGGTCGAACCGTTCGAGCAGGGCGGCGGTGCGGTGGCGTGTCTCGGCCGCGCCCAGGTGCAGCAGCTTGCCGGTGAGCCGCAGGTTCTCGGTACCGGTGAGCACGCCGTCGACCGCCGCGTACTGGCCGGTGACGCCGATCAGCCTGCGGATGGCGTCGGGTTCGCCCGCCAGGTCGTGCCCGAAGACGCGGACCTCGCCGCGGTCCGGCTTGCTCAGCGTGGCGAGGATGCGCACCAGGGTGGTCTTGCCAGCCCCGTTCGGCCCGAGCAGCGAGAAGACCGTTCCCGCGGCGACTTTCAGATCGATGTCGGTGAGCACGGTGTGCGCGCCGAAGGACTTGCCGAGCCGGCGCACCGCGAGGGCGGGGAGTGGTTCGGGGGACATGGGATCTCCGATCCGAAAACTGTTTATCGAATAAACGTAGTTTATATAGTAAACAGTTCTTGGGCGCAAGAGGGATGCGGTGCAATGCGGAGTCCGTCGATAGACCCGCGCATGGCCGGAGCGAAGGCGGAGGTACGCCTAGAGTCGAGGCGAGCGAAGGAGGCTGAAGCGCAGATGACGACGTCGGACGACGCGGCGCTACCGAAGTCCGTGGAACTGTTGTGGCGGCTCGATCAGCCGGGTGGGCGCGGTCCGAAGCGTGGGCTGACGCTGGACCAGATCCTGGAGGCCGCGATCGAGGTGGCCGACGCGGAGGGCTACGCGGCGCTGTCGATGAATCGGGTCGCCAAGCAGCTCGGATTCACCGCCATGTCGCTCTACCGGTACGTCGACAGCAAGAACACCCTGGTCGAATTGCTGCTGGATCGAGTGGTGGGCGCCCCGCCGCGCATCCCGCCCGGCACACCGTGGCGGACAGGGCTGGAGTTCTGGGCGCGCAGCGAGTTCGACGTGGTCGGACGGCACCCGTGGTGGCTGGACATCCCGCTCAAGACGCCGCCGATGGGCCCGAACAACATGGCCTGGCTCGAGGCGGGACTCGCCACGCTCGCCGACACCCCGGTGCCCGAGCCCGTGCGGCTGCAATTGGTGATGAACCTGTCGCTCTACGTCATCGGCAGGCGCTGGGCCGCCAGGAACATCGCGGGCGGGACCGACGGTGAGGAGGACTTCACCGCGGCGCTGCACCGAGTGCTCGATCCGCAGCGATTTCCCGCGATAGTGTCCGCCCTCACCCACCGCGCCTTCGAGCAGGACGACATCGACTGGGAGAAAGCCGATTTCGAGTTCGGCCTGGCGCGCATGCTGGACGGCTACGAGACCCTCATCGGCTCCTTCGAGCGATGAGGTCCGCTCATGCCTGCGCCTCGCTGGCGCTCGGCTCCGGCATGCGCGATGCGCGCCGGCACACGATTCGCTCACACCGACAGGTCGCGGCGCAGCTTGGCGACGTGGCCGGTGGCGCGCACGTTGTACTGCGCGACCTCGATCTTGCCCTGCTCGTCCACCAGGAAGGTGGAGCGGATGACACCGGTGACGGTCTTGCCGTACATCGTCTTCTCGCCGAAGGCGCCCCACGCGGTGAGCACCGCGCGTTCCGGATCGGACAGCAGCGGGAAGGTCAGCCCTTCCGCGTCGCGGAACTTGGCCAGCTTGGCGGGCTTGTCCGGAGAGACGCCGAGGACGTCGATGCCCGCGTCGTTCAGTTCGGCGAGGTTGTCGCGGAAATCGCAGGCCTGCTTGGTGCAGCCGGGCGTGCTCGCGGCGGGGTAGAAGTAGACGATCACCTTGCGGCCGCGGTAATCGGCGAGCGAGACCTCCTTGCCGTCGGCGTCGGGCAGCGTGAACGCGGGGGCGGTATCGCCGGGGGAGAGTCGTTGGTTGGTCACGTCCTGCACGGTAACCGAACCGCCGTCGAGCGGGCGGATACACTCGTCCGCGAGCCCTGGTGACTCGCGAACGGCCGGTGGGAACGTCGTCCCCGGCCCGGTTCGCGCCCGGCGGCACGCCCATCGACAGGAGGACATACGTGGCGAAGGACACCGAGCGGATCGAGCGGGAGATCGAGGCGGCCCGCACTCGGCTGGCGAGCACTCTCGACGAGATCGCCGTGCGCGCCGATCCGCAGCGGATCGCGGACGACACCAAGAGCCTGGTCGTCGCCAAGCTGAACGAACCCAAGGTCAAGTACAGCTTGATCGGCGCCGGTGCGGTGATCGTCGGCCTCGTGCTCGTGAAGCTCTTCCGCTGAGTTTGCGGCAAACGAAAACACCCGGTGCGGCACTGCCACACCGGGTGTTTTTCGTCTATCGGCGGTATCAGACCGTCGGGCAGGCGAATCCGTCGCCGTCGGGATCCAGGTGCGGGCCGAAGCCCGGCTCGCCGCGGAAAATCGGTGCGCGACCCGCCGCGCGGGCGTCGTCGCAGTTGGCGAAGGCGCCACCGGCCGAGCCGGTCTGCGACACTCCCGCCGAACCGGTCGCGGCGGAACCGGTATCGATGGCGGAGGAGCCGGTTCCGCTGGAACCGGTCGGGGCGGCCAAGGCGGCGGGCGCCGCGAGGATGGTCAGTCCAGCGACGGCGGCGCTGACGGTAAGCCGGCGAACGTTCATGTATTCCTCTGTGTTCTGCGGTGGATGTGGCGCCTTGACGAGCGACGCCGCACCCACTGTTGCGATGGGCCGCCCAGTTGTCAACCGCGCGACACCCGAATTAGGGCCATTAGGGGCTATAGGGCGGCCTGGCTCAGTGTGTCGGAGGGGTGACCGACAGGTGTTCTGCCGGAATGTTGCCCATCCGTCCGGACTGGAAGTCCTCGATGGCCTGAATGATCTCCGCTCGGCTGTTCATGACGAAGGGGCCGTACTGAACGACGGGTTCGCGGATCGGTTGCCCGCCGAGCAGCAGCACTTCGAGATCGCCGGGGCGCTCGTGCTGCTTCGAATCCGCCTCGACGGAAATCGAATCGCCTGTCCCGAACACCGCGAGTTGGCCCGCCTCGATCGGCCTGCGCTCGGCGCCGACCGTCCCGCTGCCTGCGAGCACGTACGCCATCGCCGAGAAGTGCTGCGGCCAGGGTGTTTCCACACGGCCGCCCGGGCTGATCGACGCGTGCGCGTAGGCGATCGGCGTGTAAGTCGAACCGGGACCGGCGAATCCGCCGACCTCGCCCGCGATCAGCCGCACCAGTGCGCCGCCGTCGTGCGAGCTGACCAGGGTCAGTTCGCTGCCGCGCAGATCCTGATAGCGCGGTGCGGCGAACTTCATGGCGCGCGGCAGGTTCACCCAGAGTTGCACGCCGTGGAACAGCCCGCCGGTGACCACCAGCTCTTCGGGCGGCACCTCGTCGTGCAGAATGCCGGAGCCCGCGGTCATCCACTGGGTGTCGCCCTCGCTGATGACACCGCCGCCGCCGTGGGAGTCGTGGTGGGCCATGGTGCCGTCGAGCATGTAGGTGACGGTCTCGAAGCCGCGGTGCGGATGCCAGGGAGCGCCCTTGGCCTCGTGCGGTTCGTAGGTCACCGGGCCCATCTGATCGAGCAGGATGAAGGGGTCGGCGGTCCGCAGGTCGATGCTCGGGAACGGCCGGGTGACCTCGAATCCCGCGCCTTCGCGCTGCTTGTGCGCGGTGACGATCTGCCGGACCGGTCGTTCGCGCATGGTCTCGTCGGGGCGGGGCAGGCGCAGTAGCACCAGGATGTTGTCGGCGGCGATGGCGGGCATGGGGAGCACCTCCTGTGCGGCTGGCCAGTCTCGGCCTGTTGGTGTCCATGTCAACCAAAGGGGGATTAGGATCATTCCCGTGGTGCGATGGCTGAGCGACGACGAGCAGGAGACCTGGCAGGCCTACATCCGGCTGCGCCAGCGGATGGACGCGGCGATCATGGCCGGGCTGGCCCGCGACGGACTCTCGCTCGCCGACTACGAGCTGCTCGTCCCGCTCTCCGCCGCGCCGGACGGACGCCTGCGCGCCAAGGAGCTCGCGGCGGAGGTGTGCTGGGAGAAGAGCAGGCTGTCCAAGCACCTGGCCAGGATGGCGGCGCGGGGGTTGGTCGAGCGGCGTCCATCGGAGGAGGACGCGCGCGGGATCGTCGTCGAGTTGACGGCGGCGGGTCGCACCGCACTCGAGCACGCCGCGCCCAACCACGTGGATCTGGTCCGTCGTGTCTTCATCGATCCGCTGACCGACGCGGAGGCGGGCGCGCTCCGGTCGCTGTCGGACAAGGTCAGCGCCACCGCGCAGCGCGTCACCGATCTTTCGATCTGATCGCTACGACCACGGCGTGATCGGGGGCTTCACCCACAGCAGCTTCTCGTCCACGTGCGCGCGGTGTGCGGCGGGATGGTTCGGATTGCGAGCGGCCCATGCGTTCTTCTCGTCGAGCAGGCGGGCGACGGCCAGCCAGGTCTCGTCGGTGCTCGGCGGATTCGACTCGGCGGCGCGGGCCAGTTTGCGGCGGGTCGCCGCGGGCATGTCGAGCAGTTCGGACCCGCTGACATCGCGGTCCCATAAATAAACGGCCAAGCGGCGGGCCTTCTCGGCCCTGCGGCTGACCGACGCGTCGGAGTGCGCGTAATCGGCCACGCGGGCATCCTACGACGAACGCCCCGCACCCGGTCGTGGTGACCGGAGGCGGGGCGTTCGTTCGTGGTGCTGGAGCCGGATCAGTACGCGCTGTTCACGTTGTCCATGCTGCCGTAGCGGTGCGCGGCGTAGTTGCAGGCGGCGACGATGTTGGCCACCGGATCCCAGACGTCGAACGGGGTGCCTTCGACGTGGTAGGCCGCGAAGGTCGGGTCGATGACCTGGAGCAGACCCTTGGACGGGATGCCCATGGCGGCGTTGGAGTCCCACAGGTTGATGGCCTGGGGGTTGCCACTGGACTCGCGGATGATGTTGCGGTGGATGCCCTCGTAGCTGCCGGGGATGTTGTTGGCGTGCATGATGTCGAGGGCCTGGCGGATCCAGCCGTCCAGGTTGTTCTCGTACACCGGCGGGGCCGGGGCGGGCATCGGCGCCGGAGCGGGCGCGGGCGCGGGCTCGGGCATCGGCGCCGGAGCGGGCAGCGGCACGACTTCCGGCACGGGAGCCGGGGCCAGGGCCGGAGCCGGGACGGCCTCGGGCATGGGGGCGGGGACCGGGGCGGGAGCGGCGGCGGGCTGCTCCTCGGCGACCATGGCGACGCGGGCCGGAACGCTGTCATCGGCCACCGACACCGCCGACGAAGCGGCGACGGCCACGATGCCGGCCGCTGCCACGGCGAAGGTCAGGCCCTCGCGGAGGGTGGTGCTGCGGCGCAGGGTGGAAAGGCGGCTGTGAGGCATTTCTGAGTTCCTTGTTAGGGGACAGGGGGGTCCGGCCGCACTCAGGCAGCGCGGATCCGGCGGCGGACGCTCATGGTGTTCGCCGAGAAAGTTCGATGTGCTGTTGTGGATTTGGTTGTGGAGGACACTCCGGTCCTCGGAACGCGACGAGCTGTATGCGGGTACCGGACGGATCGGGCCCGGGCCGCGGCGTCGCGCGGAACTCCACAGCGCGTGGAGCGATATGCGGAAGGTTGGCGATCGGGATTTGTTGCGGCTTCGCACCCGGGGGCCGGAGTGAACCTTGATCGGGTCCGTGCGGCCGTTTTCCGAATGCGTGTAAACAACACCTCGGTCTAACCAAACCTCAGGTCTCTTTGCGACCTGATTGCAGAATGGTCACGGAAGGTGAACGGAAGGTGAACGAGAGCTGAATGATAGAAGCTGTCGATCTTGGAACCGACAGGTCGTCGTTACCTAAACGCGATGTATGCAGGGAGTTTGCTCTTAAACGCGTTGTGCCCGAGGTCACAAAATTGATGTAGTGACGTGGGTCTATTTGCCTGTTCCAGGCCCGATTCGGGCCGATTTCGGGTCCGGGTAACTGCCCAGATCACGGCGTCGTTACCTTCGCGGGACCGCTCGCCGAACAACGTTTGGACACTGTTCGGACAAGAAAAGACCGTGCCCTTGCCCAAACGTAGCTGGGACCTGGCACGGTCTGTACTGTGCGCCATCAGGGACTCGAACCCCGAACCCGCTGATTAAGAGTCAGCTGCTCTGCCAATTGAGCTAATGGCGCCTGCCCCGGTGTTCCGGTGCGGGACAAACATTAACAGGCCCGACCCGAAAGAGTGAAATCGCCTGGTGAGGGGCTGTTTCGCGTGGTCGGCGACAGATGTTAACACCGGGCCCTTCAAACCTGATCTATCCGGTGGAACTCGGCCCGGTCGCGATGGTGTTCGCGTTGGATCGGTCTTCGACGGACTGGCAGAATGGCAGGACGTGGTCTCGACCGATCCCGCCGGCGCGGTGGGTTGAGCTTCTGTAGTCGGTTGGATCCGAAGCCATCGGCGCATGTCTGGACCACGCGCCGGGACTTGAAACGGGGTTGATTATGAGCATTTGTCGAGGTCGGCGGCGTTCGATACGAATACTCAGCGCACCTTTGGTAGCGCTCGCCGTGATCGCACTGGGATCGACAGGATGCTCGTCCTCGTCCGGCACCGCGGACGCCGCCGTCGCTATCGACCGTAACCCGATCACCGAATTGATCAAGCCGAAGCTGCTCGCCCCCGTCAAGGACGGTGACAAAGGTGTATCGCCCGGCATGCCGCTGACCTTCAAGGTCGATGACGGCAAGTTCACCACTGTGACGTTGGTCAATCAGCAGGGTTCTCCGGTCGCCGGCAACCTGGCCGCCGACGGCCGGACCTGGGAGACCGCCGAGGTGCTCGGCTACGGCAAGACCTACCGGCTCACCGCCGACGCGATCGGTCTCGGCGGCGCCAACACCACCACGCTGAGCTTCACCACCAGTTCGCCGAACAATCAGACCAAGCCGTACCTGATCCCGGGGGAGGGTGAAGTCGTCGGCATCGGCCAGCCGGTGGCGATCCAGTTCGACGAGAACATTCCGGACCGCAAGGCGGTCCAGGATGCGATCAAGATCACCGCCAACCCGCCGGTGGAAGGCGCGTTCTACTGGGTGAACAACCGCGAAGTCCGTTGGCGGCCAGAGCATTTCTGGGCGCCGGGCACCAAGGTCGACATCCAGGTGAACGTCTACGGCAAGAATCTCGGCAACGGGCTGTACGGCCAGGACAACATCACCTCGCACTTCGTCGTCGGCGATGCTGTGATCTTCACCGCGGACGACAACACGCACCAGGTGGTCGTCGAGCAGAACGGACAAGTGGTCCGCACCATGCCGACCTCGATGGGCAAGGACAGCACGCCCACCGACAACGGCGTCTACATCGTCGCCGACAGGCACGAGAAGATCATCATGGACTCCTCGACCTACGGTGTCGCGGTGAACTCCTCGGACGGCTACCGCACGCCAGTCGACTTCGCGACCCGAATCTCCTACAGCGGCATCTTCTTCCACTCGGCTCCGTGGTCGGTGGGCGCGCAGGGCTACTCGAACACCAGCCACGGCTGCCTGAATCTGAGCCCCGCGAACGCGCAGTGGGTGTTCAACTTCGCCAAGCGCGGTGACATCACGATCGTGAAGAACACCGTGGGCGGCACGCTGTCCGGTACCGACGGCCTCGGCGACTGGAACATCCCGTGGTCGGAGTGGAAGGCGGGCAACGCGGACGTCGGCTAGCGCGTCGGCGAGTCCGCCATGGCAGCGAAAAGGCCCCCGGTTGAGCGCCGGGGGCCTTTTTCGTGCGTGGGCTAGGGGATGTTGGGCCCGGGGGTGCCCGCGCAGGTGAGGTTGGCGTTCATCGCGCTACCGATGGCCGCGCAGAGCAGCGGGCCGCCGAAGATGATCCGCTCCAGCTGGGAGCCCGAGCCGGTGGTGGTCGCGCCGCCCGACGATCCGGTGCTGGACGAGGATCCGCTGGTGATGCCCGCGGAACCGGAGTCGGCGGGCAGGTCGATCGGAGTCGCCTCGCGCGCCGCCGAGGCGGTGCCTCCGGACCCGCCGAGCAAGGTGGCGCCGACGAGGGCTGCGAGAACGGCGGAACGCTTCACGTAGTGCTTTTCTTTCTCCTCGACCGGGTGATGCCACCGCGGCACACCCTGGTGCCGCAGTTTACGACCGCGCGGGGAGATCCGGGACACATTTGGAACCATCTGTGTTTCAGAACGCATTCCAGTGCTGTGCGCTCCGGTGAGTTGCTCAGGGGCGACGTGCGTTCCGCTTGAAAACGCGAAATGCGCGAGCCCTTAGGACTCGCGCATTTCGCTCGGGGTGAGTGACGGGACTCGAACCCGCGACATCCAGGATCACAACCTGGTGCTCTACCAACTGAACTACACTCACCATCGCCGGTGAAATACCGGCGCGCTAGATACTAGCGTGCCGTACCCGCGATTCCCTAATCGGCTTCCAACATGCCGTTTCGCGGCGCCGCGGCCGCGGGCTTGGCCCCGCCGCTGAGCTGGGCGGCCACCGCGGCGATCTCCGTGGTGGACGGGCCGGGCGGCGTAACGAACGCGGTGCGCCGGTAGTACTCGAGTTCGCGGATGGATTCCTTGATATCGGCGAGGGCGCGGTGGGTGAGGCCCTTCTCCGGCTGGCCGAAGTAGATGCGCGGGTACCAGCGGCGGCACAGCTCCTTGATGGAGCTCACATCGATCATCCGGTAGTGCAGGTGGCTGTCCAGCGCGGGCATGTCGCGGGCGATGAAACCGCGGTCGGTGGCGATCGAATTGCCTGCCAGCGGAACGGTTCCCGCGACGGGAGCGTACGCGCGGATGTAGTCGAGCACTTGCTGCTCGGCCTCGGCGAGGGTGACCGTGGAGCGGCGCACCTCTTCGGTCAGCCCGGAGCGCTCGTGCATGTCGGCGACCACCGGGGGCATGGCGGCCAGCGCCTCGTCATCGGCGTGGATGACGATGTCGACGCCGTCACCGAGAATGTTGAGGTCGCTGTCGGTCACGAGAGCGGCCACCTCGATCAGCTTGTCGCTGTCCAGGCGCAGGCCGGTCATCTCGCAATCCATCCACACCACAAGTTTGTCGCTCACTGGACACACCGTAGCCCTATGGTCGTCGTCGATTGGCGCATCGGGTCGCGCTGTATCGCAAGCGCCAAATTTGACACCACAAGTTTGTCGGACACTCCGGCAACCTTACTGCCATCGTCGCGCCCAGCCTCCGCGAACAAGCGCGTTCGCCTTCCGCGCGCCGACACCACCGCGCCACGCACGCCGAAACAACCGTGCCGTGCGTGCCCGGACCGCTGTGCCGTGCGTGCCCAGACCGCCGTGCCGTGCGTGCCCAGACCACAGTGCGGTGCGCCGACACAACCGCGCTGCGCGACGTCGGAACGCCGTCGGCGGGGATACAGTTTCCGCAGAGATCGGTGAGGCGTACCTTCGCCTTCGCTCCGGCCGTGCGCGGGCTCTCGACGGGCGCTGTGCCCGGTGGGCGCACCTCCGCGCTCCGGCCACGCGGGCTTCCGGCGAGCTACGTCCGGCCGGCCCAGTGGCGTTCCGGTGCGACAGATGGAGGACGTGCGATGACCACTCCCCAGGAGAAGGCAGCAGCGGCGCGCAAGGCCGCCGACGAAGCGGCCCGGGTGGCGGCCGAGGCGGCAGCGGCCGCGGAAGCCGCCGAACGTGAGCTGGCCGAGCAGCAAGAGCCGGCCGCGGGGAAGGCGCCGGATGCCGATGCCCCGAAGCCGGTCGGCGAGACCTCCCCGGACGCCACCCAGAACGCGACCGCGCAGGAGATCGCCGCGGGATACGCCGTCGAGGGCGCTGCTTTGGAACTGGGCGCCGTTGTCGTCGACGGAGCCGTGGATTCCGCTGCGCGAGTACGCATTCCGATGCGCATGATGAATCGGCACGGCTTGGTCGCGGGCGCCACCGGCACCGGAAAGACCAAGACATTGCAAGGCATCGCCGAACAGCTCTCGCGCGCGGGCGTTCCGGTGGTGCTCGCCGACATCAAGGGCGACCTGTCCGGTTTGAGCAGGCCGGGGGAGTCCAACGACAAGATCAGCGCGCGGGCGCGGGAAACCGGCGCGCCGGACTGGGCGCCCAGCGGCTTCCCGACCGAATTCGTCTCGCTCGGCACCGGCGGGATCGGGGTGCCGATCCGGGCCACCATCACCTCGTTCGGTCCGGTGCTGCTGAGCAAGGTGCTCGATCTCAACGAGACGCAGGAATCGACCCTCGGCCTGATCTTCCACTGGGCCGACCAGCAGGGGCTCGCGTTGCTCGACCTGAAGGACCTGCGCGCCGTCATCACCCATCTCACCAGCCCCGATGGCAAGGAGGACCTGAAAGGCATCGGGGGTGTGTCGGCGCAGACGGCGGGCGTCATCCTGCGCGCGCTGGTCAACCTCGAGGCCGACGGCGGCGACACCTTCTTCGGCGAACCGGAGCTCGATCCGGCCGACCTGCTCCGGCTCGCGGGCGGGCAGGGCGTGATCACGCTGTTCGAGCTCGGCGCGCAGGCGGCCCGGCCGGTGATGTTCTCCACCTTCCTGATGTGGGTGCTCGCCGATCTGTTCCAGACGCTGCCCGAGGTCGGCGATGTCGACAAGCCCAGGCTGGTGTTCATCTTCGACGAGGCGCACCTGCTGTTCGACAACGCTTCGAAGGCGTTCCTCGACCAGGTCGAGCAGACGGTCAAACTGATCCGTTCCAAGGGCGTCGGGGTGTTCTTCTGCACCCAATTGCCCACCGACATACCGAATCCCGTGCTGTCCCAGCTGGGCGCGCGCATCCAGCACGCGCTGCGCGCCTTCACCCCCGACGACCAGAAAGCGCTGTCCAAGACCGTCCGCACCTATCCGAAGACCTCGGTCTACGACCTGGAGAAGGCGTTGACCTCGCTCGGCACCGGCGAGGCCGTGGTGACGGTGCTCTCCGAGCAGGGCGCGCCGACCCCGGTGGCGTGGACCAGAATTCAGCCCCCGCGTTCGCTGATGGACACCATCGGCGCCGATGCCATCAAGTCCGGGGCCCTGTCCAGCGCGCTCGCCACGAAGTACGGCCGGACCATCGACCGCGAATCGGCCTACGAACTGCTGACCGCCAAGCTGGCCGCGGCCCAACCGGAGCAACCGGAAGCCGCCCCCGCGCCCGGCCGGTCTCCGCGCCAAGACGAGGAGTCGGCCGCGGAACGCATCATGAAAAACCCTGCGGTGAAAAGCTTCCTGCGCTCGGCCGCGACCGCGGCGGGCCGCGAGATCAGCCGCAGCCTCTTCGGCACCCGCCGTCGCCGCTGAGCCCACTCGAACAGCGGCGCGTTTCCAGCTGCCGAGGCCATCGCGCGGTGCCGCGGTCCTCGTGCGGTGTGGGCAGTCGCCGGTCGGTGGGCGTTGCCGTCAGACGCCCACCTCGCGGGCCATGAGATCTTCGACCGTTTCGCGGCGGACGAGGGTCCTGGCGCGGCCGTCGCGGACGGCGACCACGGGTGGACGGCCGATGCTGTTGTAGGTGTTGGCCAGGCTGTGGTGGTAGGCGCCGGTGCACGGGACCGCGAGGATCTCGCCGGGGCGTAGGTCGGCGGGGAGCCGGACGTCCACGGCGAGGACGTCGCCCGCCTCGCAGTGGCGGCCCGCGATGGTCGCGGTCATGTGCGGCCCGCACGGGTGGCGGTTGGCGAGCACCACGTCGTAGCGGGCGCCGTACAGCGCGACCCGCGGGTTGTCGCTCATGCCGCCGTCGACGGTGACGTAGGTGTGCCCGCCCTCGATGTGCTTGACCGAAAGCACCCGGTAGAGCGTCACGCCGGCGCGCGCCACGATCGCGCGACCCGGTTCCAGCGCGAGCCGGGGCCGCGGGAAGTGATGCCGGGCGCAGCCCGCGTCGAGGGCGTCCTCGAGGATCTCGCCCAGTTCGTGCAGGTTCATCTCGGCGTCGCCGCCGCGATAGGCGACGGCATGCCCGCCGCCTAGGTCGAGCTCGGTGAGGATGCGTCCGTGATCGTGGCGCACCCGCGCCATTTCGCCGATCATCCTGCGGATCGCCTCGCCGTAGTGGTCGGGGTTGTAGATCTGCGAGCCGAGGTGGCAGTGGAAGCCGACCAGCTCCAGGTTCGATCTGCGCAGAATGCGCTCGACCGCTTTGTCGGCCAGTTCGCTGCCCAGCGGGAAGCCGAACTTCTGGTCGGTGACGCCGGTCTTCACCGCGGGATGCCCGTGCACATCGATGCCGGGCGACAGGCGCACCAGCACCCGCTGGCGCGTCGTGGCGAGTGCGGAGAGCAGGGTGATCTCGGTGAGCGAGTCGACCACGATCCGGCCGACGCCGCAGCGCACCGCGGTGCGCAGTTCGTCCGAGGATTTACCGTTGCCGTGCAGGATGATTCGCTCCGGATCCACCCCAGCGGACAGCGCGATGGCCAGCTCGCCCGCCGAGCACACGTCCACCGAGAGGCCCTCCTGGGTCACCCACTCGGCGACCGCGCGGATCATCAGCGCCTTGCCCGCGTAGATGATCTCCGCCTCGGGGAACGCCCGCCGGTACGCGCGGCAACGCGACCTGACCTCCTGTTCGTCCAGCACGTACGTGGCCGTCCCGTATTGGTCGGCGATGTCGGCCAGTGCCACACCGCCGACCGTGATCCGGCCCTCGCTGTCGTAGTGCGTGTCCCGTGGCCACACCGCCGAATCGAGCCGCGAAGGCATCCCCGACCGCAGCGACGGGAAGATTTCGAGCAGCGTCACAGTGTTCTCCTGGGGTGCGCCCCCGCTTTCTCCTCACTGCGGGGCCGATGCCAGGACTACCCCTCCCCGCACCCTCCGGACGCGCCCCTTACACCTCCTTGACGCCCACCCCACCGTTCCTGACGGCCCCCTGACACTCGCGTCAACCCAGCTCACACACACTCTTGGTACGCCTCACACAGCCAGCAGTGCTGTGCGGCGTCAGAACACTCTGTGATGTACCGAGGCCGCCAGGCGTTGGTGCTCCCGGGTCGATGACGTGCGGGTCCGGTGATTCATGGCCGCACAGAAGCTTCGTACGCCTCGCACAGGTGGTGCGCTTGTGAGGCGTCGGCACGGTGTGTGGGACGGGTCAGCCGCCGAGTTTCCGGTAGAAGGCGCCTGCGATGGGGGCGGTGAGGGCGCGGGGGCCGTATTGGCCCGCGACGCTCATGCCCTTGGAGATGAGGCCGGGGACGACGCGCATCTTGTTGCGGGCGAGGGCGTCGATGGAGACCTTCGCGGTGTACTCCGAGGAGACCCACATGAAGTCCGGCACCATGCGGTCCACGATCGAGGCCTCGGACGGGTCGGGCAGTTCGGTGCGGACCGGGCCGGGTGCCAGCAGCGTGACGTGTACGCCCGAATCCTTCAGCTCCCCGCGCAGCGATTCGCAGAAAGTGTTGGCGAACGCCTTGCTGGCGGCGTAGGTCGCGTTGTTCGGGATCGGCATGTTACCCGCGGCCGAGCCGCTGATCAGGATGCCGCCCGCGCCGCGCGCGATCATGCCCGGCAGCACCGCCAGGGTGAGATCGTGCACGGCGACGGCGTTGAGCTCCATCTGGGCGCGCTCGTATGCCATGTCCAGTTCCGCGACCGGCCCGAACGTCGCGATTCCCGCGTTGTTGCACAGGATCGAGATGTTGCGCGCCGACAACTCCTCGACCAGCGGGCCTCGCTGCGCGCGGTCGGACAGGTCGACAGCGCGCACCTCGGCGGTGATGCCGTGCGCCAGGGTGAGGCGCTGCGCGAGCTCGTCGAGCAGGTCGCCGCGGCGGGCGACCAGGATCAGCGAATAGCCGCGTCCGGCCAGTTCGGCGGCCAGCGCGGCGCCGATGCCGGAGGAGGCTCCGGTGACGACGGCACGGTTCTCGGAGGTGGGGGAGGGCAGGCTCACCTGAGCGATGCTAGCGAGGGGCTCAGAGGCGGGCGGCCAGCCGGGTGCCCTGATCGATCGCGCGCTTGGCGTCGAGTTCGGCGGCCAGCTCGGCGCCGCCGATCAGGTGCGGGGTGATGCCCGCCGCCCGCAGCGGCTCGGCCAGCTCGCGCACCGACTCCTGACCCGCGCAGACCACCACGTTGTCCACCGGAATCAATTGCGGGCGTTCGCGTTTCTCGCCGAAGCTGATGTGCAGGCCGCTGTCGTCGATGCGCTCGTAGTTGACACCGCCGATCTGCTCGACACCCTTGGCCTTCAGCGCGGCGCGGTGCACCCAGCCGGAGGTCTTGCCGAGGTCCTTGCCGAACGACGACGTCTTGCGTTGCAGCAGAACGACATCGCGGGCCGCGGGGGAGGGCCTGGGGGTGGTGAGCTGGCCCGGCGCCTGCTCGTCGTCGGCGTCGACGCCCCACTCCTCTTTCCACTCGTCCAGTTTGAGCGCGGGATGGCCCTCTACGGTGAGGAACTCGCTCACGTCGTAGCCGATGCCGCCCGCGCCGATCACCGCGACGCGCTTGCCCACCGGCTTCTCCTCGCGCACCAGTTCGGCGTAGGAGAGCACCATCGGGTGGTCGATGCCGGGGATGTTGGGAATGCGCGGCCGCACGCCGGTGGCCAGCACCACCTCGTCGTAGCGGCCCGCGATGAGCTCGTCGGCGGTGACGCGCTTGTTCAGGTGCAGATTCACCCGGCGCAGCTCGATCATCCGGCGGTAGTACCGGATGGATTCGTCGAATTCCTCCTTGCCAGGAATCCGGCGAGCGATGTCGAACTGGCCGCCGATCTTGTCGTCGGACTCGAAAAGGTCTACGCGGTGGCCGCGTTCGGCGAGGCTCACCGCCGCGGAGAGCCCGGCCGGGCCCGCGCCGACGACCGCGATGCGCTTGGCGCGCCGCGTCGGCAGCAGCTTCAGCTCGGTCTCGTGGCCCGCGCGCGGGTTGAGCAGGCAGGACACCGTCTTGTGCTGGAACGCGTGGTCGAGGCAGGCCTGGTTGCAGGCGATGCAGGTGTTGATCTCGTCGACGCGGTTCTGCTCGGCCTTGTTCACCCATTCCGGATCGGTGAGGAACGGGCGCGCCAGCGAAACCAGTTGCGCGTCACCGCGGGTCAGGATCTCCTCGGCGATCTCCGGCATGTTGATGCGGTTGGAGGCGCAGACCGGGATACCGACCTGCTCGGTGATCTTCGCGGTGAACTCGACGAACGCCGCCCTGGGGACCGAGGTGACGATGGTCGGCACCCGCGCCTCGTGCCAGCCGATATCGGTGTTGATGATCGTGGCGCCCGCCTGCTCCAATTCCTTGGCGAGCGCGACGATCTCGTCGAAGGTCTGGCCCTTCTCCACCAGCTCGGCCATGGACAGCCGGAACACGATGATGAAGTTCGGCCCGACCGCGGCGCGGACCCGGCGCACGATCTCGAGCGGCAGCCTGCGCCGGTTCTCGGCCGAGCCACCCCACTTGTCGGTGCGCTTGTTGGTGCGCGGCGCGAGGAACTGGTTGATGAAATAGCCCTCACCGCCCATGATCTCGCAGCCGTCGTACCCGGCGAACTGGGCCAGCTTCGCGCAGCGCGCGTAGTCCGAGATGGTCTGTTCGATGCCGCGGGCGGAGAGGGCACGGGGCCGGAAAGGGTTGATGGGCGCCTTGATCGAGGATGCGGAGACGCTGGCAGGCCAGTAGGAGTACCGGCCCGCGTGCAGGATCTGGATGGCGATCTTGCCGCCCTCGTCGTGCACCGCCTTGGTGATCCTGCGGTGCCGGTAGGCCTCGGTCTTGTTGGTCAGCTTGGCGCCGAAAGGCAGCAGCCAGCCGGTGCGGTTGGGCGCGTAGCCGCCGGTGATGATCAGCCCGACACCGCCGCGGGCGCGCTCGGCGAAGTAGGCGGCCAGCTTGTTGGTGTCCCAGGCGCGGTCTTCCAGGCCGGTGTGCATCGACCCCATGACCACGCGGTTGCGCAGGGTGGTGAAGCCGAGGTCCAGCGGCTCGAAAAGGTGGGGGAAGGAGCTCATTACCGAGTCTCGCCTTTCTCCATCAGGCCGGATGCGGGGCTGACGCATCCGGTCGCAGTGCTTGCAGTACTTCGTCGCACCATTCGACGAACCCGGACTCGACGCGGATGCCGCCGCGCAGGACCAGGTATTGGTGCAGTGCCGTGCCGGAGAGCTGATCCGGCGCGGCGAAGTCCTTCTTCTCGATGAGCCGGTAGACCTCGAGCCGCTGGGCGTGCTGGTCGCGGTGCCGGACGACCTCCGCGCACAGCGCGTCCAGGTCGCCGTAGGCCGCGCCGCGGATCTTGACCCCGAGTTCGCTGCGGGGCAGGTCGGTGTTGGAGGGCTCGGCGATCCAGCGGGCCAGCTCGGCGCGGCCCGCCTCGTTCACCGAGTAGACCTTCTTGTCCGGCTTGCCCTCTTGCGCCACCGATTCGCCGTCCAGCCAACCGGATTCCTCCATGCGCTTGAGCACGCGGTAGATCTGCTGGTGGGTCGCGCTCCAGAAGAAGCCGATGGACTTGTCGAACCGGCGCGCCAGCTCGTAGCCCGAACCGGCCCGCTCGGTCAGCGATACCAGCAACGCGTGCTCGAGAGCCATGCGGTCACGGTACTCGGTACAGCCGGTACTATGCAACTGGGTGCATAGGACGCGTCGCCTTCGATCGGCACGCGTCGGCTTTCGCCGGACTTCGTCCGGCCGGTCGGGTTACGCTGCGCGCATGACCGAGGTGGACGCGCGCGGCACGATCGGGGACGCCGCCGGGCGCGGGCAGATAGCGGCATGGGGGTTGTGGGATTGGGGCTCCTCGGCGTTCCACGCCGTGATCCTCACGTTCGTGTTCTCGGTGTATCTCACCGATACGGTGGGCGACGATCTGCCCGGCGGCATCTCGGCCAGCGCCTGGCTCGGCTGGTCGCTCGGGATCGCCGGACTGGTCGTCGCGCTCACGGCGCCGATCAGCGGGCAGTGGTTCGACGCGGCCGCGAAACGTAAACGCTCCCTTGGCGTGTTGAGCGCACTGACCGTCCTTGCCATGGCCGGGATGTTCTTCGTGCACGACGACTACCACGATCTGTGGCTCGGGCTGACGCTGCTCGCCTTCGGCTCGGCCGCCTTCGAACTGGCCAACGTGCCGTACAACGCGATGCTGCGCCAAGTCTCCACGCCGGAGACGGTCGGCCGGGTCTCCGGATTCGGCTGGGCGATGGGCTATTTCGGCGGCATCTTCCTGCTGCTGATCTGCTACTTCGGCTTCATCTCCGGGAAGGGGGACAACCGGGGACTGTTCGGCATACCGACCGACGACGGGCTCAACATCCGGCTCGTCGCCGTGCTCGCCGCGGTGTGGTTCGCCGGATTCGCGCTGCCGGTGCTGTTCGCGGTGCCGGAACTGCCGCGCACCGCCGCCGATCCCGGCGCGGCGAGCGCGGGGTTCTTCGGTTCCTATCGGGTGCTGTGGCGAGATCTGCGCGAGCTGTGGGAGACGGACCGGCACACCGTCTGGTTCCTGTTGGCCAGCGCGATCTTCCGGGACGGACTGGCAGGTGTGTTCACCTTCGGTGCGGTGCTCGCGGTGCGCGTCTACGGCATCGATGATTCCGATGTGCTGCTGTTCGGCGTCGCCGCGAATGTGGTCGCCGCGCTCGGGGCGATCGTCGCGGGCCGATTCGACGACAGGGTGGGGCCGAAGGCGGTGATCGTGGCGTCGCTGGCCGCCATGCTGGTCTGCGGGCTGGCGCTGCTCGTGGTGTCGGGTCCACTCATGTTCTGGGTGTTCGGACTGCTGCTGACGATTTTCGTCGGGCCCGCCCAGGCCTCGGCCCGGTCGTTCCTCGTCAGGGTGGCCCCGCCGGGGCGGGAAGGACAGCTGTTCGGCCTCTACACCACGACCGGCCGGGCCGTATCCTTCCTCGCCCCCTCGCTTTTCGGCTTGTTCGTCTGGGTGTTCGATGCCGACCGCGCCGGGATGGTCGGACTGGCCGTCGTCCTCGCCGCGGGGTTGGCGGTGCTGCTCCCGGTGCGCGCGCCCGAGGCGCGCTAGTTGATCCGGCCTTCCATGCCGCTGTAGATCTCGGTGGCCTCGGCGAAGCCGCCGCCGATCAGATCCGCCAGCGCCAGCGCCTCGTCGCACTTGCGCAGCGACAGGCGCGTCCGGTCGTCGCCGCCGGACAGCGCCTCGGCGTTGGCGGCGAGCCAGTCGCGTGTCGCGGACGCGTCACCCGGGCCGACGAATCCGCCCACCGAGTAGTTCGCGGTGATGGTGTCCTCGGTGCGCCAGGCGATCTCGGGGAACAGGGTCGGCACGTCGCCGAGCAGCGGACCGTTGCCGCCGAAGCCGGTGGGCCAGCCGATTCCGGCTTCCTCGGCCAGCGCGGTCGGCCAGACGACGCCGCGGTCCATCCAGCCGGGCAGCAGTCGCGCGGTGAATTCGACCAGGCAGAACTGGAGGTTGTTGCGCAAGAGGTCGGCGGCGTCGTGTGTTTCGGCGCTGTGCGGGTCGTCGACCGTCGGCTGTCCGGAGCGCAGCGCGAGGGCGGCCTGGCGCAGCAGGCGAATCTTCCACGCGATGTCGATGGCCAGATCGTCGGCGCCGGGCAGCGTGCCGCTCATGTCGGGTTCGGTGCGGGCGGCCAGCGCGGGATCGAGCAGGCCGAGCTGGGCGCGCGCCAGCTCGTCCACCGTGCCGACGGTGCAATCCCGGTACCGCACAGCGGTTTCCGCGACCTCGGCGGGCGTCTCGGCCGTGATCAGGTACGGCCTGCCCCACACGTAGAGCGAGTCGTCGAACTCGTCGTCGGCGACCTTCAGCGCGCCGAGCGCCCACGCCTTGGCCCGGAAACGCACGCGGGCCTGCTCGACCGCGGTGGCGATCAGGTCGTCCAGATCGCCGTCGCCGCCTAGCCCGGCCAGGTACGGCAGGATCCGCTCCTCGACGAGTCGCATATCCAAGGCGTGAAAGCTGGTGTCGTAACCCATGTTCGGCACCCTACTGGCGCGACCGGGCGAAGTCCCTCGTCGGCTCGCGCACGACCGCGGCGAATGCGGAAGTCCGCCCCGTGGGAATCGGACGGTCGCCGCTCACCGATCCTTGGGCGGCCACCAGTTGTCCATGCCGAGGGCGATCAGGCGGATCTTCTGGACCGTGTGGTCGATGATGGTCCGCTGATCGCGCTCGGGGGCCGCGACGTAGGCGGCGATCCCGTCGGCGACGGTGCCGACCAGCAGGTCGGCGGCGATCTCCAGATCGCGCGGGCTCCAGTCGTCCAGCGCGCGGACCCGGGACAGATCGGCGACCAGCTCGCGCACGATCAGCTGGAGTTCCAGCGCGATGGCCTTGCGCAACGCCGCCGAGCCGCCGTGGCGCTCGCGGGTGAGGAAGCCGAACAGCGCGCGTTTGGCCGCCACCTGATCGAAGACGAACCGCACCGTGTCGGCCACGCTGGCCTCGGGGTTGCGCCTCACCTCGCGCAGCGCCAGCCGCAGCGCGGTCACGCCCTGGTCGACGAGGGTGGCGCCGAGGTCGTCGAGCGAGGCGAAATGGCGGTAGAAGGCGGTCGGCACGATCCCGGCCGAGCGCGCGATCTCACGCAGGCTCAGCGCGGCGAAACCACGGTCGGCGGCGAGTTCGAGGGTGCCGTCGACCAAGGCCTGCCGCGTGCGCTCCTTGCGCTCGATTCGGGTCGCTGCCTGCTCGCTCATCACGGTGAGCATACATCCGTTCACCATTCACTCATCCAGTAGGTGTTGTTCGTGTCACACGAATTGCCGGTTGACACTGGGCCCTGCCTATCCGTCACACTGGATGAGTGTACAGGCGTGCACTGAAATTTGATCGAGTGACAGTCGGCACGCCACAGCCCTGATCGACCGACAAGCAGAGGCACGGAGAACCGAATGGTGGATCTCATCGACCTGGTGCAGACCCTGACCACGCCCCATCCGCTCGACCGGTACCTGGAACTCGTGCGCCCCACGCTGACCGTCCGGCAGATGCGGGCCGAGATCACCCACGTGCGCCGCTCGGTGCCCGGCTCGGTGACGCTCACGCTGCGCCCGACCCGGCATTGGCGCGGCCACGCCGCGGGCCAGTACGTCCAGATCGGCGTGGTGATCGACGGCGTACGGCACACCAGGTGCTATTCGCCGGTGAATCCGGAGCGCAGACGCGACCGGCACATTCAGCTCACCGTCAAGGTGCATCCGGGCGGCCTGGTCTCGCAGTACCTGCACGACAAGGCCGTGCCGGGCATGGTGGTGGACCTGAGTCCCGCGGCCGGTGTCTTCCGGTTGCCCGAGGTCCGTCCCGACCGGGTGCTGCTGATCAGCGGCGGCAGCGGCATCACGCCGGTGCTGTCGATGATGCGAACCCTCGCCGACGAGGGTTATCCCGGCGAGCTGACCTTCCTGCACTACGCCCGTTCACCGGAGGCGGTGCCGCACCGGGCCGAGCTGGAAACCATAGCGGAGCGGAACCCGCATTTCCGCATCGAGATGCGCTATCCGGAACAGGGCGGCGGCCCGTTCGACTACGACGAGCTCGAGCGCGTCGCGCCGTGGTTCGCCGACGCGCAGACCTACGTGTGCGGCCCGCCGCCGCTGATGGATGCGGTGCGCAAGGTATACGAGGCCGAGGAACTGGCCGACCGGCTGCACTCCGAGGAGTTCACGCTCTCGGTCGTCCCCGTCGACGCGGACGAGGCGTACGGCGCGACCACCTTCTCGGCCAGCGGGGTGAGCGCCGAGAACACCGGGGCCAGCCTGCTGGAACAGGCCGAGGCCGCGGGCCTGACCCCGGAGTACGGCTGCCGCATGGGTATCTGCTTCTCCTGCACCGCCGTTCGCCGCTCCGGCTGCACCCGCAACCTGCGCACCGGCGAGACCGGCAGCGATCCCGATCAGCCCATCCAGCTGTGCGTCAGCGCCGCGGTGGGTGACGTCGACATCGAAATCTAGCCAGACGAAGGGGACCGACGATGACCATATTGACCGAAACCGAGAACGGACCGCTGATCCTGACGCCGGATCAGGTCGAGGAACTCGGCAAGGCGCTCGACGAACTGCGCGACCGCGTCGTCGCCGATCTCGGCGACCGCGACCGTGCATACATCTACTCGATCATCAAGGCACAGCGCGGTTTCGAGATCGCCGGCCGCGGACTGATGTACCTGGGCTTCCTGCCACCGGTGTGGCTGGCCGCGGTGGCGGCGCTGAGCGTGTCGAAGATCCTGGACAACATGGAGATCGGCCACAACGTCATGCACGGCCAGTACGACTGGATGCGTGAGCCCGGCCTGAATTCCCGTGAGTTCGAGTGGGATACGGTCTGCCCGGCGGACCAGTGGAAGCACTCGCACAACTACATGCACCACACCTACACCAACATCCACGGCATGGACCGCGACATCGGTTACGGCATCCTGCGCATCGACGAGGGCCAGAAATGGAACCCTTACTACCTGGGCAACCCGCTGTGGGCGTTCCTGCTGATGGTGTTCTTCGAGTGGGGCGTGATGATGCACGACGCCGAGGCCGAGAACATCATTCAGGGCAAGCGCAAGTGGTCCGACCTCAAACCGCTGGTCAAGGGCTGGTGGCGTAAGGCGGGCAAGCAGGCGCTGAAGGACTACGTGGCGTTCCCCGCGCTGACCGGTCCGCTGTTCCTCAGCACGCTGGCCGGGAACGCCGCCGCCAACCTGGTGCGCAACGTCTGGGCCTACTCGATCATCTTCTGCGGCCACTTCCCTTCCGGCGTACAGACGTTCACCGAGGAGGAGACCGCCGAGGAGACCCGCGGCGAGTGGTACGTCCGGCAGATGCTGGGTTCGGCGAACATCTCCGGCGGCAAGCTGTTCCACATCATGAGCGGTAACCTGTCGCATCAGATCGAACACCACCTGTTCCCCGACATCCCCGCCAACCGTTATCCGGAGATCGCGCCGGAAGTGCGGGCGCTGTGCGAGAAGTATGGATTGCCGTACCACACCGGGCGGTTGAGCAAGCAGATCGGCGATGTGTGGCTGAAGATTCTCGAGCTCGCGCTGCCGCCGCGCTTCACGAAGAACCCGTCATCTCCCGGTGTTATCGTGATGCGTCAGCGGAAGGCGACCGAAGTGGGCGTGTGAATGATCGGGAAATTCGAAAGCAACAAGGATTTGATTCAGGAATTGACGGCCTCCGGTGCCAAGCACGTCGGAAATATTGCGACGATCATCACCGGAACCGTCCAGGAGGTCACTCGGGAGATCGGTGAGTGGATCACCGATGCGATCGAGATGAACGAGGCGGCAGCGGCGGCTCGCAAGGATGCCGCCGCCCATCGGGAGACGCTGCCGGACGAGGTCCCCGACGAGCCCGAGCCCGAGCCGCCTGCCGCGGGCTCCGCCTTCGTCGAGGCCGAGGTCGTCGAGACCGACCTCGACGACCGTCGCTGATCACCACACCGGCAGCCTGCGCCGGTGCTCGGTGACATCGGTGATCAGGTCCTGATAGCCATCAGCCAGCTCGGCGAGCCGCGTCCACAGCAGGTGGGCTTCCCCGTCCACCTGCGGTGGCTGCGTCGCCGGGCCGGTCTTGCCCAAAGCTAGTTGCGCCGCAGTCCATTTCGCCGCCATACGGTCGATGACGGCGCCGAGCGTCTCGGTGTGCAGCGAGGCGCCGGAGCGGTGCGCGACGTTGGTCGCCACCCAGTCGTTGATGCGGCCGACCAGCTCGGCGCGGCGCTCGTCGATGTCGTCCACCAGCTGACTGCACGCCGCGACCCTGCCGTTGGTGACGTCCGGTGCGTGCGCCGCGGCGAGCGCCCGATGCCTGCGCTCATGGCATTCGACCAGCTCGCGTGCCGCGGCGAGGACTCGGTGTTTCTTTCGATTCGGGTCGTCGGGTTCGCGAAACGCGCGTAACAGCGCCGATCGCGGTGGCAGCTCGCCGGCTCCGATACGGTTCCCGGCGTATTCGGTAGGCATGATGCACGCCCCTGCTTGTAACGATCCGATCGTGGATACGCCAGGGCCGAGGGGGATTTCGGGGAGGGGCACCCCTCGGCTCCGGCGCAGCCCCGAGCCCGAGACGCCCCCCACACAGTCCACCAGCACGGCAAAGTAACCGGGAAATCCGCGACGATGCGATGAGGAAGACGGCCCGACAAATCGGGACACTTTCAGGAAAGCGCGATAGTCGAATCGGCGCAACAGTATGGTGTAAAAATCCATGCGCCAGTTGGAAATCGTTACCGTCCGTTACGGTGCGGTCACCCGAAATCCACCTTTGCCCAAAGTGAACTGATCCATTGGCGCATCTCCAGTTATCGTTGCGGCGCGGCGGCTGCGCGCCCCGGTGCGATGGACTAGCCTCGATGTTCGTGCCCGCCTATGTGTCATCGCCGGAGCTCACATTCGGCTTCATGTTCGCGCTGGAAGATCCCGAGCGAATTGCTGAAGTCGTGCGCAACCTCATCGTCCGCAAGACGGTCTCGGTGTTCCGGCTCGCACGGCTGTCCGACGACGACGGTCCACCGGAGCGCTACGTGGTGAACTGGGCCGTGATCCCGCAGATCTCCATCACCACCAGCGCGCCCGATCCCGAGGAGCTGCGGATCAACCGGATCATGCTGGTCAACGCGTTCCTCGGCGAGGAAGGCGAGGTCAGCCTGTACTCCGCCCAGGGGGAGGCGCCCAGCTGAGGGCGGACCTCCACTTCCCGGGGGAGCCGAAACCGCTACGTCGTGGCCGCGAGAGTCGCCGGGGTCGGTGCGTTCAGCCGGCCGGAGCGGGCGAGTCCGTACAGTCCCGCGGCGGAGGCCGCGCCGATGGCGATCAGCGCGGCCCAGGCCAGCGAGCTCAGTCCCGCCGAGCGGGCCGCGTCCAGAACCGTGCCGGTGCCCAGATTGCCCAGCAGGATGCCGGTGCCGACGACGGTGTTGTACAGGCCGTAGTGCGTGGCGACCAGGCGGTCGCCGCAGAGCGCGACGACGGTGTCCATCTCGAACGGAAAGACCGCCGCCGCACCGACACCCAGCACCGCGGCCGTGAGCAGCAGCGCGCCCACCGCGGCGGGGACGCCCAGTGCGACGCCGGGGACCAGCAGCAGCGGGACGAACGCCGCCGCCAGGATCGCCATGCCGAACACCAGGCTGCGCGGGCGGCCCCAGCGGGCGGAGAACCAGCGGGTGATGCGCAGTTGCCCCGCGATGGCGATCACGCCCGAGACCACGAACACCGCCGTCATGAGGGCAGTGGCCGACCCGTTGCCGACGATGCGGGCGGCCTGCATGGGCAGCGCGAGGTACACCTGGAACGAGAGCACGTAGCAGCCGATCATCGCCGCGGAGAACAGCAGGAAGGGGCGGTTGGCCAGCACCACTCGCCAATCGTCCAGCACCGAGGCGGTTTTCGGTTCGGCCCGGTGCTGCGGCAGCGCGCGCAGCTGGGCGATGGTGAGCAGGCCGAACACCGCGGCCGCGCCCGCGGCGGTGGCGCGGAAATCGAAGGCCATCAACGCCAGTCCGAGGATCGGGCCGAACAGGATGCCCGCCTGATAGAAGATGTTGAACACCGCGAACGCCTCGACCCGTCGCTCGCCGGAGTCGACGGCGAGGTACGCGCGCACCGCCGGATTGAACAGCGCTCCCGCGAAACCGGTTGCGGCCGAGGCGATCAGTAGCGCGGGCAGCGTGTCGGCGAAGGCGAGCAGCGCGAAACCGCCGGTGCGCAGCAGACATCCGGCCACGATCAGCGGTTTGTACCCCAGCCGGTCGGCCAGGGTGCCGCCGACCAGGAACATGCCCTGCTGGGAGAAGTTCCTGATGCCGAGCACCAGCCCGATCGCCCACGCGGCGAGTCCGAGCGGGCCCGCCATATAACCGGCCAGGTAAGGCATGAGCATGAAGAAACCGGTGTTGATGGCGAATTGGTTGACCATCAGCATCCGGCTCGGCCTGCCGAAACCGCGATAGGTCGCGTAGACATCCCTCATCGCGCGGCCCCCGGCGCGGTGGTGTCGGGCCGACGGGCGGCCACCGGGTTGTCGCTGGGCACGGTGAGCTCCTGGAGGTGTGAATCGGATCGGTGCTGGGTGGGATCAGGTGCGTGCTGCTTCGGATCGAGGACAGTCGTGCACCGGGTCCACGAGTCGACCACCTCGGCGTAGGGGTGTCCGATCGTGGCGGGGTCGGTCGGCGGTTCGATGCCGAGCAGACCGTGCTCCCGGCAATACGCGTCGTTGTAGACGGTGTCGAAGTAGCGCAGCGGTCCATCCGGGAAGACGGCGGCGATGCGCGCGTCCGGCTCGCCGGTGCGGGCCAGCCACCCGGCGACCAGCGCGACGGCGCCGACGCTCCACCCGCCGCTGGCGTGGTGGGTGGCGGCCAGCGCGCGGCAGGCCCACACCGCCTCGGCGGGCGCGATCCAGTGGACCTCGTCGAACGCTGGATAGTCGACGTTGTCGGGGTGGATGCTCGAACCGAGTCCGCGCATCAGCCGCGGTCCGGCGGGCTGGCCGAAGATGGTGGACGCGACGGTGTCCACGCCGACCAGCCGCAGGTGCGGGAAGTAGCGGCGCAGCGCGCGTGCGACGCCCGAGGAGTGGCCGCCGGTGCCGACCGAGCAGACCAGCACGTCGACGCGGCCGAGTTGCGCGACGAGTTCCATGGCCAGCGATTCGTACGCGGCGCGGTTGTCGGGGTTGCGGTACTGGTCGGGGCACCAGGCGCGCGGATCGGCGGCGAGCAGTTCGGCGACGCGATCGCGGCGTGCCTGCTGCCAGCCGCCGACGGGGTGCGGTTCGGTCACCGTCTCCACTCGCGCGCCGTAGGCCGCCAGCATGTGGTGCATGATCGGCTCCAAGCCCGGATCGGTGACCACCGTGACCGGGTGGCGGTGCACCATCCCGGCCAGGGCGAGGCCGAGGCCGAGGGTGCCGCTGGTGGACTCGACGATCGGCGCGCCCGGTGTCAGCTCGCCGCGGGCGGCGGCGCGTTCGACCATGTGCAGCGCGGGCCGGTCCTTCATGCCGCCCGGGTTGGCGCCTTCCAATTTGGCCCAGAATCCGCGACCCGTCGGCGCGAGCGGTTCGGTGATCCAGAGGACGGGGGTGTTGCCGACCATGGTGGCCGGGCGCGGGCAGCGGCCCGCGGTGGTGAGCAGACTCGCAGGGCTGGGCAGTGGTTCCGAATTCGCTTCGAGCAGAGCGGGATTCAACACGGCATCGTTCCGCAGTGCAGCAGTCATGAGGAATCATCGATTCTGTGCGGTCGCTGTGGCAGCGAGGGTGTGGTGCGGGAACGCACGAACACCGGCCGGGCCCCGGCAGGCCACGACCTGACGCTGACCGATCAGTTCCGATCGATGCCGAATCGAGTGAGCAGATCCCGGCCGCGACGGACCGGAAGGGTGGCGACGGGCGGCGCACGCGGACCGACGCCGAGCCCGGCGGTCAAGGGCAGCACGAGCAGCAGCGCGAGGCCGACGAGCAGCAGTTCCTGGAGTGACGGACCGGACCGGGGGAGCGCCGCGATCACCGCGTCGGTGGGCAGGTGCCGGTCCGGTTCGGCGACATGCTGGTGCGGGTCGGCGCCCGCCCACGGCACCACCTGCGACGCGACGCCGGGACCGGAGGATTCGATGTGCGCGTGAATGGTGGCGGCGGGTGTGAACAGGTGACAGTCCGGCAGCGCCATGGCGAGCGCCCACGCGGCGAAGACGCAGGCGATCACTGCCCGCATACCGGGGCCCCGTATCGCACCGAACATCACGTCTGCCGATAGTACAAGCCCCGGACGGTCCGCCGGTCCAGCCGCGGTCGGCGCGGTATTTGCGGCGGGACAGTCGGCGCGCTCAGCCGCCGCCCTGTGGTGGCGATGGGGACCTGCGCAGGTGGATGATCGCTCGTTCAGCTTCTGGCGTACCGCGGATTCCGCGCCGAGGCGTTGTCATCTATCGATCGTCGCGCGGAATCGGAGCCGCTACTCGACCGTCGACGCGGCACCGGCTGATGGCGTCGCATGATGGCCGGGCCCGTCGATTCGGCTCGGGCGTGCGGCGTCGCATCAGCGCTGGCGTGCGGCGTCGCATCAGCGCCGGGGCGCGGCGTCAATCGACTCCGGCGTACGGCGTCGAATCAGCGCTGGGGCGCGGTGGTGGAGCGCACCAGGCAGGCGACGCCGTCCTCCTTGCCGTCCAGGCGATCCAGTTGCGCCGAGTAGCCGGGGTCATGGCGGCGCAGCGGAGCCCTACCCGCCGCCCAGGCGTCCTCGCAGGTGCGGAAGGCATCTGCCGCGGCGGTGGTCGCCGTGGCCACCGGCCCGGAGGACGAGTGGCGCCGTTTCTTGCTCGAGCCGCAGCCGCTCACCGAGATCGCGAGCACCGCGATCAGCAGCAGGCCGGCGACGAACACGAGGCGACGAGAGTTTCGCATGATCGGATTCCCCCCAAACACAACGGTTTTCGATCCAAACGCCAGCAAGTATCGCGGCCGCGCTTGCCTTTCGCAACGTACTCGTCAGGCTGGTCGGTCGTTTTTGTTGGCGTGTCGGTATCGCATCGTGGCCTAACCGCTCAGGGGGTGCTGGACAATTATGAGATACCTCACAGTGGCCCTGTGAAATTAAGGAGCGTCGATCATGGAAATGGAACCCGAGAAGCCGGTGGTCGCAGCGAATCCGATTCGCGTCCGCGGGGATCTCGATCCCGGTCTGTCGCGATGGATGTGGCTGGTGAAGTGGATACTGGCCATCCCGCACTACATCGTGCTGTTCTTCCTGCACATCGCGTACTTCGTGGTTTCGGTGATCGCGTTCTTCGCGATCTTGTTCACCGGAAAGTATCCGCGCGGCCTGTTCGACTTCAATGTCGGTGTGATGCGGTGGAATTGGCGGGTCAGCTTCTACGCGCTGACCGTGCTCGGCACCGACAAGTATCCGCCGTTCCATTTGCGGCAGGACGCGGACTATCCGGCCGATCTCGAGGTCGACTATCCTGAAACCCTGCATCGCGGCCTGGTTTTGATCAAATGGTGGCTGCTCGCCATCCCGCACTATCTGATCATCGGCGCGCTGATGAGCGGTGCGATCGGCAACGCGGTGCAGGACGACGGCTCCCAGGCCTGGGATCTGGTGGTGACCTGGCCGGTGATCTACCTCCTGCTGGCGGTGGCGCTGATCGCGCTGCTGTTCACCGCTCGCTACCCGCAGGGCCTGTACGACTTCGTCGTCGGCATCAACCGGTGGGCGATCCGGTTGCAGGCATACGCCTCGCTGATGCGTGACGAGTACCCGCCGTTCCGGCTCGACCAGGGATCGCGCGAGCCGTAACCCCCGATCGAACCGATCACCGCGAATCCGCCCGCCGACTCGTCAGCGGGCGGATTCGTATATGCGGCGGACCACGTCTTCGATGCCGGGCTCCTCGATCGACAGATCTCGTACCTCGACCCGATCCGACACGGCGGCGAGCAGCTGTGCGGCGGTGATGGATTCGGCGTCGAAGGCCAGGCGCTGGCGCATGCCGTCGGCCTCGCTGGTGAGCAGTTCCGCGCCCGGCGGCAGCTCGCGCAGATCCGCGGCGGGCTCGGTGAGATCCACCACCAGCACGCGGCGCGCGCCCACCGTCGCCCCGAGTCCGGCGAGCGAACCGTCGTAGACCAGCCTGCCGTGGTCGACGACGAGCACGCGGTCGCAGAGCCTTTCGATATCGCCCATATCGTGGGTGGTGAGCAGCAATGTGGTGCCGCGGTCGGCCCGCTCGGCGCGCAGGAACTCCCGCAGCCGTTGTTTGGACAGCACGTCGAGGCCGATCGTCGGTTCGTCCAGGATCACCAGCTCAGGGGAGTGCAGCAGCGCCGCGGCGACCTCGGCGCGCATCCGCTGCCCCAGCGAGAGTTGACGCACCGGCGTGTCCAGCGTCTCGGCCATCTCCAGTTGCTCGACCAGTTCGTAGGTGCGCTTGCGGGTGATGTCGGGTTCCAGCCGGTGGATGGCGGCCAGGATCGTGAACGATTCGCGCAGTGGCAGATCCCACCACAGCTGGGACCGCTGGCCGAACACCACCCCGATGCGGCTCGCCAGCTGGCGCCGCTGCCGGACCGGATCCAGGCCGCAGGTGCGCACCCGCCCGGTGGAGGGGACCAGAATGCCGGTGAGCATTTTGATGGTGGTGGATTTCCCCGCCCCGTTCGCCCCGATGTAACCGACGGCCGCGCCGCGTTCGATTCGGAAGGTCATCCCGTCGACCGCGGTGAGGATGTCGCGCTGCCTGCGCCATCGGCGACCGTGCTTGCGATACAGCGTGAATTGCCTTGTCAGATTCTCGATATCGATGATCGCGTCAGATAAGTCGCTGTCCGCCACGCTTACCCCCCGCCTCCCTGGTAGTGCCTCGTCCCGAGCCGCCACAAACCGAGTGCCAGCAGCCATATCCACAGCGTCGCCAGCGGAGTCAGCCAGGCCAGCCAGGACGGCAGCAGTGGCGGGCCGGGCAACCCGAGCAGGGCGATGGTGGGCAGGTACGCCGTGAACGCGACCGGGACGGCGAATCCGAACAACAGTTTCAGCGGCAGCGGAAATACCGAGGCAGGCTGCATCGCGGCGAACGACCCGCCGTAGGTGAAACTGTTGGTGAGCTCGGAACCGTCGATCAGGAAGAACTGCAACCCGGCCGCGCAGACGAAGATCCCGCCGAACAGCAGAATACCGCAGCAGAGCGTCATCACCACGAGGACGAATGCGGACGCGTCCCAATCGATGTCGTTCTGTAGCAACCCGATGATCAGCACCGCGATGGCGACTGCGGCGCGGGCGAATCGGCGCATCGAGACGTCACCGGTGATCAGTTGCAGCAACAGCGGCTGCGGGCGCAAGTGGTAGGCGTCGAGTGTGCCCATCCTGATCAGCGTCGGCAGGGTGTCCAGATGCCCGACCAGCACCTGGGCCAGCGCGAACGTGGTGTTGCTCAGCCCGAACAGCAGCAGCGCCGCGTGCAGATCGAGCCCGCCGAGCACCCGCACGTTGTGGAAGATGACCCACACCTCGGCGAATTCGACGACACCGATGAGGAAGGCGCTGAACACCTCGCTGGCGAAGGACAGCCGGTAGGCGCGCTGGGATCGGATGCGCGAGTGCAACACCGCGGCATACGGTGTGAACCATCGGCCCGAGGGCACGGCGATCGGCGACGCGTCAGCCACCCTGCACCTCCAGCTTGCGACGGCCCGCGGTCAGCATCAGCCGGCCGACCACGGCGATCGCGAGCACCCAGAAGAGCTGTGCGCCAACCACGGTCACGCTGTCCATGCCGGTGATTCGCCCCGAGAGCACGTCGATCGGGGCTTGCAGGATGGAGGGGAACGGGGTGGCGTTCGCGAGTGTGCGCAGCCAGTCCGGAAACATGTGCACCGGCACGAAGAGGCCGGCGAGGAAGGTGCCGCAGATCTGGTACAGCACCCGGATGCCCCGGGTCTCCACTACCCAGAAGCCGATCAGTCCGATGGCGAACAGCAGCAGGAACGACAGTGCGACGGCCAGTAGCACCGAAATCGTCCCGAGTACATAGGGTCCGGGCGTGGTGGGCATCGCGAGCCCGACGGTCAGGAAACCGAACAGCACGCTCGGCAGGAAGCGCGGCACGATGGTGCACGTCGCGCGCCCGAGATCGGCCGCGAGATAGCCGAATTGAATGTCGACCGGGCGCAGGAAGTCGATCGCGATGTCGCCGTTCTTGACCCGTTCCGCCAACTCCGTTGGCGGACCCATGAATTGCATGGCGCCGAGCAGTCCCTGCGAGAGCCAGACGTAGGCGCCGATGGTGCCTTCGTCGTACCCGCCGAATTCGCCTGCGCCACGCACCGCCGCGAGCATCACCGCGGCGCGCACCAACCCGAACACGCAGTTGGTGAACAGCCCCGCGAACATCGCCAGCTTGTACTGCGACTGCCGCCGGAACCCCGCCACCGCGAGCCGCCAATACAGCGTCGCCTCGCGTCGCGCCTGGGTTGCTGCGGCCAGCCGCTCCTCCCCTCCCGCACTCCAGCGCACAAGAAGTCAACGTTACTGTCCGCTCGTCGACGCGCGGTAGGTTACCGCGCGATTTCGCCGAAAGTGCGACGAACCTGACGCGCCAATGTTAGAAACACAGTCACTTCAGATTTTGTGGAGTGCTCGCGCACGACAGGAAGGATCGTGATGACTGTCGCCGAGTCGACCATTTTCGAGGCCCTCGAATCGAATGTCCGTGGGTACTGCCGATCCTGGCCGACGGTGTTCGACACGGCCAGCGGCGCCTGGCTGCGCGACGAGCAGGGCCGCGACTACCTGGACTTCTTCGCAGGCGCGGGCGCGCTGAACTACGGTCACAACAATCCGGTTCTCAAACGCGCCCTGATCGATTACCTCGTCGGCGACGGCATCACCCACGGACTGGACATGTCGACCGTGGCCAAGCGCAGGCTTCTGGAAACCCTGCGCGACACCGTGCTCGCTCCGCGCGGCCTGGACTACAAGGTGCAGTTCCCTGGCCCGACCGGAGCGAACGCCGTGGAGGCCGCGCTCAAACTGGCTCGCAAGGTCACCGGAAGACAGCCGGTGCTGAACTTCACCAACGCCTTCCACGGCATGTCGCTCGGCGCGCTGTCGGTGACCGGCAACGCCGCCAAGCGGGCGGGCGCGGGAGTGCCGCTGGTGCACGTCACGCCGATGCCCTACGACGGTTACCTCGGCGCGGGCGACGACCTGCACTGGATGCGGCGGGCGCTCGACGATCCCTCCTCGGGAGTGGACAAGCCCGCGGCGGTGATCGTGGAAACCGTGCAGGGCGAGGGCGGGGTGAACGTGGCGCGCGTGCAGTGGCTGCGCGAGCTGGCCGAGCTGTGCCGGGCGCGCGGCATTCTGCTGATCGTCGACGACGTGCAAATGGGCTGCGGCCGGACCGGTCCGTTCTTCTCCTTCGAGGTCGCCGGGATCACCCCCGACATCGTGACGCTGTCCAAGTCGATCGGCGGCTACGGATTGCCCATGGCGCTGGTGCTTTTCAAGTCCGAGCTGGACCAGTGGGCGCCCGGCGAGCACAACGGCACCTTCCGCGGCAACAACCCCGCCTTCGTCACGGCCGAGGTCGCGCTGCGGCACTACTGGTCCGACGACGCGCTCGAGCGGGCCACTCTGGCCAAGGGCGAGCGGATCGAGAAGGCGCTCGCCCGAGTCGCCGCCGCGTATCCCGGCGTCTCGACTCGCGGGCGGGGGCTGGTGCACGGCATCGTCTTCGAGGACCCGTCGCTGGCGGGCAAGGTCTGCCAGGTGGCCTTCGATCGCGGACTGCTGGTGGAGACGTCCGGCTCCGTCGACGAGGTGGTGAAGTTGTTGCCGCCGTTGACGATCGGTGAGGACGAGCTCGACCGCGGCCTGGATCTGCTCATCGCCGCCGTGGCGGCCGTCTGCGGCTGACGGACCGAGGCGACTCGACCGGTCCCGGGCGCGTACCCGGCTTCACCTCCCGCCGTCGGTGCGGCGTCGGGTGGTCCGGTTCGGTCAGTGGGCAACGCCTCTCAGTGCACAGCTCGGTGGCCGGTGACGATCCGGTGGATGAGCCGCGCGGCCGTGCGAGCGGTGCGGTCGTCGATGTCGAAGACCGGCGCGAGTTCGGCGACGTCGGCGGCGACGAGTTTCCCGCTGGCCGTGACCCGGTCGCACACCCGCTGCACGGTCTCCACCGGTACGCCGTAGCCCGCGGGCGCGCTGACGCCCGGGGCCACGGCGGCGGGGAGGACGTCGAGGTCGATGGTGAGATAGACCAGGTCGACGTCGTTCAGGAAGGCATCGACGAACTCGTCCACGGCCGCGCGGTCCCCTACGCCGCACCGGTCGTCGGGCAGATGGCGGACGCCGAGCCCGCGCGCCGTCTCGAACAGTGCGACGGTGTTGCCGGGTTGGCTGATGCCCAGCACGTCGTAGCGGTAGGACGCCCCTGCCGCGCGCTCGGCCTCGGCGATCTGCCGGAAGGGGGTGCCCGAGCTCGGCGCCGGATCGGCGCGAAGATCGAAGTGGGCGTCCAGGTTCAGGATGCCCAACCGCAGCGCGCCGCGCCGCTGGGCCGCCGCGATGCCGGAATAGGTGCCGAAGGCGACCTCGTGACCGCCGCCGAGCACCACCGGAAAGCGGCCCGCGTCGAGTGCGGCCGCCACGGCAAGGCCCAGCCGTCGCTGACCCGACTCCAGATCCGAGCCGGTGACCGCGACGGTGCCCGCGTCCTCCAGATCGAGCGGTTCGGGGAGCGCCAACGACGCCAGCGCGCCGCGCAGCGCGTCCGGACCCGCGGCCGCCCCCGGACGGCCCTTGTTCCTGCGGACGCCCTCGTCGCTGGCGAAACCGATCAGCACACAACCTTTTCCGACCGTTCGCGCCGGATCGTAGGGCCGGATCAGCTGATGCCAGCGCGCGTGCTCCGGCGCGTCGCCGTCGACCCGGCCGGTCCACGGCCGCGGCGCGATATCGACCGTGCGGCGCGGATTCACGCGGCGTCCGATCCGGCGACGCGGACTCCGCCGCGCCACACCGAACGCACGAGCGGCACGCCGGGCCGGTAGGCCAGGTGCAGATAGGACGGGGCGTCGAGCGCGAGCGCGTCGGCGCGCGCCCCGACGCGCAGGCTGCCGACATCGTCGCGGCGCAGCGCCCGCGCGCCGCCCGCAGTGGCCGACCACACCGCCTCTTCCGGTGTCATCCGCAGCTCGCGCACCGCCAGCGCGATGCAGAACGGCAGGCTCGTGGTGTACGACGTGCCGGGATTGCAGTCCGCGCCCAGCGCGACGGTGATGCCCGCGTCGAGCAGGGCGCGGGCGTCGGGATAGCTGTTGCGGGTGCAGAAGTCGGCGGCGGGCAGCAGTGTCGCCACCGTGGCGCTGCCCGCCAGCGCGTCGATATCGGTGGCGGTGACGTAGCTGACGTGGTCGACAGAGGCCGCGCCGAGTTCGACGGCCAAGCCCACGCCGGGGCCGGGACCGAGCTGGTTGCCGTGCACCCGGGGAATCAGCCCGTGCGCCATGCCCGCCCGCAGCACGGCCTCCGATTGCTCCCGGGTGAACGCGCCCCGCTCGCAGAACACATCGATCCACTTCGCGTGCGGCGCGCACACCGGAATCATGTCCCGGCACACCATCTCCACGTACTCGTCCGCTCGCCCGGCGTACTCCGGCGGTGGCACGTGCGCGGCCAGCAAGGTCACCTCGTCGGTGAAGCGTCCGGCCACCAGCGCGCTGCGCAATTCGTCCTCGGTGGTCTGGCCGTAGCCGGTCTTGCATTCGACCGTCGTGCTTCCCGAGCGCACCGACTCGTCCATCAGCCGCCGGACGTTGGCGGCGAGCCGATCGTCGTCGGCCGCTCGCGTCGCCGCGATGGTCCTGCGGATGCCGCCCGCCGCGTAGGCGGTACCGGACATCCTGGCCGCGAACTCCTCGGCTCGTTCCCCGGCGAACACCAGGTGCGCATGGCTTTCCACGAATCCGGGCAGCACCGCCCGGCCCGCCATGTCCACGCGTACGTCGGCGACGGGGGCCTCGTGCGCGTCACCCACCCAGGCGACCAGCCCGTCCGCGAACACCACCGCCGCGTCGCGCCGCACGCCGAGCCGGCCGACGCCCGAGCCCGGGTCGTTGGTGACCAGCGTGCCGATATTCGTCAGGACGGTGGACCGTGAACCGTCGGACACGATTCCTCCTCGCGCCGTGTCGGCCGGATGCGGATCGGTGTGAGGCGACTGTAGAACACCGCGCGCCGTCGTCGGACGCACTCGGGGTTTCGTGCCACCCGTTCCGACACCTGGCCGACCAGCCCGCACCGGCGGGCGGCTGCCTATTCGGTTGACCGGCGGCCCGGGCCGGTCAGTAGGGTGGGCCGGTGATTCGCACAGCTGCGTTGGCTCATGTCCGGGATCGGCGTCTGCTGCAGGCGCGATCCCTCGGCAAGGACGTCTTCTACATGGCGGGCGGCAAGATCGACGCGGGGGAGACGCCCGTCGCGGCGCTGCACCGCGAGGTGCGGGAGGAACTCGGCGTCGGCGTCGCCTCCTGCGCCGAACTCGGCGTCTTCCAGGCCGAGGCGTACGGCCACGCGCCGGGCACGCGGCTGCACATGACCTGCTTCACCGCCGAACTCGACGGCGACCCGCACCCCAGCGGCGAGATCGCCGAACTCCGGTATTTCACCGTGCGCGAGTACGCCGCCATGGACCATGTCGCTCCCGGTTCCATGCTCGTCTTCCGCAAGCTGCACGAGCTGGGCCTCGTCGACTGGTGACCATGCCGGGGATGCCCTGCGGTGCAACGTATTCCGGTCGGCGGCGGATGCTTCCCCGGCGAGGGTCCGGCCGTCGCGTATCGCCGTGTCCGGAGCTGGATGCCGAGGGGCTCTCGATGATCGAGCAGCGTCGGACTTGGGATAAGTAATCGCTAAGTCTTTTCGAGGTATCGCCTCGGCGTCGGTAAATCATCGTGTATGTTAATGGAAGTTCCTCTTCTGGAGGTGGGGGGTTGAGGAACTTCGGTGCGGCACCCGGTGGGGAGACGCGTAGCAGCGACCCCATTGGGGCGCGCCGAGGAAGCACAGCCGCTCTCCGATGACGTAGAGGATGGGTCGAGCCGAATGCGTGTATCCGCAGCACTGACCGCATCGGCGCTGGCCGTCGCCGGACTGGTGGTCACGGGTTCGGCCGTGCACCAAGCCGGTTCCAGCGCCCCGCCCGAAGTTTCCGAAGCGCTGTCGGCCGCGGGGGACGGCACAGAAGACATCGCCGGTGCGGGTCTGTCACGGGCCGTCGGGTTGCTTCCTGTCGCACCGGATTCGCCGCGCACGCTCCGCGCCGTGTCTCCGGCGAGGTCACCCGCGTTCGCGGGCGCGGTGCCGTTGCACGACATCTCGCTGCCGAATACCGGCGGCCCCTTGGGCATTCCGGAGATCGTGCTGGCGGCGTATCGCAATGCCGAGCTGGCGCTGGAGTCTTCGATGCCCGGATGCGGCTTGACGTGGAATCTGCTCGCCGGGATCGGCCGGATCGAATCCGGCCACGCCGCGAGCGGACGTACCGACGCGGCGGGGACGACACTCGGGCCGATCTTCGGCCCCGCCCTGGACGGGACCCTGCCGGGCAACGAGATCATCCAGGCCGCAGGCGGCGGATTCGTCCGCGCGATAGGGCCCATGCAATTCCTGCCGAGTACCTGGAGCGCGTATGCCGCTGACGGCAACGGTGACGGAGTAGCCGACCCGCACAACGTGTTCGACGCGTCGCTGGCCGCCGGAAAGTATCTGTGTTCGGGCGGGACGAACCTGCTGGATTCGGCGCAGGAGTTGCGGGCGGTGTTGCGCTACAACAATTCGGTGTCCTATGCGCGCGACGTGCTGAGCTGGTCGGCGGCGTATCGCACGGGCGGCGCTCCGGCTCGCGTCGAGATCGGCCCTGATCTGGTTCCGCCGGGTTCGGCGCCCGTGATCCAGGCCGGTCCGGAGCTGTCCGCTCGCGATACCGCCCTGCCGTCGACGCCGTCCCCGGCGGAACCGCCGCCGGTCGCGACCGTTCCCTCTCCGCCCGCACCGGCGCAGGTGATGATCACCATCCCCGGTCTGCCGCCGATTCCGTGCGGGATCTTCTGCCCACCGCCGCAAACCGATCCGTGCGCGCAGGCGGTTCCGGCTCCGATGCCGCGACCGGGCGCACCCGGAGAACTGCCGATCGCGCCGGGCCGGTCCTACGGCGGTCGTGCCGGAGAGCCCGAAGTCGCGACCGCCCAGCCGGATCCGGCGTGCGGGACCGGGAGCCCGCAGCCCGGTGGATCGCTGCCGTACTCGGAGCCGAAAGCCGAAGCGCCGATGGTGAACTCCGAACCCGAGCCAGAGCCAGAGCACGTACCGGCCCCGGCTCCCGATGACACGGCAGAGCCCGCTCGCGATCCGGAACTTGTTGTGCCCCAGCCTCCAGTGCCTCAGCCCGGCATCATCCTGCCGTTCGGCATCGTCATCCCGCTGCCCGCGCTGCAGGGCTGACGCGATATCCGCGATGGAAAGCCTCATGTCCTCGGTCGATGCGCCGAGGCGTACCGGCATTGCACGGGCCAATACCGAGCCGAAATGCCCGGGGGTGCCTGCGAATCCACGCGATGCTCGAGTACAGCGGCAAATCGGCTGAAGCGTCGTGCGGCCCGCGCCGGATCGATGTCACCGCGCGCTTGCACATCATGGCGAGCTGCGATCTGCCGCGTGATTGTTCGGGCTCGGCGCCGTTCGGCCGAAGACTGTGCGCAGGCCGGTCCATACTCGCCCGTGCCGCACTAGGGTGGGTGGAACAGCTGAGGACAAGGGGAGTTCGATGTTGGAAGTCGCGCACCTGGTGCGCCGGTTCGGGGGCGTCGTCGCGGTAAACGACGTGTCCTTCACCGTGGAGCCCGGTGCTCTGACCGGATTCGTCGGCGGCAATGGAGCGGGCAAGACCACGACCATGCGCATGATCATGGGCGTGCTCGCGGTGCACGGCGGGGAACTGCGCTGGCAGGGCGGGCCGGTGAGCGCCGCCGACCGCAGGTCGTTCGGCTACATGCCCGAGGAACGCGGCCTGTATCCGAAGCAGCCGGTGCTCGAGCAGCTCGTCTACCTGGCCAGGCTGCGCGGGCGCACGGCTGCCGACGCCCGGCTGCGCGCGCGAGAGTTGCTGGACCGCTTCGACCTCGGCGACCGCGCCAGGGACAAGCTGGAATCCCTCTCGCTGGGTAACCAGCAGCGGGTGCAGATCGCCGCGGCGGTGATCGCGCAGCCGTCGCTGCTGATCCTGGACGAGCCGTTCTCCGGTCTCGACCCGTCCGCCGTCGATTCGATGGCCGAACTGTTGCGCGAATACGCGACCGCGGGCGTGCCCGTGCTCTTCTCCTCGCACCAGCTCGATCTGGTGGAGCGGCTGTGCGATCGGCTGGTGATTCTCGCCGCGGGACGGGTCGTCGGGCAGGGCTCGGTGGACGAGCTCCGCTCCACCGGTGCGACCCGCTATCGGCTCGCGCTCGGCGGCGACCCGGCCTGGCTGCACGCCTTCGCCGGCGTGCGGGTGCTGCAGACCAACGGTTCCAGCGTGCTGCTCGAACTCGACGGCGCGACCACCGAAGCGCTGCTCGGCGAAGCGCTGTCCCGCGGCCCGGTGCGCGAACTCGCCGAGGTCCGGCCCTCGGTGTCGGAGATCTACCGCGAGGTGACGGCATGAGTACGGATTTCGCTCCGCGCGGCGTGTGGCGGATCGTAGCGGCCCGCGAGATCGCGGTGAAGCTGCGCGATCGAAACTTCCTGGTGTCCACGGTGATCACGATCGTGGCGATCGTCGCGTCCCTGGCCATCACCGGTTTCATGAGCAACCGCACCGACGAGATCGACGTCGCCGTCGCGGGCGCGGGAGCGGACCAGATCGTCGCGACCGCCAATGATTTGGCGGCGAGCGCCGACAAGAAGGTCACCTTCACCGCTCGCCCACAGCCCGATGTGGCGGCAGTCGAACAGCGGGTGCGCGACGAGGAGGTCGAGGTCGGCTTGACGCCCGCCGAGCCGGGCGGCTGGCGGCTCATCGGTGATTCCGCCCAGAACGACGACGCCGCAACGTATCTCACCGCCGCCGTGCAGCAGCTCGCGGTGCAGCGCAATGCCGCCGCCGCGGGCCTGAGCCTTGCGCAGTTGGGTAGCGGCGGCGCGGTGACCTATGACCTGCTCGATCGGTCCGCGATCGAACCGGGTTTGGCCAGGATCGTGAGCTTCGTCTTCGCGTTCCTCTTCTACGCCGCGTCGATCCTGTTCGGCATGAGCATTGCGCAGAGCGTGGTCGAGGAGAAGCAGAACCGGATCGTGGAGATCCTGGCGAGCGCCATCCCGTTGCGGCAGTTGCTGATCGGCAAGGTGCTCGGCAACACCGTGATGGCCTTCGCCCAGCTCGCGCTGTTCGTCGGGGCGGGCCTGATCGGATTGGCCGCCACCGGAAGGGGCGATCAGGTCGCGACGATCGCGGGCGCGGCGGGCTGGTTCGTCGTCTTCTTCGTGGTGGGCTTCCTCGCCCTGGCCAGTCTGTGGGCGGTCGCGGGCGCGCTCGCGACGCGCAGCGAGGACCTGCAATCCACCTCGATGCCCATGTCGATGCTCATCATGATCGTGCTGTTCGCGGGCATCTTCCTCACGGACACGTGGCTGGTGATCGCCTCCTATGTCCCGCTCGTATCGATCGTCGCCATGCCCGCCAGGCTGGCCGAGGGCACCGCGGCGTGGTGGGAGCCTGTCGTCGCGCTGATCCTGATGGCGGTGGGGACCTATGGCACCGTCTTGATCGCGGAGAAGATGTACCGGCGCTCGCTGATGCAGACGCAGGGACGTCTGACGATGCGACAGGCGCTCGCCGTCGAGGACTGACGCGCCGCGTCAGTACCAGTGGTTCTGCTGCCAGAACACCCAGGCCGCGTCGGGACTGCCGTAGCGGTCGACCATGTAGTCGTAGGTCCAGCGGAGCTGGGTGACGGGGTTGAACCGCCAATCGAGGCCGTGGGTGGACATCTTCTCCGGCGGGAGCGCCTGGCCGAGGCCGTAGGCGCCGCTGGTCGGGTTGACCGCGAACATATTCCAGCCGCTCTCCCGCGTGATGATCGCATCGAACGACGGGAAATAGTGGATCGGAACGATGGTCAGCGCTATGGCTTTCGCGCCGAGGCGGGCCGAGGTCAAAAACAGGTCGACGCCCGCGGAGAGTGCCGGATTCACTGCCTCCGTGCCGCGCGCGTCGTTGGGGTCCTCGGGCGATGGCGCCGCGTTCGCTGCGGGGGCCAGGGCGATCGTCGCCGCGCAGCAGACCGCGGCGGCGGAGTAGATATATCGAAGCATCGACTCGCTCCCTTCGCATCAGATGGTCTGATTCCGGAACCAGATCGTGCGAAGTCAGCAAACCATCGGTAACCGTATGGATCGGGTTGCCACACCGAGGGCGAGGGGTTCTTCACGGGCCGTGCCGTCGCCGCGGTAGCGATTTCAATCAGTGATTGAATCGATGTTTGAAACGTGTTTTACTTCACCCATGGCTCAGAAAGTTTCGGCGGTCACCCGCGAGCGGCTGCTCGCCGCGGCCGAGCGGTTGTTGCTGACCGACCGCTACGAGGACGTCTCCGTGCGGGCGATCTGCGCGGAGGCCGGCGCCAACCCGGCCGCCGTGCACTACCACTTCGGATCGAAGGAAGCGCTGGTCGCGGCGCTGCTGGAGGACCGACTCGGACCGCTGTGGGCCGACCGCCTCGCGGCGGTGAGCGCCGAGCGTGGTTCGGTGCCCGAGATCGTCGACGCGGTGATCGAGCCGTTCGTCGAACTGTCCGCCGACCCGGCGGGCCGCCTGCATCTGCGGCTGCTCGCGCAACTGGTGCTCGGGCGTCACCCGCTGCTGTGGCAGCAGCGCTGGTTCCGGATGGACTCCTGGGTCGGTCTGCTCCCCGAGCTCGCGGAGCCGGAGAGCAGGCGGCGCTGGTCGTTTGCCTTCGACCTCGTCATCATGTCGTTCGGGGCCGGCGACCGAGACCTGTCGGAGCCCGCCGTCGCCACCTTGCGCGACTTCGTGATCGCCGGACTCTCCGCGCCGGAAGGCGGTGCGCGATGACCGATGTTTTCGCACCGGCGGCACTGGGCCCGATCACCCTGCGCAACAGGGTGATCAAGGCGGCGACCTTCGAGGGCTGCACACCCGACGCGCTGGTCACCGACGAACTGATCGAATTCCACCGCGAGACCGCGGCGGGCGGCGTCGGCATGACCACCGTCGCCTACTGCGCGGTCGCGCCGGGCGGGCGCACCGATCGGCATCAGATCTGGATGCGCGAGGAGGCGCTGCCCGGCCTGCGCAGGCTGACCGATGCCGTGCACGCCGAAGGCGCGGCGGCCAGCGCGCAGATCGGACACGCCGGACCTGTGGCCAATGCCGCCTCCAACCGGCTGCCCGCGCTCGCGCCGAGCCGCATGTTCAGTCCGCTCGGTATGCGGTCGATGAAGGTGCCCGGCGAGTCCGAGATCCGCGGGCTGGTCGCCGCGCACGCAGACGCCGCGAAGCTCGCCGAACAGGCCGGCTTCGACGCGGTGGAGATCCACTTCGGGCACAACTACCTGGCCAGTTCGTTTCTCAGCCCGCTACTGAACCGTCGCACCGACCGCTACGGCGGGTCGACGGCCAACCGGGCCAGATTCGTCCGCGAAATCGCCCGCGCGGTGGGCGAAGCCGTGGGCGGCAGGCTGGCGGTGACGGCGAAGCTGAACATGGAAGACGGCGTGCGCGGCGGGCTCACGGTGCCGGAATCGCTCCAGGTCGCCGCGTGGCTGGAGGAGGACGGTGCGCTGGACGCCCTCGAACTGACGGCGGGAAGCTCGCTGCTGAACCCGATGCTGCTGTTCCACGGCGACGCCCCACGCCGCGAGTTCGCGAAAGTCCTTCCTGGACCGGCTCGCTGGGGTTTCCGGTTGGTCGGCCGCGGGTTCCTGCGCGAGTACCCGTACCACGAGGCGTACCTGCTCGAACGGGCCCGCCAGTTCCGCCGCGAGCTGTCCATGCCGCTGATCCTGCTCGGCGGCATCACCAACCTCGACACCATGCGCCAGGCGATGGCCGAGGGCTTCGAGTTCGTCGCCATGGGCCGAGCCCTGCTACGCGAGCCGAACCTGCTGCTCCGCATCCAATCCGACGAAGCGACTCGATCGGCCTGCACACACTGCAACCTGTGCATGCCGAGCATCTACACCGGAACGAAGTGCGTGTTCCGGCTCGATCAGCGTTCCGATGTCGCCGATCGAGTCGGCGGCTCCGCCTGAGGCCCGAGGTCTGGGCCGCGGTGACTTCTTCCGCCGGCGTGCCCGGCCGAGGGGTTGCGCGGTGCCGGAGATCGCGACGATTCCTGGCTGTGTGGTGTTTGAGCGCTCCCCGGTTCGGGTAACAAACCCTGTGACCCGCATCGACGTGCGGGCCACAGGGTTGCCCATGTGTGCGCCCCCGGCAGGAATCGAACCTGCGACCTAGGGATTAGAAGGCCCTTGCTCTATCCAACTGAGCTACGGAGGCAGCGGTTTCCACCATGGCCGATATCGGCGGTGGTGTCCAGCGCGGAAATTATAGCGACTGTCCAGAAACTAGATTCTTAGCGTCAGCAATATTCCCTATACCTCAGTCGAGCAGGACAGCGAGAGTCAGCAGGGTGGCCAAGGTCACTTCGACGATGAAGTAGAACCAGACTGGGTAGAAAGCGGACGCGGGCTCGGTGAACGAGGACCAGATCCGGCCGAACGCCATCCCGCCCAACGCGGCGGCCACCGCGATGCACACCCCGAATCTGAGGTCGCCGACATCGGCGGCAGCCAGCCCGAGGACAACGGCCACGGCGATGCCGAAGCCGCCGTAGACCGCGCGGACTTCGGCGTGCGCGTCGGCTCGATCGGCGAGCATGCCGACCGTGTCGGCGAGCTGGCCCGGGCGAAACAGTCCGTAAATGCCCATGGCGGCGAAGAACAGCGCCACGACGGCAATCAGCACGACCGACATCCCACCTCCGTGATTCGCGCCTACCTTATCTCCATCGAGCGGCTCGAGCCCGCTCCGCCCACGCCCGACCGACACAACTACGCTGAGTCGTATGTCGTCACCGCAGGACCCGCCCCTCGCAACCGCTGAGCCGGACGTCCAGCGGGCGGCTTCCGCGGGCAACTTCGCCGTCGTGACCGCATTCGCGGGAGCCCTCGCCGCCGTCGTCGCGGCGCTGGTGGTCGGCCTCTCCGCGGCGCAGGCGTTGAGCCTGCTCGGCATCCCGGATCCGGGTCCGCTGACCACCTACGGGCTGCCCGCGATTCGCGCGCTGGCCGATCTCGCCGCGGCGCTGACCGTCGGCTCGCTGCTGTTCGCCGCGTTCCTGGTGCCGCCACAGGCGGACGGACTGTTGGACGTAGGCGGATACCGCGCGCTGCGGCGGGCCTCGAATTTCGCGGTGCTCTGGGCGTGTTGCGCCGCGCTGCTGGTCCCGCTGACGGTGTCGGACACCACGGGCCAGCCCGTCTCCGACGTCTGGCGTCCGGAACAGCTGTGGCGGGCGATCGGGCAGGTGGATCTGGCCGAGGCCTGGCGCACCACGGTGATCTTGGCGCTGATCGTGGCGATCGGCTGCCGTCTCGCGCTGCGCTGGGGCTGGACGCCGCTGCTGCTGGGCGGCGCGATCGTGACCATGATGCCGCTGGCGCTGACCGGGCATTCGTCCTCGGGCGGCTCGCACGACATCGCGACCAACAGCCTCATCCTGCACCTGGTGTCGGCGGCGGTCTGGGTGGGCGGCTTGTTCGCCGTGCTCGCGCACGCGCTGCGCGGCGGCGCGCACACCGACGTCGCGGTCCGCAGGTTCTCGCTCACCGCGACCATCGCGTTCGTGGTGATCGGCGTCAGCGGCGTGATCAACTCGTGGGTGCGCGTGCCCTTCGACGAACTGTTCACCAGCACCTACGGGCGTCTGGTGCTCGCGAAAGCGGTGGCGTTGATCGTCCTCGGCGTCATCGGCTACTTCCAGCGCCGCGCCGCCGTGCCCGCACTAGCGGCGAACCCGAGCGATCGCGCCGCCCTCATTCGTTTCGGCGCGGTCGAGGCGCTGGTGTTCGCGGCGACCATGGGTTTGGCGGTCGGGCTCGGCCGCACGCCGCCGCCACCGCCGACGACCGTGCCGTCGCCCGCCGAGGTGGAACTCGGCTACGACCTCGCGGGCCCGCCGACGGTCGCGCGGCTGCTGTTCGACTGGCGCTTCGACCTGATCTTCGGCACGGCGGCGATCGTGCTGGCGGTGCTGTATCTGCTCGGCGTCCGGCGGCTGCGCTCGCGCGGCGATTCGTGGCCGGTCGGCAGGACCATCGCGTGGCTGTCCGGCTGCGCGCTGCTGCTGCTCGCGACGTCGTCGGGGATCGGGCGGTATTCGCCCGCGGTGTTCAGCGTGCACATGGGTCAGCACATGGCGCTGTCCATGCTCGCGCCGATCCTGCTGGCCCTCGGCGGCGCGGTGACGCTGGCGTTGCGTGCGCTGCCGCCCGCGGGACGCGCCGGCGCACCCGGTCCCCGGGAGTGGATCATGGCCGCCGTGCACAATCCGGTGTCGCGCTTCCTGACCCATCCGATCGTGGCCTCGGTGATCTTCGTCGCCGGTTTCTACGCGCTGTACATGGGCGGCATCTACGACACCTTCGTCGACTCGCACGCGGCCCATCTGCTGATGAACATCCACTTCCTGCTCAGCGGCTACCTCTTCTACTGGGTGGTGATCGGCATCGATCCCAAGCCGCGCCAGGTGGAACCGCTCACCAAACTGGGCATGGTGTTCGGCTCGCTGCCCTTCCACGCGTTCTTCGGCGTCGCGTTGATGAGCATGACGACGGTCATGGGCGGCTGGTTCTTCCGCAGCCTGGATCTGGGCTGGAACAGCGACCTGCTCGGAGATCAGCGCACCGGCGGTAGCCTTGCCTGGGCGAGCGGCGAAGTGCCGTTGGTCGTGGTGATGCTTGCACTGCTCATCCAGTGGTCGCGCAGCGACGAACGGATGGCGAAGCGCATCGACCGCGCCGCCGACCGCGACAACGACGCGGACCTGGCCGCCCACAACGCCATGTTCGCCGAACTGGCGAAACGTGACGGAGAGGTACGCAAGTGAGTGAGACCGCGCCGCCGGGGCTGCCCCGGCCGTGCGACCGCGGGGTGCGGTCTTGAATCCGAGTGAGAACGGTGAGGGCGGCGTGGCGGTCGCCGAGCACTGCAGGCAGGTGTATCGCTCCGATGTGCGCGCGGCGCGGCGGCGGTTGGCGGGACGGATCAGGAAGACGCCGGTCTTCCACACCTCGGTGGCCGGGCCCGACGGTCCGGTCCCGGTCACGCTGAAACTCGAATCCCTGCAGCACGGTGGCACTTTCAAGGTGCGCGGCTGCCTCAACGCGCTGCTCTCCGCGACGACGCGGACCGACCAGGTGATCATCGCGTCGGCGGGCAACGCGGGGATCGCCGCCGCGCTGTCGGCGGCCTGGCTCGGCAAGGCGTGCACGGTGGTCGTTCCCGAGTCCGCGCCGCACACCAAGGTGGCCGCGATGTGGTCGCACGGCGCCGAGGTGCTCTGGCACGGAACGACCTACGCGGAGGCGGCCCGCTACGCCACCGAGCTGGCGGCCGAGCGCGGCGCGCTGCAGTTGCACGCCTACGACCTGCCCGCGGTGGTCGCGGGCGCCGGAGTGGTCGGTCTGGAGCTCGAGGATCAGGTGCGCGGCAAACCGCCGGTGCTGGTCGCGGTCGGCGGGGGCGGGCTGGTCGCCGGGATCGCGGCGGCGGTGGGGCGCCGTCAGCAGGTGGTGGGCGTCGAGCCGGTCGGCATGCCCGCACTGCACGCCGCGCTGCTCGCCAACCGGCCGGTGGATGTCGGCAGGCCGGGCATCGGTCTCGACGCGCTCGGCGCGACCAGGGTCGGGGAGATCGCCCTCGACATCGCGCGGCGCTACGACGTGCCCTCGCTGCTGGTCGCCGAGGAGGCGATCGCCACGGCACGCGAGTATCTGTGGCGCGAATTCCGGATCGTCGTCGAGCTGGCGGGCGCGAGCGCGCTGGCCGCGATCATGAGCGGCGCGTACACACCCGCGCCGGGAGAACGGCCGGTCGTCGTGCTGTGCGGCGGCAACACCGACCTCGCCGCCCTCTGACCCCGTCCTCGCGCGGTGTCGCGAAGCCGGGTCGCCCACGGCCCTGACGCGTAGATTTGGCGAAAGGTGCAGGTAGGCCCGGCCGACGATCCGAGGAGGAGCCCTGATGCTCGACACGGTGGACGAAGCCCTGCGCGCGCTGGTCGGCGCGTTGAACCTGGAACAGAAGGTGCGGCTGCTGACCGGCGCCGACCTCTGGTCGACCGTGGCGGAGCCCGCGATCGGGCTGCGGTCGATGATGCTCTCCGACGGGCCTTCGGGCGTGCGCGGCCCGATTTGGGACGAGCGCGACCCTTCGCTGAACCTCCCCTCGGCGACAGCGCTCGCGGCGACCTGGGATCTGGACCTGGCCCGCCGCTACGGCGCCGCCTCGGCGAGCGAGGCCAAGCGCAAGGGCGTCGACGTGGTGCTCGGCCCGACGATCAATCTGCAGCGCAGCCCCCTGGGCGGCAGGCACTTCGAGGCGTACTCCGAAGACCCGCTGCTCACCGGCGAACTGGCCGCGGCCTACGTGCGCGCGGTGCAGGAACACCGCGTCGCCGCGACGCCGAAACACTACGTGGCCAACGACTTCGAGACCGAGCGCTACACGGCCGACGTCGCGCTGGACGATCGCGCGCTGCACGAGCTGTATCTCGCGCCGTTCGAGGCGGCGGTACGGGCGGGCGCGTGGCTGGTGATGTCGGCGTACAACTCCGTTCGCGGCGTCACCATGTCGGAGAACCCGCTGCTGACAACGCCGTTGCGCACCGCGTGGGGTTTCGACGGCGTCGTGGTGTCGGACTGGACGGCGGTGCGCAGCACCGAGGCCGCGGCCAAGGCCGACCAGGACCTGGTGATGCCGGGCCCGGTGGGGCCGTGGGGCGCGAAGCTGGTCGCGGCGGTGCTGTCCGGTGCGGTGCCGGAGGCCGCGATCGATGCGAAGGCGCTGCGCCTGCTGCGGCTGGCGCAGCGGGTCGGCGCGCTCGATCTGTCGGATTCCGCCCTGCGCGACAACGGCTTCGACACCGCCGCTGTGGCGTCGCACGGTGGTGTCGCCCTGCGGAATATCCCCGCGCGGGAACCGAATTCGGTTCCGAACGGGCCTGCGGGCGCGGACGTCTCGGACCGCGAGGGGCGCGAACTCGCCCGCGAAGTCGCGGCCGCGGGCATGGTGCTGCTGCGCAACACCGGCGAATTGCCCTGGCCGAGTTCGGGTCCCGGTTCCCTCGCGGTGATCGGTGAGGCGGCGATCTGGCCGCGCACGCAGGGCGGCGGCAGCGCGACGGTGGTCCCCGCCGAGGTGATCGGTCCGGTGGACGGGCTGCGCGCCGCGCTGCCGGACGCGTCCGTCACGGTGCATCCCGGCGTGCCCGCGCAGACCGGCATTCACGCGCTCCCGCTCGGGTCGATGACCGATCCGCAGACCGGCGAACCCGGGTTGCGCGCCCGCTTCCTCGATGCCGACGGCGGCGAGCTGCTGAGCGAGCAGCGGTACGCGGCGCAGCTGGTCTACCTGGGCACGGTGCCCGCGGGTGCGGCCACGCTCGAGCTGAGCACGGTGTACCGGCCCGGCCCCGACGAACCCGCCGCGGTCCGGCTCGGCATCGCCGGGGTGGGCCGGATACGCATGGAGATCAACGGCGCCGAGGTCATCGACACCGTGCTCGTCGGCAGCGGCGAACCACTCGGCGCCGCGCTGCTCAGCCCTGGTGTCGCCGCGGTGCCGGTAGCCGCCGACCGTGCACGGCCGCTCACCGTCACCGTGCGCCAGCAGCTCGAAAACGATGCCGTGGCATCGGGTCTGGTCGCGATCACGCTGGGCACCGAGGCGGCGCAGATCGATCCAGGGGACGCGATCGCCGACGCGGCCGCGCTGGCGGGCGCCGCCGACACCGCCGTCGTCGTGGTCGGCACCGGCTCGCAGACCGAGAGCGAGGGTTACGACCGCAGTACGCTCGCGCTCCCTGGCGCGCAGGACGATCTGGTGCGCGCGGTGGCGCGGGCCAACCCGCGCACCGTGGTGGTGGTGAATTCCGGCGGACCGGTGCTGCTGCCCTGGCGCGACGAGGTGTCGGCGGTGTTGCTCACCTGGTTCGGCGGCCAGGAAGCGGGCCACGCGCTGGCCGACGTGCTGCTCGGCCGGACCGAACCGGGCGGCAGGCTGCCCACCACCTGGCCCGCCGCCGAGGCCGACGTGCCCGTCCTCTCGACCACGCCGGAGGACGGGGTGCTGCGCTACACCGAAGGCATCCACATCGGCTACCGCGCCTGGCTGCGCGCCGGCGTGACTCCGGCCTACCCGTTCGGGCACGGGCTCGGTTACAGCACTTGGGAACTCGCCGATCTCGCGGCGTCCGCGCCGCAGCAGGACGGGACGGTGGCGGTGACGCTCACCGCACGCAACACCAGCGGGCGGGCCGGGAAACAGGTTGTCCAGGTGTACCTGTCCCGTCCCGATTCCGCGATCGAGCGGCCCGTGCGGTGGCTGGCGGGGTTCGCCACCGTGTCCGCGGCGGCGGGAGCGTCGGTGCCGGTGCGAATCGCCCTGCCACCGCGGGTGTTCGCGCACTGGGACGGGGGCTGGCGGACCGAGCCGGGTGCGTTCACCGTGCACGCGGGGACGAGCGTGGTGGATCTCCCGTTGCGCGCGTCGGCGGTGGTCGGCGCGGACCGGTAGCCGGTGCCGGTGCGGCGGCACGAGCGAAGCGCCGGATGTCCACACACGGGTGAGTTGTCCACAGGCGCGAAACAGGGGGTTCCTTCACACCCTGTGCCGGGGCGAGGCTGGATACGCCCTCGCGGAGGGGGAGGAGACACCCGGAGCATCCGCACCGGGTCCGACAGGTGAAGGGGCGTGATCATGTACGAAGCGATGGCGACGGTGGTCGGTACCGTGGTGACCCACCCGGTCAAGCGGGACCTGAGCAATGGCGAACAGGTGCTCACCTTCCGGATGGCCAGCAACTCGCGCAGGCTCGACTTCGCGACGGGGGAATGGGTCGACAACGGGACCCTGTTCCTCACGGTGACCTGCTGGCGTCGCCTGGTCGGCGGCGTGGACGCGTCGCTGCGCCGCGGCGACCCGGTGCTCGTCTACGGGCAGCTGCGTTCGCATGAGTACCGGACCAAGGAGGGTATCGAGCGGCGCGATCTGGAGATGCGGGCCACCGCGGTCGGCCCCGATCTGTCCCGCTGCACCGCGCGGGTCAGCCGTCGATCGGAGACCGGCGGCGGGCCCGGCTCGCTGATGCGGAATACTTGTGTCGGATCCAGCGCTGAAGACCGTGCACGCGTCGGCGAGGAATTGGGGGAGAGTGCCGCGACCGTGGCTTCCGCACCTTCCGGAAGCGCCGCACCCGAGCCCGTCGACGCCTGATCCCGCCCGTAGAACGTCGGGTGCGAGCACGGTGAATCCGGCGCGAGGATGCCCGCGTGCCGTGAGTGGCTCTGCTTCGTTCCACTGTTCCCGAGACCGATAGGCTTCCGCGTATGGCTGAGTTCATCTACCAAATGAAGAAGGTTCGCAAGGCGCACGGCGACAAAGTCGTGCTCGACGATGTCACCTTGAACTTCCTTCCGGGCGCCAAGATCGGCGTCGTCGGCCCCAACGGCGCCGGTAAATCCAGCGTGCTGAAGATCATGGCCGGACTGGACCAGCCGAACAACGGCGACGCGTTCCTCGCGCCGGGCGCGACGGTCGGCATCCTCCAGCAGGAGCCGCCGCTGAACGAGGAGAAGACCGTCCGCGGCAACGTCGAGGAGGGCCTCGGCGAGGTCAAGGTGAAGCTCGATCGCTTCAACGAGATCGCCGAGCTCATGGCCACCGATTACTCCGACGAGCTCATGGACGAGATGGGCAAGCTCCAGGAGTACCTGGACCACGCCGATGCGTGGGACGTGGACTCCCAGCTCGAGCAGGCCATGGACGCGCTGCGCTGCCCGCCGCCGGACGAGCCGGTCACCAACCTCTCCGGTGGTGAGCGCCGCCGCGTCGCGCTGTGCAAGCTGCTGCTGAGCAAGCCCGACCTGCTGCTGCTCGACGAGCCGACCAACCACCTCGACGCGGAGTCGGTGCTGTGGCTCGAGCAGCACCTGTCCCAGTACTCGGGCGCGGTTCTCGCCGTCACCCACGACCGGTACTTCCTGGACAACGTCGCGGGCTGGATCCTCGAGCTCGACCGCGGCCGGGCCCACGGCTACGAGGGCAACTACTCCGTGTACCTGGAGAAGAAGGCCGAGCGCCTGGAGGTGCAGGGCAAGAAGGACCAGAAGCTGCAGAAGCGGCTGAAGGAAGAGCTCGCGTGGGTGCGTTCCGGCGCCAAGGCTCGCCAGGCCAAGAACAAGGCTCGTCTCGGCAGGTACGAGGAGATGGCGGCCGAGGCCGAGAAGATGCGGAAGTTGGACTTCGAGGAGATCCAAATCCCGCACGGTCCCCGTCTGGGCAGTGTGGTCGTCGAGGTCTCGCACTTGGACAAGGGCTTCGGCGATCGCCAGCTCATCAAGGATCTGTCGTTCACCTTGCCGCGCAACGGAATTGTCGGCGTCATCGGTCCGAACGGTGTCGGTAAGACCACCCTGTTCAAAACCATCGTCGGACTCGAGCAGCCCGACAGCGGTGAGGTGAAGGTCGGCGAGACGGTCAAGCTGAGCTACGTCGACCAGAACCGCGCGGGCATCGACCCGACGAAGAACGTGTGGCAGGTGGTCTCCGAGGGCCTGGACTTCATCCAGGTCGGCAACCAGGAGATGCCCTCGCGCGCCTACGTCAGCGCGTTCGGCTTCAAGGGACCGGATCAGCAGAAGCCGGCCGGCGTGCTCTCCGGCGGTGAGCGCAACCGCCTGAACCTGGCGATGACGCTCAAGCAGGGCGGCAACCTGATCCTGCTCGACGAGCCGACCAACGACCTCGACGTGGAAACTCTCGGTTCGCTGGAGAACGCGCTGGAACAGTTCCCCGGCTGCGCCGTGGTCATTTCCCACGACCGCTGGTTCCTGGACCGCACCTGCACGCACATCCTGGCGTGGGAGGGCGACTCGGACAACGAGGCCAAGTGGTTCTGGTTCGAGGGCAACTTCGAGGCGTACGAGGCCAACAAGATCGAGCGTCTCGGCCCGGAGGCGGCCCGCCCGCACCGGGTGACGCACCGCAAGCTCACCCGCGACTGACACCCGTCGTCGGGGCGATCGCCGCGCGCATCGCCCCGACGCACGGCCGCTTCATCGAAGAAACTGCGGAGTAATAACCCGCGGGCCCGCGCTCGATCGAAGGAAATTCGGTCCTCTCCCTCTCGCCCGCGAAACCGGCTGCGGCGCACTTTCGTCTCGGCTTCGACCATGCGCGATTTCAGAAGGACTTAGTCCGCTGACGCGTATAGGGTAGGAACCGTGCATGCGCAGGCGCTGTCCGGGCAATGGGTCCTTCCCACCGCGATCGCGTCTACGTGACGTTGCCGGTCCGATCGGGTGCTGTGCCGAGATCATCGACCTCGGCAATTCAGCGGCGAACGCTCGGTATCGGTGAACACCCTGCAATTGGAAGGGAATTCACCCCCGCGCCAGCACGGCACAGTTACCCTCGGACCGGCGTCACTTTGTTGCGGAACCGAATCCGAGGGAGTTGGCGAAAAAATGACGGTCTCGTCCGAATTGTCCGGTGCGGCGTGGGTCGCGAGTTTGCCGCAGGCGCTGCGCGGTGATCTCGCTCCCCTCGAGGAGGCGTATTTCCGCCACGTCGACGCGGGCGATGTGGACTGTGCGATCACTGGCATCACCCAGATTTTCCGGCGACACCTGGAATTGGCCATGACGCGCCAGTCCGGGCGCGCCTTGGTCCGGGTCTATCACCCGGACGACGGGTCCGGGCTCGGCGCCGCGGTCCAGGTCGTGACCGACGATATGGCGCTGCTGGTCGAATCGATCACCTCGTCGCTGAGCCGGATCGGGGTGAGCGTCAGCGAGGTCATCCATCCGATGTTCGAGGTGGAGCGCGACGCGGACGGCCGGTTGACAAGGGCGGTGCCGCACGAGGTCGACGCCAACGGCTCGATGCCGCTGCGCGAGTCCTGGATGCACCTGCAATTGCACCCGTCGACCAGCCGCGCTCAGCTCGAGCGGATCGAAGACTCCATGCCGGACGTGGTCGCCGACGTCCGGCAGGTGATCGGTGACACCGAGGCCATCGAAACTGTCCAGCGCGCCTTGGCCGACGACCTGGAGAAGGCGGCGAAATCCGGTGTCGCGCCGTTCCCCGCGACCGATCTGGTCGATTGCGCCAATCTGTTGCGCTGGCTCGGCGAGGGTAATTTCACGGTGCTCGGCTACGCCCGGTACCGCCTCAGCACCGAGGGCGAGAAGACGGTGTCGAATCCGCTGCCCGGCACCTGCCTCGGCGTGCTGCGCCCGGACGTCGGCACCGATTTCCGGGTACCGGTCAACGGCGCCGATCGACCGTTGCTGACCCTGATCCAGGGTCTGGTGCCCGCCACCGTGCATCGTTCGGTGTACCCGTATTTCGTCGGGGTCGCCGATTTCGACGGGTCCGGCGCGATCATCGGCGAGCACCTGTTCATCGGTGTGTTCACCGTGACGGCTATGCACGAGAACGTGCTCGACATCCCGATGATCGGTCGCCGGGTGCGCGCGGTGATCGAGGAGAGCGGTTTCGATCTGGACTCCTTCTCCGGCCAGGCCATGCTCGAGGTCATCCAGAGTTTCCCGCGCACCGAGCTGTTCTCCTCCGACAACGAGACGATGCGGCGCACCGCCACCGCGGTGCTCAACGTGGGCCTGCGCCGCCAGGTCCGGCTCTTCCTGCGCCTGGACACCTACGGCCGTTTCGTGGCCTGCATGGTGTACCTGCCGCGCGACCGCTACACCACCCGGGTGCGGCTGGAGATGCAGGAGATCCTGGTCCGCGAATTGGGCGGCGTCTCCATCGACTATTCCGCGCGGGTGAGCGAAAGCGAGCTCGCCAGTGTGTATTTCACGGTGCGGATGCCCGACGCCGAGTTCACCGCGCCCGCCGTGCCCAGCGAGGCGCCCGTCGTCGCTGACACCTCCGAAGCCAACCGGTTGCGCATCCAGCGCCTGCTCGCCGAGGCGAGCAACACGTGGGACGACCATCTCAACGACGAGGTGAGCACCTCGACGGTGCTCGACCCGGCCGTGGTGCAGCGCTACGCCGCGGCCTTCCCCGAGGGGTACAAGCAGGACTTCAGCCCCGGCCGCGCCCTGCGCGACATCGGCAGGCTGGAGCGCTTGGCGGAGGGCGCCATCGCCCAGCACCTCTACCGCAAGCCGGAGTCGGAGCCCGGCTCGTGGCGCTTCACCCTCTACATCGGCGGCACCGGCATCTCGCTGAGCCAGGTGCTTCCGGTGTTGCAGAGCCTCGGCGTCGAGGTGGTCGACGAGCGGCCCTACCAGATTCAGCTGGAGCCGACCGCGCCCGGCGGCGCGAGCGTGGAGCGCTGGATCTACGATTTCGGCCTGCTGGCCCGCCCCGAACTGCTGCGCAGCTCCTTGGACCGCGATCTGGACGCGGAACTGCTGGAGTCCCCGGCGCGCGCCGACGCGCTGGAGGCGGAGGTGCGCGGGCTGCGTGAACGCTTCACCGATGCCTTCGAGGCGGTCTGGTACGGCCGCGCCGAGGCCGACGGGCTCAACGAGCTGGTGCTGCGGGCGCGGCTGCCGTGGCGAGCGGTGTCGATCCTGCGCACCTACGCGAAATACCTTCAGCAGGCCGGCTTTCCGTACAGTCAGGCCAACATCGCCCGGGTGCTGCTGACCTCGCCGGATGTGGCGCGGTTGTTCGTCGACCTGTTCACCGCGCGGTTCGATCCGGACATCGTCTCGGCCGAGCACGCCGCCGAGCTGGAGACCCAGCTGCGCGCGCGCATCGATGAAGTGGTGAGCCTGGACGCCGACCGGATCCTGCGCGCGATCCTCGGCCTCGTCAAGGCGACGCTGCGCACCAACTACTATGTGACCGACGCCGAGGGCATGTCGCGCGACTACGTCTCGATGAAGGTCGAGCCGCGTGAGATCGCCGAATTGCCCAAGCCGCGACCGCAATTCGAGATCTTCGTGTACTCGCCCCGGGTCGAGGGCGTGCACCTGCGGTTCGGTCCCGTGGCGCGCGGCGGCCTGCGCTGGTCGGACCGCCTGGAGGATTTCCGCACCGAGATCCTGGGCCTGGTGAAGGCGCAGGCGGTGAAGAACGCGGTGATCGTCCCGGTCGGCGCCAAGGGCGGATTCGTGGTGAAGCAGCCGCCCGCGGCGACCGGCGACCCGGTCGCCGACCGGCAGGCGCTCGGCTCGGAAGGCGTCGCCTGCTACCGCACCTTCATCTCCGGCCTGCTCGACCTCACCGACAACGTCGACCTGACCACCGGCCGGGTGCTGCCGCCCGCCCGGGTGATCCGCCGCGACGCCGACGACACCTACCTGGTGGTCGCCGCCGACAAAGGCACCGCGACCTTCTCCGACATCGCCAACGACGTGGCCCAGAGCTACGGATTCTGGCTCGGCGACGCGTTCGCCTCCGGCGGCTCGGCGGGCTACGACCACAAGGCCATGGGCATCACCGCCAAGGGTGCGTGGGAGAGCGTGAAGCGCCACTGCCGCGAGATGGACATCGATACCCAGACCGAGGATTTCACCGTGGTCGGCATCGGCGACATGAGCGGCGACGTGTTCGGCAACGGCATGCTGCTCTCCGAGCACATCCGCCTGGTCGCGGCGTTCGACCACCGGCACATCTTCCTCGATCCGAATCCCGATGCCGCGCGGTCGTACCGGGAGCGGCAGCGCATGTTCGCCTTGCCGCGGTCCTCGTGGGCGGACTACGACGCCTCGCTGATCAGCGCGGGCGGCGGCGTCTGGGATCGCACGGTGAAGTCCGTGCCGATCAGCCCGCAGGCCCGGGCGGCGCTCGGCCTCGGCGACGAGGTCGAATCGCTCGCCCCGCCGGAGCTGGTGCGCGCGATCCTGCTCGCGCCCGCGCAACTGCTGTGGAACGGCGGCATCGGCACCTACATCAAGGCGAGCACCGAATCCAACGCCGACGTGGGCGACAAGTCCAACGACGCGGTGCGCGTCAACGGAAACCAGTTGCGGGTCAGGGTGATCGGCGAGGGCGGCAACCTGGGCGCCACCGCGCTCGGTCGCATCGAGTTCACCAGCCACGGCGGCAAGATGAACACCGACGCGCTGGACAACTCCGCGGGCGTGGATTGCTCCGACCACGAGGTCAATATCAAGGTCCTGCTCGACGGCGTGGTCAGCGGCGGGCTGTTGCGGGAAGAGGAGCGCAATCCGCTGCTGGCGTCGATGACCGACGAGGTCGCCAGGATGGTGTTGCGGGACAACGTGTCCCAGAACTTCCTGATGGGCATGTCGCGCTTCGAGGCGCCGCGCATGATGAACGTCAACATGCGGCTCGTCGACGAACTGGAACAGCGCCGCGGCCTGGATCGCGAGCTCGAGGCGCTGCCCTCCGACGCGGAGATGAAACGGCGGCAAGAGGACGGCGGGGGCCTGTGCTCGCCGGAACTGGCCAATCTCATGGCGCACGTGAAGCTTTCGCTCAAGGTCGACCTGCTCGACTCGGATCTGCCGGACATGGCCCACTTCGCGGCGCGGCTGCCGGAGTACTTCCCGACGCCGCTGCGGGCCCGTTTCGGCGGCGCCATCAAGAAGCACCGGCTGCGCCGGGAGATCGTCACCACCATGATCGCCAACGAGGTGGTGGACTACGGCGGGATCAGTTACGTGTTCCGGCTGACCGAAGAGGTCGGGGCGACGACCATCGACGCGGTGCGCGCCTTCGCCGCGACCACCGAGATCTTCGATCTGCACACCATGTGGGCGCGGATCCGTTCGGCCGACATCCCGATCTCGGTGCGCGACGAACTGGAGCTGGAGACCAAGCGCACCCTCGACCGGGCCTCGCGCTGGCTGCTCAGCAACCGTCCGCAGCCGGTCGCGGTCGGCGCCGAGATCAACCGGTACAGCCGGGGCGTGCGCGAGCTGGCCTCGAAGGTGCCCGGCTGGTTGCGCGGCCACCACGTGGCGACGCTGACCGATCAGTCCGCCGAGTTGATCGCGCGCGGCGCGCCGACCGACCTGGCCACCGAGGTGTTCGACCTGCTGAACATGTTCCCGCTGCTCGACGTGCTCGACATCGCCGACATCACCGACCGCGACGGCGAGGAGGTCGGCGCGCTGTACTACGCGCTGAACGACCACCTCAAGATCGACTGGTTGCTCCAGGCGGTGAGTCACCTGGAGCGCGGCGATCGCTGGCACGCGCTGGCCAGGCTGGCGCTGCGCGACGACATGTACGGTTCGCTGCGCTCGCTCACCCTCGACGTGCTGTCCGCCGGTGAACCGGAGGAGACCGCCGACGAGAAGATCGCCTACTGGGAGTCGAAGAACCAGTCCAGGCTGGGGCGCGCCCGGGCGGCGCTGTCGGAACTGTTCGAATCCGGCGCGCACGACCTGGCGACGCTGTCGGTGGCGGCGCGGCAGGTGCGCAGCATGGTCAGCGGTGTCGGCGCGCAGTCGGAGGTGCCGCGCTAGGCGTACTTCCGCCTTCGCCGCGGCCGCGCACGGACGGGCGTCCGGCGGCGTCGATCACGTAGGTTCCGGGCCGTGCGCGGACCGGGAACGGGTGGTGTCCGGCCGCATCGACACGGGCACGCGGCGGGGGTCGCGCCGAGACGGTGAGACCCCCGCCGACCGCCCCCGGCAGGACTCGTCCGGCCGAGATTGCGATACTGGTTGTCGAAGATCGGTCTCGGTCCGGGCGCGCCCCGGGTCGCAGTGTCGGAGTTGTCGGATTTTCCAGACCCACGATCTCGCCTCGTCTGCCTGTTGCGGCGCCGCAGCGTGTGCGTCCTGGTGAGTGACTGGGCGTCCACCGGAGGTACCACACAGTGACGAATTCGTTGAACGGTGACAGGAAGGCCCACGGTGGTTCCGTGCTGCTGCCCAAGCGTTTTCACGCCAAGGTAGAGATCCGGTGGTCCGATATGGACGTGTTCCAGCACGTCAACCACGCCAGGATGGTGACGCTGCTGGAAGAGGCGCGGATCCCGTGGCTGTTCGAGGACGGCCGCCCGACCGCCGCGATGCGGTCCGGTTGCGTCCTCGCCGACCTGCACGTGCGCTACCGCGGACAGCTGCGCCACGAGGACACCCCGCTCGACATCGCGATGTGGATCGAGCGGCTGCGCGCGGTCGATTTCACGGTCGGCTACGAAGTGCGGGCCAACGGCGCGGCGCCGGATTCGCCGCCCGCCGTGGTCGCCACCACCCAGCTCGCCGCGTTCGACATCGACACCCAGCGCCTGCGCCGCCTCACCGAGCCGGAGCGCGAATACCTCGCCGAGTGGATGGACAAGTGACCGCGACGTGCTGAGCGCCGGTCCGCTGACGACAGAACGGTTGTGATGGCAGAGCAGCGGGTGCTGCACGTTTCCGATCCGGCCGAACGGGAGAACCTCGCTACCTTCCTGAGCAGGGTGGTGCGGCTCGACCCCGCCGCGGTGGTGCGGCTGCGCCGCCGCGGCGAGCGCTATGTATCCGCCTGGGTGGCTACGGGTTTCGAGGCGCTCGCGGTGCGCACGGTGATCGCCGAACTCGGCGTGGACGATGTGACCGTCGGCGCCGACTCGGTGCTGGCCGGGCTGAGTACGGGCAGCCCGATCGACCTGGGGTACTCGATGGACTCGGCCTGGCGCGGTGCGCTGCCGCCGGTCGCCGGATTCGCGCACGTCGACGATGTGCCCGCTCGCACGCTCGTCGAATTGGCCGAGCGCGGTGCGGAATTGGCCAAGAAGCACGGCAGCCAGCACGGGCCGCCCGCCTCGCTGCTCGACCAGACCGTGCTCACGGTCTCGGCCGCCGATACGGCGGTGGAGGTGCCGATGCGCGTCGTCTTCGCGCTCACCGCCATGGATTTCATCCCGCACTCCGGTGACAAGGCCGAGTCCCGCCGCATCCCGCCCGCCGAGATCGTCCGCGTGCGCGCGACCGCCACCTGGTTGCGTCTCGACGCGCGCTACGGTTCGGTCGCCCGCCGCCGCGCGGGCAGTATCCCGCTGCTGCCCAGCTGAACGCCCGCGAACGAGGACAGCGCCGTCGGCGAGACGGCCGCGGGAGCAATGGGCAGCGGGCCGGTAGCGTCTCGGCCGTCGCCGCGGCCGCCAGGATGGCGACCAGCAGCAGTGCGCCGCCACGCGGGGACCCCGCCGACCCTTGCCCGCCGGGCCGGGCTGGTGTCGGCTGCGCCTCTAGTGCTGCGGCGTGGCAGGCGTGGTCGCCGAGCCTGTGCGGCAGATTAGGAAACTCCGACGAGCCGCAGCACGGCGGTAGTGGCCGCGGCTGCCAAGATGACGACAAGCAGCGGACTGCGCCGCCACGCGAGTACACCACCGACGACCACCCCGGCGGGCAGCGCGACGCCGACGTGCCCGGTGCCGAACGGCAGCGTCGTCACGGCCACCAGCGCGGCGAGCAGCACGACCGCGCCGATCTCGAGCAGTTGGCGCGCGCGTTCCGGGAAGCGCACGCGGCTGCGCAGCGCGGGTCCAGCCCAGCGGAACGCGTAGGTGCCCGCGGCGAGGGCGATCACTCCGGCGGCCAGCATCATCGGGATTCCCTCGCTCCGCAGTCGCACGGGTCGTCGTTCGGCATATCGGTCTCGTTGTCGGCCCGCTCGTCGTCCGGGGCGCGCGGCACTGGCGTTGGCCCAGCGCATGCCGGGCTGCCGGTGCTCACGGAACCCGGCGCGTCCCTGGCGGTTCGTCCGAGATCGATCGCGGCGACGACCACTCCGGAGAGCGCGAGCAGCACCGGCAGACCCGCGGGCAGGAACGGCGCGCTGAGCACCGCGACGGCGGTGCCTGCGCACACCGCGCCGCAGGTGGTCCGATCGCGCAGCGCGGGAACGACCAAGGCAAGCAGCACCGCCGGAAACACCGCGTCCAGGCCGAACACCGAGGTGTCGGGCACCACCGTGCCGATGAACGCGCCGAGCGCCGCGCCACCCGGCCAGGCGAGCAGGACGCCGAGCCCGCAGGTCCAGTAGACGGCGCGGCGGCGGTCGGGCGCGGATTCGGCGAGCGCCATCGCGACCGCCTCGTCGTTCATCACGTGCACGCCGATCAGGCGCCGCCACCCGGTGCCGACCACGTCGGGCACCGACAACCCGTAGGGCAGATGCCTCGCGTTGACCAGCAGCCCGGCCAGGGTGGCGGCGATCGGATTGCCGCCCGCGGCGACGATGCCGATGAACAGGAATTCCGCGCCGCCCGCCAGCACGACGGTGCCGAGCAGAACGGGCAGCCACACCGGGAAACCCTCGGCCACCGCAGTCGTACCGTAGGACACGCCGATGACGCCGACCGCGAGGCAGACCGCCGCGATGCCGGACAACGTGTCCCGATCCAGTGTTCGCCATATCGAACGCATGTAGCTTATAGTGAACATGGCAGGCCGGTTCGTCAATATGGTTTTCTGTTGGGCGGTTCGGACTCGACGGGAGCTGGGGAATGGCGCAGAACCACACGACGACGACGCCGCAGGCGGTCATCGCCGCCTCGCTGCGCCGCGAGCGCACCCGTGCCGGGCTCTCCCTCAGCGAGGTGGCCAACCGGGCGGGTATCGCGAAATCGACGCTGTCGCAACTGGAATCGGGGAGCGGCAATCCGAGCCTCGAGACGCTGTGGGCGCTGTGCGTCGCGCTGGACATGCCGTTCTCGCGGCTGCTGGACCCGCCGCGGCCCGCCGTTCACGTCATCCGCGCGGGCGAGGGCCCCGTCGTCGCGGCCGAGCAGTCGGAGTACCGGGCGACGCTGCTCGCGTCCGGTACGCCGAACGCCCGCCGCGACCTCTTCCGCATCACCGCCGAACCCGGCCACTCCCGCGAATCGGATCCGCACATCCCCGGCGTCGTCGAGCATGTGCTGCTGGCGACGGGCCGGGCGCTGGTGGGGCCGATCGAGGCTCCGGTGGAGCTGGGACCGGGCGACTACATCGCGTACCCGGGTGACGCGCCGCACGTCTTCGAGGCGCTCGAACCCGGAACCTGGGCGACGCTCGTCATCGAGTACGGCTGAACCTCAGGCGGCCCCTTCGCCGAGGTACTGCAACCAGAGCGGATCCAGGTCGGAAGTCGTGGACAGCAGCCGCCAGTGCGGGCCCTGCGGGGAGATCAACGGCGAACGCAGCGTCCAGCCGAGCTCGCTGAGCAACTTGTCGGCCTTGCGGTGGTTGCACGGCGCGCAGCTGGCCACGCAGTTCTCCCACGAGTGCTCGCCGCCGCGGCTGCGCGGGATGACGTGGTCGATGGTCTCGGCCTTGCCGCCGCAGTATCCGCAGCGATAGCGGTCGCGGTGCATGAGCGCGGCCCTGGTCATCGGGACGCGGGCGCGATAGGGAACGCGCACGTAGGTGCGCAGTCGGATGACGGAGGGAACAGCCACCTCGGCCCCGGCGGAATGGACTACCGGTCCTTCGGGATTGTGGTGCACGGCGTCGGCTTTGTCGCAGATGAGCAGGACGACGGCACGGCGGGCGGACAGCGCGGTGAGCGGCTCGTAGGTGGCGTTCAGAAGCAACACCCGGCGCTTCAACCAGTTGGCGGTCTCGGACTGGACCGGCGTGAGGTGGTGGCCGTGATCGGCGCGAGGAGGCTCACCGGGGCGATGCGGCGTTCCCGGATGATGGTCGGACAAGATGTGCAGCGGAGTAGCCCCCGACCCACGATTGTGGACGTCGGCGGGCTTTAGTTGTCGGTGGGTCCTGGCCTCGTGTGACCGGCCATGCCGCTGCTTCATGTGGGTGACCCCGATTTCGTCAGCTTCAAGATCATGTGATATCTCCGCGGAGACTGCCACCAATATGACCATGGAACCCGCCTCATTGCACGGTGATTTCGCACAATGTTGGGTTAACTGCCGCTGAAGAGCCGCCGCTCCGCTATCTGGACCGCCGTCGCGTGGTCCGTCCTGCCGTGGCGGCTCGCTTCGCGACGGGCACAATGGAGTGCGGGATTCGACCAATCGAGAGGACCTGATGAGTTCGGGCGAGCAGACCACGACGTCGTTCTACGAGGCGGTCGGCGGCGCGGAGACCTTCCGGCGGATCGTGGCGGTGTTCTATCGCGAGGTGGCCGCCGACGAGATCCTGCGCCCGCTCTACCCGGAGGAGGACCTCGGCCCCGCCGAGCGCAGGCTGCGCATGTTCCTCGAACAGTACTGGGGCGGTCCGCGCACCTACTCCGACGAACGCGGCCACCCGCGACTGCGCATGCGGCACATGCCGTTCACCATCGGCCCGCTCGAACGCGACGCCTGGCTGCGCTGCATGCGGATCGCCGTCGCCGAGATCGAGCCGGACGTCCTCGACGACCTGCGCCGCAAGGCACTGCTCGAATACCTGGAGATGGCGGCGTATTCGCTGGTGAACGCGCCGATGTGAGCCGCTGCGCGGCCCCGGGGCGCGGAGATCGATTCGCTGTGAATTAGCCAGATAGTGGGACATGCCCTCGCCCGAGGGGAATTCGATGATTCTCTTTGGCACTATTGCGAACGTGACAGCTACACCCGCCGCGCAGGCGCCTGCGGATCGCAGTGACCGAGAGTGGTGGCGATCCGCCGTGTTCTACCAGGTCTACCCGAGGTCCTTCGCCGATTCCGACGGCGACGGCATCGGTGATCTCGGTGGCGTCCGCGAGAAGCTCGGCTATCTGGAACTGCTCGGCATCGACGCGCTGTGGATCTGCCCGGTGATGCGTTCGCCGATGGCCGACGGTGGCTACGACGTCGCCGACCCGCGCGACATCGACGCGCTCTTCGGTGGCATGGCCGCCTTCGACCAGCTCGTCACCGAGGCGCACGCCCGGAAACTCAAGGTCACCATGGATTTGGTGCCGAACCACACCAGCCGCGAGCACCCCTGGTTCCACGCGGCGCTTGCCGCCGCGCCGGGCAGCGCGGAACGGGCGCGCTACATCTTCCGCGACGGGCGCGGACCCCACGGCGACGAACCACCCAACAACTGGCCGAGCATTTTCCGCGGCCCCGCGTGGACCAGGGTCACCGAGCCCGACGGCACGCCAGGCCAGTGGTACCTGCACCTGTTCGCGCCCGAACAGCCCGACCTGAACTGGGAAAACCCCGAGGTCGTCGCGGATTTCGAGCACACGCTGCGCTTCTGGCTCGACCGCGGGGTGGACGGGTTCCGCATCGACGTGGCGCACGGCATGGCCAAACCGCCTGGCCTGCCGGACCTGGAGACCGTCTCCACCAAGATGCTGATCCACGACGACAGCGACCCGCGCTTCAACAACCCCGGCGTGCACGACATCCACCGGCGCATCCGCAAGGTGATCGACGAATACCCGCACGCGGTGTCCATCGGGGAGGTCTGGGTCGACGACAACGCCCGCTTCGGCGAGTACGTGCGACCCGACGAACTGCACCTGGCCTTCAACTTCCGTCTGGCCGAGACCCCGTTCAGCGCCGACGCGGTGCGCCACGCCATCGACAACTCGCTGGCCGCGGTGGCCCCCGTCGGAGCCGCGCCCACCTGGACGTTGTCCAATCACGACGTCGAACGCGAGGTCACCAGGTACGGCGGCGGCGCGACCGGATTGGCGCGGGCCAAGGCGATGATCCTTGTCGAGCTGGCCCTGCCCGGGTCGGTGTTCGTCTACAACGGCGCCGAACTGGGCCTGCCGAACGTGGACGATCTACCCGAGGACGTTTTGCAGGACCCCCTATGGGAGCGGTCCGGGCACACCGAACGCGGGCGCGACGGCTGCCGAGTGCCGATCCCGTGGGAGGGCGAGCGGCCGCCGTTCGGGTTCACCGCGGCCGAGCGCTCCTGGCTGCCGATCCCGCCGGAGTGGGCCGGGCTGAGCGTGGAGGCACAGTTGGAGGAACTCGGGTCGACCCTCTCGCTGTACCGGATGGCGATCGAATTGCGCGGTCTGCGACCGGAATTCGCGGGTCCACGGATCGAGTGGTACGGCAGCCCTGCGGGGTGCCTCGCCTTCCGCCGCCCCGGCGGGCTGGTCTGCGTGCTCAACGCGAGCGCGGCGCCGATCCCGCTGCCGCCCGGCGAACTGCTGTTGGCCAGCGCACCGCTGACGAACGGGCAGCTGCCGCCCGACGCGACGGCCTGGCTGGTCTGAGGCAGGGTCGAGCGGTGAACGGGAGGCCGCGGCCGGGTTTCGACACGGGGCGAGTGGACGACCGGTCGAGCGTCTACTACACAGCATCGTCTACCGTAAGGCCGTGAGCATTCTCGAGACAGTGCTGATCTTCGTCGGCATCCCGCTGGTGATCTACGCGGCGATCGCCGGATTGTCGTTTCTCGGTAAGCCGCTGCCCGGCGAGAAGCCGGTTCACTTCGAACTGGGTCAGAAGTGGACCGCGGCGCCGGTGCTGTGGAGTGCGACCGACGAGGTGACCGGACACGGCCACCACGACACCACTCAGTCGCATGGCAGCCATGCGGCTATCGAATCTGCCCAGGTTGAGCTGATCGGAGGCCGGGCAAGTGGCAAGTTCTAATTGGCCCGCGGTGGTCGAGGCCGACCTCCCGCACGGGTACGCCCTCACCAGCAGCGGACGCGTGTCCGGTGTGCACGAGGCAGGCGACGTCTTCAAGGAAGCCCCGTTCAGCGATGAAGAGCGGCTCGCCATGGACAACGTGCTGACCGAGGCGACCAGGGCGACCAAGGTGCGCTTCAACGTCTACGTCGGCGATCTCGGCGCCGACACGGCCGCGGGCGCGGACGCGCTCTTCCCCTCGACCCCCGAGGCGGCGCGTTCGGTGCTCATCGCCGTCTCGCCCAACGAGAAGGCGATCGAGGTCCGCTCCGGCCACGAGGTGGCCGACCGCGCGAACGATCGCGTCTGCCAGCTCGGCCTCACCGCCGCGCTCAGCTCGATCCGGCAGGGTCAGCTGATCGACGGTCTGATCTCCGCGGTTCGCGTGATGGCCGCCGCCATCGGTCGCTGACCCACACGTCACCAGCGTGCTCGCGGCGCGCTCATCCGAATTCGGGTGAGCGCGCCGCAGGCGTTTCCGGGTGTGCTTGCGGCGCTGAAGGATTCGTGAATTGGGGGTTGTCGGGAACTCCGGGGCGCAGGCACGGTGGATGCATGAAGATTCTTGTCACGGGAGCCACCGGCAACATCGGCCGGAAGGTGGTCGATCACCTGCTCGCGGGCGGCGCCACCGACGTCAGGGCGTTGTCGAATCACCCCGAGCGAGCCGGACTGCCCGCGGGCGTCGAGGTCGCGCACGGCTATCTGCGGCGGCTGTCCTCGCTGCCCGCCGCGTTCGACGGCGTCGACCGCCTGTATCTCGCGCCGGTGCTGGAGACGGTGGACGAGGTCGTCGCGCTGGCGAAGGCGGCGGGCATCCGGCACATCGTCGACCTGTCCGGTGACGCGGACACCGACTGGCAGCCGATCGCAAAGGCCGTCGAGAGCTCCGGCCTGGACTGGACCCACCTGTACGCGGGCGAGTTCAGCGAGAACGCCGCCCAATGGGTCGAACAGATCAAGGTCTCCGGCGAGATCCGCGATCCCCACCCGGCGGCCGCGAACGCGCCGATCGCCATGGACGACATCGCCCGCGTCGCGGCGAAGGTGCTGCTCTCCGACGGGCACGCGGGCAACACCTACGAGCTGACCGGCCCGGAGACGCTCACCAGGGCCGACAAGATCCGCAGCATCGGCGCTGCCCTCGGGCGGGACCTCACCGTCGTGCAGGCCTCGCGCGACGAGGCCATCCGCCTGCTCGAACCGGCGATGGGGCCCTACGCGGAGTGGTACGTCGACGGGATAGCAAGCATGGTCGAGCATCCCCAGCGGCCCACGACCACCGTCGCGGACGTCACCGGCGCACCGGCCACCACCTTCGCGCAGTGGGCGCGGGACAACGTCGAACTGTTCCGTTGAGGGCGGCGCGATCACGGTCGCGCCCATGTCGCGGTCGGTCTCCACGGCACCCGCTTTCGACCGGTGAAGTGCTGTTCTGCCGCCGAGATCCTCCCGGGGTCGGGCGCCCCGCAACGAGAGGGCGGCGTCGTCCCCTTCTTGCCGGGTCGCGCCCTCTCGACGGGCACGGCCACGCTCGGGCGGTCGGCGAGATCGTTCATTTCCGCTGACCCGCGCACTCGGCCACCGACGCGGTCGTATTCTGCGACGGTGGCAGCGGAGTCGACGTCCGCCGCGCCTCCGTCGAGCGGAAGGCGCGCCCTGCTGGCGGTCTGCTCGATCGTGCTGGCGGCGGGCGGAGCGCTGACCCGGCCGTTCGGTTGGCCTGCGACCGTCCTGGTGCTCCTCGCGGGCGCGGTTGTGTTGGTCCGGGCGATACGGTGCCCGACCTCTGCCGAGCCGAAGGACGCTGCGGTGCGCCGGGGTACGGCGGTCTGGTCCGCGCTGCTGCTCGCGGCCGCCGGTTGGGAGGCGTACGCGTTTGTGCGCCAACCGGATTGGACGAAACCGAGCGACCAGCACCCGACCCTCTCGACGCTGCTCGACCCGGCACTCGAACAGGGCCCGCTGCGCTTCGCGGGCTGGCTGATCTGGCTGGCCGTCGGCTGGTGGCTGGTGACGCGATGACCGAACGCGCCGTCGTCGTCACGGGTTTCGCCGTCCTGCTCGCGCTGGCCCTCGGCCTGACCGCGCTCGCGCACCTGCGCCGCGACCTGATCGCCCCGCTGACCGAAGTGGCCACCGCAGCCCTTGCCCGCCGACCAGTGCGGATCATCGCCGCACTCTGCTGGGCATGGCTCGGCTGGCACTTCCTGGCGCGCTGAGCAGGTCGGTCGCACAGAGGCATCACACGCCTCACACAGGTGTCGACGGTGTGACGCGTCGACAAGATGTGTGGGTGTCGATTCGGCTCCGAGCAAGGGCTCGTCGTGGCGGATGAACGCACTGCCGCCAGGTGGTTTCACATGCGGATCAAGCGCCTCACAGGTGTCGATGCTGTGAGGTGTCGGAACGGTGTGTGCGGTCGATTTCGGGGCGGGCGGGTTTCGTCCGGTGGGGATGCGCGGCATCCCCACCGGACGACCGGGGCTACCTGGCGTCGAAGGCGCGGGCGCGCAGCGAGCGTTCGATGCCCGCCTTGCCCTCGGAGACCAAGCGGCGCAGGGCGGGCGGGTGGTTCTCGGCGAGGAACTTGTCCGCCACCGCGACCGCGTCGTCGGTGATCTCCCACGCCGGGTAGAGGCCGACGACGACGGTCTGCGCGACCTCGCTGGAACGGCGCTCCCACACGGCCGGGACCTCGGCGAAGTAGCGTTCCACGAACGAGCCGAGCAGCCCGCCCTGGCCCGCCGGGGCGAACCCGCCGACGATCGCGCGCGCGGTGATGTTGGGGACCGAATCGTCGTTCATCACCGTGTTCCACGCCTGTTCCTTGACCTCGGCGATCGGCCGCGCGGCCGACGCGGCCGCGGCTTGGCGCTTGCCCGCGGCGGTCGGGTCGTTGGCGAGCTCACGGTCGATGGCCGGGGTGGCCACGCCCTCGGCGTCGATCTCGCCCGCCGCGGCGAGCGCGGTGACGAGGCGCCAGCGCAGATCGGTGTCGACCGTGAGCCCGGCCAAGCCGAGCGCGGCCGGGTCGCCGTCGAGCAGTTCGCGCAGCACCTCGGTGTGCCAGGCCGACAGCCGCGCGCCGGTCAGCGCGTTGACGAAGGCGAGCTGGTGATCCGAGCCCGGCTCGGCCTCCCGCGCCAACTCCAGCAGCCGGTCGGCGAATGCGGGCCAGCCGACCGAGTCCGCCCACGCCGGGTCGGCGTAGCTGCCGATCGCGGTGTGCGCCTGCATGAGCAGCCGCTGCACCACGCCGATCTCGGATTCCGCGCCGACCCCGCGCTGGACGAGGGCGACGAAATCGCGGGCCTTGAGCTCGGCCTGCCTGGTCATCTCCCACGCCGCCGACCAGGCCAGCGTGCGGGGGAGCGGTTCGGCGATGTCGGCGATCCGGTTGACGAGCACGTCGAGCGAGTCGGCGTCCAAGCGCACCGAGCAGTAGGTCAGGTCGTCGTCGTTGACCAGCACGAACTTGCCGCGCGGCACGCCGGCCAACTCGGCTACCTCGGTGCGCTCGGCGGCGTCGAGGTCCAGCTCGACGCGGTGGGTGCGGACCAGCTTGCCGTCCTGATCGTCGTAGACGCCGACCGCCAGCCGGTGCACACGCCGCTCGCCCGCGCCGGGAGCCGCGCCCTCCTGGATCACCGCGAAGGAAGCGAACTTCCCGTCGGCATCGACCTGGAAATCGGGCCGCACGATGTTCAGGCCGGTGGTCTTGAGCCACTGGGCGCCCCAGGTGGACAGGTCGCGTCCGGAGGACTTCTCCAGTGCGCTCAGCAGGTCGTCGAACGTCGCGTTGCCGTAGGCGTGTTCGGCGAAGTAGTCGCGCAGACCGGCGAGGAACGGTTCCAGCCCGACGTAGGCCACCAGCTGCTTGAGCACGCTCGCGCCCTTGGCGTAGGTGATGCCGTCGAAGTTGACCTCCACCGCCGCCAGGTCCGGGATGTCGGCGGCGATCGGGTGCGTGGAAGGCAGCTGATCCTGCCGGTACGCCCAGGACTTCTCCACGTTCGCGAAGGTGGTCCACGCGTTGGTGTACTCGGTGGCCTCGGACTGGCACAGCACCGAGGCGAAGGTGGCGAACGACTCGTTCAGCCACAGGTCGTCCCACCACCGCATGGTGACCAGGTCGCCGAACCACATGTGCGCCATCTCGTGCAGCACGGTCTCGGCCCTGCGCTCGTAGGACGCGCGGGTCACCTTGGACCGGAAGACGTAGTCCTCGAGGAAGGTCACCGCGCCCGCGTTCTCCATCGCGCCCGCGTTGAACTCCGGCACGAACAGCTGGTCGTACTTGCCGAACGCGTAGGGCACGCCGAAGTTGCGGTGGTAGAAGCCGAAACCCTGCTTGGTCTCGGTGAAGAGGCGCTCGGCGTCCATGTGCTCGGCCAGCGAGGCGCGGCAGAAGATGCCGAGCGGGATCGAGCCGTGCTCGTCGGTGTAGGAGTCGGTCCACTTCGCGTAGGGGCCCGCGATCATCGCGACCAGGTAGGTGCTCATCCGCGGCGTGGTGGCGAAGGTGTGCACAGCGACGGAGGGCCCGGACGAACCAGCGCCGACCTCCTCGCGGCTGCCCGCTCCGTTGGAGACGACCTCCCAGTCGGCCGGCGCGGTGGCGGTGATGTCGAAGGTGGCCTTCAGGTCCGGCTGGTCGAAGCAGGCGAACATGCGCTTGGCGTCGGCGGTCTCGAACTGCGAGTACAGATAGACCTTGTCGTCGGTGGGGTCGACGAATCGGTGCAGGCCCTCGCCGGTGTGTGAGTACACGCAGTCGGCTTCGACGACCAGCTCGTTGCGTTCGGCCAGGGCGGTGAGCGCGATGCCCTTGGACTCGTCGTAGTCGGAGACGTCGAGCGCGACGCCGTTGAGCACCGCCGAGCGCACGCCCGCCGCGACGATGTCGATGAAGGTGCTCGCACCCGGTGTCGCGGTGAAGGTCACGGTGGTCTTCGAGCCGAACGTCTCGTCGACCGCGGCGTCGGCGCTGGTCGCCCGGTCGGTGAGATCGAGTTCGATGCGGTAGTTCTCGACGACGACCGTGGCGGCACGCTCGATCGCCTGGTCGCGGGTGAGATTCGGGGCAGACATGGAACTCCTTCGCTCTTCGACGAACACGGCACGGTGCGGGCTCGCGGCGGGATCGCCCACCGGGAGCGCGACAGCGTCCACAATGCCACCGGGCGAGTCCGCCCGCGCGGAACTTTCTCGCCAACCCTAGTGCGCGCGGCCGGACGCGTAGTCCGTCCTCGGACCGCGCGGGCCGTGGCGAATGCGGAGGTGCGTCTGATGTGCGCAGGCGGACGCCTTCGTCCTCGAACCGTGCACGGCCGGAGCGTATGCGGAGGTGCGTCTGATGTGCGCAGGCGGGCGCGGTCCCGTTCTCGAACCGTGTATGGCCGGAGCGCATGCGGAGGTGTGGCTAGTGGGCGCAGGCGGGCGCGGTCCGTTCTCGAACCGTGTATGGCCGGAGCGCATGCGGAGGTGTGGCTAGTGGGCGCAGGCGGGCGCGGTCCCGTTCTCGAACCGTGTATGGCCGCAGGGAATGCGGCGGTGTGGCTAGTGGGCGCAGGCGGGCGCGGTCCGTTCTCGAACCGTGCACGGCCGCAGCGCATGCGGAGGTACGGCTGGTCGGCGCAGGCGGCGGCACCGGCCCGCGTGGAGCGCGGCGGTATCGTTCCTGTGCAGCGCAGACACACATCGAGGGATTCGGAGGCTCCACGTTGAAGCATGTGCACGCCGGTAAGGTGCGCGACCTGTACGAGGACGGCGACACGTTGCTGCTCGTAGCCTCCGATCGGGTCTCGGTGTACGACGTGGTGCTGCCGACGCCGATCCCGGAGAAGGGCGCGCTGCTGACGCAGCTGTCGAACTGGTGGTTCCGTTTCTTCTCCGACGTGCCCAACCACGTGCTGTCCACCACCGACGTCCCGGCGGAATTCGCGGGCCGCGGCGTCCGGGTGAAGCCGCTGAAGATGGTGCACGTGGAGTGCATCGCCCGCGGCTACCTCACCGGATCGGGCCTGAAGGAGTACGAGCGCAGCGGCACCGTGTCCGGCGTCGCGCTGCCGCCCGGCCTGCGCGACGGCGACAAGCTGCCCGAGCCGATCTTCACGCCCACCAGCAAGGCGTCCGAGGGTCACGACGAGCCGATCACCTTCGCCGACGTGGTGAACCAGGAGGGCCGCGAGGTCGCCGAGCAGCTGCGCGCCCGCACCCTCGACATCTACCTGCGCGGGGCCGAGCACGCTGCGGGCAAGGGCGTCATCATCGCGGACACGAAGGTCGAATTCGGCTGGGACGGCGACGTTCTCACCCTGGGCGACGAGGTGCTCACCTCCGACTCCTCACGGTTCTGGCCCGCCGACCAGTGGCAGCCGGGTCGCCCGCAGCCCTCGTTCGACAAGCAGTTCGTCCGGGACTGGTCCACCTCGACCGGATGGGACAAGGAGCCTCCCGGCCCGGAGATTCCGGCCGACATCGTGGACGCCACCCGGCGCAAGTACCAGGAGGCGTACGAGCTCATCACCGGCGAGAAGTGGGTGTCCGCCTGAGCGTCGCCAGGCACGCGCCGGTCCTGCGTGCTCAGGGCCGCGCGTCGTGGGGCCGGTCCGGGTCTCGGTCGCGCAGATGCTCGGCGAGGCGGTCGAGGTAGGGCCGTTGCCCGCTGACCAGTTTGTCGCGGGCGGCGGCCAGATCGAACCACTCGGCGCGATCGATCTCGGGGAAGGCGACGAGTCGGCCGGAGTGCGGCGGCCATTCCATCTCGAAGGTGCCCGGGTTCACCTCGGCCGGGTCGAGGTCGCCTTCGACCGCCCAGGCCAGCAGCCGCTTGCGGCCGCTGCTGTAGTGCACCTCGCCCATCGGGACCCATTCGCCTTCCGGCGCGGGTAGACCCAGCTCCTCGGTGAACTCGCGGCGAGCCGCCAGCGCCGCGTCTTCGGCGTCCGGTACGTATTCGCCCTTCGGGATCGACCAGGCGCCATTGTCCTTGCGCGCCCAGAACGGCCCGCCCATGTGGCCGAGCAGGACCTCGGGATCACCCGCTTCCGTGCGGCGGAACAGCAGGACGCCCGCGCTGAATGTCGCTGTCACACCAGCAGTCTGCCCGCCGGATCGCAGCATGCGGTCTTCGACCCGCGAGAATCGTGCCGCAGTACAGCGCATTTAGGCTCCGCCGGGATCGCCCACGTCGGTGCCGACCAGTCCGGAGGTCACGTTCGTCCGCGATCGTTGATGTTTGTGCCGCGCCGCTGACCAGCTCGGAGGACACGTTCGTCACGCCCTGCCCGATCGGTTCGCGGGGCGGCCGCGATCAGCGCCGCGCCGCCGACGCTTGGTGCAGTCGCGCCGCGCGCAGCGTCAGATAGTCGCGCTCCGGCAGGCTCGTGGTGCGCCCGGCCGCCGCGGTGTAGTGCGCGATGGCGGCCGCGTGGTCGCCGGCCATCTCGTACAGGTGCCCGCGCACGGCGTCCAGCCGGTGCCCGGCCGCGCCGAGTGAGTCGTCCAGGGCGTCGACCAGTTCGAGCCCCCCGGACGGACCGTGCACCATCGCGACCGCGACCGCACGGTTGAGACTGACCATCGGATTCGGCGCGATGCGTTCGAGCAGGTTGTAGAGGGCCAGGATGCGCGGCCAGTCGGTGTCCTCGGCGCGCAGCGCCTGCCCGTGCACTGCCGCGATGGCCGCCTGCACCTGGTAGGAGCCGGTGAGTCCGTGCGACAGGGTGCCCGTGATCAGCCGCACGCCCTCGGTGATCATGGCCCGGTCCCAGCGGCCGCGCTGCTGTTCGGCCAGCGGGATCAGCTCGCCGTGCGGTCCGACGCGGGCGGCCCGGCGGGCATCGGTGAGCAGCATGAGCGCCAGCAGGCCGGTGACCTCGACATCGTCGGGCAGCAGACGGTGCACGGCGCGGGTCAGCCGGATCGCCTCGCCGGAGAGGTCGGTGCGCTGCAATTCGGCGCCGGAGGTGGTGGTGTGTCCCTCGGTGAAGATCAGATACAGCACGTGCAGCACCGAGCCGAGGCGCTCCCGCCATTCGGCATCGCCGGGCCGGGCGAACGGACGATCCAGCCCCGCGAGGCGCTTCTTGGCCCGCGCGATGCGCTGGGCAATGGTCGGTTCCGGCAGCAGGAAGGCGCGCGCGATCTCCGCGGTGGTGAGTCCGCCGACCGCCCGCAGCGTCAGCGCGATCGCGCTCGCCGAGGACAGTGCCGGGTGGCAGCACAGGAAGAACATCGCCAGCGTGTCGTCCCGGTCGACGGTCTCGGCGCCCGGCGCCTCGCGATCGAAAACCGCTGTCTCCCTGCGTCGCCGGGACACCTCGGCGCGCACCGCGTCCGCCATTCTGCGCTGTGCGACCTGGACCAGCCAGCCGCGCGGATTGTCCGGCAGTCCCTCGGCGGGCCACTGGGTCGCCGCCGCCAGCATGGCCTCCTGCACCGCGTCCTCGGCGGCGTCGAAGTCGCCGAACCGGCGCACCAAGACGCCGAGGACCCGGGGTGCGAGTTCGCGCAGCAGGGCCTCGGCGCCGGGCGTGATCGTCACTGTTCGGCGGCGGGAGCGCTCATCACCGCGCGCACTTCGATGTACTCGCCGATCGGCTTGCCGCCGGGGCCGGGCGCGGCCGAGGCCTGGGCGGCGATCTGCAACGCGCGTTCGGGGCTGTCCACATCGACGATCCAGTACCCGGCCAGGAATTCCTTGGTCTCGGGGAACGGGCCGTCGGTGATCACCGGGGCGGAGCGGCCGTCGGCGCTGACCACCCGCGCCTCCTGCGGTCCGGCCAAGCCCTGCGCGTCGACCAGTTCGCCCGACTTGGCCAGTTCTTCGCCCAGCGCGCGCTGGAAGTCGATGTGCGCCTCGATGTCCTCTGGAGCCCACTCCGAGATCGGGGTGTCGCAGAAGGCGGCTTCGCTGTAGGTCTTGAGCAACATGTACTTCACGGTCGGCTCCTCGCGTATCGGCGCGCCCCTTCGGCGCTCTCGCAGGTAGGTCGGAACGGAGCGCCGCGCTTCGACACGTCACGCGCGCGGTCCTCGGTGATCTGGATCACAGGGGAGTCGAGGTGTCCGCGAGACGGTCGGGATCGACCGGTTCGCCCGCGGTGATCAGCTCCTTGATCCGGTCGGTCACGTCCCACACGTTGACGTTCATGCCCGCCAGCACCCGGTTCTGCGAGTCCAGCCAGAACGCGACGAACTCGCGCCCGTCCAGATCGCCGCGCACCACCACGTGGTCGTACCCGCCCGGCGCGGCGTAGCCGGTGTACTCCATGCCCAGGTCGTACTGATCGGTGAAGAAATAAGGCAGCCGGTCGTAGGTCGCGGATTTGCCGAGCATGGTCGCGGCCGCGACAGCGGGCTGGTTGAGCGCGTTGGCCCAGTGCTCCACCCGGATGCGGCGGTCGAGTCCGGGATGCTGCTGTTCGGCGATGTCGCCGACGGCGACGATGTCCGGATCGCTGGTGACCAGGCTCGCGTCGACGAGCACGCCCTTGTCCACCTCGAGCCCCGCCGCCGCGGCGATCTCGATATTCGGCTTGGCGCCCACCGCGACGAGCACTGCATCGGCGGCGACGGTCGTCCCGTCGGCCAGCCGCAGCCCGTCGGCGATGTCCGTCGCGATGCCCTCGTGCGTGGTGATCGCCTCGACCTGGGCGCCGAGGCGGAGATCGACGCCGTGCGCGCGGTGCAGATCGGCGAAGACCGAGCCCATCTCGGGCCCGAGCGCGCCGAGCAGTGGCTGTTCGGCGGTCTCCACCACGGTGACCTCGACCCCGGCGGCGCGTGCCGCCGCCGCCACCTCGAGACCGATCCAGCCCGCGCCGATGATGGCGAGCCGATCGCTCTGGCCGAACAGCTCGATGAGAGTGTCGGAGTCCTCGATGAAGCGCAGCGTGTAGACGTTGGGGGCGTCGGCGCCCGGCAGTGGCAGGGTGCGCGGTGTCGATCCGGTGGCCAGCGCCAGCTTGTCGTAGGCGAGGGTGGAGTCGTCCGGCAGCGTGATCGTCTTCGCGTCTCGATCGATCCCGGTGACAGTGGTGCCGAGCAGCAGCTCCACGTGGTGATCGCGGTACCACTGGGCCGGATCGACGGTGAAATCGGCGAGCCGCTTCTTGCCGAACAGGTGTTCCTTGGACAGCGGAGGTCGTTCGTAGGGCAGATGTTCCTCGGCGCTGACGAGGGTGATCGTCCCGTCGAAGTCGTTGTCGCGCAGGGCTTCCGCCAGCTTGGCCGCGGCGAGCCCGCCGCCGACGATCACGAAACGCCGATCCGAGGTCATGGCGGACTCCTTCTCAGGGGAGGGAACGCGTGCCCACTCGAGCCTACTGTCGGCGGGGGTTTCGCAACGCGGTATCCGGACATGATCCGGACCGGGAACGAATCGCCGGGCGCCGTGGTTGGTTCCGGATAACGGCGCTCGCGCGCCGTGCTTCTTGCATGCGATCGAGAGGAACGACCCGTGACCGACACGGCCGAGAAGAACGTCGCCGATTTCTGGTTCGACCCGCTGTGCCCCTGGTGTTGGATCACTTCCCGCTGGATCTTGGAGGTCGAGCAGGTCCGCGACATCGAGGCGCGTTTCCACGTGATGAGCCTGGCGGTGCTGAACGAGGGCCGCGATCTGCCCGAGCAGTACCGCGAGCTGATGAACAGTGCCTGGGGCCCGGTGCGCGTCGCCATCGCCGCCGCCAAGGATCACGGTGACAAGGTGCTCGCGCCGCTCTACACCGCGATGGGCAGCCGCATCCACGACCGCAAGGCCGAATACGAGCGCCCGACCCGCACGGAGAGCCTGGCCGCGGTGATCGCCGACGCGCTCGCGGAGGTGGGCCTGCCCGCCGAGCTCGCGCAGGCCGCCGAGAGCACCGAGTACGACGAGGCGTTGCGCAAGAGCCACCACGAGGGCATGGACAAGGTCGGCAAGGACGTCGGCACCCCGACCATTCATGTCAACGGCGTGGCGTTCTTCGGTCCCGTGCTCTCGCGCATTCCGCGCGGAGAGGACGCGGGCAAGGTCTGGGACGGCGTCGTCGCGCTGGCCTCCTACCCGCACTTCTTCGAGCTCAAGCGGACCAGGACCGAAGACCCCGTCTTCGACTGAACGCGAAACCGGGCGCCGCGTACTCGCGGCGCCCGGTCGTCGGCTCAGGGCACCGGCTTCGGCGGCAGGCTCGGCACCTCGCCGTACGGGCCGTACGGCGCGGCGCCCATCGGGGGCTGCGGGTTGGGGCGCAGGAAGAGCCTGCCGTGCCTGCTGCGATCACGCAGCGCCCACATCCGCCAGGTCAGCACCGGGTGCGAGGACAGGGCGTTGACGAACCAGACGAATCCGCCCTTCTCGGTGGCGGCGCGATCGGCCATCTCGTCGAAGCCGACCAAGGTGTTCATGTACTTGCCCGCCGCCAGCGTGCCCATCGCGGCGGCCGCGCCGGTGTGCCGGTTGCAGTAGCCGTGGTTGTCGGCGGTGTACTCCTGCGAGCGGATCAGCGAACTGCCCAGGATCGGCAGGAACGGCACGAGGAACATGCCCAGCTGTCGCCAGTACGAGGTGTGCCCGGCGGCGATGTGGCCGACCTCGTGGCCGATGATGAACGCGAGCGCGTCGGGTTCGCGTGCCTTGCCGCCGATTTCGAACAGGTCGCTGTAGACCACCACGAAGCGCCGGAAGCCGTGCCCGGAGGCGAAGGCGTTGATCTGGCCGTTGCCGAGCACCACATAGGCGTCGGGCACCTTCGCCATGCCGAATCTGGCGGCCGCGTCGACCACCATCTGATAGCCCTCGGGGAATTGCGTCGGCGACATCCGCACGCCGTTCACCCGCTGTGTCGCGTAGTTGAAACCGCGCCCCGCCCAGACCAGCAGCGGCGCGAACACCAGCAGCAGCAGATAGTCGCTCGGCACCGCGCCGTCGGCGAGTGTGACGACGAGCATGAGGATGGCGATCAGGTACGCGACCACCGTGCACACCACCACGACGACGAGCAGCGGGATCTCCCAGCTGTGCCGGGCGGGCATCCCGAACGGGGAGAGGCCACGCGGCATGCTCTGCGGCGGTACGGGCGGCGGAGCGCCGTACGGCGTCATCGGCGCGGATCCGTAGGGCGTCGAGGGCACACCGCCGTAGGGCGTCGGCGACCCAACGCCGTAGGGCGTCGGAGACCCAGCGCCGTAAGGTGCCGAAGACCCAGTGCCGTAGGGCGTCGAGGACCCAGTTGTGTAGGGCGCCGAAGGCGCGTCGTTGTAGGGCGACGTCGGTGTGGCGCCATGAGATGACGTGCCGTAGGTCGGGTGGGCGCCGGTGTGCTGTGGCGTCGCCGTGCCGTGCTGCGACGGTTGCTGCGTGTGCCCCCACCCGCTCGGCGGCGCGTTCGGTGGCTCCGGCTGGTCGGCTCGGTCCGGCGGCGTCGGTTCGTGCGGCTGCATGAGGTGCACTCTATTCATCGGTGGGGACGGGTTTCTCGCGTCCGAGGGGCCAGCGACGCTGTGCAGTCGGACACACCTGGTCGGCGCCCGCGGACACCTCCCGTGTCAGCAGATTCGCGCAGCGCGGCCCCGGTGTTAATCGCGGACGGTGCCCTCTCGGATTCGCCGTCGCGTGGCCTGACACAATCGCAGCCATGCGCGTATACCTGGGTGCCGACCATGCCGGTTTCGAACTGAAGAATCACGTCAAGGCCCATCTCCAGCAGGCGGGCCACGAGGTCGTCGACTGCGGCGCCCTCGAGTACGACGCCCTGGACGACTACCCCGCCTTCTGCATCGAGGCGGCGCGCCGCACCGTCGCCGACCCGGGCAGCCTCGGCCTGGTCTTCGGCGGCAGCGGCAACGGCGAGCAGATCGCCGCGAACAAGGTGCCCGGCGCCCGCTGTGCCCTCGCCTGGAGCGTGGAGACCGCGAAGCTGGCCCGCGAGCACAACAACGCGCAGCTGATCGGCATCGGCGGCCGCATGCACTCCACCGAGGAGGCGCTGGCCATCGTCGACGCGTTCGTCGCCACCGCGTGGTCCGAGGAGGAGCGTCACCAGCGCCGCATCGACATCCTGGCCGAGTACGAGAAGACCGGTGTCGCCCCCGCCGTCCCGGCGTACTGAGGTCGCGTCGGCAGATGCCTGAAGGGCATACGCTGCACCGCCTGGCGAGCCAGCATCAGCAGGTGTTCGCGGGCGGTGTGGTGCGGGTGTCGAGTCCACAGGGCCGGTTCGCCGACGGCGCCGCCCTGGTGGACGGGCAACGGCTCGTGCGCTCGGAGGCGCATGGCAAACACCTGCTCCATCACTACGAATCCGGGCTCGCGGTGCACGTGCACCTCGGGCTCTACGGCAAGTTCTACGACTCGGAGCTGCCGATGGGCGCGCCGGTCGGACAGGTCAGGATGCGGATGATCGGCGGCGCGGGCGTCGGCACCGACCTGCGCGGCCCCGCCGCGTGCGAGGTGCTGCTCCCGCCGGAGGTCGAGGCGCTGACCGACCGTCTCGGCGCCGACCCGCTGCGCACCGACGCCGACCCGGATCGCGCCTACGCGCGAATCCGCCGTTCTCGCAGGCCGATCGGCGCGCTGCTGATGGACCAGAGCGTGATCGCCGGTGTCGGGAACGTCTACCGGGCCGAAGTGCTCTTCCGGCACGGCATTTCGCCCTACCGTCCCGGCGTCGATCTGAGTGCCGAAGAGTGGCGCGCCCTCTGGGCGGATCTGGTCGAGCTGATGCCGGTCGGTGTGGCGACCGGGCGCATGCACGTGGTGCGCCCCGAACACGACCACGGCGAGCCGTCTTACGCCCCCGATCGTCCGCGCACCTATGTGTACCGCCGCCCCGGCGCGGGTTGCCGAGTGTGTGCCGGACCGGTTGCTCACGCGGTGCTGGAGGGGCGCAACCTCTTCTGGTGCCCTGCCTGCCAGCCGAGTTGAGCGCGTTCCGCGCGTCTGCCGGGCCCCGGTGCGCCCGCGGGCGCACCGGGTTGCCGAGTTCAGCCGGCGACGGCCGCGTCTACCTCCGGTTCGTCGGAATCGGAGAACGCGAACCGTCGCCCACCCGCCGTCTTGGCCGTGTACATCGCCCGGTCGGCGCGTCGGAGCAGATCGGTGAAGTCGCACGGGGCGCCCGGCGGGTTGTAGGCGGTGCCCACACTCGCGGAGACCGGCACCGGGCCCGCCGACGACCACACCGGGTCGCGCAGCGCACCCACGATGCGGTTGGCGATCTCGGTGAGGGTCTTGCCGTCCCGGTTCACCGCGAGCACGAACTCGTCACCGCCGTACCGGCAGATCACCGTGTCCGGCGGGCACACCTCCCGCAGCCGGTTGGCCAGCTCGACCAGCACCTCGTCGCCCACCGCGTGCCCGTAGCCGTCGTTGATCTGCTTGAACCGGTCCAGGTCGATCAGCAGCAGGCCGACGCAGCTGTTCGGGTCGGTGGCCATCCTGCGCACCTGATCCTGGAGCAGGGTGCGGTTGGCCAGGTCGGTCAGCGCGTCGTGGGTGGCCTCGTGGCGCAGCCGGTGCTGTAAGGCGGCGATCTCCTGCACGCGCAGCGACACCTTGGCCGACAGGCTCTGCTCCTGCTGGGCCAGCGCCCGCTCCTGCAAGGCCTGGGCGTAGCTGTCGATGGCCTGGCTGGCCACGAACGGCCAGCGGGTCGCCACCAGCGAGCCCGGCCTGCCCGACGGGAAGCCGAGCAGCCAGCGGCTGGCCTGGGCCAGCATCCTGGTCCGCTCGAAGGGCGGCTCGGCGAGGCGCGCGCCGAGCATCCGCGCCTCCGGCACGGGGAAGGGTTCGTGCTTGGCCAGATACAGCAGCCGTTCGACCAGCTCGATGAGAACAGGTTCCAGCTGCTGCGGTGTCGTGTGCGAGCCCGGCTCGGAGCACACGGCCCGTGCCCAGGCGCGACACATCGCGGCGACTGGCGGTTCGATGTCGGTCGCCATCGTCTTCACCGATCGCGGGCGACGTCGGTACCCGGGTGCCCTGTGTGCACACAGGTGCCGGCTTCACCCCGATCACTACTGCTACGCGGTTCTGTCCACCTCGCTCGGTGCACGCTCACCGCCCCCTTTCCAGATACCCCCGTCCGGCAAAAAGGATCCTAGCAAGCCACCCGGCACTGAAAAACGGCGTTTTACAACGAGTTTTCGATGCCTCGCGAATGGCGATCTGATGTGTGATCGTTACAGCGGCCCGGGCGTTACACAACGATTCGGGTTCGCTGGTGAGTCGCGCGTCGACACGCCGGGAGTGTGCTGAATCACCCGCTCGGGTGGGCTCTTCGGGCTCCGGCGGAGTGCGGGCCGCGTGGTTCGAGATGTCGGGATCGGGGTGGTCGGCGTCGGTGATGTTTTCGGTGTGTCGCCAGGGTCGGCGTGTCGTGTCGGTCGGCTCGCGGTCCGTTCCGTGCGGGACCTTCGTGCGGCCTGCCCGGATCCTGGTGCGCGCGGGGTGGGTCGGTATCGGTTCGGCGTGGGACCGCCGTTCCCGGGGACGGCTCGCTCGGCTTCGGAATATCGCGCACTGGATGATCAGGGCCGACGGCTCGAAGGGCGCCGTGTGGACGGGGGCGATTGGCGTTTCCGGAACCGGATTCGGTACAGTGCGTGGTGCACACGACATCGTGGCGATCCCATCGATGTCGTATGCCTGCGGGTGTAGTTCAATGGTAGAACCTCAGCCTTCCAAGCTGATGGTGCGGGTTCGATTCCCGTCACCCGCTCAAGGAACGATTCATACTCGTCGGTGGCCCCGCCACCGCGAGGCCACGGGGTGTAGCGCAGCTTGGTAGCGCATCCGCTTTGGGAGCGGAGGGTCGCAGGTTCAAATCCTGTCACCCCGACCATCTTTCGACCTTCCCGGCCCCGATGGTGTCCGGCTCGGTGAATGTGGCTGGGATTCCTCTCCGGACGGGGCGGTCCGGTCGCTGTCGGCGCGTCTCGATCGGAGAGGAATCCCGGGCGCCCCGAGTTTCGATGGGGGAGTGGGGGACTCGGGGCGCTGTCGGGATGCGCGGTAACGAGTGTCGGCGCATGGCATCTACCTCCTTTCGGGTGGGCGACCGTGAGTCAGCTGTAGAGCCGCGTGAGGAAGGCGTCGATGTTCTCGCGGACCCGGTCGATCTTCTCGTCGAGCGTCAGGTCTTCGCGGTAGCGGCTGCCGAGGGCGGGGCGCTTCTTCCCGCGCGCGTACAGCGAGCAGGCCAGATCGGTGCACATGTAGGTGCCGATCGAGTTGCCGCGGCGGCCGGAGTCGCCCGCCTTGTGCGCGGTCATCAGGACCACGTCGCCGCCGGTGTGCGTGGTCAGGCAGATCGCGCACATCTGCGGTTTGCCGGTCCCGCCCGTCTCGTGGCGCAGTGCGACGCCGATCAGCCGCTCGTCTCGCGGAACCACCAGGTAGCAGCGGCCGGGCAGCGATGGATCACCCCAACCGAGGAAATCCAGATCGTCCCATGGGCGCTCCTCGAGGTCGCGCGGCACGGACAACCGCTTCGCGTCTCCTTTGGAACAGTTGACGAACGACGACCTGATGTCGCGTTCGGTGACAGGTTTCATGACAGTGTCGACTCCTTTCGGTCGATAGCGGACAAACCGACGCGACGTTACGGACCCCGGCGCCCGCGAACAACGGATTTTCCGGCGCGGGACGCGGCGCACCGCGAGACCGCGGGCGCGTCGGCCGAGCCCCATGTCTTCCGTCGCGAGCCGGGGAGGAATCGGGCCCGCACCGCTCCGGCCCGGATCGCTTCGTGGCCGCGAATCGGCTGCCCCGGCGCGGAACCGATCCCGCTCGGTTGCGATGCTGGCGGCATGGAGGTCCCTTTCGATGATGCGCGGCCGCTGGCGGCTCGGGTAGCCCAACTTCTCTCCGTCGACGGCCCCTTGCCGATCGTCGCGGCGGGCGACCCCGTGCTGCGCAGGCCGAGCGCACCATTCGACGGACAGCTCGACGACGACCTGCTGGCGCGGTTCATCGCCGCACTGCGCGAGACGATGCACGCTGCACCGGGCGTCGGCCTCGCCGCCGCGCAGGTCGGAATTCCGTTGCGCCTGGCCGTGATCGAGGACTTCGCAGAGGTCTCGGACGAGGTCCGCGCCGCCCGTGAGCGGCGGCCGGTGCCATTCCGCGTCCTGATCAACCCGAGGTATCGGCCGACCGGCCCGGCCGAGGCCGCCTTCTTCGAGGGTTGCCTCAGCGTCCCCGGTTGGCAGGCCGTCGTCGCCCGTCCCGCCGAAATCCACCTCACCGCCCACGACGAACACGGCCACCCGATCGACGAGATCGTCCGAGGCTGGCCCGCCCGCATCGTCCAGCACGAAACCGACCACCTCGACGGCACCCTCTACCTGGACCGCGCCGAACTCCGCTCCCTGTCGACCAACGACGCCGTCGCCACCCGCTGGCCGCACCCCACCCCGCACTCCGCCGCCGAATCCCTCGGCTTCGACCTCCCTGGGTGAGTCACCCGTAACGGATTCGCGTGCAACACTTTCGACCGCCTGTGTCGGCGTTCTGGGGGGTATCCTCGAATACGCCGAGCCGCCCTGCGGCGCGGGCTCAGTCAGGGCACCCGTACGTCGGTGCCGAACCGCCACCGAGATGACCCGGCCACCCGGTGTCGCCGGATCGGCCTTTCACGATGGATCACCTCAAAGTATTCAACGTGCGAAACTTCGGCGGGCCCGGTGGGAGCGATGAGGGCCTGCGCCAAGACGGCCCCGCGCTGATCACCGAGATCGACCGGATGATCACCGGGGTCCAAGAGTTCCTGGCGTCCTTCCTCGGCCAAGCACGAGAAGACCTCGGAATCGGCGACTCCTGAGCCGCACGCGGCGCGCGATCCGCCCTCAGCGGATGGCGGCCAACCGCGTCAGGTGGCCGGCGAGGGCGGGTTGGGTGACAGGGGCCAGTGTGAGATCGGTGCTGGTGGTCAGCAGGTAGCGTCCGTCGTCGGTGAAGTCCAGCCAGGTGCGGTGGCGGGTCGGTGGCGACATCGGGTCTTCCGGTGCGACGGTGACGGTGATGAAGCCGCGGGCGTCGATCGGCCGGTGCAGCGTCTGGCGCAGGGCGGCGGCGCGCAGCGCGTCCTCGGACTGCTGCTGCCAGTGATTGGGGTCGTCGTAGAGGACGGCTTCCCGTGGTTCCCGCATCGGGGCGAGCTTGCCCGCTGGCGCGGAGCCCATAGCCGCCACCAAGTGCTGCGCGACTTTCTTTGCGTGGCAAGCGATCACGGTGACGTCGCAAGGGCCGGCGACGATCGCAGTGCCCCACACCAGGTGGGCGGCGCCGAAAGCGAGGATGGGTTCGTCGGTCCGCCCGTCCCGCGCGTACCGGTCGCCGGAGACCGTGATGGTGGTGACGTCGCCGCGGGCGCAGAGGGTGAGCGCGCCGGTCAGGTCGGGGTCGGCGTTGGGCGCGAAGCGTTCGGCGAGTTTGAGCTTGTCCCAATCGTTCTCGCTGCGGACCGTGCCGCGGTGAGCCATGTTGATGGGGTAGGGACGACGGTCGAGACCGGTCTCCGCCGACCACACGTAGGTGAACTCGTCCGGCGTGAAGACCCACCTCACCGCGCGGCCTCGCCGCTCGGATCGGGCCTGCCGAAGACGGGCACGGCGTCGCCGGACGCCACCAGGGTCGAGTTGTAGCCGAAGGTCAGGGTGTCCTGGGCGTCGGCGAGCGCCTCGGCGGCGGCGATGTCGTGCGCCATCTTGCGCGGTCCGCCCTCGATGGCCTCCAGCACCGGGTCGGGATTCGGCGCGTAGGGTTCGGGCGGCGGCGCGATGGCGTCGCGGATCGCCTGCGCCGCCGCGGAATTCGCCTCCATCAGCCGGTGCAGTTCGGCACACACGTCGCGGACGGCCGCGCCGGCGCGGAGGAAATGTTCGGTCGATTCGCGGGCGGCTGCTGCCGCCTCACCGTGCCAGTCCGCGAATTCGTGGCGCACCGCGGCCGCGAATGCCGTGAACAACTCGTCGAGCGCGTCGGCGCCCGCCTGCCAGCCCTCGGCGACGCGGCCGAGTTCGGCGGGACGCAGCGCCTCGTGCACGAGTTCCCAGATCTCACGATGGGTGTAGGCGTCGAAGGACTCCCGATCGGTGACGTACGGCGGGTCGGTCGCCGCATCGACGCGGTCGGGCGCGCTGTTCATGCGCCGTCGTCCAAGCGGTCGGCGGCCAGTTCCAGCGCCGCGCGGTGGGCGGCGTCGGCCTCGGACACCAAGTGTCCGGCCGCCAGGTATCCGGCTTTGTAGCGCAGCGTCGCCTCTTGGAGCGCGGTCAGCGTATCCGCGAATTCCCTTCCCTTGGTGGCGAAGCCGCGAGCGAGCGCGATACCGGAGGGTAGCTCGGGAAAGCCGTTCACCTCGGCGAGGTCGGTCGTGCGTAGCTGCCGCAATCCGTCCAGGAGCGCGTCGCAGGCGGAGGCGAGTCGCAGCGCCGTCTGCTCCGACATGCGCAGTTCGCCGGTCAGCGCGGCGTCGAACAGTCCGGCGGCCCGTGCCTGTTCCGGTTGCACTGGATTCGGCCCCCTAGCTGTCGCTCGGCACGACGGTCGTCGAGCACAGCAGCCTATCAGCGCCCGACCGTGCGTTTCCGCCGAATGGCGCTGGGTTCATCGATCGCACAACACCGTCGGCGAGGTGCTGTGTCGGGTCATCGGTGCGCCGAGAGCCTGTCGACGGACCGGTATCTGTGCCACGATCGGCACATGTCCTATGTAGCCGACCCACGTGTCGATGCCTACATCGACGCACTACCCGACTGGCAGCGGGCGATCTGCCGCGAGGTCCGCGATCTGGTGCACGCCGCGGATCCGGAGGTTCAGGAGACCGTCAAGCGCACCGTCCAGCCGTACTTCGTGCTCGACGGCAATATCTGCGCGCTGCTCGCCGCGAAGACGCACGTCAACGTGTTCCTCTACGACGGCGGCATCGTCCCCGATCCCGAGGGCATCATCACCGGCGGGCACGACAACAAGACCGCGCGGACGGTCGCGATTCGTGAAGGCGAGACCGTCAACGCCCGCGCGCTGTCGGCCATGTTTCGCCGGATCATCGCCGACAATCGCGCGGGCGGCTGGCGAAAACTGAAGGGCCGCTGACCTTTCCGCTCAGCTGGCTGCGGCCTCCGGCTCGGCCGGAATGGGATCTCGGCCGCGGGCGGTGCGGGCGATGCGCTCGGCACAAGCGGCCAGCATCGGCAGGCGCGCGTCGCCGACCGACATGGCGTGGTTGCCGAGGTGATTGGTGACGAAGGCGACGGACAGGCCGAGCCCGGGGAACGCGATCCCGCCGGATCCGCCGATCCCGAAGTGGCCCAACGCCCTTCGCGTGACGCGCGGGCCGACAATGGCGCGGTGGTAACCGAGTGCGAAGTGCGGCGGCGCGCCGAGTACGTAGTCGTAACGGCTGTTCGGCGGCATCTCCGCGATGCGGCGGGTCGACTCGGCGCGCAGCAGCCGTCGGCCGTCCACCATGCCGTCGTTGGCGATCGCGCCGTACATCTTGGCCAGCGCGCGGGCGGTGAACACGCCGTTCCATCCGGGCATCATCGCGTCGTAGGGGTGGGTGCCGAGCGACATGTCGGCCCAGCCGTCGTAGAACGCGCCGCGGGCGGCGTACATCAGTTGCAGCGGCGCGAACGGCGCGATCAGGCGATCGAGCGGGACCCTGGCGATGCCGAGTCGCGGCGCGAGCTTGGCCACCCGAGGCCGCTCGCGTTCGGGGACGCCGAAGAAGAAGTCGCGCTCGCCCAGCGGTCCGGCGAGTTCCGACCGGACCAGGTCGGTGAAGTCGCGACCTGTCGCGCGCTGGGCGATCTCGGCCACCAGGGTGCCGAAGGTGATGGCGTGATATCCGGAGGCGCGCAGCCGCAACGGATCCGGCGCGGAAGCCGCCATCGCGGCCGCGACCGCGTCGTGGTTCAGCAGGTCACGCGGGTCGGGCAGCAGGCCGCGGATGCGCTGCAGACCCGCGCGATGGTTCAGCACCTCGCGCAGCGTGATGTCGGCCTTGCCGTTGGACGCGAAATCGGGCCAGTAGTCGCCCACCGGGGCATCCAGGTCGAGCAGCCCGCGGTCGACGAGCCGATGGGCGACGGTCGCCGCCACGCCCTTGCCGGTGGAATACGACAGCGACATGGAGTCGGCCCGCCAGCGACGGTCGCTGTCCGCCCAGCCGGCCCACACGTCGAGCACCGGTTTGCCGTCCAAATAGACCGCGAGTGCGCCGCCGCCCTGGTTCCTGCGGCGGAACATGCCGAAGAATTTCGCGGCCAGCCCGGTGAAGCGGTCATCGATCAGCATCGTCCGTGCGTCGGCGTCCTCGTACCCAGGGCCGTGTGTGCTGGCAGCAGGCATGGTCAGACTCCTTTGTCTGTCGGCTCCGCGCGATCGAGCCGCGCACGCCTGCGCTTACTCTTGCAAGCGCCTTGCTAGCAAATGTAACGGCCGTCACGGAGCGCCCGCAATGGTCGTTCCCGCTGAATGGGGAGTACCCCGCGTGAACCATGGGACACCTCAGCGCTTCTCGTTGCGCGCTCGTCTCGCCGATGGCACCGTCTCTGACCTGCGATGATCAACAGAAGCCGCTATGCGGCAAGCATCGTCGGCCGAAGCCCGAGGCGCCGACGAACTTGCAAGCACGGACCGGAAGCCCTCTGGACGCTCGTGTGCGCCCCGACTGCCTGAACCAGCGGTGAGATCGGACGGCGCCGCGCCCCTGCGGGTGGCGATCGCCGCACGTCCGCGTGGCCCGTTGTTCGTGTCGCCGAGGTCGCGCGCCGACCGTCGCTACACGGCCGCGCACCTCGATGTTCGTGCCGCCGAGGTCACGCGCTGGCCATCGCCACTTGGCCGTGCACCCCGATGTTCGTGCCGCTGAGGCCGCGGTTGCGGGTCCTGGCAGACCTTCCCATCCGGGCCGCGCGCCGGGGCCGCCGTTCACAGGCGCGGGTCCACGGGTTCCGATTCGAGGGCCAGCACCGCGAACACCGCCTCGTGCACCCGCCACAGCGGCTCGCCCGCGACGAAACGGTCCAGCGCCTCCAGCCCGAGCGCGTACTCGCGCAGCGCCATCGACCGTTTGCGCCCGAGGCCGCGGGTACGCAGACGACGCAGGTTCGGTTCGCGTAGGTACTCCGGTCCGTAGATGATCCGAAGGTATTCGGGTCCACGGCATTTCACACCCGGCTGGACGAGACGCGTGGACTCGCCCCGAGTAGCGGCGCTGCCCGGCCCCGAAGCATCCGGTGCCGGACCGGTTCCGTCGGCATCCGGACCGCGCTCCCCGGGCGCGTCGGCGCCAGGGCGGTCGACCGAGCGGCTCCGGACCAGGGAATCGAGCGGCTTCACGACCATCCCTTCGCCGCCTGCGGTAGTGAGTTCGGTCCACCATGCGGTCGCGATGGCTTCGCCGTCGGGATCCGCGAGGTCCACCACCATCCGGCGCGTCGGTGTGAACAGGTCCGAATCCGCGGCGACCAAGCGATCGATCACGGCCAGGTGCCAGGCGTGATCACGGGTCGCGTGGTTGACGCCTTCCGTGGCCAGCAGCTGGAACGGCGCGAGGCGCAGCCCGGCCAGGCCGTCGGTCGTCCAGCAGTAGCGGCCGTAGGCGGCGGTGAAGGCCGCGGCGTCGGCGCGTCGTCCCGCGGTGCGCTCGGCCAGCTCGGTGACGTCGTGGCCGCGTGCGGCGACCGCGCTGAACACCGCCTCGGCGCCGACGAGCGCGGCCTTGGCGGCGGCGCCGACCGCCGCGTACTGGGAGCGCAACAGGCCGATTGCCTTGGCCGACCACGGCAGCAGCTCCGCGTCGAGCAACAGCCATTCGCTGCGCAGCTCCTCGAACAACCCGGCGGCCTCGGCAGCCGCACGGATGCGCGCCAGCAAGCTTTCCGTCACCGCGGGATCGTCGAAGAACGGTCGGCCGGTGCGCGTGTAGATCGCGCCCGTACCGTCGTCCTCGACGCCGAAACGGTCCCGCGCGGCCGCAGCCGAGCGGGTCACCAGAACAACGGCGCGCGAGCCCATGTGCTTCTCCTCGCACACCACGCGGTCCACACCTTCGCCCCGGTAGTAGGCGAACGCCTCGGCCGGGTGCTCGAGGTAGCCGTCCAGCGACGAGGTCGCGCACGGCGACATCGTCGGCGGCAGGTACACCAGCCAGCGGGGATCGATGGCGAAGCGGCTCATCACTTCGAGCGCCGCTCCCGCGTTCTCCTCTTGCACGCCGATGCGGCCGTGGCTGCGCGTGTGCACGACGCGGCGGCCGATCACGTCGTCGAGATCCAGCACTCCGGGATCACGGTGCGCCACGGCCTCGGTCGCCTCGGCGGGGGCCAGCGGACGTGTCGGCTCGTACCAAACCTGTTCGGCCGGAACCGAAACCGGCTCGCGCTCGGGATAGCGCAGCGCGGTGAGGCGCCCGCCGAACACCACGCCGGTGTCCAAGCAGAGTGTGTTGTTCACCCAGCGCAGCTCGGTCATCGGCGTGTGCCCGTACAGCACGGTGGCCCGGCCGCGATAGTCCTGCGCCCACGGGTAGCGCACCGGAAAGCCGTATTCGTCGGTCTCCCCGGTGGTTTCGCCGTACATGGCGAACGCGCGAACGCGACCGGACGCGCGTCCCTGGTACTCCTCCTTCAGTCCCGCGTGCGCGACGACGAGATTGCCGCCGTCGAGCACGTAGTGACTGAGCAGTCCGCGGCAGAAGTCGAGCGCCGCCTTGCGGAAGTCCTCGTCCTCGGCCTCGAGCTGGTTCAGCGATTCGGCGAGACCGTGCGCGACCTTGACCTTCTTCCCGGTAAGGGCGCGCACCAGCTTGTTCTCGTGATTACCGGTGACGCACAATGCCGTTCCCGCGCCGACCATGCCCATCGCCAACCGCAGGACGCCGGGGGTATCGGGTCCGCGGTCCACCAGGTCGCCGACGAACACCGCGGTGCGTCCGTGCGGATGACGGGCGCCGACCGCGCGTCCGGCCGCGTCGCGCTCCACCGCGTACCCGAGCTCGTCGAGCAGCGTCTCCAATTCGGCGCGGCAACCGTGCACGTCGCCGATCACGTCGAACGGGCCGGTGAGCTCGCGCTTGTCGTTCCACGCCTTCTCGTCGACGAGGGTCGCGCCGTCGATCTCCTCGACCCCGCGCAACACGTACACCTTGCGGAAGCCCTCGCGCTCCAGCCCGCGCAGGCCGCGGCGCAGCTCGCGCTGCTGGCGATGCACCACGTGCGCCGCGAGGTGCGACCGATCCGAACGCAGCGAATTACGTTCCAGGCATACCGAATCCGGCACATCGAGCACGATCGCCACCGGCAGCACATCGTGGGCGCGCGCCACCGCGACGAGTTCCTGACGCGCCCGCGGCTGCACATTCGTGGCGTCGATCACCGTGCGCAGCCCGCGGCGCAGCCGGATGCCCGCGATGTGGTGCAGCAGCGCGAACGCTTCCGGCGTGGCCGACTGGTCGTTCTCGTCGTCGCTGACGATGCCGCGGCAGGCGTCCGACGAGACGATGGCCGTGTGCGGGAAGTGCCTGCGCGCGAACGTGGACTTGCCCGAGCCGGTGCTGCCGATCAGAACGACGAGCGAGAGCTCGGGGACGGACAGTTCGGTCATCGCGCGGCTGCTTTCGTGTCCTCGCCGGTGGGCCCGGGTGCTTCGGTCTTGGTGAACAGTGCGAGCTGGGTGGGCGCACCGAACTCGGGATGCTCGGCGCCGACGGGCCGCAGCTGAACGTGGTATCCGTTGCGCTGCGCGACGCCGGTCGCCCAGGAGGTGAATTCCGCCCGAGTCCATTCGAAACGGTGGTCGTCGTGGCGGAACTTGCCCGCGGGCAGGCTCTCGTAGGCCGTGTTGTATTCCGAGTTCGGCGTCGTCACCACGACGGAACGCGGTGCGGCCGTGGCGAATACAGCGTGCTCCAGCGCGCCGAGCCGAGGCGGGTCGACGTGCTCGATCACCTCCATCAGCACCGCGGCGTCGTAGCCGCGCAGTCGCGCGTCGGTGTAGGTGAGCGAGCCCTGGAGCAGGGTGAGCCTGCCCGCGACGCGCTCCGGCATCCGGTCGACCCGCAGCTTGCGCTTGGCGATGTGCAGCGCCCGCATCGACACGTCGACGCCGACGATCTCGGTGAACATCCGGTCAGCCAGCAACTCTCGCAGCAGCGCGCCCTCGCCGCAGCCGAGATCGAGTACCCGTCGCGCGCCGACATCCCCCAACGCGGCGAGCACGGCGGCCCGCCGCTGCACGGCCAGGGACGGCGCCCGGCCTACCGCTTCGTCGCTGTCCGGACCGGCGCCGTGCTCGGGCGTCATCGCATCGGCGGCAGGCGCGCCGGGCGAGTGGCCGCTCCCGTCGGCCTCCTCGGCGTCGGGTCCGACGAGTGCGTCGGTCCGCACCGGTGTGTCGTCGTCTGGTGAACCGGAGGAGCGCGCCGAAATCGTGAGACTATCTGGTGAATCGGCGGCGTCCGCGCCGTGCGTCCCGCTCGCCGGTGCGTCGACCGGCGAACCGGAAGTGATGTCGCCCACCCCGTTCTCGGCCTCGACATAGTCCTCCTCCGCGCCGAGTTCGTCCGGATCCGTCTCATCGATCTCCGCCAGGCGCGCCAGCGCCGTGCGTACCAGCGACTGACGGCGGGCCAGATAGCGCCGGGTGATCCACCCGCGTTCGGGGTGCTCGGCCAACCAGCCGCCGCCGGCGCGGATGAGCTTGTCGACCTCGTCGGCGGCCATCCAGTAGTGCTTGGCGCCGTCGAGGACCGGCAGCAGAACGTAGAGGTGCGACAGGGCGTCGGCGAGCCGGATCTCGCCGGTCAGCGCCAGACGCAGGTAGTGCGAATCGCCCCACTCCGGGAAGGCCGGGTCGAGGGGGATCGGTGTGGTCGACACGGTCCAGCCGAGCGGCTCGAAGACCCGCTCGGCGACCTCGGCCCCGCCTTTGCACGGCACCGCGGGCAGTTCGATGCGCAACGGCAGTGCGGCGAGCGCGAGTTCGGGGCGGGCCTTGCACTGCCCGTGCAGCGCCGTGCGGAACACCGCGCCGATCGCGACCGACAGCAGCGACGACGCCGCGTACGGCCGGTCGTTGACGTACTGACCGAGGCTGAAATCCGGTGTGCCACGGGAACGTCCGCGCACCAGGCGGATCGGGTCCACCTCCAGGACCAAGGCCGCCGTGCAGCGCGCCGGATCCGCCTCCGGATACACCACGTGCGCGGTGCCGTACGACTGCTCGAACGCCTGCACCCGCTCGGGGTTCTTGTGCAGCAAGAATCCGAGATCGGTCGCGGGCCAGGCCGCGCCTTCGGGTCGCGTGCAGGTGATCGTCAACAGCATGCTGCGATCGTCGCCGACCCGCCCGGCACCCGCAAGGAAGTTTCCACAGGTGCCGCGTATTTCCATATGGCACAAAATGATCGGCCGCCGCCCTGTGGACAACTGGTTGCGGCGGCCGATGTCGTGCGATCCTCAGAGACCGGGTTCGGGCCAGGCCCACTCCGCGACGCAGGGGATATCGGTGCCGTTCGCCCTGGTCCACGCGCGGGCCCGCCAGCGGGCGTCGACCATCTCCTGACGCAGCCCAGCGGCCTTCTCACGCAGGTCGGGTACCCGATCGATCACATCCATCACGAGGTGGTAGCGATCCAGGTCGTTGAGCATCACCATGTCGAAAGGCGTTGTGGTGGTGCCCTCTTCTTGATACCCGCGGACGTGCATCTCCGCGTGGTTGGTGCGTCGGTAGGTCAGCCTGTGCACCAGCCAGGGATAGCCGTGGAAGGCGAAGATCACCGGACGATCCCTGGTGAACAGGGTGTCGAACTCGCTGTCCGGCAGGCCGTGCGGATGGGCGTCGGCGGGCAGCAGCCGCATCAGGTCGACGATGTTGATCACGCGAACCCGCAAGTCCGGCAACCGGTCACGCAGGATCGCCGCGGCGGCGAGCGTCTCCAGCGTCGGCACGTCGCCTGCGCACGCCAGCACGACATCCGGTGTGCTGCCCACGGTGTCGTTGTTGCCCGCCCAGTCCCAGATGCCCACGCCGCGTGCGCAGTGCACCGCCGCGTCGGGGACGGACAGCCAGTCCTCCTGCGGCTGCTTGCCCGCCACCACCACGTTGACGTAGTGCCGCGAGCGCAGGCAGTGGTCGTACACCGAGAGCAGCGTGTTGGCATCCGGCGGCAGGTACACCCGCACGATCTCGGGCTTCTTGTTCAGCACCACGTCGAGGAAACCGGGGTCCTGGTGGGTGAACCCGTTGTGGTCCTGCCGCCAGACGTGCGAGGACAGCAGGTAGTTCAGGCTGGCGATGGGCCGCCGCCACGGCACCGCCGCGCTGGCGTCCAGCCACTTGGCGTGCTGGTTGAACATCGCGTCGACGATGTGGATGAAGGCCTCGTAGCAGGTGAACACGCCGTGCCTGCCGGTCAGTAGATACCCCTCCAGCAGGCCCTGGCACATGTGCTCGGAGAGCACCTCGATCACCCGGCCGGTGCGGTCGAGCGCGACGTCGTACTCGCCGATCTCGGCCTGCCAGTCGCGTCCGGTCACCTCGAGGATGTCCTGGAGCCGGTTGCTGGCCAGCTCGTCCGGGGCGAACGTCAGGAAGTTGTGCGGATTGCGGCGGGTCACCTCGCGCAGCCAGCCGCCGAGCACGCGGGTGGCCTCGTGTTTCGTGCCGCCGGGCGTGGCCACCTCGACGCCGAAATCGCGCCAGTCCGGCAGGCGTAGATCGCGAACGAGCATGCCGCCGTTGGCCACCGGGTTCGCGCTCATCCGCCGATCGCCCTCGGGCACTAGTTCGAGCAGTTCCGGCGCCGGGTGACCCTCGGCGTCGAACAGTTCCTCCGGCCGGTAGGAACGCAGCCATTGCTCCAGCACCTGGCGGTGTGAATCGTTGCCGCGGGCGGCGGGCAGCGGTACTTGGTGCGCCCGGAAGGTGCCCTCGACGGGTTCGCCGTCGACGACCGGTGGACAAGTCCAGCCCTTCGGGGTGCGCAAGACGATCATCGGCCAGCTGACCGGTCCGCCGTTGGCGCCCGACCTGGCGGCCTGCTGGATCCGCTCGATCCGGTCGAGGCAGCCGTCCATCGCGCGGGCCATCGCCTGGTGCACGGTCGCCGGGTCGTCGCCCGCGACGACGACCGGCTGGTAGCCGCAGCCGCGCAGCAGTTCCACCAGCTCGTTCTCCGGAATCCTCGCGAGGATGGTCGGGTTGGCGATCTTGTACTGGTTGAGGGCCAGTATCGGCAGCACCGCGCCGTCGCGGCCCGGGTTGAGGAACTTGTTCGCGTGCCAGCTCGCCGCGAGCGGGCCGGTCTCGGCCTCGCCGTCGCCCACCACACAGAACACGGTCAGGTCCGGATTGTCCAGCGCCGCGCCGTACGCGTGCAGCAGGGAATAGCCCAGTTCGCCGCCCTCGTGGAAGGAGCCGGGCGTCTCGGGCGCGCAGTGACTCGGCACACCGCCGGGAAAGGAGAACTGGGCGAACAGCGAACCCATTCCCTCGGCATCGCGCGGAATGTGGCTGTACAGCTCGGAATAGGTGCCCTCCAGCCAGGCGCACGCGTTCGGGCCCGGCCCGCCGTGCCCGGGCCCCGCGACGAACACCGCGTTGAGCGCGCGCAGGCGGATCGCCCGATTGGCGTGCACCCAGACCAGATTCAGCCCTGGCACCGTGCCGAAATGGCCGAGCAGCCGTGGCTTGATGTGCTCGGGCAGCAGCGCTTCGCGCAGCAGCGGGTTCCGCATCAGATAGATCTGGCCGACGGAGAGGTAGTTCGCCGCGCGCCACCAGGCGTCGATCGCGGTCAGCTCCGCGCGATCCAGCGGGCCGGGCGCCTCGTCCAGTCGATAGGGCCGGGGCGCGATGGAGACGCCTCCCTGCGCGCCGGCATTGTCCGCCGAGGTGTCGCCCCCGGGACTGGCCATCTTGGTCATTCGCCGACTCTCCTCACGCTCGCTGGGAAATCCGCCTCACCGGCGGCATTACCCGTTTCCGTGCGGCGACACCGCGACACGGCGGGAAAGCGTCGCTGGGCGCGCGGGCGTCCGGTGGTCTAGGGTCCGCCGCATGCACACACTCGGCAGGATCATCGGTGTCGGCGCCATCGCCGCGGCCGCGTTCACGCTGGCCGCCTGCGGCTCCGACGACAAGGACACCGCCGCCACCACGACGGCCACCACCGGCGCCGTCGGCCAGGCGAAGCACGGCCGGGAATGCACCGCCGAGGACATCGGGGTGACCGGCGGCTTCGGTCAAACGCCGATCGTGACCATTCCCGGCGACTGCGACCCGCCCACGAAACTGGTCGTCAAGGACCTGGTCGAGGGCAGCGGTCCCGGCGCGGTGGCCGACCAGCCGCTCACCATGAACTACGTGCTGGTGACCTGGTCGGACAAGAAGAAGCTGGACAGCTCGTTCGACCGCGGCAAGCCCTTTCAGCTGAACCTCGGCGCGGGCGAGGTCATCCCCGGCTGGGATCAGGGTCTCGTCGGTGTTCAACAGGGCGCGCGCAGGCTGCTGATCATCCCGCCGAACCTGGGCTACGGCGCGGGCAGCGGCGGCATCAAGCCCAACGAGACGCTGGTTTTCGTCACCGACGCGGTCGGCGTCGGCAACTGAACCCGGTCGGTCGGGGCGCGGCAGGGGTGCGCCGCACCGTGACCGATTGCAGGCCGCACAGGCCGGTCAACTACCCTGGCAGGGATGCGTACGCGCACCCCGCTGGGAGTCGCGCCTCAACCCGAACGAACACCGAACCAAGGAGCATGTCCGTGAAGAGCACCGTCGAGCAGCTGAGCCCGACCCGGGTCCGGATCAATGTCGAGGTGCCCTTCGAGGAACTGAAGCCGGACTTCGACCGCGCCTACAAGGCTCTCGCCAAGCAGGTCCGCATCCCCGGCTTCCGCCCGGGCAAGGCCCCCGCGAAGCTCCTCGAAGCCCGCCTCGGCCGCGGCGCCGTCCTCGAGCAGGTCGTCAACGACGTGCTGCCCGGTCGCTACAGCGAGGCCGTCACCACTTCCGAGGTGAAGGTCATCGGCCAGCCCGACATCGAGATCACCAAGATCGAGGACGGCCAGGAGCTCGCCTTCACCGCCGAGGTCGACGTGCGCCCCGAGATCGACCTGCCGACCTACGAGGACATCGAGGTCACCGTCGACGCGTTCAGCATCGGCGACGAGGACATCGAGGAGCAGCTCACCTCGCTGCGCCAGCGCTTCGGCACCCTGACCGGCGTGGAGCGCGCGGTCGAGAACGGCGACTTCGTCTCCATCGATCTCGCCGCCACCGTGGACGGCCAGGAGGTGGCCGACGCCGCCACCAGCGGCCTGTCCCACGAGGTCGGCTCCGGCCAGCTCATCGAGGGCCTCGACGAGGCGATCATCGGCCTCTCCGCCGGTGAGTCGAAGGAGTTCGCCTCCACGCTGGTCGCGGGCGAGCACGCGGGCAAGGAAGCCGTCATCACCGTGACGGTGCAGTCGGTGAAGCAGCGCGAGCTGCCCGAGGCCGACGACGAGTTCGCTCAGCTCGCTTCCGAGTTCGACACCCTCGACGAGCTCAAGGAAGACCTGAAGAGCCGCGTCGAGCGGGTCAAGAAGGTGCAGCAGGCGGGCGAGATCCGCGACAAGGTCCTGGAGACCTTGCTGGAGACGACCGAGATTCCGCTGCCGGAGAAGGTCGTGCAGGCCGAGATCGACGCCGTGCTGCACGACGCCGTGCACGGCTTCGACCACGACGAGGACAAGCTGGCCGAGGCGCTCGAGGCGCAGGGCTCCAGCCGCGAGGAGTTCGACAAGGACACCAAGGAAGCCGCCGAGAAGTCGGTGAAGACCCAGCTGCTGCTGGACGCCATCGCCGAGGCGGAGAACACCCAGGTCGGCCAGGAGGAGCTCACCGAGCGGATCCTGTTCCAGTCGCAGCGCTACGGCCTGTCGCCGGAGCAGTTCATCCAGCAGGTGCAGCAGGCCGGCCAGCTCGGCGCCGTGTTCGCCGACGTGCGCCGCGGCAAGGCGCTCGCCGGTGTCGTCGGCAAGGTGAAGGTCACCGATTCCGAGGGCAACGCCGTGGACACCGCCGAAATGTTCGGCGCGCCTGCGGATTCCGCTGACGAGGCCGAGGGCGCGGAGAGCGCCGAGTAAATCCGTGGAACACCAGCGGCATATTACGGCCGTGTGGTTTCGTGGGCGCACAGCGCGGCTGAGCGCCAGCGAAGTTGCGCAGTGAGGGAGCGGAGCGAGTGAACCAGAATCGCAGCGCGCCCTCGCGCACAGCGCGGCTGAGCGCCAGCGAAGTTGCGCAGTGAGGGAGCGGAGCGAGTGAACCAGAATCGCAGCGCGCCCTCGCGCACAGCGCGGCTGAGCGCCAGCGAAGTTGCGCTGTGAGCGAAGAAAGGGCGGTACCGGGAGTTCGGTGCCGCCCTGCTTCGTTAATGTTTGTGACAGACGAACCAGTGATGGCTGTGTGGCACTCAGCGCTGTTTAGCTTTCAGTGACAAGCCGGTGAGAAGAGAAGGCAGGTATCCGTGACAAACAACCAGGCAGGGGTCATGACATCCGCGACTGCTGGTCTCAACCTCAGTGATTCGGTCTACGAGCGCCTGCTGCGGGAGCGCATCATCTTCCTCGGCACCCAGGTCGACGACGACATCGCGAACAAGCTGTGCGCGCAGATCCTGCTGCTCACGGCGGAGGATCCGACCAAGGACATCTCGCTCTACATCAACTCGCCCGGTGGCTCGGTGACCGCGGGCATGGCCATCTACGACACCATGCAGTTGTCCGAGTGCGACATCGCCACCTACGGCCTGGGCCTGGCGGCATCGATGGGCCAGTTCCTGCTGACCGCGGGCACCAAGGGCAAGCGCTACGCCCTGCCGCACGCGCGCATCATGATGCACCAGCCCTCGGCGGGCATCGGCGGTTCCGCGGCCGATATCGCGATCATGGCCGAGCAGTTCGCCCACACCAAGCGCGAGCTCAACGAGCTCCAGGCGCTGCACACCGGCAGGCCGGTGGAGCAGGTCACCGCCGACGCCGACCGCGACCGCTGGTTCACGGCGAAGGATGCCCTCGAGTACGGGTTCATCGACCACGTGATCAGCCACGCCAACCAGGCCAATGGCTTAGCCAAGTGAGCGGCGGCCGGACCGGTTCCGGCCCGCGCCGTCAGTGAACCGTCGTTGAACACACAGACTTTGGAGACGAAATGGCTCTGATCGACCCACGCGCCGGCCTCTCCGGCATCGCGCCTGCCTCGCCGCAGTCGCGCTACATTCTGCCTTCGTTCATCGAGCACTCGAGCTTCGGTGTCAAGGAGTCCAACCCGTACAACAAGCTGTTCGAGGAGCGCATCATCTTCCTCGGCGTGCAGGTCGACGACGCCTCGGCGAACGACATCATGGCGCAGCTGCTGGTGCTGGAATCGCTGGATCCCGACCGCGACATCACGATGTACATCAACTCGCCGGGTGGTTCGTTCACCTCGCTGATGGCCATCTACGACACCATGCAGTACGTGCGCGCCGACGTGGCCACGGTCTGCCTCGGCCAGGCGGCCTCCGCCGCGGCCGTGCTGCTCGCCGCGGGCACCCCCGGCAAGCGTGCCTGCCTGCCCAACGCTCGCGTGCTGATCCACCAGCCTTCGCTGGAGGGCGGCATCCAGGGTCAGGTCTCGGACCTGGAGATCCAGGCCGCCGAGATCGAGCGCATGCGCCGCCTGATGGAGACCACGCTGGCGCGGCACACCGGCAAGGACGCGGACACCATCCGCAAGGACACCGACCGCGACAAGATCCTGACGGCCGAGGAGGCCAAGGAGTACGGGATCATCGACACGGTGTTCGACTACCGCAAGCTCAGCGCGCAGAAGTAAGACGCTCGCGGGCGGCGCCGAGTCCGGCGATCGCTCGCAAGTTGCTGTGCGTCAGGCGAATCCGGCCGGGCGGTGTGCCGACGGCACACCGCCCGGCCGCTTCCGCTACGGTGACATCGACCGTTCGCGAGGGTGGCGGACGGCGCGAACACCATGGCGGTCGGCCGGGCGTCGGGACCGGCCTCTCACGGGTGGAACGTGTGCCGAACGTGTTTCGATGTCGTGAGAACCCGCACAACCCCGGCGAGAAACATGCTCGAGTTGTCGACCTCCGTCGCGCACACCGGGTACGGTCAACCTAGGGACCTTTGCTCTCGGTTGACGGCAAGCTCGACCCGCCCGAATTACTCGAAGTGTTCGCGATTACACCCGAGTTCGGCGGATTGCTGGCAACCTGGACAGACGGTTGCACGCGGACAAGGAAGTAGGGACCCACGAGATGGCGCGCATCGGAGACGGCGGCGATCTGCTGAAGTGCTCGTTCTGTGGAAAGAGCCAGAAGCAGGTCAAGAAGCTCATTGCGGGACCTGGCGTGTACATCTGTGACGAGTGCATCGATCTATGCAACGAGATCATCGAGGAGGAACTCGCCGAGTCCAGCGAGGTCAAACTCGATGAGCTGCCGAAACCCGCCGAGATCCGTGAGTTCCTCGAGAACTACGTGATCGGGCAGGACACCGCCAAGCGCACCCTCGCCGTGGCCGTGTACAACCACTACAAGCGCATTCAGGCGGGGGACAAGGGCCGTGACAGCCGGGGCGAGACGGTCGAGCTGACCAAGTCGAACATTCTGATGCTCGGCCCCACCGGCTGCGGCAAGACCTACCTGGCGCAGACCCTCGCGAAGATGCTGAACGTGCCGTTCGCCATCGCGGACGCCACGGCGCTCACCGAGGCGGGCTACGTCGGCGAGGATGTCGAGAACATCCTGCTCAAGCTGATCCAGGCCGCCGACTACGACGTCAAGAGGGCCGAGACCGGCATCATCTACATCGACGAGGTGGACAAGATCGCCCGCAAGAGCGAGAACCCCTCGATCACCCGTGACGTCTCCGGCGAGGGCGTGCAGCAGGCGCTGCTGAAGATCCTGGAGGGCACCCAGGCCAGCGTGCCGCCGCAGGGCGGACGCAAGCACCCGCACCAGGAGTTCATCCAGATCGACACCACGAACGTGCTGTTCATCGTGGCGGGCGCGTTCGCGGGCCTGGAGAAGATCATCTCCGACCGCACCGGCCACCGCGGCATCGGCTTCGGCGCCGAGGTGCGCTCCAAGGCCGAGATCGACACCACCGATCACTTCGCGGAGGTGATGCCCGAGGATCTGATCAAGTTCGGTCTGATCCCGGAGTTCATCGGCCGCCTCCCCGTCGTCGCGTCGGTGACGAACCTGGACAAGGAATCCCTGGTCAAGATCCTGTCCGAGCCGAAGAACGCGCTGGTCAAGCAGTACATCCGGCTGTTCGAGATGGACGGCGTCGAGCTGGAGTTCACTCAGGACGCCCTGGAGGCGATCGCCGACCAGGCCATCCTGCGTGGCACCGGCGCTCGCGGTCTGCGCGCCATCATGGAGGAAGTCCTGCTGCCGGTGATGTACGACATTCCCAGCCGCGACGACGTCGCGAAGGTGGTCGTGAACGCCGATACGGTCAACGACAATGTGCTGCCGACCATCGTGCCGCGCAAACAGCAGCGTGCCGAGCGCCGGGAGAAGTCGGCGTAATTCCGAAGTCGCGATCCGGGCCCGTGGGAATTGTCCCCCGGGCCCGGATTTGTTTTCGAAATGTCCGAATTGTCGAGATTTGCTCGAAATTGTAGGTGTATCGGAGTCTTCGTTCGGGTACTCGAATCTCAGGGTTGAGTAGCCAGCCCAGCTCCGGGGCCTCGGGCGCCCGGCGCGAATACATCGCCCGGCGCGGGTTCAGCTGCCGGGTGCGACGGGACTGGGTTCCTCATGTCGACCATTCTTTCCACTCACTTCACCGAAGTCCGACCGCATCGTTCCGATCCCGCTGCGCGGGTGCGGGTTTCGATCACCTCCCCGAGCGACGAGATCACGCTGTGCGCCGTCGCGGGTGAGGTGGATCAATTCACCGTCGACGAGCTGCGTCGGCATCTGATCGGTGCGCTCGACACGGCCGCGCCTCGCGTGGTCGTCGATCTGTCCATGGTGTCGTTCTTCGGCGTCGCGGGCCTCCGGGTGCTGTTCGACGCACGTTCACGGATCGACCAGGCCGGCGGCAGGCTGCTCCTGGTCACCGGCCCGCCATGCGTGGACCGGCTGCTTCAGGTGGCTGCCGACGTCGTGGCCTTCGAGACGACGCACGTTCTGGCTGGTGCGCTGCTCGACGCCGCATAACCCTGGAGAAACCTCGACGCCGCCCGGGATGCGATTCCCGGGCGGCGTCGGCGGCGTGGACGGCTCAGATCGGCTCGCCGCGCATGTCGTCCTGGCTCCAGTAGGCGCGCATCTTGATGATCTTGCCCTGCTCGTCGAACTCCATCGTGTCGATCGGCGTGAGCGTGAAACGCTGATCGCCGACCATGGTGACGACGTCGAACATGAAGGCGGCGTGGTTGCCCGCGACCCGCACGGTGTCGGCGTGCAGCGCGGTCGACCGGTCCAGGTTGTCGAACACGGAGTAGAACTCGCGGATGGCGTCGTGGCCTTGGCGGACGGGGGTGCCCGCGGGATCCTCGACGGTCGCGTCCGGCGCGTAGAGCTCCACGATGGATTCCGTGGGCCCGGTGCCGACCAGCTTGACGTACTGCTCGACGACATCGCGAATCTGTTGTGTCATGTCAACCCCTGACGAATTGAAACGTGTTCCAATTCGGAGGCTAGCAGTCCATGCCCGCGCCGGATAGCCCGAAGGCCGTTCATCGGGACGCGGGTCGTTGTGCGGTTGTGTCTGCCTCGCCGGGACGCGGTGACGATTCGTCGTGGACGAATCGCGCCCGAGGTGGGGAGCGCCGTTGATCCCCCTGGTTCGCCATTGAACCTTGATCCCGTTGCGAAGGCTGCTGTATTTTCTTTCGCCGCCGTCACGCGATGTGTTACGTGGGTCACATTTTTTCGTTCGGTGGTGTGTGCCGGCTACTCGCCGAGGGTGCCGTATTCGGGGACGCCTGCGGCGCGGTAGGTGCCGATGTGGACGCCGGCCGGTGTCGTGCGCGAGTCGGTCAGGTGGAAGGCGGCGGGGCTGGATCCGGTCCGGAAGAGACGTTTGCCGGTGCCGAGGAGCACGGGGAAGGTCAGCAAGTACAGGGTGTCGACGAGGCCGGCGGCGAGCCGGGTGTGCGCGAGGCCGCCGCTGCCGTGGACCTGCAGTTCGCGGCCCGGGCGGGATTTGAGGTCGGCGACTTGCCGGACGAGGTCGTCCCGCAGCAGTTCGGTTCCCGTCCACTCGGCGCGCTCGAGGGTATGGGTGCCAACGTATTTCGGCAGCGCGTTGAGTTTCGAGGCGATCGGGTCGGCGGGGTCGTCGTGCTGTGGCCAGTATCCGGCGAAGATCTCGTAGGTCCGCCTGCCGAGCAGGAAGGCATCCGCGCGAGCGAACACCTCGCTGACGAATTGACCCCCTGCCTCGTCGAAGTACGGTGCGGTCCAGCCGCCGTGCGTGAAGCCGCCCTCGGTGTCCTCGTGCGGCCCGCCCGGCCCCTGGCAGACGCCGTCGATGGTGACGAACTGGGTGAGCGACAGTTCCATGGGCGGGCTTCCTTTCGTCCGTTTCGCGCACTTCGCGCGGGTTGTTCACCTGTTCTGACGACGACGCGCCAGAAAACTCATCGCAACATTTGACCGGTGTGTCGGCGGTCCGCCACCGGTGCCGTGCTGTTTACTCGGTGCGGTCAACCAGATGTTCGAGTGACGAGTGAAAGCGGAGGAGACATGGCACTGCCCACGATGACCGCCGAGCAGCGCACCGAGGCGTTGGCCAAAGCGGCTGCGGTGCGCAAAGCGCGCTCCGAACTGATCGGCAAGGTCAAGGCCGGCAAGGTGTCGGTCGCCGACCTGCTGAAGAAGGCGGAGTCGGATGATCTGGTGAAGAAGACCAAGGTCGCGGCGGTGATCAAGGCCCTGCCCGGCGTCGGTCCGGTGAAGGCCGCGAAGCTGATGGATCAGGCCGAGATCCCCGAGGACCGCCGCATCGGCGGCCTGGGCGCCCGGCAGCGCGAGGCGCTGCTCAAGGCTCTCGACGCCTGACGGCGTCGCAGCGACCTCGCTCGAGCCGGAGGCGCACGCCAGTACGCCCGAGGCGACCTACCCGGCCACGCGCCGACGGTCGCCCGGGCCCCTCGTGCGACGCCTCCGGCCAGGCACCTTCCGGGCCTCAGCGCATCGGACGGCGGCGCGGGAAGCGGAACTCGATGGGCCGGGGATCGGGCGCCTCCGGCCCACGCGGAGTCACCAGCAGACAGGCCGCGCCGAGCGCCAAGAGGGCCGCGGCGGCCAGCAGGCTCAGCGTGAAGCTGACGCCGCTCATCGCGTCCGGCTTGTGAAACGCGTGGTAGATCACATGCGGGGTGGCGAAGACGAGCCAGCCCAGCCCCGCGGCCTGCGCCAGCGCGCTGCCTCCGCGCCACAGCGCGAAGCCGCTCGCCGCAGCGAGGGCAAGGAAGAAGGCCCCGACGTCGCTGGCCAAGTGGTGGTTGTAGGGGCCGTCCACGGCGACCCACTGCATCCCGAATCCGGGGAAACTCGTATACCAGGAGTGCGGCGCGAGCACCGCCCACAGACCCACCACCGCGCCCTGGAAGGTCAGTATCCCCAACATGATTCGCACGGCCAGCCACCGGCGGCGGTGCTGCTCGAAACGCATCCGGACGCGCACGCCGCCGGACTTTCCTTCCACCGAGATCCGCATCATCGCTCCGTTCCTCGCCGGGGGGTGTTCGGGCGTGCAGTCACGGTAGAACGGACATCGAGTACCGGGCAATAGGCGTCGCGGCGGCGAGCCGACATCAGCTCGCGGGACGCGCCGCCGATCGCCGGTCCACGCGGTGCGCGCCGGCATAGATGTTCATGGTGTCGCCGCGCAGGAAGCCGACCAGGGTGAGACCGGATTCGTCCGCCAGGTCCACCGCCAGCGAGCTCGGGGCCGACACCGCTCCGAGCATCGGCACACCGGCCATCACCGCCTTCTGGACCAGCTCGAAGGACGCCCGCCCGCTCACGATGAGCACCAGATCGGACGCGGGGATCCGGTTTTCACGCAGGGCCCAGCCCAGCACCTTGTCCACCGCGTTGTGCCTGCCGATGTCCTCCCGCACCGCGAGCGCCGTCCCGTCGGCGGTGAACAAGCCCGCCGCGTGCAGGCCGCCGGTGGCGTCGAAGACCGATTGCCGCTCGCGCAGCGTCTCGGGCATGCCTGCGAGTACGGCCGAGTCGACGGCGGGCGTGTCGTCCGGGAGTGGATAACGGGTGTGGGCCCTGACCTCGTCGAGGGCGGTCTTGCCGCAGAGCCCGCACGAACTGGTGGTGAGGAAGTTGCGCGCGCGGGCGGGTACGGGGACACGCAGCTCGACGTCGAGCACGTTGTAGGTGTTGCGGCCGTCGGCGTCGGTGCCCGCGCAGTAGCGGGCGCTCACCATGTCATCGGCCGATTCGATGATGCTCTCGCTCAACAGGAATCCGTGCACCAGGTCGACATCGGCGCCGGGGGTGCGCATGGTGACGGTCAGCGACCGCCCGCCGAGCCGGATCTCCAGCGGCTCCTCCACTGCCAGGGTGTCGGGTCGCTGGATCTCTCCGGACGGGGACAGGCGCAGTGTGCGACGGCGCGCGGTCACCCGGCTCACGACGCAGCCTCGCTGCCGCTCGGCCGCGTCGTGCGCCGGGACGCGCTGTGCCTTTGGTTCACTCGCTGACGCTCCTTCACGACCCAGCCTCGCTGCCGCTCGGCCGCGTCGTGCGCCGGGACGCGCTGTGCCTTTGGTTCACTCGCTGACGCTCCTTCACGACCCAGCCTCGCTGCCGCTCGGCCGCGTCGTGCGCGGGGATGCGCTGTGCTTTCGGTTCACTCGCTGACGCTCCTTCACGACTCAACCTCGCTGGCGCTCGGCTGCGTCGCGCGCGGGGATGCGCTGTGCTTTCGATTCACTCGCTGACGCTCGCTCATGATTCGGCTCCGACGTGCACATGCCGCTCCAGCCGGATGGTCACCGCCTTGGAAACGGGCGTATTGGATCGCGCCGCGACGTGATCCAGCGGGACGAGTGCGTTGGTCTCGGGGTAGTACGCGGCGGCGTTGCCGCGCGGCGTCGGGTAGCCGACGACGCGGAAGGCTCGGACACGTCGCTCGATGCCGTCGGTCCACTCCGAGACCAGATCGACGAGATCGCCGTCGGCGAAGCCGAATTCGGCGATGTCGTCGGTGTTCACCAGGATCACCCGGCGTCCGCCGTGCACGCCGCGGTAACGGTCGTCGAGGCCGTAGATGGTGGTGTTGTATTGGTCGTGGCTGCGCAGTGTCTGGAGCACGAGCCTGCCCTCGGGTACCGGAACCCAGGTCAGCTCGTTCACCGCGAAATTGGCGCGGCCGGTGGCGGTGCGGAACTCGCGGCTGTCGCGCGGGGGATGTGGTAGCACGAAGCCGTTGCGCTGCCGGACTTTGGTGTTGTAATCGGCGCAACCGGGCACCACGCGCGCTATTGCGTCGCGAATCTTGTCGTAATCGCGCCGGTATCGCGCCCACGGCACCGGATGGTCCTCGCCGAACAGCGCGAGGGCCAGTTCGCAGACGATGGCGACCTCGCTGCGCAGCTGATCGCCGACGGGTTCGAGGCGGCCGGTGGACAGGTGCACCATCGACATCGAATCCTCCACCGACACATGCTGTTTCACGCCGCCCACGACGTCCTTGTCGGTGCGACCGAGGGTGGGCAGGATCAGCGCGGTGCGTCCGTGCACCACGTGGCTGCGGTTCAGCTTGGTCGAGACCTGCACGGTCAGTGCGCAATTGCGCAGCGCGGCCTCGGTGACCTCGGTGTCGGGCGTGGCCGAGACGAAGTTGCCGCCCATGCCGAAGAACACCTTGGCCCTGCCGTCGCGCATGGCGCGGATGGAATGCACTGTGTCCCATCCATGTTCGCGGGGGCTGGTGATGCCGAACTCGCGGTCGAGCGCGTCGAGGAAGGAGTCGGGCATCTTCTCCCAGATGCCCATGGTGCGGTCGCCCTGCACGTTGGAGTGCCCGCGCACCGGGCACACGCCCGCGCCCGGTTTGCCGATCATGCCGCGCAACAACAGCAGATTGGTCGCCTCCTCGATGGTGGCGACGCCGTGCGCCTGCTGGGTCAGACCCATCGCCCAGCAGATGATGGTGCTGCGCGATTCGGCGAGCAGGCGCGCGGTGCGCCCGAGTTCCGCCCTCGACAGTCCGGTCGCGGCTGCGACGACGTCGAGATCCACCGCGCGCGTGTGGCTTTCGTATTCGGCGAAGCCGGCGCAGTGCGCATCGACGAACGCGCGGTCCACGACGGTGCCCGGCGCTCGGTCCTCGGCCTCGAACAGCAGCTTGCCCAGACCTTGGAACAGGGCCATGTCGCCGCCGAGCCGGATCTGGAGGAAGTCGTCGGCGATCGCGACGCCCGTGGTGACGCCGCGCACGGTCTGCGGATCGCGGAAGCCGAGCAGACCCGTCTCCGGCAGCGGGTTGACCGCGACGACCCTGGCGCCGTTGGCCTTCGCGTCGGCGAGGGCGCTGAGCATGCGGGGATGGTTGGTGCCGGGATTCTGGCCCGCGACGATGATCAGATCGGCCTTGCCGAAGTCGTCGATCGAGACCGAGCCCTTACCGATGCCGATGGAGCCGATGAGCGCCGCGCCAGAGGATTCGTGGCACATGTTCGAGCAGTCCGGCAGATTGTTGGTGCCGTAGCTGCGGACCAGCAATTGGTAGAGGAACGCGGTCTCGTTGGCGGTGCGGCCCGAGGTGTAGAACACGGCCTCGTCGGGCGAGGCCAGCTCGCGCAGCTGATCGGCAATCACGCGGTACGCCTCGTCCCAGGAGAGGGGCGAGTAATGGGTGTCGCCCGGGCGCAGCACCATCGGATGGGTCAGCCTGCCCTGCTGGCCGAGCCAATATCCGGATTTCCCGGCGAGCTCGGCGACCGAGTGGGCGGCGAAGAACTCCGGCGTGACGGTGCGCAGCGTCGCCTCCTCGGCGACGGCCTTGGCGCCGTTCTCGCAGAACTCGGCGGGCCGCCGGTGCCCGGTGGGCTCCGGCCACGCGCAGCCGGGGCAGTCGAAGCCGTTGACCTGGTTGAGCCTGGTCAGCGTGCGCGCGGTGCGGACGACCCCCATCTCCTCGACCGAGCGTTTCAGCGCCACGGCCACGGCGGTGATGCCCGCTGCCTGCTCCTTGGGCGCGGTGACGGTCAGCGCGGATTCATCGATGTCCTCGGTGGGGCCCTGTCGATGCATGTCCTTATTGTCCTCTCCGCGCACTGACTGTCTCAGCAGGACTGCTGCCGCGCTCTTCGCATCGTAGGCCGCGGCGCGGGGCCCGGCATACCTCGTCGGGCCGGAATCGGCCGTCGCACCGCGGCAGCGCTGAGCAACGGCCGGGCGAGGCTCAGGAACGACGCGTTTGGGCGGTGGCCGGGTGGCGTTCGTCGGTGCGGTGGGTGAGCACCTTCTCGCCGATGCGGATGCGCCAGCCTGGCGGCAGCTCGACGGGGGCGGTGCCGATGCGCGTCCAGGTGTCGGTGCCCGGCCCCGCGACATAGGTGCCCGCGGGTGTGGACGCGTCGCGGACGAAGACCTTGCCCCGGTTCAGCGAGATGTAGGCGTGCACGCGGGAGACGTGCCGGTCCCTGGGCACCGACAGCGGGGACGCGATGGCGTTGCGCACCGAATCGTCGGTGGTGGGACTGCGGCCGATGACATACGGACGGTCGAGCGGGTAGGCGGTGTCCTCGAAGACCAGCGCCCCCGTCGGGGCTTCGGGCGAGCCCTTCGGCGGACGTGGCGGCGGGACGCGAACGCCGCGCGTGGCCGGATTCTTCTGCAACGCAACGGGTTCGGGTCGCGCGGAACCGAAGCCTGCGGTCTGGGACCAGGCGAGTGGCATCGCCCTGGTGCCGATGTCCTGCGGGTGAGCGGCGGACGGCCGACCGGATCCGGCGTTCGACTCGACGGGGGAGTCGGCGTCCTTTCGCGTGTCGTCGGAGTCGTCCGTCAACGCTTCGAAGCCCGCGGGCGCGGTCGCCGGTGGTTCGGCGGATCCGGGGTTCGCGGTGGCGGCGGCGCGTGGCGGAGTCTTCGGTGCGCTCGCCTTGCGCACGGCGACGCGCCATTCGAAGCCGCCGCCGGGCACGGCGCCCGCGCGGAGGTCGGTGCGGGGCAGCGGGGTGATCGGGGAGCCGGTGTCGGCGCCCACGGTGATCCGGCGCACCGGTTCGCGCACGATCTCGTCCACCCAGGTGAACGCCCGCGCGCCGGAGAGCCTGCGGGCGCCCTCCGCGCCGTGGATCTCGGCGGCGACCGGTCCGCGCAGCAGGATCACGGTGCCGTCGTCGGTCGGGGCGACCACGCCGAACGGCGGTGGCTCGGAGCCGCTGCCGAACACGACGGCGGCCAGCCGCTGGGCGATCGCGGCCCCGGGATGATCACCTTCGGCGACGGCCTCGATGGCGCCGAGGATCCGGTCGGTGGAAGCGGTTTCACCCGCGAGATACACCACCACCGCGCCGAAGCGTGCAATCAGACCATCGCCCGGCGCGATCCCTACGGTCGACGGGTTCTTGCGCACCCGCGCCTCCTTCCCGCGCACTACCGGCGTCCAGCATAGAGGCTCGCACAGGACGTGACGGGGCGGATCGGAACAGCAACAGGCCGCGGGGACCCGCCCGACCGGTCGCTCCGGCCGTGGAATCCGCAGGGCAGCGCGGAGAGTCGGGCGAGGTCGGCTGTCCGGTCCTCGCCCGGCGGATCGGTCGGCCGTGATCGAGCCGACTTCGCGGTCGTCCGGTGTTCTCGGGCTCTCCGCTGTCGTCCCGATCACGTGACGTCGCCTGCCCGGGTGTGCGTCTCATGGAGAGTGATCTCCTCGATGATCTGGAAATCCCCGCGACTTTCGCCCGGTGATCCGGCAATACTCCTGGCATGCCCTCCATCAGACCGGCGACCGAGGCCGACCTGCCCGTTCTGCGGGACATCGAGCGGGCGGCCGGAAAACCGTTCGCCGACATCGGTATGACCGCCGTCGCTGACGACGAGCCGCCGACGCTCGCCACGCTGCGCGAATTCCAGCAGGACGGGCGGGCCTGGGTCGCGACCGACGTTGTCGACCGGCCGATCGCCTATCTCGTCCTCGGCCTCGTCGACGGCAACGCGCACGTCGATCAGGTGTCGGTCGATCCGGAGTACGCCGGGCAACGCCTGGGCAAGCGGCTCATCGACCGCGCCGTCCACTGGGCGCGGGCCAACGGAGTGCTCACCATCACCCTGACCACGTTCGTCGAGGTGGCGTGGAACGGCCCGTACTACGAGCGCCTCGGCTTCCGGTACCTGACGGCCGCCGAGGAGACGCCGGGCCTGCGCGCCCTGCGCACCGCCGAAGCCGAGCACGGACTCGACCGCTGGCCCCGCGCTTGCATGCGCGCCGAACTCGATACGTGGGTCTTCGACTGACGTCGCGGACGCTCGGCCTGTCCCGCGCAGCCCGGAATACACGATGAGCGCGGAGCCGATCGCCGTCGATCAGATCGTGGCGAGCGCCGTGGTGGCCGCGGGCAGAGCTGCGGCGCGGTCCTCCGGAACCAGGCCGATGCGGGTGCGCCGATCGAGCAGGTCGTCGACGTGCAGTGCGCCCTCGTGCGAGAGGGCGAAGGCGAATTCGGCTCCGATGACGTCCATCCCGGGGGCGACCGGCTCGCGCAGGGCCGGGTCGAGGGCGGCGAGGGCGGCGACGGCGGGCGCTTCGCTGCCGTAGCGTTCCACCAGCAGCGGGGCGGCGGCGAGGCGATCTCGTGACGCACCGGAGACCGCGCCGACCAGCGGCAGACGTTTGGTCGGGCAGGGCGCCGCGTCGAGGCGGGCATGGCGCACCGCCGCGTCGACGACGTCCTCGGCCATCCGGCGGTACGTGGTGAGCTTGCCGCCGACGATCGTGATCACGCCGGTCGGCGAGGTCAGCACCGCGTGCCGGCGGGAGATGTCGGCGGTGCTGCCGTCGCCGGTCTTCAGCAGCGGACGCAGGCCCGCGTATCGGCCGCGAATATCGGCGTGGGTCAACGGTTCTCGCAACACGGTGTTGATGGTGTCGAGCAGGAAATCCACCTCGGCCTCGGTGGGCTGCGGTTCGTCGGGCACCGGGCCCGGCGCGTCTTCGTCGGTCAAGCCGAGGTACACCCGCCCGTGCGCGGCGGGGAAGGCGAAGACGAACCGGCTGGTGCTGCCGGGCACCGGCACCGTCAGCGAGGCGCTCAGACCGCCGAACGACTCGGCCGAGAACACCAGGTGGGTGCCCCGGCTCGGACGCAGCTCGATGCTCGAGTCGACCTGATCGGCCCACACGCCGGTGGCGTTGACGACCGCGCGAGCCCGCACGGAAAGCGTCTCGCCGGAAAGGGTGTCGCGCAGCGTGGCCGAATCCCCGGTCACGTCGAGGGCTTCCACCCTGGTGAGGATGGTGGCGCCCTGGGCGGCCGCGGTGCGAGCCAGCGCGACGACGAGCCGCGCGTCGTCCACCAGTTGCCCGTCCCAGGCCTGGAGCCCACCGCGCAGACCCGCCCTGCGCACGGTCGGAGCCAAGCGCAGCGCCTCCGCGGTGGCGACCCGTCGCGACCGCGGCAGGGTCGCGGCCGGGGTGCCCGCGCCGCGCCGCAAGGCATCGCCCGCCACGAAGCCCGCGCGGATCAATGCCTGTTGCGCCGCACCGATATTCGGCAGCAGGGGCACCAGCTGTGGCAACGGACGCACCAGATGCGGTGCGGTGGCGCCGATCAGGATGCCGCGCTCGACCGCGCTCTCGTGCGCGATCCCGATCCGGCCGCCCGCCAGATATCGCAGACCGCCGTGCACCAGCTTCGAACTCCACCGGCTGGTGCCGAACGCCAGGTCGTGCCGTTCCACCAGCACGGTGCGCAGTCCGCGCGCGGCGGCGTCCAGCGCGGCGCCCGCGCCGGTGACGCCGCCGCCGATCACCAGCACGTCGATCTCGCCGCCGTCGCCGAGGGCGCGCAGCTCGCGCGCGCGGCGCTCGGCATCGAGCGCGGAATCCCCTCGGGTCGCCGGATTGTCGGTCATGGCACAGCCTTTCGTCATTCGGGGTCGCCGGGGCGGAGGTAGCCGTCGATGGCGCGGGCCAGTTCGGTGTCCAGCTCGGGGGCGGGCAGCAACCCCGCGACAGTGCCCGCGGATTGCACCGCCGACTGCACGATGAGCAGCATCATGGTGGCCAGCTGGACGGGATCGCCGGGCCGGATGGAGCCGTCGTTCTGGCCGTCCCTGATCCCGGCGGCGAACAGTTCGACGAGGATGCGCTGATTGCGGCCGAGCCTGCCGAAGACATAGGTGAGCATCAGGTCGGTGTCGGTGCGAAAGATCTTGCCGAACAATGGGTTCGAGCGCACCATCCCCGCGCCCTCGACCACGCCCTCGACCAGCCGCGTCCGCGCCGGGCCCGCGTCGGGCATCGCGGCGGTGAGAATGCCGCGCAGTTCGCGAACCAACAGCTCGGCGACCAGCGCGCCGGTGTCGGACCAGCGGCGGTATACGGTCGGCCTGCTGACGCCCGCGCGGCGCGCGACCTCGGTGAGCGTGGTCCGGCGTACCCCGAACTCTTGGACGCAGGCGCGTGCGGCGTCGAAGATCGCCAGGTCGATGGCCGAAAGTTCGGCGTCCGGGTCATCGGTCACGGGAATCACCACCGGGCTGAGTGCGGGACGATAGTTACTGCTTGACAGTATATGTCAAACTGTAACGCATGGTCGAGACGCAGCAGGCAGGCGGGCATTCCGAGCCCGCGGCAAAGCCGGGCGCACACGCGCGGGTACCGAGTATGGTGTGGGACGCCTGGGGTATCCCGGCCGGACACAAGCCGCTTTCGGCGCAGATCCGCGGTCTGCTCGCGCAGGTCTTCGGAGTGTCCGGCGAACCGGTGGCGCGCCGCGATGAGGGTGATGTGCCACTCCGCGCGTCGGCGTTGACGCCGGCGCAGCGGGACGGGTTGGTCGCGGTGGTCGGTGCGGACAATGTGTCGGCCGACCATCACGATCGACTGCGGCACGCGGGCGGCAAGAGCACCCTCGATCTGCTGCGCCGCCGCGCCGAGGGCCCGCAGGACGCCCCCGACGCCATCGTCTTTCCCGCCGACCACGAGCAGGTGCTCGCGGTACTGGCCTACTGCGCCGAGCACGGAATCGCGGTGGTGCCCTTCGGCGGTGGCACCAGCGTGGTCGGCGGCGTGGATCCGGTGCGCGGGCAATTCGACACCGTCATCGCCCTCGACCTGCGCCGCATCGACGGGATCAGCGATGTCGACCCGGTGAGCGGCACGGCGACCCTCGGCGCGGGCCTCACCGGACCGCGGGCCGAGGAACTGCTCGCCGCGCAAGGACTTTCGCTCGGCCACTTCCCGCAGAGCTTCGAATTCGCCAGCATCGGCGGCTTCGCGGCCACCAGATCCTCCGGCCAGGCCTCGGCGGGATACGGCCGGTTCGACGACATGGTGCAGCGACTCAGGATCGCGACGCCGACCGGCTCGCTGGAGTTGGGGCGCGCGCCCGCCTCCGCCGCAGGGCCGGACCTGCGCGAGCTGTTCGTCGGCTCGGAGGGCGCGCTCGGCGTGATCACGGAGGTCACGCTGCGCGTGCATCCGCTCCCGGAAACCACCGCCTACCAGGCGTGGTCGTTCCCCGACTTCGCCACCGGCGCGGCCGCGCTGCGCGCCGTGGTGCAGGCGGGCGCGGCTCCGACGGTGCTCCGGCTCTCCGACGAGGCCGAGACCGGACTGAACCTGGCCCGCTCGGGTGACGTCGGCGGCCAGGCGGTGTCGGGCTGCCTGGCCATCACCACCTTCGAGGGCAGCGCGGAGCACGTCGCGTCGCGCTCGGCCGAGGCGACCGCGTTGCTGGCGGCTTCGGGCGGCACCGCGCTCGGCGAGCAGGCGGCCCGCGAATGGGAGCACGGCCGGTTCGCCGCGCCCTACATGCGTGACGCGCTGCTCGATGTCGGGGTGCTGTGCGAGACATTGGAGACCGCGACGACCTGGTCCAATATCGCCGAGCTGAAGGCGAAGACGACCGCGGCGCTGACCGATTCGCTCGGCGCGCAGGGCACGCCCGCACTGGTGATGTGCCACATCTCGCACACCTATCCGACCGGCGCTTCGCTGTACTTCACCGTCGTCGCCAAGCAACTCGACGACCCGATCGCGCAGTGGCAGACCGCCAAACGCGCGGTGGGCGACGCGATCATGGCCGCGGGCGGCACGATCACCCACCACCACGCGGTCGGCGCCGACCACCGGCCCTGGTTGCCCACCGAGGTCGGTGAGCTCGGCATCCGGGTGCTGCGCGCGGTGAAACGGGAATTGGACCCCGCGGGCATCATGAACCCTGGGAAACTGATCTGATGAGCCGCGAGGCGTCGAGCAGCATCCGCTCCGCACTGGTCGTCACGAACCGGTTGTCCGGCGCGGGCAAAGGACACGACACCGCGACGGTGGCCATCGCACGGCTCGCCGAGCGCGGCGTCGAGGTCACCGAGATCCGCGCGCCTTCGGCCGCCGAATCCGTTCGGCTGGTCCGTGATTCGCTGGCGAATCCGGATCCGGCCGCTCGCCCCGACGCGGTGGTGTGCGTCGGCGGCGACGGCCTGATCTGTGTGATTCTCGAGGCCGTCGCGCAGACCGGCGTGCCGCTCGGCTTGGTGCCGAGCGGCACGGGCAACGATCTGGCGCGGGCGCTCGGCGTCCCCACCGACGACCCGGCGGCCGCGGTCGACGTGGTGCTCGCGGGGCGCACCGCGGTGATGGACCTCGGCCGGATCGAGTCGGACGCACCGGATGCCACCCCGATGTGGTTCGCGACCGTCACGGGCACCGGTTTCGACGCGCGGGTGACGTTGCGCGCGAACGACATGCGCTGGCCCAAGGGCAGGCTCCGCTACACCGTCGCGGCGCTGGCCGAGATCACCGGTGGTTTCACCGTGCCCTATCGGATCGCACTGTCCGGCATCGCCGAAGGCGCGGTGGACAATCCGCCGGGCGACGGCGTGATCGAGACCGACGCGGTGATGGTCGCGGTGGGCAACACCCGCACCTATGGCGGCGGCATGTTGATCTGCCCCGACGCCGAGATGGACGACGGGCTGCTCGATCTCACGGTGGTCGGCGCAGTGTCGCGACTGGAGATGCTGCGCTTGCTGCCCGCGCTGTCGGCGGGCAAGCGCATCGATCATCCGGCCGTCGCGCAATATCGCGCCGCCGCGGTCACTCTCACCGCACCGGGCGCGCCCGCCACCGCGGACGGCGAACCGGCCGGGATGTTGCCCATCACGTTGCGCGCGGTGCCCGCGGCGCTGACGGTCCTGGTGCCCTGAGCGCGCTCACCCGTCGAACGCGACGCGGGACAGGCGATTGACGGTGGAACGGTCCACGATGACGACGGAGGAGGACGGAGCGGGCGCGGCGCGGTCGCCGGTGTCGAGCTCGCGGATCAAGCGGTCCCAGCGGCGGCAGTGCAGGGTGAAGAACATCCCGTTGATGCGGCGGCCGCGGGCATACTGTCCGGCCCTGGCCACCGTCGCAGGCACGTCGAGCATGATTACGTGCAGGTCCCTGCGGTAGCCGGCCGCCCAGCGCGCGATCATCCTGCGGCTCCAGCCGAAGGTGCCGCAGTCGTGGATCACCACCGGGCCGTCGGCGTCGCGCAGCGCCGCCCGGATGCTCGCGTAGTGCACGACGTGCACGACCGGACGCCACAGCGGATAGGGGAGCCAGCCGAGCCGGTGCCGCCAGCGGTTCCGCGCGTGCTGCGAATCCAGGACGATCGAACCGGACGGCCCGCTGAGCGGCGTCTCGGCCGTGGCGTCCGCGCCGAAGAACCTCCGCAACGCCGTGCTCTTGCCCGCGCCCGGCACTCCGGCGAAGATCAGTGCCGCCGTTGGGGGGTAACGCAATTCGTCGACCGTCTGGCCGCGCATGTCGTGCACGCCGACCGGCGTCACCGTGCAGGCGGCGGCCAGCGGGAAGCGCGGCTCGGGGGAGTACAGGGGTAGAGCATCGAGCGGGGGGTTCACCCCTTCCAGACTCCCTAGTCCGGTCCGATTCGGCAACCGGGAAAACCCTGAGATTCCAGCGGCGAATGGATGATTCGTCGCCGACCGGCCGGCTTTCCCGGCGCGCCCTGGCAACTCACCGCGCGCTGCGGCGCGGCCTCGCTCGCACATGCATGCGCTCGCCCTGGCTGCCGAACAGACTCAGGATCTCGACCGGACCGCGCCCGGCGCTGCCGAACCAATGCGGTTGCCGTGTATCGAATTCCGCGGTCTCGCCGGGGCCCATGATCAGGTCGTGTTCGCCGAGGATCAACCGCAGCCTGCCGGAGAGCACGTACAACCATTCGTAACCCTCGTGCACGCGGGGATCGGGGTCCTTGCGCTCGGGCGGGAGGATCATCTTGAACGCTTGCAGCGGGCCGGGGCGTGCGGTCAGCGGCAGCACGGTGTATCCGTCGACCTGCCGCGGTGTGGCGTGCACGCGCGGGTCCGCGATCTTGGGCGCCGCCACGAGCTCGTCCAGCGGCACCTGCAACGCCATCGCGATGGGCAGCAGCAACTCCAGGCTCGCCTTGCGCTGCCCGGATTCCAGCCGCGACAGCGTGCTCTTGGAGATGCCGGTGGTCGCCGACAGCGCCGTCAGGGTGAGGGAGCGGTGGGTGCGCAGCGCCTTCAGCCTGGGGCCGATGTCGGCGAGCGCCCGCATGATGCCCGGTTGGTCATACATGTCCCCAGTGCACGCCCCTTTCCCGGAAACGGCAAATTTCGTTGCCGGTATCGGGCCACGACCGGCAGCCTGAACGCGGAGGTGATCGCGCATGAGTGAACGGAGACAACGAATCATGTGCCAGCGCGCTTCGCGCATGCCGGAGCCGAGCGTCTGCGAGGTGGAGGCATGAGCGAACGGAGTGAGCGAATCATGTGCCAGCGCGCTTCGCGCATGCCGGAGCCGAGCGTCAGCGAGGTGGAGGCATGAGCGAACAGAACACGGAGCGGGCGACCTATGACGTGGTCGTCGTCGGCGGCGGCGCGGCGGGGCTGTCGGCGGCGCTGGTGTTGAGCAGGGCGCGGCGGCGAGTCGCGGTGGTCAAGGGCGGCGCGCCGCGCAACGCGCCCGCCCAGCACATGCACGGCTTCCTGTCCCGGGACGGCCTGCCGCCCGCCGAGTTGCTGGCGACCGGCGCCGCCGAGGTGGCTGGATACGGTGGCGAGCTGCTCGACGACGACGACGTCACCGGCGCCGAAAGAAACCGTGACACCGGCGAATTCACGCTCCACCTCGCGTCGGGCGGACAGCTGACGGCCCGCCGCGTGCTCATCGCCACCGGACTGCGCGACGTGCTGCCCGACCTGCCCGGTGTGCGCGAGCGCTGGGGCGCGGACGTCCTGCACTGCCCGTACTGCCACGGCTACGAGGTGCGCGATCGACCGCTCGGCGTGCTCGGCGGCACCGAACCCGGTGCGGTGGCCAGGGCCGTGCACGTCGCGCTGCTGCTGCCGCAGTGGTCGGCCGACGTGACGTTCTTCCCGCACACGATGGAGCCAAGCCGCGACGAGCTGGATCGGCTCGCCGCGCGAGGCGTGCGCGTCGTGACCGGCGAGGTCGCGCGGTTGGCGGTCGAGGACGGCAGGCTGCGCGGTGTGGAGCTGGCCGACGGACGCGCGGTGCCGCGGTCCGCGGTGTTCGTCGCGCCGACGTTCGTGCCCAACGGCGACGTGCTGACCGCGCTCGGGTGCGAGACGGGCCCGGACGGCTGGGTCGTCACCGACGCGCGCGGGCGGACCAGCGTGCCCGGGGTCTGGGCGGCGGGCAATGTCGCCGACCCGGGCGCCCAGGTGATCTCCGCCGCGGGCGCGGGATCGGCGGCCGCCATCGCGATCAACGGCGACCTGGTCGAACAGGAGTCGGCGCCGCGCGTCCTGGCGGATGCGGCGGACCCGGTGATGACGTCGGCGGAAGCTGAGAATTACTTGTGTATTCAGGGTCGCCCTCTGGATCGCCGGTAAGCTGTGAGGCGTAGGCGGAGTGTTCGGTGTCCCTCATCCACCGAAGGCTCCGCCTCCTTTCGTTTCCGCACCCCGGTCGCGCCGTGGAGCGCGGGCTGCGGGGAGGCGGCGAGGCCATGTCGAGCCAACCCCTAGAATCACGGAGTGACCAGCGCAGCCCCTGACAACTCGCGTAATCGTGCCGATGCCCTCCCCAAGAGCTGGGACCCCAGCGTCGTGGAGACCGAGACGTACGAGCGCTGGGTAGCGGCTGGGTACTTCCAGGCCGACACCGCGAGCGGCAAGCCCGCGTACTCCATCGTGCTGCCGCCGCCGAATGTCACCGGCACCCTGCACATGGGCCACGCCCTCGACCACACCCTGATGGACACCCTCGCCCGCCGCAAGCGGATGCAGGGCTACGAGGTGCTGTGGCTACCCGGCATGGACCACGCGGGCATCGCGACCCAGACCGTGGTGGAGAAGCAACTCGCCGTCGACGGCAAGACCAAGGAAGACTTCGGCCGCGAACTGTTCGTCGAGAAGGTCTGGGACTGGAAGCGCGAGTCCGGCGGCGCCATCCAGTGGCAGATGCGCGCCCTCGGCGACGGCATCGACTGGAGCCGCGACCGCTTCACCATGGACGAGGGCCTCTCGCGGGCCGTGCAGACCATCTTCAAGCGCCTCTACGACGCGGGCCTCATCTACCGCGCCGAGCGCCTGGTGAACTGGTCGCCCGAGCTGCGCACCGCCATCTCCGACATCGAGGTCAAGCACGAGGAAGTCGCGGGCGAGCTGATCTCGCTGCGCTACGGCTCGTTGAACGACGACGAACCGCACGTCATCGTGGCGACCACCCGGGTGGAGACGATGCTCGGCGACACCGCGGTCGCGGTGCACCCGGAGGACCCGCGCTACCAGGCGCTGATCGGCTCCACCCTGGAGCACCCGATCACCGGCCGCCAGATCCCGATCGTGGCCGACGACTACGTCGACCCCGAGTTCGGCTCCGGCGCCGTGAAGATCACGCCCGCGCACGACCCGAACGACTTCGAGATCGGCCTGCGGCACAACCTGCCGATGCCGACGATCATGGACGAGCGCGGCCGGATCGCGAACACCGGAACCGAACTCGACGGGATGGACCGTTTCGAGGCCCGCGTCAAGGTCCGCGAGCGGCTCGCCGCGGAAGGTCGTGTCGTCGCGGAGAAGCGTCCGTACCTGCACAGCGTCGGCCATTCCGAGCGCACCGGCGAGCCCATCGAGCCCAGGCTCTCCATGCAGTGGTGGGTCAAGGTGGAGTCGCTGGCCAAGGCCGCGGGCGACGCGGTCCGCAACGGGGACACCGTCATCCACCCGGCCAGCCAGGAGCCGCGCTGGTTCGAGTGGGTCGACAACATGCACGACTGGACCATCTCGCGTCAGCTGTGGTGGGGCCACCGTATCCCGATCTGGTACGGCCCCGAGGGCGAAGTGATCTGCGTCGGCCCGGACGAGACCGCCCCCGAAGGCTGGGTGCAGGACCCGGACGTGCTCGATACCTGGTTCTCCTCCGGCCTGTGGCCGTTCTCCACGATGGGCTGGCCCGACGCGACGCCGGAGCTGGCGAAGTTCTATCCGACCAGCGTGCTGGTCACCGGCTACGACATCCTCTTCTTCTGGGTGGCCAGAATGATGATGTTCGGCATGTTCGTCTCCGAGGATCCGGCCATCGTCGCGGGCAAGACCTCCGGCGCGGTGCAGGTGCCGTTCAAGGACGTCTTCCTGCACGGCCTGATCCGCGACCAGTTCGGCAAGAAGATGTCGAAGTCGCGCGGCAACGGCATCGACCCGCTGGACTGGATCAAGGGCTATGGCGCGGACGCGCTGCGCTTCACCTTGGCTCGCGGCGCCCAGCCCGGCGGCGACCTGTCCGTCGGCGAGCCGCACGCGCTGGCCTCGCGCAGCTTCGTCACCAAGCTGTTCAACGCCACCAAGTTCGCGCTCATGAACGGCGCCGAGCCCGGTGCGCTTCCCGACCGCGCGGCGCTCACCGACGCCGACCGCTGGATCCTGGATCGCCTGGATCAGGTTCTGGCCGAGGTGGATTCGGCCTTCGACGCCTACGAGTTCGGCAAGGCGTGCGAGGCGCTGTACCACTTCGCCTGGGACGAGCTGTGCGACTGGTACCTGGAGCTGGCCAAGGTGCAGTTCGCCGAATCCGAGGAGCGGGCGGCCACGACCAGGATCGTGCTCGGCAACGTGCTGGACTCGGTGCTGCGGCTGCTGCACCCGGTGATCCCGTTCGTCACCGAGGAGCTGTGGCAGGCGCTCACCGGCGGCGAGTCCGTGGTGATCGCGGCCTGGCCGCAGGTCAGCGGGATCGCCGCCGACACCGGTGCGGCACAGCGTGTTTCGGACGCTCAGCGGTTGATCACCGAGATCCGCCGGTTCCGCAGCGATCAGGGCCTGGCCGACAAGCAGAAGGTGGCGGCCAAGCTGATCGGCCTGGAGCAGGCCGACCTCACCGGGCTGGAGCCGTCGGTCGCCAACCTGGCCCGGCTCACCGCGCCCGGCGCCGCGTTCGCCGCCACCGCCTCGGTGGAGGTGCGGCTGAGCGGCGCGACGGTGACCGTCGAACTGGACACCTCGGGCGCGGTCGACCTGGACGCCGAACGCCGCCGCCTGGAGAAGGACCTGGCCGCCGCGGAGAAGGAGCTGGCGGGCACCGAGGCCAAGCTCGGTAACGAGGCGTTCCTGGCCAAGGCCCCGGAACCGGTGGTGGCCAAGATCAAGAACCGTCGCGATGTCGCCGCCGCCGAGGTGGACCGCATCGGGGCGCGGCTCGCGGAACTGGCAGTCAAATGAACGACGAGCCGGAGCGGCAGTACCGCGATGACAGCGGCGGCACCCGGCTCGGGTCGGGGCCATCGCCGGTGGAGCTCGCCGAGATGGCGCTGGTCGAGGCGGAACTCGACCAGCGCTGGCCGGAGACCAAGATCGAGCCCTCGCTCACCCGCATCGCCACCCTGATGGATCTGCTCGGCTCCCCGCAGCAGAGCTATCCGGCGATCCACATCGCGGGCACCAACGGCAAGACCTCGGTCACCCGCATGATCGACGCCCTGCTCACCGCGCTGCACCGGCGGACAGGCCGCATCACCAGCCCGCACCTGCAACTGGCCACCGAGCGGATCAGCATCGACAACGCGCCGATCAGCCCGGCCAAGTACGTCGAGACCTACCGCGAGCTACAGCCCTGCGTCGAGATGATCGACGCGCAGTCCGCCGCGGCCGGCGGTCCGGCGATGAGCAAGTTCGAGGTGCTCACCGGCATGGCCTACGCCGCGTTCGCGGAGGCCCCTGTCGACGTGGCGATCGTGGAGACCGGCATGGGCGGCACCTGGGACGCCACCAATGTGATCGACGGCCAAGTCGCGGTGATCACCCCGATCGGACTGGACCACGTCGACTACCTCGGCCCCGACCTCGCCGCCATCGCGGGGGAGAAGGCCGGAATCATCAAACGCGCTCCGGAGAGCCTGGTCCCGCGCGACAACGTCGCGGTGATCGCGCAGCAGGAGCCCGAGGCGATGGAGGTGCTGCTGCGCCGGGCCGTCGAGGTGGACGCCGCGGTGGCCCGTGAGGGCGCGGAGTTCCGGGTGCTGGCGCGTCGCGTCGCCGTCGGCGGTCAGCAGCTCGAGTTGCAGGGTCTCGGCGGGGTGTACGACGAGATCTTCCTGCCGCTGCACGGTGAGCACCAGGCCCGCAACGCGGTGCTCGCGCTGGCCGCGGTCGAGGCGTTCTTCGGCGCGGGCTCGGAGCGTCAGCTCGACATCGACGCCGTGCGCGCCGGGTTCGCTTCGGTCACCAGCCCAGGCCGTATGGAGCGGATGCGCAGCGCGCCGACCATCTTCATCGACGCCGCGCACAACCCGGCGGGCGCGCGAGCGCTCGCCGCCACCCTCGGCGAGGAGTTCGACTTCCGCAAGCTGGTCGGCGTCGTCGCCGTGCTCGGCGACAAGGACGCCGCGGGCATTCTCGAGGCGCTGGAGCCGGTGTTCGACGAGATCGTCGTCACCACCAACGGTTCGCCGCGCGCCATGGACATCGACAGCCTGGCGAATCTGGCGGTGCAGCGGTTCGGCGACGAACGCGTGGTCACCGCCGACACGCTGCCCGACGCGCTGGAGACCGCGATCGCCATCGCCGAGGAGGTCGGCGACCCGGTCGAAGCCGTCTCGGGCGCAGGCGTCGTCGTCACCGGCTCGGTGGTCACCGCGGGCGCGGCCCGGGCACTGTTCGGAAAGGACCCCGCGTGAACGGGGAATCCAGCATGCGACATCCACGAAGGGGCCGGTGAGCACGGCATGAGTGAGCCCAGCGAGCGCCGCGAGGACGCGGCCGCCGCCGAGCAACCCGGCACGAGCGCGGCCGCCGCGCCCGATCCGTGGAAGGGCCTGCGCGGCGTCATGGCGGGCACGCTGATCCTGGAGTCCATCGTGGTGCTGCTCGCGCTGCCGGTGGTCGCCGACGTCGGCGGTGGCGTCAGCTGGTTGTCCGGCAGCTACCTGGTGATTCTCGCGCTGCTGATGATTCTCGGCGCGGGCCTGCAACGCCGGTCCTGGGCGCTGCCGTTCAACCTCGGCCTCCAGGTCCTGGTGATCCTCGGTGTGTTCATCCACCTGTCCATCGGCATCATCGGCGTGCTCTTCGCGGCCGTCTGGGCGTTCATCCTGATACTGCGCTCCGAGGTCAAGCGACGGATGGACCAGGGGCTGCTGCCCAGTCAGCGGATGAACCGGTAGCGATCCGGAATCGGCTGCGAATTCGTCGAGCCGACGCGGATCGAACGCGGCCGGGAGCATCGCGGCCGATGCTGGTTCGGTAGTGGGCGGCGGGGTCAATTAGGCTGTGCGCCGTGACTGAGCAGACGTTGGTACTCATCAAGCCGGACGGCGTGGCCCGTGGCCTGGTCGGCGAGGTGCTGGCCCGTATCGAGCGCAAGGGCCTGAAGATCGTGGCCCTGGAGCTGAAGCAGGTGTCCGGGGAACTGGCCGGGGAGCACTACGCCGAGCATGCCGAGAAGCCGTTCTTCGGCTCCTTGATCGAGTTCATCACCTCCGGCCCGGTCGTGGCCGCAGTCCTGGAGGGCCCGCGCGCCATCGCCGCGTTCCGGCAGATCGCCGGCGGCACCGACCCCGTGGAGAAGGCCGTGCCGGGCAGCATCCGTGGCGACTTCGCCCTCGAGACCCAGTACAACCTCGTGCACGGCTCGGACTCCCCGGAGTCGGCCAAGCGCGAGATCGGGCTCTGGTTCCCCGAGTTCCCCGCCTGAGTTCCACCGCACACTCGCCGCGCCGCACCGGCGCGGCAAGACCCGCGCGGGCTCGCGCATCACATCATCCCTTGTCACGCCGGGTCGTGCCGATGCGGCAAACCCGGGGCATCGGGCCGCTCACGCGCCGATGGCGAACCATGGGCGCACGATGTGGGATACTGGCAGTGGTCGTCAACGACACCGACAGTTCGCGCAGGTACGCGAATGGTCGGTTGCGATGACGACCGGATGACACCGCGGTTCGATGCCGATCATCGCTGCCACGGACAATCGCGCCCGGTTGCTGAGGGTGTGGCGGTCCGCGCAGGCACGCTGGATGAGCGCTCGTTTCCGCGGAGTTCAGCCAACAGCCAGGCGCCGCGTGACCAGTTAGCCCGAAGACGAAGAACCAGGTGACAACCGGGCACGCGGGGCGAGACCACAGGACCTCGCGTCGACGGCGTGAGGTGTACGGACAGCGTCCCCCGCGTTGGCCGCGTCACTCCGTACCGGGAGGGACGCGCCCGGGGGCCCGAGGAGACTTCGTGGCCGATCAAGAGCCGCTGGAAACAACATCACAGGATGCCGATCAATTGCCGGAGCGAATCCGAGTTCACGCGCTTGCCAAGCGGCTGGGAGTGACGAGCAAGCGCATCCTGGCCAAACTCACCGAGCTGGGTGCCGACGCGCGCAGCGCGCAATCCAACGTCGACCGGGCGGTCGCGGAGTCGGTGCGCGACGCGCTCGGCGCCGCCGAACCCGATGCGGCGACTCCCCCCGCGACAGCCGAACCGCCTACCGCCGAGCCCGAGGCGGCGGAGGCGGCAGCGCCGGAGCCCGAGAAGCCCGAGGCCGCACAGCCGAGCGGGCTGCTCTTCTCCGCCCCGGATCCGGTGCACACGGGACTATCGACGGCGAGCGCCGAGCCGACGCAGCTGTTCACCCACGCCGAACCCGGCGAGCCGCAGGTCGCGGCGCCGTCGGTCTTCGAGGCGCCCTCCATCGCTGCGCCGCTGTTCCTGTCGCCCGACGCGGCGGCCGCCGAGCAGATGCGCAAGCAGCGCCGTGCCGAGCGCGAGGCCAAGCGCGCCGAGGAGGCCGCCACTCAGGAGGTCGTCGCGCAGGAGGTCGTCGAGGAGGAACCCGAGACCACCGAGGACGAGCAGGACAGCGCCGAGCAGCATGGCGACGGTGAAGGCCAGCCGCGCCGTCGCCGACGTGGCAGGCGCGGTCGCGGCCGTGGCCGCGGCGAGCAGCACGGCGACTCCGACACCGAGGGCGACGAGGGCGATCAGTCCGAGTCCGACACCGAGGACGAGTCCGCCGCCGAGACCGCCGAGGGCGCGGAAGCCGCCGAGGCGACCGAAGAGGGCGACGCCGACAGCGAGACCGAGGACGCGGTGCCCGAGGGCGCGAGCCGTCGTCGCCGTCGTCGCCGCCGCCGCAAGGTCGGCGGTGAGGGCGAAGCCGAGCCCGCCGACGACGACCCGCCGAACACTGTCGTGCACGAGCGCGAGCCGCGCGCCAAGAGCCGCGGCCGGGCCGCCTCGGACGAGGTGCAGGGCATCACCGGCTCCACCCGCCTCGAGGCGAAGCGTCAGCGTCGCCGCGACGGTCGCGAGGCCGGTCGCCGCCGCCCGCCGATCCTGACCGAGTCGGAGTTCCTGGCCCGCCGCGAGGCGGTGGACAGGGTGATGGTGGTGCGCGAGAAGTCGTTCCCCGAACACCCGGCCGCCACCCAGGTCGCGGTGCTCGAGGACAACATCGTCGTCGAGCACTTCGTCACCAACACCGGCCAGGCCTCCATGGTCGGCAACGTCTACCTCGGCAAGGTGCAGAACGTGCTGCCCAGCATGGAGGCGGCGTTCGTCGACATCGGCCGCGGCCGCAACGGCGTGCTGTACGCGGGCGAGGTGAACTGGGAGGCCGCCGGGCTCGGCGGCAAGGAGCGCAAGATCGAGCAGGCGCTCAAGCCCGGCGATCAGGTGCTCGTCCAGGTGTCCAAGGACCCGGTCGGGCACAAGGGCGCCCGGCTGACCACCCAGATCAGCCTGGCCGGTCGCTTCCTGGTGTACGTGCCCGGCGGCACCTCCACCGGCATCAGCCGCAAGCTGCCCGATACCGAGCGCAAGCGCCTCAAGGAGATCCTGCGCGACATCGTGCCCGCCGACGCGGGCGTGATCATCCGCACCGCCTCCGAGGGCGTCAGCGAGGCCGAGCTGGCCCGCGACGTGGAACGGTTGCAGACCACGTGGCGCTCCATCGAGAAGCAGGCGAACAAGGACGGCGGCGCGCCGAAGACGCTGTACGAGGAGCCCGATCTCCTGGTCAAGGTCATCCGCGACCTGTTCAACGAGGACTTCTCGCGGCTGGTCATCGAGGGCGACCGGGCGTGGAGCACGGTCGAGAGCTACATCCGCACCGTCGCGCCCGACCTGCTCGCGCGGGTCTCCCGGCACGACAACAACGGCGTGGACGTCTTCGAGACCTTCCGCATCGACGAGCAGCTGGCCAAGGCGCTCGATCGCAAGGTGTGGCTGCCCTCCGGCGGCACCCTGGTGATCGACCGCACCGAGGCCATGACCGTCATCGACGTCAACACCGGCAAGTTCACCGGGTCGGGCAACAGCAACCTGGAGGAGACCGTCACCAGGAACAACCTGGAGGCGGCCGAGGAGATCGTGCGCCAGATGCGGCTGCGCGACATCGGCGGCATGATCGTCGTCGACTTCATCGACATGGTGCTCGAGTCGAACCGCGACCTGGTGCTGCGCCGCCTGACCGAGGCGCTCGGCCGGGACCGCACCAGGCACCAGGTGTCCGAGGTGACCTCGCTCGGCCTGGTCCAGATGACCCGTAAGAAGCTGGGCACCGGGCTGGTCGAGGCGTTCTCGACTACCTGCGAGCACTGCCACGGCCGCGGCATCCTGGTGCACACCTACCCGGTGGAGCTCACGCCCGCCGAGGACACCTCGGCCCGTCGCGAGGGCGGCTCGCGTCGTCGGCGCGGCCGGGACAAGAGCGCGGCTCCCGCGGCCGCCACCAACGGCACGCCGCCGCCGAGCGAGGCGGCCGAGGAAGAGGCCGCCGTCAAGCGGGCGCATCCGGTGGCGCTGGCCATGGCCGCGCACAACGCCGATGCCGAGCAGGGCGCGGAGGCAGTCGCCGAGGCCGAGGTCGTCGCGACCGATGCCGATGCGGTGGCGGCGAATGTGGCCGACGCCGTGGCTGCCGCACAGGAGGCGGTTGCCGAGGAGGCCACCGAGGTCGAGCCGTGGGCCGAGGCGGTCGCCGAGGTCGAAGCGGTGACCGAGGAAGCCGTCGCGGTCGTGGCCGAGGAGGCCGTCGCGGAAGCGGTGGTCGCCGAGGAGGCCGAGGTCGAGAAGGTGGCCGAGCAGGTCGCCGAGGCGCTGGAGGAGCAGGTCGAAGCCGTCGTGACGGCGCCGGCGGAGGTCGCTCGGGTTTCGGTGACGGAGGAGCCCGCGCCGTCGGTGCGGGAGGAGGTGGCGGTCGCGGAAGCCGCTGTCGCCGCCGCCGATCGAGCGGTTGCCAACGGTGAACCGGAGCCCCGGCAGGTGCCTCGCCGTCGTCGGGTGGCGCGTTCGGCGGCCGCGCCCGCGGCCGACAGCGCCGGAGCCGTGTTCGTGCTGTCCAGCGCCGACCAGGGCGGCGCGCCCGCGGTCGACTATTCGCAGCAGCCCGAGCCGGTCGAACTGCCGCAGCGTGGGCGTCCGCGCCGCAGGGCCGTCGGCCGTCCCGCAGGCCCGCCGGTCGATTCGCCCAGCTGAGCGAGTGTGGTGATTCGGCCGGTCGGACCCGAGAGGGGCGACCGGCCGAATCCGTTCGGGCGTCGGACAGCTCGGTGAAATCCGCGCGTGACCGGGTTGCCGAGCGGGTGCCAGCCGCCGAATTGGGTCGTAGACCGGGGGTCTGGTAGCCTTGGACGGTCGCTGCCTGGCGATGCGCCCGAAGCTGCTTGACGCAGCGAGGTATGCGCCCCGTGCGGCAACCAGCCAAGACAATTCACGTCGCGACCTGTGGCGTGAATGAAGCACGAGAAGACATCGAGTGGAGGAAGCCGACCGATGGCAACGTACGCGATCGTCAAGACCGGCGGAAAGCAGTACAAGGTCGCGGTCGGTGACCTGGTGAAGGTCGAAAAGATCGAGGGTGCGCCGGGTTCCGCCGTCGAGCTCTCGCCCGTCCTCGTGGTGGACGGCGCCGAACTGACCACCGACGCGGCCAAGCTGGCCGAGCGTTCGGTGACCGCGGAGCTGGTCGAGCAGACCAAGGGCCCCAAGATCCGCATTCACAAGTTCAAGAACAAGACCGGCTACCACAAGCGCCAGGGTCACCGTCAGCCGCTGACGGTCCTGAAGGTCACCGGCATCAAGTAAGACATCCCGAGGAGACTCAGCTATGGCACACAAGAAGGGCGCGTCCAGCTCCCGGAACGGACGCGATTCCAACGCCCAGCGACTCGGCGTCAAGCGCTTCGGCGGCCAGACCGTCAAGGCAGGCGAGATCCTGGTGCGTCAGCGTGGCACCCACTTCCACCCCGGCGTGAACGTCGGTCGTGGCGGTGACGACACCCTGTTCGCCCTCGAGGCGGGCGCGGTCCAGTTCGGCACCAAGCGTGGCCGCAAAACCGTCAACATCGTCGTCCCGGAGCCGGTTCAGGCCTGACCGCCTAGCCGATCCAGACAAAGCCGAGCGGGTCAGGGTACGTCACCCTGACCCGCTTTTCGCGTTCTCATGGCGGCGAGCGCCGAAGAATCCGCGCGAGCCCTCGAAGAACGACCAGCCCAGAAGGAGGATGATTCGACCCATGTCGAAATTCATCGACCGTGTCGTGCTGTACGTGCGTGCCGGAAAGGGCGGTCATGGGTGCGCGTCGGTGCACCGCGAGAAGTTCAAGCCGCTCGGCGGACCGGACGGCGGCAATGGCGGCAACGGCGGCGACGTCGTCCTCGAGGTCGACGGCAACGTGCACACCCTGCTGGACTTCCACTTCCACCCGCACGCCAAGGCTGGTAACGGCAAGCCCGGCGAGGGCGGCAACCGGGACGGCAAGACCGGCGGCGACCTCTTGTTGAAGGTGCCGGACGGCACCGTCGTGCTGGGCAAGGACGGCGAGATCCTGGCCGACCTGGTCGGCGTGGGCAACCGTTACATCGCCGCCCGCGGCGGACGCGGCGGTCTCGGCAACGCGTCGCTGGCGTCGAAGGCGCGCAAGGCGCCCGGTTTCGCGCTGCTCGGCGAGGACGGCGAGGAGCTCGATCTCGTCCTGGAACTGAAGTCGGTCGCCGACGTCGGTCTGGTCGGCTTTCCGTCGGCGGGCAAGTCCTCGCTGGTCTCGGTGCTCTCCGCGGCCAAGCCGAAGATCGCCGACTACCCGTTCACCACGCTCGTTCCGAACCTCGGCGTGGTGGCCAGCGGCGACACCACCTTCACCATCGCCGACGTGCCCGGCCTGATCCCCGGCGCCAGTGAGGGCCGCGGTCTCGGCCTGGACTTCCTGCGCCACCTGGAGCGCTGCGCGGTACTCGCGCACGTCGTCGACTGCGCGACCCTCGAACCGGGCCGCGACCCCGTCTCCGACGTCGACGCGCTCGAGGCCGAGCTGGCCGCGTACAAGCCCGCGCTCGCCGCCGACGCCGGTCTCGGTGATCTGGCCGATCGCCCCCGCGTGGTGATCCTGAACAAGACCGACGTCCCCGACGCCGCCGAGCTGGCCGAGATGGTGACGGCCGAGTTCACCGAGCGCGGCTGGCCGGTCTTCGAGATCTCCGCCGTGAGCCGAGCGGGCTTGCGCCCCTTGACCTTCGCGCTCGCCGACCTGGTGCGCGAATACCGCGAGGCGCACCCGAAGGCCGCGCCGAAGCGTCCGGTGATCCGGCCGATCGCGGTGGACGAGTCCGGCTTCAGCGTGATCGCCGATCCGGAGGAGCCGGGCGGCTTCATCGTGCGCGGCACGCGCCCGGAGCGCTGGGTGCGGCAGACCCAGTTCGACAACGACGAGGCCGTCGGCTACCTGGCCGACCGGCTGGCCCGCCTCGGCGTCGAGGACGAGCTGGTGCGCCTCGGCGCCGAACCGGGCGCCCCGGTCACCATCGGCGACGTCAGCTTCGACTGGGAGCCGCAGATCTCGGCGGGTATCGATCGCGTGCCGACCGGTCGCGGCACCGATGTTCGTTTGGAGCAGAGCGACCGGGTCGGCGCCGCCGAGCGCAAGCACGCCTCGCGGGTGCGCCGCGGCCTGGTCACGGAGGACGAGGACCGGTCGTGAAAAGCGCCGCCGCCGAACGGTTTCTACCGTCCGGCGGCGGGACGGCCGGTGTGGTAGGCCGGACAGCACTTTCGGTTGCGGTACAGGGAGTTCAGTTGTGACGCAGGTGAATTCGGAGCTAGCGGACGCGGTGTCGCCCGGCGGGCTCAGTGAGGCGCGGCAGGCGATCGCCTCGGCGCGCCGTGTCGTGGTGAAGATCGGCTCGTCGGCCTTGACCAGCCTGAAGGGCGGTCTGGACACGACGCGGTTGGACCGTCTCGCCGACGCCGTCGAGGCCCGCATGCGCGCGGGTTCGGACGTCGTCGTCGTCTCGTCCGGCGCCATCGGCGCGGGTATCGCTCCGCTCGGGTTGTCCAGCCGCCCAAGGGATCTGGCGACAAAGCAGGCGGCGGCGAGCGTCGGTCAGCTGGCGCTGGCGCACGCGTGGGGCACCTCCTTCGCACGCTACGGCCGCACCGTCGGGCAGGTGCTGCTCAGCGCCGATGATTTCTCCCGCCGCGAGCACCACCGCAATGCCCAGCGCACCCTGGACCGGCTGCGTTCGCTCGGCGCGGTCGCGGTGGTGAACGAGAACGACACGGTCGCCACCGAGGAGATCAGGTTCGGCGACAACGACCGGCTCGCGGCCCTCGTCGCGCACCTGGTCGGTGCCGATGCCCTGATCTTGCTCTCCGACGTGGAAGGCCTCTACGACGGCGATCCGCGCAAGGGCGCCGCGAAGTTCATCCCCGAGGTCCGCAGCAGCGCCGATCTGGACGGCGTCATCGCGGGCAGCGGTGGCGCGCTCGGCACCGGCGGCATGGCCTCCAAGCTCTCCGCCGCGCGGCTGGCCGCCGACGCGGGCGTCCCCGTCCTGCTCGCCGCCGCCGAGGAGGCCGCCATCGCACTCGCCTCCGGCACCGTCGGCACCGCCTTCGCCGCCCGCCCGGTCCGCCTGTCGGCCCGCAAATTCTGGGTCCGCCATGCGGCCGACAGCCGCGGCGCCCTGGTCCTCGACGACGGCGCCGTCCAGGCCGTCGCCCAACGCCGCCGCTCCCTGCTCGCCGCGGGCATCACCGCCGTCCGAGGCCGCTTCTACGGCGGCGACGTGGTCGACCTCCTCTCGGCCGATCACCGCCTGATCGCCCGCGGCGTCGTTGAATACGACAGCACCGAACTCTCCACCATGCTTGGCCGCTCCACCACCGAACTCCCGGACACCATGCAACGCCCGGTAATTCACGCCGACGACTTGGTCAAAGCCTGAACCCTCCCCCTGGGCCACCCCGCCCGGCGCGCATCCCTCATCCACCCACCGGCTGTGCGGGGCGTATGCGACGCTGTGCGTATCGCAACAGCCCAGCGCCGCAACGGTACTGGCGTCAGAGTCACGCGCATCGGATACCGCCTGCACCCCCGCGGGGCTTGGGGCGGTGTACGAGGCCGCGCGAAACCGATTGTCGCAGTTGGTTTAGCCCGTGCTGGTACTGCGTGTCAGCGCCATACGCATCGGATACTGTCTCTACCCCTCGTGGGTCTTGTGGCGTGTGCTAGCGGTGCGAGATGTCTGCGAGGAGTACGAGCGGTGTACGAGGCCGCGCGAAACTGCCTGCCGCAGTTGGTCTAGCGCGTGCCGGTGCTGCCGTCAGCGCAATGGGTATCGGAACCGTCCGTACCCCGCGCGGCGCTTGTAGCGTGTACGAGGAGTGCGAAGCGGTGTACGAGGCTGCGCGAAATCGCCTGTCGCAGGCGGCTTAGCGCCGTGCTGGCACTGCCGTCAGCGTCACGCGCGTCGTATACCTATCTGTACTCCTCGCAAGGGGTTCCGCCGTGTGCGAGGAGCACGGAGGGTCTGCGAGGAGCAGCAGCGGTAGGCCGGACCGCGTACCGCAGCCCAGTTGCGCGTTGGTGCTGGGTGAGGCTGCGCTCTTCGCAATGCTGTGCGCGTGTGAGGTGTACACCGCTGTGCGGGACCGGGCGAAACCGCGTGCCGCAGATGGCGTAGCAGCCGAGGTTCTCGTCTGCCGACCATGGCGCATACCGCACTCTTCGCAGCGGTTACGGCATGTACGAGCGTGTTCGAGGCGGCGCGAAACCGATTGTCGCAGTTCGCCTAGCGCCGCGCTGGCACTGCTGTCAGCGCCATGCACAGCGGATCTGTCTGTACCCCTCGCGGGTGTGGCGTGTGCCTGGCGGTGCGAAATGTCTGCGAGGAGTACGAGCGGTGTGCAAGGCCGCGCGAAACTGCCTGCCGCAGTTGGCCTGGCGCCGCGCTGGTACTGCCGTCAGCGTCACGCGCCTCGCATACCGTCTGCACTCCTCGCAGGGGTTGCGGCGTGTGCGAGGAGTGCGGAGGGTCTGCGAGGAGTAGGGGCGCCATGTGCGCGACTGTGCGAACCACGTGCGTGCCGCAGCAGGTCAGCGCCGCCTAGGATCTGGTCTGCCGACCATGGCGCATATCGGACTCTTCGCGGCGTGGCGTGTGTCAGGCATGCGAGCGGTGTGCGTGGCCGCGCGAAACCGCTTGCCGCAGTGGGGCTTAGCGCCGAATTGGTGCTGGTAGGGCCACATGCAGCTCGCATACCTCTGCACTCCTCGCGGTGTTGTGGTGTGGGCGAGGAGTGCGAAAGGGGCGAGGCTCTGGGGGTTCCGGTGTGTTAGCTGGTTGCACCGGATTGGGGGACCACGCCGGGTTGGTCGGTGTGGGAGGAGCCCTGGTTTTGGGCTTCGGGGATGGGGCCGGTGACGCCGGGTTGGCCGCCCAGGTCGGGGAGCGGCTGGGTTTCGCCGGATGGTGGGGCGGGTGGCGGCGGAGCCTCCTGGGTGGGTGGCGGAGCGGGTGTGTGGTGGGGAGGCGGGGGTGCCTGCTGGGTCGGCGGAGCCGGGGGTTCCTGCGGAGGCGGTGCCTGGGTGGGCGGCGGGGCAGGAATGTCCTGGGTCGGCGGGGCTTGCGGTGCCGGGGGCTCTTGGGCGGGCGGGGGTGTGTCCAGGGTCGGTGGCGCCTGGGTTGGTGGCGGTGCCGGGGCTTCCTGGGTAGGGGGTGGGACGTCCTGAGTAGGCGGCTCGTGGATCGGCGGCGGCACCGGAGCCTCTTGGGTAGGCGACGGCGGGTTCTGGGTCGGCGGTGCCGGAGTTTCCTGGGTTGGTGGCGCGTCGAGAGTGGGTGGCGGTGCTGGAGCCTCTTGCGTGGGCGCTGGTGCGTCCTGGGTCGGCGGGGCCGGGATGTCCTGGGTAGGCGGTGGCGTGTCTTGGGTAGGCGGCGGTGCCTCGGTGGTCGGCGGTGCCGGGGCCTCCTGAGTCGGCGGTGGCACGTCTTGGGTAGGCGGCGGTGCCTCGGTGGTCGGCGGTGCCGGGGCCTCCTGAGTCGGCGGTGGCACGTCTTGGGAAGGCGGTGCGTCGGGGGTCGGCGTCCGCGATTCCGGGGCCGACGGATCGGGTACCGAATCGATGGGCGGTTCCGGCTGCGAATCCGACTCCGGCGGAACGCTTTCCGTCCCTTCGGGAGCTTCGCTGCCCGGTGCCCCGTACCCCGCGGATCCGTTCGACGACTGCGGGATCACCCCGGCATCCGGAACGGCGGACAGCACAGGCGGTTCCGGCAGTGCGGGGACGCCGTTGCCTGCCATCGTGTAGGCGGGCTTGTACACCATGTTCATCGCGAGCACGGCTTCCTGCCGCAGCGCTTCCTGCGCCATCTGCGCGTCGATGACGTTCGCCGCCTCGAGCAGTTGCGCGATGGCGCCGATCGGTCCGGAGCTGCCGGGCGGCACGACTGCCAGCTTGACCGCTTCGGCCGCCGCCGCCACGCCGCCGAGCCGCGCGCCGACCTGTCCCATCACGGCGCTGAGTTCGTCGACGGAGGAAGCGAAGCTGCGGGTGCTCGCATAGGCGGCGCTCGCGGCCGCGCCCTCCCATTCCATGCCGTTCATGACGCGATCAGCCCCGCCGCGGGTGAGCGGCATCGATGTGGCCAGCGCGGCGGCGACCTCGAGCCAGGTGACCGACGCGCGCAGGATCTCACCGGCGTCGATCTGCTGGGTCTTGGCGTAGATCTCCTCGTGCGGTATCGACTCGAAGTGCTCCATCGAGTTGATGTAGGTGGGGTCGGTGCCGGTCATCGGGGCAGCCTCGTTTCCACCGCGCGCAGCGCGGCCGCGTTGGCGGCGTCGGCTTCTTCGTAGAGTCCGGCGCTGATCAGGAACGCCTCCTTCATGCGGTAGGCGGCCTCGATGTAGTGGTCGAGCAGTGCCGCCGCGTCGCGTGCTTTGTGTCCGAAGCCTGCCTGTAGTTGCTGCGCGGAGACGAAGCCGCCGAATCCTTGTAGTTCGGCTACGGATTCGAGCCGTTGCTGCAGATAGATCAGCCGGTCGGCCTGATTCTCGTACATCTCGGCGCACCGCCGCGCGGCGTCCGGGTCGAACTTGACGGTGCCTGTCTGCGCTTCCTGCTTGAACCGCGCTATATCGGCTCGGCTGCTCTCGATCGTCATGCGCACCCCCGTTGATCGGTCGGTCCGCCTAAGCCTAATGGGTGCCGCCGGACGGAGTCCGTCGAAAACCGCAGCGAAGACGAAGGTATGCCTAACATGCGCCGCCGGACGAACCCGCGGCGACCGCTCACCTGGCCTGTGCCGGAATGCGTTTCTGGAGTTGTGTGGCGATCTGCTCCGGCGAGGCAGGCACGATGTGCACCGTGTCGCCTGCTTTGATCAGATAACGCCCGTCGCCCTGGACATCGATCCAGGTGTAGTGGATCGCGGGGACTGGTTCGTCCCGGTCCAGCCGCGCTTCGATGCGCAGGTGTCCCTCGGCGGTGTGCGGCTTGAGCAACAGCCTGCGGATGAGGGTCGCGGCGGGCTGGGCGGCGACGACGGTCTCGGTGTCGCGGACCGCGGCGGCGGTGGCGGCGCGGGCGGGTTCGCGCCCGGCGGGTGTTCTCGGCAGCAGCGTGGCGATGCGGCTGCCGAGCTTGCTCGCGTGCCCGATCGAGATGCGCACGCGGCCGCCGAAATCGGCGCGGGCGCCGGGTTCCTGGACGGCGAGCACCGCGCGGTCGTACACCGTGCAGGCCAGCAGGCGCAGTTCGGTGTTCGGGGTGTGCGCGCCGCCGATGGCGACGATCCTGGTGTGCGGTTCGGCGAGGATTCGCAGGCAAGCCGACAGATCAGGGTCGGCGCCGAGCGGCAGGCGCTGGTTCAGCTGCGCGCGAAGCGCCTCGGCCTCGTGTTCGGTGCGCGGCGTCTCCAGGATGCGCAGCGGGTACGGGTGACGATCCACCGCTGTTTCCCGCCAGACGTGGGCGAACTCGTCCGGGGTGAACGTCCAACCCACGCCGAATCACTCCTCACCGAACCCACGAACTGCCCGCAGCATATCGGTGTCACGCGCCGCGCGACGAACTGTTCGGGAACTGGTACCACTGGATCAGGGGCTAACGCCAAGCCGACAACTCGGATATATCCAGACAAACCCTTGGTTTTCGCGTGGCCGATACCGAGCCCGGGGCGCCCGGCTCCGGCGCGTCGATCAGGGGCGATGGGAGAGATGCCGTGCAGGTACTCGGGTCGTGGGACGAACTGGCGACGATCGTCGCGCGGGCGGGCGGCAAGGCGCGCGGATTGCACGCCGTACAGAACGGCGGCTTCCGCGTTCCGGAGTGGGTGGCGCTCGGGACCGACGCGTTCGAGCGCTTTCTCGCCGAACACGGACTGGCCGAGCGGGTTTCCGCGATCGGCGCGGCGGACGACCTGGAGCGCGCGCTGGCGCTGGGCGCAGAACTGCGCGCCGCGATCGAATCCGCGCCGCTGCCCGCCGAGCTGCGGGAACTGATCGCCGACGGGTACGCCAGGATCGGCGGCGGGCCGATCGCGGTGCGCTCCTCGACGGTTGCCGAGGACGGCGCCGAGCACTCCTACGCGGGACAGTTCGACTCCTTCCTCAACGTCAACGGGGTCGCCGCGGTGGCCGACCGGGTGCGGGACTGCTGGGCGTCCGCCTTCTCCGAGCGGTCGATACGGTACGCCTTCGCGCGGGCGCTTCCGGTCGGCGGCGCGCCGGGCGTGGTGCTGCAACGGCTGGTGGCGGCACGGGCCGGCGGCGTGCTGTTCACCGCTAATCCCAGCACCGGCGCGCCCGGTGAACTGGTGATCAGCGCGGTGTACGGCCTCGGCGAGGGCCTGGTGTCCGGTGCGGTGGACGCGGACACGGTGACCGTCGAGAAGGCGACCGGCGCCGTGCTGGACACGGTCGTCGGCGACAAGGAGAGCCGCTACACCCCCGCCGCGGAGCAGGGGTGCGAGGTCGGCGAGGTGGCGGCGGCGCTGCGCGAGCGCGCCGTGCTCACCGACGCCGAGATCGCCGAGCTGGCGGAACTCGGTCGCAAGATCGAAATCGTTTGCGGCGCACCGCAGGACATCGAGTGGGCGCTCGACGACGTGGGATTGTGGGTACTCCAGTCCCGCCCGATCACCACCGAACTGCGGCCCGCGAACACACCGGACGCACTGCTGCGCGGCGCGGGTGAGCGGCTCGCGCCCGGCGAACTGCGGATCTGGGACAACTCGAACATCATCGAGAGTTTCAGCGGCATCACCTCCCCGCTGACCTACACCACCGCCGCGGACATCTACGGTCGCGTGTACCGCGGCTACGCCGCCTCGCTGCGGGTGCCGACCGCCCAGCTGCGGCAGACCGACACGTGGACTCCGGTGCTGCTCGGCTACTTTCACGGCCGGGTGTACTACAACCTGCTGCACTGGTACCGGATGGTGGGCATCGCGCCGGGCTACCCGCTCAATCGCCGGGTGCTGGAGGCCGCGCTCGGGGTGGCCGAGCCGCTGGCCGAGGATCTCGCGAAGACATTGCGGCCCTTCGTCTTCCGCAACCCGCTCGCCCGCCTGCGCTCCCGCGCGGTGACCACGGCGACCTATCTGCGCCGGCTGTTCGGCATCGACGTCATGGTCGACGACTTCCTCGCCGAGTTCTACCGCGTCTACGACGAATACGACGGACTCGACTACGCGTCGCTGTCCGGCGAAGAGGCCTATGTCGCCTACCGCAGGGTCGATCGCGATCTCGTCGAGCGGTGGGGCCCGCTGATGGTGCTCGACGCGATCCTGCTGACCTGTACCGGCCTGCTCTACGCGCTGACCAAAGCGTTGCTACCGAAGGCGCCCGAGTGGTTCCTCTACGCGGTCGTCGGGCCCGGCGCCGACGTCGAATCGGCCGAGCCCGCCCGCGCGATGACCGCGCTCGCCAGGACGGTGGACGCGGATCCGGAGCTGACGGCGCTGGTGCGGTCGACCCCGCCGGACCGGCTGTTCGCCGCACTGGCCGATCATCCCGGCTTCGGCGCCGAGGTGGACGCCTACCTGGACCGCTACGGCTACCGCAGCCTGGACGAACTGAAGCTGGAGACGCCGGATCTGCGTGAGGACCCCTCGGGGCTGTTCATCATGCTGCGCAGCGCGCTCGGCCGGGTGCACGAGGCGGCCGCGCCGTCGGATCGGGGCGACGAGGCGGAGGCTTATCTCGACGCCCATGTGCGCGGCGCACGCCGCCGGGTCTACGAGCGCCTGCGGGGCAAGGTGTCGCGGTGCGCCGCCCATCGCGAGCGCCTGCGGTTCTGCCGCACCAGGGCTTTCGGCATGGTGAAGCGGATGATCCGGGCGATGGGCCGGGATCTGGCGGAACGCGGCGTGCTGGACGAGTTCGCCGACGTGTTCCACCTGACGGTGGACGAACTGCGCGGCTGCTACGAGGGCGCCGACACCGGTCCGTTGCGCGCGCTGGTCGCCGCCCGCAAGGCGCAGTGCGCCGCCGACGCCGAGCTGGTCGCGCCCGCGCGGTTCGTCACCAGGGGTGGCGCGTTCGGTCGGGCGGAACTGGCCGCGCAGGGCTGGGTGCCGGTCCGTGAGATGCCCGCGGCGGCGGTGGGCACCGTCCTCGGCGGCACGCCGTCGGCGGCGGGAATCGTGGAAGGCGACGCGGTGGTCGTCGGCGAGCCGGGCGATGTCGCGGGCGGCATCCTGGTGGCCTACCGGACCGACCCCGGCTGGGTCGCGGCGCTGCCCTCGGCGTCGGCGCTGGTGATCGAGCGCGGCAGCCCGCTGACCCACGTGGCGATCGTGGCGCGCGAGCTCGGGGTGCCGACCGTCGTTCAGGTCAAGGACGTCACGAAGAGAATACGGACCAGTATGCGAATTCGGGTGGACGGAACGGCCGGAACGGTTACTGTGCTGTCCGAAGGAGATCACCGCGATGGTATCTGACAAAGATGTTGCGGCCGTGCGAGATTGGCTCCTGCGGCCGGCGCGGGAGACGGGCGTCCACCTGGCCGACGAGGCCGACGGCTGGGAGTTTCGCAGCTATCACGAACTCGCCGAGCAGTCGTGGTCCATCGCCGCGCTGATGCGGGAACACGGACTCGCGGGCGGCGCGGGCGCCTGCGTGATCATGCCCACCGGATTCGCCTGCACCGCAGCCTTTTACGCGGTCTGGGCCTGCGGCGGTGTGTTCACGCCGATCGCGCCGCCCATGTTCGGCGATCTCGACCAGATCGTCGCGCACATCGCCGCCATCCTCGCCGCCGCCGAGCCGCGGCTGGTCGTGACCTCGCCGGAATTCGAGGACCTGGTGCGCCGGGCGGCGGTCGCCGCCGATCGGACCGACGAGCCGCTGGTGATCGGGGCACGGCGGCCGCAGGCGCCCGTCCGGCGCGAACTGGGCGCACCAGCGGACTGCGCGTTGTTGCAGTTCACCTCGGGTTCGACCGGCACGCCGCGCGGGGTGCGGGTCAGCTGGCGCAATTTGGCGAACAACATCGCCATGATCTCCCGGCTCGTCGACTGGCGTCCCGGCGAGGCCATGGTGTCGTGGCTGCCGCTCTACCACGATATGGGCCTGGTCGGCGCGTTCCTGACGACCGTCACGAACCAAGGCGATCTCTACCTGATGCGCCCGGACCAGTTCGTCCGCGACCCGGCTCGTTGGCTGCGCGCGATGGCCTCGGCCCAGCACACGCCCTCGCCGTCGTTCGCGTTGGGCTATGTGGCGCACCGCGTCCGGCCGGAGGAGATCGCCGATCTGGACCTGTCCGCTTGGCGCACTCTGGCCGTCGGCTCCGAGCCGGTGGAGGTGGCCGACCTGCAGGCGTTCGCCGAGCTCACCCGCCCCCGCGGATTCTCGACGGACGCCTACACCCTGGCCTACGGACTGGCCGAGGCCACGCTCATGGTGACCTCCTCGGCCCGGCGACGGCCGATCACCGCGCTGCGCCTCGATACGCCGAATCTGCGCTTCGGCCAACCGGTTCGGGTGCTGACCGAGGCGACCCTGGACGACGCCCACCGGGTCGAGGGCTCGGGGTGGATCACCGGCCTGGGGTTTTCGACACCGGAATCGACCGTCCGCGCGGTGAACGAGGCGGGGCGCGAGCTGCCCGACGGCGTGCTCGGCGAACTAGTGGTCGTCGGCGATTCGGTGGCCATGGGCTACACCGGGGACGACGACGGCGGCGCGACCCGGATCCGGGACGGCGAGCTCCGCACCGGCGATGCCGGATTCCTGTACCGCGGTGAGGTTTTCGTGCTCGGAAGGATGGGCACCAGCCTCAAGGTGCGCGGGCGCTCGGTGTTCATGGAAGACATCGAATCCCGGGTGGCGGGGGAGACCGGTCTCACCAAAGGCAAACTGGCCGCTGTCGCGCTCACCGAAATAGGCGCACCGGGCATCGCGCTGTTCGCCGAAGCCCCCTCCGGCGACTGGATAGCTCAGGCGCACAGGGTGATTCGCGGTGAGCTCGGCCCCGCCGCCGCGATCACCATCGTCACGGGTCCTCGGGGCACCATCCGGCGCACGTCCAGTGGTAAGCCGCGCCGCCGCCACCTGTGGCAGCTGTTCCGGGACGGCGAACTCACTGGGGTGGAAGTCCACGAAGCCGATGGAACAACCGCACTGACCGCCGCCGCGCAGCCCGGATCCGCTGCCCCCGAAGACCGCCGATCCGCAGACGCGGACGGCGCGGCGCCGGACGGCCCGCGATCGATGGTGTCCCGCGCCGAGCGCACGGAGGACGTTCGGCCATTGGCATCCGCCGAGCCGGTGCCCGCCCTGCCGACCGAGCGCGTGCGTCGACTCCTCGATTCCGCGCTGGAAAGTATTGCACTGCACGATGATTCGGCGGTGCTGTTCGAAGGATCGCTGGCCGAAGGCTTCGGCAACGAAGGCTCCGACGTGGACTTCCTCGCGGTCGTCCCCGGAAGCGAGGACCTGCCGACCTTGCCGACGGTCCTGTTCATCGACGGTCGCCGCGTGGAGGTCCGCACCCGCTCGGTGGCACAGCTGCGACGTCAGCTCGGTCAGGCGGCCGCGGGCGATCCGGCGGCGCTGAACGAGGATCTGCTCAACCGCTGCCAGCGTTTCCTGCGCGCCACGGTGGCCCGGCCCGGCGCGGTGGACATCGACGGCTTGCGCGCGCTGCTTCCGCACGACGACTTCCGAACTCGGATGTCGGAGTGGTGGACGGCCCGCGCGGTGCAGGCGCTGCGTTATGCCGCGGCGCTGCGCACGCTGCGCGCGCACGACGAGGCGAGCGAATGGGCCCGCGACGGACTGCTGCAAGCCATGAAGGCGTGGGCGGCCCGCCGTGGCGAGACCTATCTCGAGACCAAATGGCTGCCGAGCCAGCTCGATCGCATCGGCCCTCGCGATGTCATCGACCGCTACCGGGAGCTGAGCGACCCCGGGACGTGGACCTTCGAGACCCTCCGAGGGGACAACGGTGACGCCATGCCCGAGCCGACGACCAATGGACACCGCACAGTCGAGCCGGACTCGTTGTCCGCCACAGCATCCGGATCGGCACAGGCGGTGTCGCACCCTGACACCCCGGCCTTCCTCCCGGACTCCCGAGCGCGCCGCGCGGCCGAAGACACGACCTGGCGGCCGCTCTGGCAACTGGTTGCCGATCTCGGCATCGAGGAAACGACCGACGACCCGCACCGCATCCTGTTCGCCCGCCGCCCCGGCGTGACGACGTGGACCATCGGCGGCCGGGTGCACGTCGTCCGCCACGACCGCGACGTCTTCGCGCTCTCGGACGACGCTGCCCGCGCCTGGCGATCGGTGGTCTTCAAGCATTCCCTGCGCGACGTCCTTGCCCACGCCCCACGCGACATCACCACGGAACTGGCCGAATTCGTGCGACTCGGCCTGGTCGGGTTGCAGTGGCGCGGCGCGGGCCCGATCGAACCCGCGCTCGCCATGTGCAAGCCCGTCGCGCCCTACACGCCGGTGCCGAGCGCGCACCGGCCCGCGCTGGGACTGACCGGCGCGGCCCGCGACGACGCGATCGTCACCCTCGCGCCGCTGCCCGCGCGCCGCTTCACCGAGTGCGCACTGCACCTGGTGTGGTCGAACATCGTGCTGGAGAACGCCAGGGAGGATCTGGCTGGCGCGGTGAAGAACGGGCAGGGTGGTGTCGCCGATATCGCCGCGCATCGCATGGTCGCCATGGCGGTGCGGGTCTTGCTGTCCGCCTTCGGCGTTCATCCGCTGCCCGCCGACGTGGCGCCGGTCGCCACGGTCGCGCGCTCGGTGCCGCCGGGCACGCGGCGGCGCGCGGAGGTGCTGGCTCGGCTCGATGCCGCACGCCGGGTGCGGTTCTCGGAACTACTGCGCGGCGGCGACACTGTGGCGGGGCTGGCGACCCTAGACGATTTCGTCGCGTTGGTGCGCGAGGTGGCGGGCGGCGCCGATTCGGCGCTCGTCTTCCCCGCCTCGTTCGACTCGCGCGAACAGTGGCGGCGCACCCTCGCGATCGGCTACGACTGGCTGCGGCTGGCCGCCTACCTGAACACCGACCTGCCTCTCGACGAGGCTCGCGACCTGCTCACCACCGGTGGCCACCAGCCCCATCTCCGGGAAAGCGAACCCTCATGACCGCCGTCGCCGACACCACCCTGGCCGCCCGGGCGCGACGCCTCGTCCACACCATGGCGCCGCAACCGCCCGCCGACCTCGCCGACGAGCACCGCCTCGTGGAAGATCTCGGCTTCGACTCGCTGCGCCTGATGGAGCTGACCGTGGCGTTGGAGCGGGCTTTCGAGCTACCGAGGCAACGTCCGGAGGACCTCGTCGGGGTCCGCCGGGTCGGCGAGGTGATCGCGCTGGTCGTGGGCGCATCACGGGGGAACGGTCATGGGTGAGCGCGAGACCGTGCTGGTCACCGGTGCGACCGGCCTGGTCGGCGCCGAGGTGGTCGCTCGGCTCTCGGCCGCGAGCAGGCCGGTCGCCGCGGTGCTGCACAGCAACGCCGAGATCGTCCGCAACGACGGCACGGTCCTGGAGGCGGGCACGCCGGTGGCGGGTGACATCCGCCGCCCCGGCTTCGGCCTGTCGGCGCGCGACACGGCCGACCTGGCCGAGCGCGTGGGCGTGATCGTGCACTGCGCGGCCACCACCGCCTTCGACGCGCCCGCCGCCGACTACGACGAGCTCAACGTGCGCGGCGCAGAACACGCGATCGCCTTGGCGCTGGAGTGGGATGTGCCGCTGGTGCACGTCAGCACCGCGTACGTGTGCGGGATGCGCGGAGGGACGGTCCGCGAGGACGAGCTCGACGTCGGCCAGTCGTTCGGAAACGGCTACGAGCGCAGCAAGTTCCGCGCCGAACAAATGGTGCGTGCGGCAGACGAGCAGGGACTCCAGTGGGCGATCGTGCGGCCCGGCATCGTCACGGGCGCTGTGTCCACCGGGGAGATCCGCGAATACAAGAACCTTTACACCGTCGTGAAGCTGATGGTCGAGGGCAAGCTGCGGACCCTGCCCGGCCGCTACGACGCCACGCTGGCGCTGGCGCCGGTCGACCACGTGGCCGACGTGATCGCTGCGGCCGTACTGGATTTCGACTCGGCGAGGTACCGCACGCTGCACGCGCTCGGTCGCGACGCGCTCTCGCTGCGCGAGGTGTCCGACGTGCTGGCCGAGTACCCGTCCTTCGAGGTGGCGACCTTCGTGCCGGAATCGGCGTTCGCCGAGGACGATCTGGATCCGGTCGAGCGCGAGTACTACCGCCGGATCGGCGCGCTCTACACCAGCTACTTCGTGCGCAGGCTCGACTTCGACACCACCGGCGCCGAAATACTGCTCGGCCGCCCCGCGCCGCCCACCGGCAAGGAGTACCTGCGCCTGCTGCTGGACTACTGCCTGGAATCCGGCTACCTCGGCGTTCCGCTGCCTTCGATCGACGAAGTGTTGGCCGCCAACGGTTTCGGCGGAGTGCCGCGATGACGGCGACGCCACTGGATCGAGGCGGCGCGTCGCTGCACGCGCTGCTCGCCGAGCTGACGCCCACCGCCGCCAAGATCGACGCCTACGCGGACGACACGTACGTGCAGGAGGCCGTCGAACAGCTCGAGCGCCTCGGCATCGATCCGGTCGGCTTCGCCAGGCAGCACTCGTTGCTGTTGCTCAAACCGGACGCGATCGTGGCGCGCGCCATCGAACCGACCCTGCAATGGCTGCCCGCCAACGGTTTCCGCGTCGTCGCGGCGCACCGGATGCGGGTGAACCGGCACTTGGTGCGCGCGCTGTGGTACTTCGCGTGGAACATCGCCTCGCCCGAGCGCAGGCGGCTGGCCGATCTGCTGATCGGCATCTCGGAGGTGCTGGTGCTGGTGGTGCACGGCACAGACGACGCGCTGCCGGTGCCGATCCGCCTCACCGAGGGCAAGGGCGCCACCGATCCGCGCGAACGCAAACCCGGCGAACTCCGTTACGTGCTCGGCAGGCACAACTTCCTGCTGAACCTGGTGCACACCCCCGACGATCCGGCCGACGTGCTGCGCGAACTGGCCGTCTACTTCGATGAGGACACCCGCGCGGATCTGCTCGGGCAAGCGGCGGCGCGGGTGGACCGCACCGCGGCGGTCAGCGCGTTGGCCGCCGATCTGTACGCGAGTGTCCCGGTGCGCAGCTTCGACCGCGACGACGCGCTGCGCTCGATCCTGGACGCGCTGCGCCGCGCCGGAATCGACGCGGGCCCGGCCGAAGACGCGGACGGTGCGCGGCTGCTGTATTCGGCGTGGGCCGCGGGCGCGGAGCTGGATCCCTGGTCGGTCCTGGTGCTCGGGTCCTATGTGCTTCCGATGCGGGTCGGCTCGCAGCGCCAGACGCTGCCGCCGGTGGCCGCGCGAGAATGGTTGGAGGGCCGATCGTGACAACACCCGCGGCAGTCGAGAAGACCGCCACGCACAACCGCACCATCCCCAGGCAGCAGGCGCACCGCTGCGCGGTCTCGGAGGTGTTCGTCACCTCACTGGACGCCATCGGGCCCGACGCCTTCCTGGTCGGTGCGCAACTACCTCGCATGCATGCCTATTACGGCGACCACGCCGGATCGCTCGGCATGCGTCACGACCCACTGGTGGTGATGGAGGCAGCGCGGCAGGCGGCGATCGCCTCGACCCACGAGTTCTACGGCGTGCCCGCGGATATGGCGTTCATCGTGCGGACCTTCAACGGCACCGGCTCGGACACCCCGGCGTGGGAGATCGGCATCGCACCCGCCGATCTGGTGATGCAGGTGCGGGTACCGCGCAGGCATCGCCGCGGCGAGGCATTGCAGGGCTTGGACATGGTGCTGGAGATCTTCTCCGGCGGCGAGCCGATGCTCACCGTGGACGGTTCGTTCTCCTGGACGACGCCGAGGCAGTGGGCCGCGCTGCGTGATCAATTCCGAGAGAGCCTGGGAATCGGCGCCTTTCACGGGGCGGCGGCGCTGGGCGAGCGCGCCGAGGCGGCCGTGGTCGGCCGGGAGAACCGGCGCAATGTCGTGATCGCGGCCCCGGAAAGGGACGGTCGCGTCGCCCGTGCCGCCCTCGTCCCCGATCTGTCCCATCCGTTCCTGTTCGATCACCAGCTCGACCACGTGCCGGGCAGCCTGCTGATCGAGGCGTGCAGGCAGACCGCGCTGAGCATGGTGCTGCGCGACCAGCCCCGATTGGTCTGTCTGGCAAGCACCTTCGACCGGTTCGTGGAACTGGATCTGCACGCCGAGTGCGTCGCCGAGATCACCGAGCCCGGCCTCGACACCACCGTCGTGCACTGCGAGATCCGGCAGGCCGGCGCCGTCGCGGCCTGCGTCGACCTCGAATTTGACGCGGACGCTTTGGATTCCGAGTCACTCGCGGACCCACGATGAACGCCGCCGAGCTGCTGCGGACGACCCGCGCGTTCCGCAGACGACTCGACCTCACCCGCCCCGTGGACCGCGCCGAGCTGCTGGACTGCCTCGACACCGCCGCACACGCGCCGAGCGGCACCAACCGGCAGCCGTGGCGCTTCCTCGTCGTCCAGGACCCGCGCACCCGGCAGCAGATCGCGGAGTTCTACCGCAAGGGTTTCGCGGCGTACCTGTCCGCCCGCACCCCGCGACCCGATCAGCTCGGCGACCTAGCCTCCGGCCAATACCTGGCCGAACGCATGCACGAGGTGCCCGCGCTGGTGCTGGCGTGCTCGCTGGGCCGCCCGCCCGCGACCGGTTCGGCGCTGCACCTGGCCAGCTTCTACGGCTCGATCTATCCGGCCGTCTGGAATTTCCTGCTCGCACTGCACGACCGGGGGCTCGGCGGCACCATGACCACCGCTCACCTGGCCTACGAGCGCGAGGTCGCCGAGCTGCTGGCCATCCCCTTCGACGAGGTCACGCAGGTCGCGCTGCTTCCGGTCGCGCACCTGCTGCCCGGCCCGCCGAAGGAGACCCCGCGCAGGCTGCCCGCGACCGAGGTCACGGCGTGGGAGCGGTGGGGCGGGGCGTGAACAGCGAGGTGCGGGCGCCGAGCCCGCTCGATTCGGTGCGGCGTCTCGCGCGCTTCACCGCCGTGATGTACAAGCCGCACTACCTGCTCTACGCCGTCGTCTTCGTGCTGGCCTTGGAGGGGACGGCGGCCCTGGTGTCCCAGCCGGAGACACCGTGGCAGCCGAGCTCGGCCACAGTTTCGCGCATCGTCGTCGTCGCCTTCGTGCTGCTGTATCTGCGGATGGTCGACGAACAGAAGGACCTGGACTACGACCGGGTGCACAATCCGGATCGGCCCCTGGTCACGGGTGCGGTGAGCACGGGCGAGCTGCGCGCGGCCATGGGCGTGCTGGCGATCGGAGCGGTCGGCGCGAGTCTCGTCCTGGCGGCGGTCTCCGGCGTGGCGATCGCGGCGGTCCTGGCGTACGGATTGTTCCTGTGGGCCGTGGAGCGGTGGTCGGCCGCGGTGCGCACCGGAATCCTGCTCAATCTCGTCGTCACGTACCCGATTCAGATCCTGATCGCAGGCTACGTGCTCATCTCGGCGATCGACACCGGAGAGGTCGCCGCCCGGTGGCAGGCGGTCGCCGCCGTGGCGATCTTCGCGGGCGCGTTCCTGCATTTCGAGTTCGCCCGCAAGACCGCACGGGAACGGCGGCCGGGGGAGCACCTGTACTCGAATCGGTGGGGGGTCACGGGTTGTGCGGTCGCGATCCTCGGGTTCGCCGTGCTCGCGGTGGCGGTCGATTCGGTTCTGGTCCAGCCGTGGGAGCGCAGCGGTGTGCGAGCCGTCGCGGCGTGGATTCCCGTGGCGCTGTTGCTGATTCCGGTGTACGGGGAATGGCGGTTCCTGCGTTCGGGCAAGCCCGAACATCCGGTCCTGCCTGCCGTAGCCTTCGTGTTCGCCCTCTACCTCGCGCTGATAGCGCAGGCGTTGGTGTGCACGACCTGAGCGTCAGCCGCCGTAGCGCCGGATGAAGTCCTGATCGGGGTCGGCGGCAGGGAGGGCGTAGTCGGACGCGCTGGGTCCGACATAGATCTCCTCGATGTGCCGCGTGGGCTCCGGCGGCTCCGGCGGCAGATGCCGCCAGTGCGCGCGCGGGTCCTCGGAACGATCGCGAGATTCGTCGTGTGCCATGGCTTCCCCCTCTGGAGCACTGCCACGATGCTACCGATCGGCCGGGTATGCTTCCAGGATATTGTCCGGTGACGCGGTCGGGATGACGCGCAGCAACGTGAAGCCATAGCGCGCCAACAGCTCTCGATAGTCCGATTCGGTCCGTTCGCGGCCCCCGGCGTTCACCAGCATCTCGATATCGATGTACTTGCCGGGATGCGGCCGATTGTGCTCGGGCAGAACCAGTTCGACGAGCAGCAGCCGCGCGTCGGGGCGCATGACGGTGCGCAGCGTGCGCAGGATCCGGCCCGCGTCCGGTTCCGGCCAATCGTGGATGATGTGCTTGAGCAGGTAGGCGTCGCCGCCTTCGGGTACGGACTCGAAGAACGATCCGGCCGTGACGGTGCAGCGATCGATCACGCCGCGTTCGGCCAGACCCGGCGCCGCGTCGGCGACCACCTCGGGCAGGTCGAACAGGATGCCGCGGGATCGCGGTGCGCGGAGCAGGATCTCGGCGAGCAGGCTGCCGTGGCCGCCGCCGACGTCGACGATGGTGTCGTAGCGCGCGAAATCGTGTGCGGCCAAGAGCGGTTCGAGGGCGAGTGTGCTGATGCTCGTCATCGCGTTGTCGAACAGCTCGCCGAGCTCGCGGTCGGTCTGCACGTAGTCGAAGAACGGCATCCCGTTCAGCGCGGGCCCCACGGGCGTGCCGGTGCGCACCGCGTCGGTGAGATGCGACCAGTGGCCGCGATGCTGGGCGGACCCGAAGAACAGGAAGGCGTCGCGCAGTGAGACCGGGTTGTCCCGGCACAGTGCCCGCGCCTGCGGGGTCAGCCGGTAGGCGCCGTCACGCCGCCGCGCGAAGATGCCGTGGCTGATCAGCAGGCGCAACAGCCGGTGCAGCGCGTCCTCGTCGGCGCCCACCGCGGTGGCCAGCTCCGAGCCCTGTCGCGGACCGTGAGCGAGCTCGTCGGCGATGCCGAGCTCGGCGGCCGTCGCGATGGCCTGCGCCAGCCAGCCGGACGTCATCATCTCCATCAGCGCGATGTGGCCGGGGACCGTTCTCCGATGTAGCACGGCCAGCGCGTCGCGAAAGCGTTCGACGGCGCGCAGCAGGGGGAGGGGCGGAATCGTGGTTCGTCCGTAGGCCATGGGCGGTCCGTTCCATCGGTCGGTCGTAGGCGCACACGCTCACCGAGCAGCGTACGTCGCCCGCCCGGTTGTTCGATGGATATGGACAGGTCCCAGCCCGGAACAACGGGATGTCGCAGCCGCACGCGTCGGTCGTGCTCTGCTACGCCGATCGTCGCCCTGGTACGCCGCGCGCCGATCATCTGTGGTGCAGCACGACCGGCAGTTTGGACGGCGAGGGCACGAAATCGAGGGTGGTCGGCCGCACCCGGTACTTCGGATCGGGCGTCGGCCGCCAGTGCGCGAACAGCGCCGCGGTGGCGAGCGTGACAGTCATGACGGCGAAGTTGTTGCCGGGACAGTGCCGCTCTCCCACGCCGAACGGCAGGATCGCCTTCTTGTCGATCTCCTCGACCCGTCCGGCGAACCACCGATCCGGATCGAAGGTTTCGGGCGCGGGGTAGTAGCGCTCGGTGTGGTGCACGAGGTACGGGCTGTACACCACCGTCGCGCCGTCGGGCAGGGTGACGTCGCCGACGGTGACCGGTCCATCGGCGGTCTGCGTGCTCACCCAGGGCCCCCAGAACCGCAACGTCTCCAGCACCACCAGCCGCAGATACGGCAGCGCGACCACGTGGTCCGAGCGGACCGGCGCGGTGCCGACGAAATCGTCCAGTTCTCTGCGCAATTCGTCACCGACCTCGCGGTTGCGCATGGTCTCGTGCCAGACCCAGGCCATGATCGAAGCCGTCGAGCCGACGCCCGCCGCCAGCATCAGGATCAGCTCGTCGACGATCTCCTCGTCGGACAGACGCGCACCGGTCTCTGGGTCGGTGTGGCGGACCAGCGCCGAGAGCACGTCGTGGAAATCCCGGTCGGCCCTGCGGTATTCGGCGACCACCGCACCGATCTGCGCCCGTAGCGCGGCGGACTTCGCGGCGAAGCGGCGATTCGCGACGACCCGGACCCGCCGGACCGGCGGCGGCAGCGCGGCCCGCTGGATCACCTGACCGAGCAGCCACGGAATGTTCTCGCGTACTTCGCGTTTCGCCGCCGCGCCGAAATCGGCGGTGAACAGGGTGGCCGAGATGATGTCCAGCACCAGCCGGTGCGCCTCGTTCACCAGGTTCAGCTCGCGATCGGCGGGAAGGGCGTCGGCCCACGCGTTGACCAGCTCCGCGGCGACGGTGGTGTACTCGGCGAGCCTGCGCCTGCGCAGCGCCGGGGCGATCATGCGGCGGCGCAGTTCGTGCGGTGTGCCGCTGAGCACGTTCGAGGCGCCGTGGATGACCTCGTGCATCGCCTCCCGCAGCTCCTCGCGATGGAACGACCCGGCCTCGCCGAAGCCGACCTCGCGAATCAGTTCGGGCGTCGTCAGGACATAGGCGGGGCGCGGGCCGAGGTAGATGCGCACGATCGGCCCGATCTCGGCCAGCCTGGCGACGAACGGCAGCCCGCCGCGCAACGCGGCGAGGCTGTGACCGAGCAGCGGGAGACGACCGGGAGCGGTGGGGATGGCCGCCTGCGCCGAAGCGCGGTCGGCGCCGCCCGTCAGGTCGGTGTATTCGGCGACGATCCGATCGGTCAGCCGCGACTGCCGAGCCGTGTCGGCATACTCGCTCAGGACCTTTCGCATCGGAATCAGCCGCGCCGGATCGGCGGCCAGATCGCGCAGGGTGGCGGCGATCGACTCGACCGAGGGGGCCGATGTCCGCACACCGCCGCCCGGCGGCACAGTCTCCGCGAGATCGGGATCGCAGTAGACCACCGGCAGCTCCATGGCGACGGCCTCCAGCAGCGCCATGCCCTGGGTGTCGAATCCCGTCGAGGGGAAGAGCAGTACGTCGTGCGCCGCCATCGCGGTGAGGCAATCGAGCTGAGGCACGCCGCCGTGCAGCCGGACGCGGTCCGCGAGTCCGCCCGCCTCGATCGCGGCGTGGGCCGCGGCCTCCAGATCTCCGGTGCCGTATATGTCCAGCGTGCAGCCCGGCGTTCGGCGGACGGCTTCGAGGGCTTCCAGCAGTCGCTTCTCCGGCGACAACCGTCCACACCACAGCACACGAAGGGGCGCTGCGTGTTTCGCGCTACTACCGGTGAAAGGTGCTGAGGTTTCGCTTGTTTCGCCGCTGCTCCCGGCGGCGTCGGTCGCCGACGGCGCGATCGCGGCCGCGGCGCGGGCGGCATCGAGCAGTGCGTCGTCGATACCGTTGGAAATCACCCGAATCGGGCGGTCCAACCCGTGCGCGCGGAACCGGTCGGCGAAGTGTTCGGTCGGCACGATCACCCGGTCGGCGGCGCGCGCGTGGTTCACCATCGTGTGCCAGGCGTGCCGTGCCGCGCGAGATTCCTCGTTGTGCGACAACGATTCCCGGTGCGCGACGAAGCGGCCGTGCAGCACCCGCACGGCGAGCGCGGACAGGTACGGCGTCGGCGAGGTGTGCTGGATGAACGCGTCGTCGCGGCTGTGCACCGTCTGCACGACCGGAATCCCGTGGCGGCGCGCGGCGCGCAGCCCGGCGATCGCGACACCGTAGGTGGTGTGCAGATGCACGACGTCGACCGGACCGCGGTCGGCGAAGGCCGCGTCGATGCGGCGACTGTTCTCCGGCGTCGGCAGCACCATCGCGAATCCGTTCACCCGCACGCCCGCGAGTGCCGAAAGGACCACCAGGTCCGAGTCGGGTTCGGTAGATTCCGGCGTGGGTGCGGCGAACACCGTGACCCGGTGACCGGCCCGTGCCAGACCGCGCCGCAGGGCGTTCACCGATGTCTGGATTCCGCCGAGAGTGGCGGGATGGAAGTCGGTGAACAACGCGACGTGCATGGCCACCACCGTACGGACGCAGGAGGTCCGATGAGGGAGAATCGCGCCGACCGGCGGGAGGCGACGGCATGAAGGTGGCGATACCGCTGACCGGCACGCGCGGGGACGTGCAACCCGCGGTGGCGCTCGGTCTGGAACTGCGCCGCCGCGGCCACGAGGTGACCGTCGGCGCTCCGCCCAATCTCATCGATTTCACCGCGCGCACCGGGCTGACCGCGATCCCGTGCGGTCCGGACGTGCAGCAGCTGTACGCCTCCGACGAGGGGCAGCGCGCACTGGCCGCGGGCAGCAGTTTCCGGTTGATGCAGCTGGTCGGCAAGCAGATGGCCGATTACGCCGAGCGGATGAACCGGGAGGTCGTCGAGGTCTGCCGGGACGCCGACATCATCGTCTCCACGTTGCTCACCGAGGATCGGGCCGCGTCGGTGGCCGAGGCGATGGGGGTGCCGATGGTGACCATGCACGGATTCCCCGGCCGCAAGAACGGGGCGTACCCGTTCCCCGGCGCGCTGCCGCCGCACTGGCGTCCACCCGCCGCGGTCAACCGCGCGACCTGGGCGCTGGCCGAGAACCTGCGGCGGGTGGTCTTCCTGCGCTACCTCGACCAGCTGCGCCGCGAACTGGGCCTGCGCAGGTCGGTGGCCAGCCCGGCGGCCGTGCTGGATCGCCGCGGCGTGCCCGAGGTGCAGATCTACGATCGCGCGCTGGTGCCTGGTCTGGCCGAGGAGTGGGGTGAGCGCAGGCCGCTGGTCGGCTTCCTGCCGCTCGAGCGCTCGGCGCGCGAGGCGGTCGGTGAGCTCGCCGCCGATCACGGCGAGGTGCTGGCCTGGATCGCGGAGGGCGAGCCGCCGGTGTACTTCGGGTTCGGCAGCATGCCCATCAGAGACACGCACGCGGTGCTGGCCATCGTGGAGCAGGTCTGCGCGCGGCTCGGCAGGCGCGGGCTGGTGAGCGCGGGATGGAGCGATCTGGACGCCGCGAACGCCGAGACCGGCCCGAACGTGCGGGTCGTCGGACCGCTCGCGCACGACATCGTCTTCCCGCTGTGCGCCGCGGCCGTGCATCACGGCGGAATCGGCACCACCTTCGAGAGCCTGCGCGCAGGCCTGCCGACGCTGGTCTGCTCGGTGTCGTTCGATCAGCCGATGTGGGGCGGTCAGGTCGCACGGCTCGGAGTCGGCGCGCATCTGCCGTTCCAGCGGCTGGACGCGGAGCGGCTGACCGAAGGCGTCCGGACCCTGCTCGCACCGGAGACCAGGCAGCGGGCGAAAAGCCTGGCTGCGCGGCTGCATTCGAGCTCGGACGCGACCCGGCGCACGGCCGACATCGTCGAGCGTGCCGCGACGTGATCCTGACCGCGTCCAACGCCTTCGGTACCCGCCTGTCCAGCCCTGGCAGGACGACGCGCGCACTCGCCCGGCGCGGATGAGACGGTTGGCGGCGGCGGTCGCGGATTCCGCGGTCATGTTCCGGCGCGCGACGCGCCGTACCCTGCGCAGCCGCGACACCCTGATCGTCTCGCTGCTGCTGCCGATCCTGATCATGCTGCTGTTCGTCTACGTCTTCGGCGGCGCGATCCAGGTCGGCATGCCCTACCTCGATTATGTGCTGCCGGGAATCATCCTGCTGTGCACTGGTTTCGGCGCGTCCATTACCGCGACGGCGGTATCGACGGACATGATCTCCGGCGCTGTGGAGAGGTTCCGTACGCTGCCCGCCTTCCGGCAGGCGCTGCTCGCGGGACATGTGGGGGAGGGCGTCGTCCGTAACCTCGCTGCCGTCGGCATCGTGCTCGCGATCGCCTTCGCGCTCGGATTCCGTTCCGGCGCAGGCATGTTCGACTGGGCGGCCGCGTTCGGGCTCATCGTGTTGTTCGTGCACGCCGTCACCTGGATCGCAGTCGCGCTCGGCGTGCTGGCCAGGAGTCCGGAGGCCGCGGGCGGATTCACCTACGCCGTCATGTTCGTTCCCTACGTGAGCAGCGCGTTCGTCCCGATCGGCACCATGCCCGGCTGGCTGCGCTCGTTCGCCGAGAATCAGCCCGCCACACCGGTGATCGGCACCGTGCGCGGTCTCCTGGCGAGCGGCGGGGGAGGGCAGGCCGTCGCGGCGGTGCTGTGGTGTCTCGGGCTCACCGCCGTCGGGTACGGCTGTGCCGCGGTGCTCTACGCGCGGCGATGACGTGCGTCAGGAGCGTTTGCCGGTGCGCTTGGCTTCCCGCTCGGCGGCGGTGGCGAGATACTCGCCGAGTTCGCGGCGCAGCGTCACGTCGAGCGACCGCGCGAGGGTGGCGTGCACCGAGGCGGTGGCCAGCTCCCGCATCTTGTTCAACATCGTTGTGGTCTCGGCGATTTCGCCGCTGGTCTCGGGCAGCCAGCCCGGGCCGTGCTCGTCGATGATGTGCTGCTTGGCGGCGGTGATCATGATATGGGTGATGTCGTCGATCCGGTCGGCGACCTTGGCGTAGATCTCGATGAGGGTGCGTAGCTCCAAGCCGTATTCGTGCAGTTCGGCGAAGGAGGCCAGCAGCTGGGTGTCGGTGAACACCACGGTCTCGCCCTCGACCCGGACCAGCTTCATCTCGGTCAGCCGGTCGACCAGATCGGCGGCCTCGGCGCCGAGCAGCGTCTCGATCAGCTCGCGCGGAACCTCGAAGGTCTCGGTCTTCGCCCAGGCGGCGGTGACCGCGTGCTGGAGGCCGAGCACCTCGGTCAGGTCCTTGCCGGTCTCCCAGCTGGTGATGAAATCGGCGATGTGCGCGGTGGTGAAGCCGCGCTGCAACAGCGCGTCGATCAGCCGCAGCCGGTCCAGGTGCGTTTCGTCGTAGATGCTTGCCCTGCCGTCCTTGCCGATCGGCGGCGGCAGCAGGCCGCGCTCCTGGTAGGCGCGCACGTTGCGGGTGGTGGTGCCCGCCGCGCGGGCCAGATCGTCGATCCGATACTCGGCCACCGCGCTCACCTCCTCGCCCGCCGCGGCGCACCGGATGCCCCGGCGGCCGCGACCTTGATCGTCGAAAGAACCGAGTCTAGCGAGACGAGCCCGGCGGCACCTACGGGCGCGCGCCGGGCTCACGTCGTTCCGGCGGGTCGGCCGGCTCGCCCGCTAGGAGACCGCCGCGATCCGGGCCGCCCGCGCACCCGCGTCTGCGGCCACCACGTGATAGTCCTCGAGCCGCAGCTCGCGCAGCTGGTGCACGTACTGCGTCGCGAAACCGGGATACATGGTGGCGTTGAAGCCGTCGTCGGTCAGGTACCAGCTGTGGCAGCCGGAGTTCCAGGTGGTCGCGGTGAGCCTGCGCTGGATCGCCATGTTGTATCGGTCCTGGCGGTCCCTGCGGACGTCGAGCATGCGCAGGTCCCGGTCCAGGACGGTGCCGATCGCCTCGACCAGGTAGTCGATCTGGGCCTCCATGTACACCAGCGCCGAATTGTGGCCGGGTCCGGAATTCGGCCCGAAGGTGAAGAACAGATTCGGATAGCCCGACACGGCGACGCTCTTGTACGCGTACGCGCCCCGCGACCACTCCTCGGCGAGCACCCGGCCGTCGCGGCCGGTGATCGGGATCGGCGTCCCGGCTTTGGACACGTCGAACCCGGTCGCGAACACGATGCAATCCGCCTGGTGCTCAACACCTTCCGCGGTGCGGATGCCGTGCGGTGCGAGTCGCGCGATCGGCCAGGTGATCAGCTTGCAGTTGTCGCGCTGCAACGCCGGGTAGTAGTCGTCGGTCATCAGCAGGCGCTTGCACCCGGCACGAAACTCCGGCGTCAGCTGGCGGCGCAGCCACGGGTCGCGCACCTGCCTGCGCAGCTGGGCCCGTCCGGCCAGCTCGACGACGCGGGTCAGCGGGGTGTTCCACACGACGCCGAGCGCCACCGACTCGTGCCCGTAGAACCAGGCGCGCCTGGCCAGCGATTCCGCCCCTGGCACGTGCCGGTAGAGGCTCTTGGTGAGCGGGCTGGTGCGCCGGTTCACCCGGGGCAGCACCCAGCCGGGCGTGCGCTGGAACACCTTGACCGAGGCGGCCTTGTCGACCAGCTCGGGGATGATCTGCACCGCGCTCGCCCCGGTGCCGATCACCGCGACCCGCTTGCCGGTGAAGTCGTAGCCGTGATCCCAACGGGCACTGTGGATCTTGTGCCCTTCGTAGGTCTCTATGCCGCGGAGGGCGGGGAAGCTCGCGTTCGCCAGCGGTCCGGAGGCGAGCACCACGGTGCGTGCCCGCACGGGCGCGGCGCCTTCCACCGCGATAACCCACGTGCCCGCGTCCTCGTCGAACGCGAGTCCGGTGACGGTGCAACCGAATCGAACGTGCGGGCGCAGCCGATACTGCGTCGCCATCGACTCGATGTAGCCGAGGATCTCCGCGCTGCCGGAATAGGTCTGCGACCAGTTCGGATTGGGCGCGAAACTGTAGGAGTAGAGCCGCGACGGAATGTCACAGGCCGCACCGGGATAGGTGTTGTCGCGCCAGGTGCCGCCGAGTGCGGTGTCGCGCTCCAGGATGGCGAAGTTCTCGATGCCGCGCTGTTTCAAACGGATCGCGGCGCCGATGCCAGCGAAGCCGCCGCCGATCACCGCGACGTCGAGCGTCTGTGTATTGGTCATGGCGTTGTCTCTCAAGCAGCCGGTTCGTAGGTGATTTCCTTGGCCCAGGTGGGATCTCGGCGCAGCAACCGCTTCGGCACCCGCGCGGTGATCTTGACCAGGGCGTCGGCCAGCACGTGATACGGGTGGTCTCGGTTCACCACCCAGCCGCCGTGCATCTTCACGATCTGATACATCGGCAGCCTGCGCGCGAAATCGCTGCGCTCGCCGACAGTGCGGTAGCGCTTCAGCGCCGTGTAGAGCTTCTCCTCGTCCACGCCCATCGCGACGATGTTGTCGCGCATCTTGTTCAGCAGCGGCACGTAGCTCAGCACGCCGATCAGGAAGGTCGGCTTGACCCAACCGCCGATCAGCTCGATGAGCAGCTTGCGCATCTCGGCGTGCCCGAGCAGATCCATCACCGCGAAATCGACCGCCAGGTGCCGAGATTCGTCGGCATTGATCCGCTTGAACGCCTCCTGGCAGACTGGATCCTCGATCTCGTCCATGATGAACTTGACCAGTGCGCCGTCCAGCGCCACCTCGAGCATCGGGATCACCGTGCCGAGGAACGACAGCGACATGTCGTCGGAGTACTTGTCCAGGAAGTCGATGACCAGCTTGACGTTCACGTTCGGCTGCGGGATCTCGTCGCCGTCGAGCATGCCCCAGCGGCGCATCAGCGCCAGCTCGGCGTTGGCGTGCTTCTGTTCCTCGGCGTGGAAGTAGCGGTAGATCTCGCGCAGGGTTTCGGTGGGCGCCTTCTTGGCCATGGCCGCGAAACCGCGGGCGCCGACGTTCTCGATCCACATGAGGTCGGCCATGAACGGCTTGAGCCGCGCGTGCAGCTCGGGGGTGATGGTCTCCGCGCCGGGAGCGTCCCAGTCGATGTCGGCCAGCGCCCACTGGCGGTCCTTGATCTTGCGGAGCATGTCCTCGAAGTCCATAGCGATGGCGGCCATGTCAGACTCCCGTCTTGTCGGTGACCGCGGCGCGGTCCGGAGTGGTCGAATCGTCCTGCGGCAGCAGGCGTTCCAGCAGGCCGAGGGCGAGGGTGTAGGGCGCGGGGAAGTAGCGCTTGAGGCGCCAGATCAGCTGCGCGTCGAGTTGCGGTACGACGTAGAGGCTGCCGCGGTCGTTGGCGTCGAGCGTGATGCGTGCGACGTGTTCCGGGGTGAAACCGGTCCAGCGCATGAGAGTTTCGGCCAGCCGCATGGACTGGGCGGTGATGCGTCCGTCCTTGGCCACGTTGGTCTTGACGAAGGTCGGGCACAGCACCGTGACCGCGACTCCGCTGCCGCTCAGTTCGGCGGCCATGGTCTCCGACAGCGAAAGCACCGCGGCCTTGGAGGTGTTGTAGACGGCCATGGAGGGCGCGGCCGCGAAGGCGGCCGCCGAGGCGACGTTGACGATGCCGCCGCGGCCCGCCTCCCGCAGCATCGGGGTGAAGATCTCGCAGCCGTGCACCACGCCCCAGAGATTGATGCCCAGCGCCCACTCCCAGTCGGCGAAACCGATGGCGCCCACGGGTTTACCGCCGATGCCGACACCCGCGTTGTTGATCACCAGAGAGACCGGCTTGTCGAAAACCGATTCGGCGAAGCGAGCCAGCACCTCCACATCCGCGCGCTGGGACACATCGCAGCGGAAGGCGTGCGCGGCGCCGGGATGGGTGCGCTCGATGATCGCGACGGTCTGCTCGGCGCGCGCCTGGTCGATATCGGCGCAGATCACCTGACCGCCGCGGGCGGCGAGCTCGACCGCGAAGGCGCGGCCGATGCCGCTGCCCGCGCCCGTCACCACAGCCCGCGCCCCGTGGCTGCGGCGCGATCGAAAGCTCAGCGGGACAAGTCTTTCCAACATCTCAGCTCACCTGTTCCACATCGGTGCGCGCGGCCCATGCCGCGCCGAGAAATTCCGCGGTCCTGCGCAGCGCCAGGTCGGCCTCCGGAACCAGCCGGGGCAGCGCCTGGAAGACGTGCACCTGGCCCGGCCAGATCTCCAGCTCGCAGACGCCGCCCGCGGCGCGCACCAGTTCGTGCAGCCGCCGCGCGTCCGCGCTGAGCATCTCGGCGCCACCGGCCTGGACCAGGATCGGCGGCAGTTCGATGCCAGCGGGCACAGTGAGCCGCAGCCGGGGCGCGTCGGCGGGGAGGCCGCGGGTGTACTGACGAGGCAGCCGGGCGGCGGCGCGCGCCGAGATGACCGGATCGCGTCTGCGCCGTTCCTGTCCGGCGGCGAGGCTCAGGGTGAGGTCGAGCAGCGGCGAGAACATCGCCACGGCGGCAGGCGGCGGCAGCGCGCGGGTCTCGTTCTGCACCAGCAGATCGAGCGCGAGGTGCCCGCCCGCCGAATCACAGGCGATGGCGAGGTCTTTCGCCTCGTAGCCGCGCTGGAGCAGCCACCGGTAGCCCGCCGCCACATCGTCGGCCGCGGCGGGGAAGCGGTGCTCCGGCGCCAGCCGGTAATCGATGAGGAATACCGGGCGACCGGTCTCGCGGGAGAGCCGGGCGGCGAGCCCGCGGTGGGTGCGGGCAGAGCAGAGGACGTACCCGCTGCCGTGGATGTAGTAGATCGCGCGCCTGCCGAATTCGACGCCCGGTGCTCGCACCCATTCGCCGCGCACCGCGCCCGCGCGAACCGGGGCGACGCTGGTGCCTGCCGGTGGTGGTCCGGCCGCGGCCATGATCGCAGCGATGAGGTTGCGCGCGAACCAGATGCCCGGCGTATTCAGGGGAATGGCGCAGTTCAGCGGCCGCAATCCGTACTCGGCGGCCGCGGCGGCAAGACCGGCACGCAGGGAGGGCGCGGCGGGAACGCCGGGGACCGAGGTCCTCGTTGACCTTGTCATGGGATCAAGGATCATCTGTGAATGTGCCATTTGTCAATGGCAGATTAGGGCGCTCTCGTCACGACGCCATCGCGAACGGCGGGGTGGCGATGCTCGTGCGCGCCGAATGCGGCGGTTTCGCCTCGACGGGGTCCTGTGCGCCGGGTGCGGACCCGTGGCCGGGTGTGGTGGAACTCGCCGGTCGGCTCGGTGCGGTCCCTGTCGCCGGGGCCCGTGCGGAGGTCAGTAGCCGCGCGCGGGATCGATCGGCGCGAGCAGTTCGCGCCCCTCGACGAACCGGACGACGTTCGCCTCGACATGGTCGGCGAACGCGGCGAAACGCAGCTGCGGCGGATTCGAATCGTGCGGCGTCACAATGGCATTCGGCAGCACCCAGAGCGGGTGCCCGTCCGGCAGCGGCTCCGGGTCGGTGACGTCGAGCCCGGCGCCGCCGATCGCGCCGACAGCGAGCGCCGCCACCAGCGCGTCCGTGTCGACCAGGCTGCCGCGGGCCACATTGATCACCCACGAGGAGGGCTTGAGCCGGGCCAGCACGTCGGCGCTGATCAGGTGCTGGGTGTCCGCGGTCGCGGGCGCGGCCACCACCACGTGATCGGTGCGCGGCCACACCCTGGACACCTGCTCGGCCGAGATCGTCTCGACCGTCGACGGAATGCCTGGACCGGTGACCGGTCGACCGGACCGGTTCACCGCGATGATGTGCGCGCCGAGCGGGACGAGCATCGGGATCAGCGCGCGGCCGATGCCGCCCGCGCCGACGATGGTGACGGTCTTACCGCGCAGGGTGCCGACGTGCGGGAAGAAGTCCTGCTGGCGCCAGCTGCCCGCGCGCAGCTGTTCGGGCAGGTAGCGCACACCGGCGAGCAGCATCATCAGCGCGTGCTCGGCCACACTGGCGGCGAAAGCGCCTGCGGCGGAGGTGAACCGGACGTTCGGATGCCGGGCGATCAGACCCCCGGTGAACCAGTCCTCGACGCCCGCCGCGGGCAGCTGCACCCACACGACGGAGTCGGGCAGCCGCTCCGGGAACTCCCCGGGCCCGCCCGCCCAGATCAACGCCCGCGCCTCGGCGAGGTCGCTCAGCGTCGCGCCGCCCTCGGTGACGGCCTTCTCCAGCAGCGTCGGCGCGGGTTGGGTGGGACCGATCGCGATCGGGACCGGCGTCTCGTTCACGACCGCGCCTCGCCGACGCTCGGCTCCGTCGCGCGCGAGGACACGCTGAGCCACTGGACCACTCGATGACGCTCGATCACGATCGCGGACCTCCTTCGCCGGCACCGACGGTCCGTGCTCGGACCGACTGCTCGCCACCGCGACGGTAGCACCACGCGTTAAGAATCCTCCTCCGGCGGATCCACCTCGAGGCGCTCCCGGTCTGCCCACTCCAGCAGCTCGTCGATGGCGAAGACTGCGTCATCGATTCCGGCGTGCAGGTCGCCGAGCTCGGCGTAACGGGACGGCACCGTCTTTATCGTGAAGTCGCGCGGATCGATATCGGGGATCTCGTCCCAGCGGACCGGAGTGGAGACGGTCGCCTCCGGTACGCCGCGCACCGAGTAGGCCGCGGCAATGGTGTGGTCGCGGGCGTTCTGGTTGTAGTCGACGAACAGCAGCTTCGGATCGCGGTCGCGTCGCCACCAGGTGGTCGTGACGTCGTCGGGGGCGCGGCGCTCCACCTCGTGCGCGAATGCCAGCGCGGCCCTGCGCACGTCGGCGAAACCCCACTCCGGTGCGATCCGCACGTACACGTGCAGTCCGTTGCCGCCCGAGGTCTTCGGCCAGCCGACGGCGCCGAGTTCGTCGAGCACCTCGTGCACCACGCCCGCGACGCGCTGCACCCGCGACCACGGGCAGTCCGGCATCGGGTCCAGGTCGATGCGCCACTCGTCGGGGCGTTCGGTGTCGGCGCGGCGGGAGTTCCACGGATGGAACTCGACCGTCGACATCTGGACGGCCCAGATCACGTCGGCCAGTTCCCGCACGCACAGCTCGTCGGCGTGACGGCCGTAGCGCGGGAAGAAGACGCGCACCGTCGGAATCCACTCCGGAGCACCCTGCGGCAGGCGCTTCTGGTGCACCTTGTCGCCGGCCAGGCCCTTGGGGAAGCGGTGCAGCATGCACGGACGGTCGCGCAGAGCGTTGACGATGCCGTCGCCGACGCTCAGGTAGTACTGCACGAGGTCGAGCTTGGTCGCGCCGGACTCGGGGAAGTACACCCGATCCGGGTTCGAGATGCGCACGGTGCGGTCACCGACGTCCAGCTCGACGGCCGATGCGGACTTGCTCGCCACGGTCCGAGCTTAACGGGCCAGGGCGCACGACGTCCGTCGAAAACGCGGGCCTCGCGGCGTCCGATCGGGCACGCCGCACTGGTTCCGCGCGGTGCACCGTTCTGGTATGCATGAAGGTATGAGTAAGGCGACGCGCATCACGGTGACGCTGGATCCGCAGGTCGCCGAATGGGCCAAGCAGGCCGCCGAACGCCAGAACCGCAGCCTTTCGTCGCTGATCAACGCGTCGCTGCGCTCCGCGCTCGTGCACGACAGTCTCACCAGCCTCGCCGTCGACGACGCCGCCGACCTGGCCGCCGCCCACGACGAACTCGACCTCACCGAGTCCGCCGCCGCCGACGCCCGCCGCCGGTCCCGCGGTGCCGCATGAGGCGCGGCGAGATCTGGAGCTACGCACCGACTCTCAGCGACGGCACCCCCTTCCCCCGGCGCAGCACGGTGGTGCTCGTCTCCGACCCGGCCGTCATCACCTCGCCGTACCGCTGGCTGCACGTCGTCCCGGTGGTGGTGAGCGATCCCGGCCATGTGCTCGGCGTATACACCGAACACGGCTGGGTGGACGCGCTGGAACTGCACCGGGCCTACCGGCCGTGGCTCACCGAGAAGCTGGGGAAGTTGACCGCCGCGGAGAGCGAGTCACTGGACGCGAGTCTGCGGGCGACGCTGAGTTTGTAGACGACGCGGTCAGGTGACCGAGGCCAGCGCGAAGGGGAGGACAGCGGGTGCGCCCGCGCGGCGGAGGGCGTGGGCGGCGACCGTGAGGGTCCAGCCGGTGTCGGTGCGGGCGTCGACCAGGAGAATCGGGCCGTCGACGCCGGAGAGGTCGGGAACGTCCCACGAGTCGTAGAGGCCCGCGACGCGGTGCGCGGAGTTGGCCGCGGAGACCGGTGGCTGCCCGGGCCGGGTCGCGAGGGTGCCGAGATCGCGGAGCCTGCCGACCTCGGCGAGGCGGGCGGCGAGAGTGGCGGTCAGCACGGCGTGGCGATCGGACGCCAGGGCCATGACCGAGGTGGGGCGGGTGGACCAATCCCACTCGCGCAAGACCGCGATGCAGGCGTCGAAGACGGCGTCGGGGACGGGATCGTCGGGAGCGTCCAGCAGGGCGCGCAGGCGTTGACCCCAGCCGAGATCGGTGAGCCTGCCGAGCACTCGGCCGGTCTCCGCGCCGTCACCGATCTTGCCCGACAACGGGATACCGAGCTTGGCCATGCCGGTCGGCCACTGTTTGCGCGGCGCGAGGTCCAGGCCGGGGCGGTCCAAGCGGGCGCGGGTGGCCGCGACGGCATCGGCGTCGACCGTGGCGTCGGGGCGCGACCCGGTGCAGTTGTCGCAGCGAGCGCAGCCAGGCGTTTGTGCGTCCAGTGCGGGCAGGCCAGGGTCGTCGAGCTGGCGGCGCAGGAAGTTCATCCGGCAGCCGGTGGTCGACTGGTAGTCCAGCATCGCTTGCTGTTCGACGTCGCGGGCCGCGGCCAGACGTTCGTAGCGCTCGGTGTCGTAGGCCCACGGCTCGCCGGTGCTGATCCAGCCGCCGCGCACCCGGCGCACCGCGCCGTCCACGTCCAGCACCTTGAGCACCATCTCCAGCCGGGAACGGTTCAAGTCCACCAGCGGCTCCAGCGCCGCGGTGGACAGCGGACGGTCCAGGTCGAGGGCGTCCAGCACGGTGCGCACGATGTGCTCGCGCGGGAAGGCCACCGAGGCGAAGTAGCTCCAGATCCGGGTGTCCTCCGGGCCGGGCAGCAGCACCACCTCGGCGCGCTCGGTGCCGCGACCCGCGCGGCCCACCTGCTGGTAGTAGGCGATGGGTGAGGAGGGCGCGCCGACGTGCACGACGAAACCGAGATCGGGTTTGTCGAAGCCCATGCCGAGCGCGGAGGTCGCGATGAGCGCCTTGACCTCGTTGCGCAGCAGCGCCGATTCCAGCGCCTCGCGTTCGGCCGGGTCGGTCTGCCCGGTGTAGGCCGCGACGGTGTGGCCGTGCGAGTTCAGCACGTCGGCCAGGTCGTGGGCGGCCGCGACGGTCAGCGTGTAGACGATGCCGGAGCCGGGCAGCCGGTGCAGGTGGCCGCTCAGCCAGGCCGTGCGCTCGACCGCGTCCTCCAGGCGCACCACCGACATGTGCAGCGACTCCCGGTCGAGCGTGCCGCGCAGCACCAGGGTGTCGGTGCCGATCTGGGTCGCGACATCGGTGACCACGCGGTCGTTGGCGGTCGCGGTGGTGGCCAGCACCGGCACGTCCGAGCCGAGATCGGCGATCAGGGTGCGGATGCGACGGTAGTCGGGCCGGAAATCGTGGCCCCAGTCGGACACGCAGTGCGCTTCGTCGATGACCACGAGGCCCGCGTCGGCGGCCAGCTTCGGCAGGACCTGATCGCGGAAGTCCGGATTGTTCAGCCGCTCCGGGCTGACCAGCAGGACGTCGATCTCGCCACCGGCGACCCGATCGTGGATCTCGTCCCACTCGGTGACATTGCCCGAGTTGATGGTCGCCGCGATCACTCCGGCGCGCTCGGCCGCCGCCACCTGATTGCGCATGAGCGCGAGCAGCGGCGACACGATCACCGTCGGGCCCCGGCCTTCGGCGCGCAGCAGCTTCGCCGCGATGAAATAGACGGCCGACTTGCCCCACCCAGTGCGCTGCACGACCAGGGCGCGCTGCCGCCGCACCACCAGCGCCTCGATCGCGGTCCACTGATCCTCCCGTAGCCGCGCGCCCGCCCCCGCCAGCTCGCGCAGCAGCCCTTCGGCCCGCTCCCGCAGGTCGGAAGCGGTGCCGTCGATCGCGAAACTCTCCTCGGCCGTGGTCACGCGCTCCATGGTGCCCCATCCCACCGACACCTTCCGCCGCCCGCCCCCGCGTCGACGCGCCCGAGCAGATTCCCGCGAAGTCCCGATCCGCCACCGAACCGGCGGCTTCGCGAGATCATCGTGGTACCCCGTGGTCGCGCGAGAGCACCGCCGCGGGGCGACGATGAACAGCGATGGCGGGATCGCAGGAGGCGAACGATGTCGTACCAGTACCAGCCGCCCCCGAACTGGACCCCGCCCGGCGCGCAGTTTCGCACCAGTGGCAACGCAGGACGCACGCTCGTCGCGGTGCTGACGGGATTGGTGGTGACGCCGATCGGGATCGCGTTGGCCGCGCACGGCGCCGCCGATACCAGACAGTGGGTGATTCTCGGCGACACCGCCGACCGCCTCGGCTCGACCTTCCAAATCATCGGCGGCGCAGCGCTTCTGCTCTTGGTCGCCGCCCTGGCGGCCTACTCGCCCGTGGGGACGGTCCTGGCCGGTCTGGTATGGGGTGTGTTCCCCGGCATCGTCTACTTCCTGTTCCCGGACGACACTTTCCGTCTCATCGACGGCCTGCCGCTGCTGTCCGCGGAGACGCGCCTGGCGGTGCACGCCTGGGTGATCAACGGCAGCATCTTCCTAGCCGGTGTGCTGCTCGTCGGTGCGGGTATCGCGGGCACGTTGCGCCGCCGCTGAATTGGCGCGCGTCGGCCTCGGGGCGACTGTGGGTGCTCAGCTGCGTTGTCGCTGTCCTGAGCGCGATATCAGTGTGCTTGTCATACCGAAATGCCAGGCGTGCAACAGGATCCGCACGAATTCTGCCCGAAGCGATGAGCCAAATCGACCGCAGTCGGGCCGGATGCCTTTGTAGCGGTCTACCGATGTCCGAGGATCGCGGCCAGTAGCCCGCCGGTGTAATCAGGTCCGAGGGTGCTCAGCGCGGCAGGCGTGGTCGGGGTCGACACCGTCTGGATATCGCAACCGGTCGGCGGGAAGCCCGCATCGGCGGCTCGGTCCTTCAGCCAAGCGAAAGCGGCGGGCGCGCCGAGACCCCATTCGAAGGTGTGCGCGGAGATCACGGAGGCGATGACATCGCGCCGGTAGGTCACGGAAGTGCCTGCGGCGCAATATCCGTCGACGAACTGATCGGCGGACGCGATGGTGCTCAATTCGTCGTCGACGGCGTTGTAGACATACAGCGGCGCGGTGGGGGCGGTATCGCCCAGAGCTCGTTCCGCGAGCACGCGCTGGGTGAGTGGCGCGCTCATGACCTGCTGCAACGGCTCGGTCAAGAGGCTGTCGAAGTCACGGAACGCGAAGCTGACCAGGTTCTGCGGTGTGCAGCTCGCCGCCGCTCCCGCGAGCAGCTGCTGGCCTTCCTCGGTGACGATGCGATCGAGGAGCTCCGCGAATTCGGGAGAGTCCTGCCGCAATGCGGCCACGCCGACCGCGACCAAACCGGCTACCGGAGAACCGTTTCCATTCATGATCGCGGCGGCGAAATCCGGAACCGGCGCACCGATGGCCATCCCCGCGACGTTCAGTTCCGGTGCGTACGTCGGCTGCACCTGCGCGGCCCACGTCGTGGCGATTCCGCCGCCGGAGTACCCCCAGAACAGTGCGGGCGTCTCCGCCCCGATCGGACCGAGCGCGGCGAGGTTCTGCGCGGCTCGAACCCCGTCGAGCGCAACGTATCCCGGTTCCCGCGGCGTCAGGAACCGATTCTCGACGCCACCGAGGTCAGGCACCGACACCGCCCACCCCTGGGCCAGGCCCGCAGCGATCATCGCGGTCTCGCTGGCTGTCGTGGACAGCGTGATCGGACCACCGCTACCCCCGAACTCGAACCACGGCGCGCCGGTCCGCAGTACGTGCGAGGGCATGCAATTCGGCGCGATCGCGTCGATCATGCTGTCGTACGACAGGATCGCGGTCGCGGGCCTGCCGTGATCCGCCATCAGGATCGTGGTCACCGCGGTGTACGGATCACCGTTCGAATCCGTTGTCCGATACAGCAACTGCCACGCGCGAATCCGCATGGGAATCAGCTGGAGCGCGGCCGGCGTAATCGGCCGAGACCGCAGGATCGTGCCCGGCTCGGTCGACTCGTAACCGGCCGGAGGCAGATAGAACGCATCGCTGGTGTTCGGAATCGCCACCGCGGGTGAGGCAACCGCGACCAGAACCGCACAGGCCAGGGAGACAGTGAGGACGAGCACCCCCACCCGCCTCCGCCACTTCCGCACCGGATCGGCCCGCCTCGCCCCCGGCTGCCCAGTCGACGCTGTCTGCATGTGCAGACTATAGAACGCGTTCTAGTTCCTGTTCGCGTTATCGCGCGACGGACACCTTCGCCGCGCCGATGCCCCAGCTCGGGCTGCACTCGATCCACCCGAGCCCGGCCGGACCGCGAGGGTCCGGCCGGGTCGGAGGTCAGCCCTTCACGCAGAGGACCTGGCGCAGCGTCGCCACCACGTCGACCAGGTCGCGCTGGGCGGCGATGACTTCGTCGATGTCCTTGTAGGCGGCCGGGATCTCGTCCACCACGCCGGCGTCCTTGCGGGACTCGACGCCCTCGGTCTGGGCGATCAGGTCGGCGACGGTGAACTGCCGCTTGGCGGCGTTGCGGCTCATTCGCCGTCCCGCGCCGTGCGCGGCGGACTGGAAGGAGTCGGGATTTCCCTTGCCTCGCACGACATACGAGCGCGTACCCATCGAGCCAGGGATCAGCGCCAGATCACCCTCGCCCGCGCGGACGGCGCCCTTGCGAGTGACGAGCATCGGCATGCCGTCGATGATCTCCTCCGCCACATAGTTGTGGTGGCAGGAGATCGGCGTCTCGAAACGCACGTCGCGACCGGCGAATTCGTCACGCACCGCACGGCAGACCAGCGCCAGCATCACCGCGCGGTTGCGCGCGGCGTACTCCTGTGCCCAGGTCAGGTCGTGCCGGTAGGCGTCCATTTCCGGTGTGCCGGAGAGGAATACGGCCAGATCCCGGTCCGGTAGGTCCACGTTGTGCGGCAGCGAACGGGCGACGGTCATATGCCGTTCGGCGAGTTCCTTGCCGATGTTGCGGCTACCGGAATGCAGCAGGATCCACACCGTGTCGTCCTGGTCCAGGCAGACTTCGATGAAGTGATTGCCGCCGCCCAAGGTGCCCATCTGCTTGTGCGCCTTGGACTCTCGCGCGCCGACACCCTTGTCGAGCGTGGTGAACGAACCCCAGAACCGGTCCCAGCCCGACCGCAACGTGGCGGTGCCCACGCCGAATGCCGAGGCCTCGGCGCCGACCTTGCCGATGTTGACCGGGTCGTCGTGCGCGTGGAAGCCCACCGGCACGGCGGCCTCGATCCGCGACCGCAGCGAATGCAGGTTGTCGGGCAGGTCGGCGGCCGTCAGATTCGTCCGGACGCTCTCCATACCGCACCCGATGTCCACGCCGACGGCCGCGGGCGCCACCGCGTTCTTCATCGCGATGACCGACCCGACCGTCGCCCCTTTGCCCAGGTGCACGTCCGGCATCACGCGCAGCCCGTGCACCCACTGGAGTTGCGCGATGTTTCGCAGCTGCCGCAGCGCGGCAGGCTCGATATCGTGCTCGTTGGCCCACATCAGCGTCTGCGCCCTGGTGCCGCGCAGCTCGACGGGAAACATCGGTCTACCTTCTTTCTTTCTCTTCGGATAGTTCCACCGTAAAGACTGGTTGACCGCTGCGCACTCGATTAAAACGCGCCGCGACCGGGCTTCGTCGCACCGCACAGCGCCGCGTGGCAGGCCCGTTCCGGCGCCCCCGCCGGGCCCGTCTCGACGCGACTCGCCGTCCCCGATTCGGCGCCCGACGTGCCTCGAGGATTTCCGCGTCGCGGCGATCGCGCTCTACCGCGGTGTGGGCTTCCGCGAGGTGCCGGAGAACGGGTAGTCCCTCGCGGCATTGCCGTGGGCGAGGGTGGAGACGAGGTTGTCGGCGTCGGCGGGGGTGATGACGTCGTCGGCCAGCCATTCGTCGAGCAGCTTGCCGAGGGCGTCGCGCCACAGCACGGCTCCGAGGTAGTGCAGTTCGGGGAGGCCGTAGCCGTCGGAGGAGTAGAGCACCGAGCGGAACGGCGCGAGCTCGAGCGCTTCGGCCAGCAGCGTGCGTGCGCCGCGGCCGACGTGCGGAATGGCGAGCCCGAGATCCATCCGGACGTGCTCGAAGACGTGCGTGAGGTAGGCGGCGTTGCGGTGGAACGGCCAGCAGTGCAACAGCACGACCGTGAGTCCCGTGGGCGCGGTCGCGCGCAGGAAGTCGGTGAGCAGCAGCGGGTCGGCGTGCTGGAGGCGCAGGTCGGGGTCGCCGAAGCCGGTGTGGATCTGTAGCGGCAGGCCGAGTTCCGCGCCGATCCGCGCGCCGAGTCCGACGAGCCAGCCGAGTGTGGCCGGATCGCTGAGCCGGTGTTCGGGCGCGAGCGTCGGCGGCGGCGTGGTGGTCAGCGGGAAGTCCAAGCCGGTCCGGTACGCCGCGACCGTCTTGAGCCCGGCCGCGCCCGCGGCCCGTTCGCGCACCGCGGCCTCGATGCGGTCGAAGGCCTTCGCGGTGCCGCCCACCTCGGCGACGACCTGTTCGGCGACCTGTTCGAGCCGCACGATCTCACCGATCTCCCCACCGGCCAGTTCGCCGAACTCGGCCAGGTCGGTGAGCCCGTCGGGCAGGCCGGTGTCGACGAGCCAGCGCGCCGTGCCCGCCGCGCCGAGCAGCCGCGCGGTCACCTCGCGCCAGCCGAGATCGGCGCGGCGCGCCAGGTAGGCGTCCGCCCCGGTGTGCGGCGGCAGGTCGAGTACGGGGGCGCACCAGCGCCGGACGGCGAGCCCGAGGGCCGAGTCGAACGAACCGCGCGGTCCCTCGCCGAGCAGTGCCTCGAAGCCGGGACGGTCCAGATCGGCCGCCCTGACGCCGTGGCAGTGGTGATCGGTGAGAGTGACGGCGTCGGTGAGCGTCATCAGAACCGCCAGAGCGTGAACGCGACGAGCTCTTCGGGTCTGGCGCCGCGGTAGCGCTCGGCCTCGGCCCGCCGCACGGTGAGCAGCGAGTCGTGTAGTTCGGGCCCCATGGCCTCGGCCAGCACTGTGGACGCGGCCAGGTGCGCGGCCGCCTCCGCTGGATCGGCAGGCAGTCTGCGGACTTGAAAGCGGCGTGCGAAAGTCGCTGGGTCACCGGTGATTTCGTTGGGCAGGATCAGGCCCTCCGCAATGCCCGCGAGTCCGGCGGCGATCACCGCACCGACGATGAGATACGGATTGCCCGTCCCGTCGAAGCATTTGACCTCCGCATTGGCGGCCCAGCGCTCGGTGCCTTGCACACCCGTGACGAAACGAAGTGCCGCCTCACGTGTTTCGCGTCCCCAGCACTGCCAGATCCCCGCCCACCGGGAGGGTTGCAGCCGCAGGAAGCTGGCCGGATTCCCGGCGCCGATCGCGACCAGTGCGGGCAGTTCCCGCAGCACGCCTGCGAGGAACGCCGCGCCCGCCTCCTTCATGCCGTAGGGACCGGGCCCTTCGGCGAACAGCGAACCGTTTTCGTCGTGCGCCGAAAGATGCAGGTGCGCACCGGAACCCGCGCCGCCGGGAGCGAGGCAGGGTGCGAACGTCGCGCGCCAGCCGTACTTCCCGCTGAGCTGCCGGATGGTGTGCCGCAGCAGCACCGCCGCGTCGGCCGCGGCGACCGGATCGCTGGGCGCGATGGAGATCTCCAGCTGCGACACGGCGTATTCCGGGTGAAACTGCTCGACCCTGAGGCCCTGCCGAATCAGCAGGCTCACCAATTCGCGCGCGTACTCGGCTACTTGCCCGAGCCGGATGATGCCGTAGCCCGGGCCGTGGATGGCGGGGGTGAAACCGATCGGATCCTCGGCTCGGCCCAGCGCCCACTCGGTCTCGAAGGCCATCGACAGCCGCACTCCCGCCCGCCGCGCCGCTTCCACCTGCCGCGTCGCGAAACCGCGCTGGCAGGCCGCGAACCGTGTGCCGTCCTGGGTGTACTTGTCGGCGGGCGCCCAGGCCCAGCCGGGCTGACCGGCGAGTTCGGTGAGCGCGGCGAGATCGGGCACGAGCCGCAGGTCCCCGTCGGGTCCGCCGAGATAGCGGCCCACCGTCATCAGATCGTCGAATCCGAAGGTCTCGAAACACGGCGAGACGCCGACGCCGAAGCGTGCCGCATGCGCCAGACGCGCGGCGGGGACCGTCTTCACCCGCGTGATGCCCGCGTTGTCCACGAAGGACAGCGCGATCATCTCGGCGTCGATGTGATCGATCGGCGCCGCCGCGTCCCCGTCGGCCGGAATGCGCTCGGGCATGGTGGGCATGAATCCCAACGATAGGCGCTGCGCGGCGCGGTCGCGGGACAACGCGGGGTGGACGCGCCGGGCCCCGATCGAGCTGCCCGTAGTGGTCCGCTGGGCGGCCCGGAGCGGCGGGAAGGTCCGGCTAGTTCGCGTGCTCGCGCAGTAGGGCCTCGATCCGCTCGCGGTCCGGGATCGCACTGCTGGCGCCGAGCCTGGTGGTGGCGAGAGCGCCTGCGGCGCACGCCCATTCGAGTGCGGCGCGCGGTCCGCGATGCCACGCCGCGGCCAGCGCGCCGGTGAAGGCGTCGCCCGCGCCGGTGGTGTCGACGACGTCCACCAGGACGCCGGGAACCGACAGTTCCGCACCGTCCGGACCGCGATAGGTCGCACCGGCTGCTCCCCGGGTGACCACCAGGTGCCGGACCGCGTGCAGCGCCGCGCCCAGCTGGGCCGCCTCGCCCGAATTCACCACGGCCACATCGACTTCCTCCCACAGCTCGGACGGAAGACGTTGCGCGGGAGATGGATTGAGCATCACGACGGTACCCTTCGCGCGCGCGTGCCGCGCCGCGGCGGCGACGGTCGGCACTGGAATCTCCAACTGGCACAGCAGGACATCGGACGCGCCGATCAGCGCGAGGTCGTCGGCCGTCAGCTCGGTCAGCGCCGCGTTCGCCCCGCTCACCACGACGATGCTGTTCTCGCCTGTGCTGTCCACCACGATGGCGGCGATCCCGCTCGGGCCAGGCACCGTGCGCAGCCGGTCGGCGCCGACGCCCGACTCGGTGAGCACCCGGCGCAGGTCACCCGCGAAAACGTCCGATCCGACCGCGCCGAGGAACGCTACGGTGCCGCCCGCTCGTCGCGCCGCGATAGCCTGATTCGAGCCCTTGCCGCCGGGGACCATGGTGAACCCGCTGCCGAGCACCGTCTCCCCGGGCGCGGGCCGTCGCCGGGTGGTGGTGACCAGATCCATGTTGATGCTGCCGAGCACGGCGATGACGGGGGCGTCAGCGGTCATACCGCCGGACGGTAGTCCCCGGTCGCTCCGCACGCACGCATCCGAACGCCCCGGCCGCGCGCCGGGCTGCTCGTGCACGTGGAAAGCACCGCCGACCCGGTGCGTAGGCTGTTAGCCATGACGGTAGGAACGACGACCGAGCTGGATGTCCGCGAGGCGGTACACGACGCCGCGCGAAAGGCCCGCGTCGCGTCCAGGGCGCTGGCCCAGCTGACCACCGCGCAGAAGAACGAGGCGCTGCACGCCGCGGCGGACGCGCTGCTCGGCGCGGCCGACACCGTGCTTGCGGCCAACGACAAGGACATCGCGACGGCCGAGGCCGCGGGCACCGAGGCCTCGCTGCTCGATCGGCTGCGGCTCACCAAGGCGCGCATCGACGGCATCGCCTCCGGACTGCGCCAAGTCGCCGGTCTGCCGGACCCGGTCGGTGACGTGGTGCGTGGCTCGACGCTGCCCAACGGACTCGAGGTTCGTCAGGTGCGGGTACCGCTCGGTGTGGTCGGCATGGTCTACGAGGCGCGGCCGAACGTCACGGTCGACGCCTTCGGTCTCGCGCTGAAGTCGGGCAACGCCGCACTGCTTCGCGGCTCCTCCTCGGCCGCCGAGTCCAATGCCGCCTTGGTCGACGTCCTGCGCAAAGCCCTGACGGCGCAGGGCATCCCGGCCGACGCCGTGCAGCTGCTGCCCAGCCACGACCGCTCCAGCGTGACCCACCTGATCCAAGCGCGCGGCCTGGTCGACGTGGTGATCCCGCGCGGCGGCGCCGGGCTGATCAACGCGGTGGTGCGCGACGCCACCGTGCCGACCATCGAGACCGGCACCGGCAACTGCCACGTCTACGTGCACGCGGCCGCCGACCTGGAGATGGCCGAGCAGATCCTGATCAACGCCAAGACCCGCCGTCCGAGCGTCTGCAACGCGGCCGAGACGGTCCTCATCGACAAGGCCATCGCCGGCACCGCGCTGCCCAAGCTCACCGCGGCCTTGGAGCGGCACGGCGTCACCATCCACGGCGACCTGCCCGGTCAGGTGCCCGCCACCGACGCCGACTGGGGCGAGGAGTACCTCACCCTGGACATCGCGCTCAAGATCGTCGACGATCTGGACGCGGCCGTGGAGCACATCAACACCTGGGGCACCGGCCACACCGAGGCCATCGTCACCGCCGAGCTGGCGGCGGCGCGGGAGTTCACCGGCCGGGTCGATGCCGCGGCCGTCATGGTCAACGCGTCCACCGCGTTCACCGACGGCGAGCAGTTCGGTTTCGGCGCCGAGATCGGCATCTCGACCCAGAAGCTGCACGCGCGCGGCCCGATGGCGCTGCCGGAGCTCACGTCCACCAAGTGGATCGTCTGGGGCGACGGGCAGACCCGCCCGGCGTAGTCCGCCGCCGCGCGGGCGTTTTCGGAGGCGACAGCCTCCCGCTTTACGAAGGAAGGACTGACCAGTGGCCGATGCACCGCAAGAGCCGATCTTCACCTCGGTCGACGACGTGATCGAGCGGCTCGCCACCACCGGCTATCTGGCCGACAAGGCCACCGCCACCTCGGTATTTCTCGCCGACCGGCTGGGCAAGCCGCTGCTCATCGAGGGCCCGGCCGGTGTCGGCAAGACCGAGCTGGCCCGCGCGGTCGCGCAGACCGCGGGCGCGGAACTGGTGCGCTTGCAGTGCTACGAGGGCGTCGACGAGGCCCGCGCGCTGTACGAGTGGAACCACGCCAAGCAGATCCTGCGCATCCAGGCCTCCAGCGAAAACGATTGGCAGGAAACGAAGGCCGACGTCTTCACCGAGGAGTTCCTGCTCTCCCGTCCGCTGCTCACCGCGATCCGCCGCACCGACCCGACGGTGCTGCTGATCGACGAGACCGACAAAGCCGACGTCGAGATCGAGGGCCTGCTGCTCGAGGTGCTCAGCGATTTCGCCGTCACCGTCCCGGAACTGGGCACCATCACCGCCAGCCGTAAGCCGTTCGTGGTGCTGACCTCCAACGCCACCAGGGAGCTGTCGGAAGCGCTCAAGCGCCGCTGCCTGTACCTGCACCTGGACTTCCCGGACGAGGAACTGGAGCGCCGCATCCTGGCCAGCCGGGTGCCCGAGCTGTCGGCCGCGGTGTCCGCCCAGCTGGTGCGCATCGTGCACGTGCTGCGCGGCATGCAGTTGAAGAAGCTGCCCTCGGTCGCCGAATCCATCGACTGGGGTCGCACCCTGCTGGCGCTCGGGTTGAAGGACCTGGACGACTCCACCGTGCGCGCCACCCTCGGCGTGGTGCTCAAGCATCAGAGCGATCACCAGCGCGCGCTGGCCGAGCTGAAGCTGGCCTGAGCCATGGTCACGGGATCGGGCCCGGCGGAGACGGTGTCGCTGGACGCCCCGCACGGGCTGCCCGGTCATCTCGTCGGCTTCGTCGAGGCGCTGCGGGCGCGCGGCATTCCGGTCGGTCCGTCGGAGACCGTCGACGCGGGCCGGGTGATGACGGTGCTGGATCTGCTGGACCGCGAGGTGCTGCGCGAGGGTCTGGCCTGCGCGCTGCTGCGCCGCACCACCCATCGCGCGACCTTCGACGGGCTGTTCGACCTGTGGTTCCCGGTGGCGGTGGGGCAGCGCGGCGTCGCCGCGGACGAGGTGGAGATTCCGCGTACGCCCGCCGGTGAGGTGGACATTCCCGCCTTGCGCGAAATGCTGGCCGAACTGCTCGCGATGGACGACCCGGGTCGGCAGCTCGACCAGCTGGTGGGTCAGCTGGTCGAGCAACTCGGCCAGTATCAGTCCGCGCGCGGGCCGTCGTTCTCGGCCTATCAGGCGCTCAAGGAGGTTCAGCCGCAGACGCTGCTCGCCAAGATCCTGGCCGGGCTTGCCGTCGGGCCGGACACCAGCGCGTTCGACGCCGAGGTCGCCCGCCGGGCGGCCCGGCAGCGCATCGACGGCTTCCGCACCGCCGTGGAGGCCGAGACGCGCAGGCGGGTGGCCGAACGCATCGGCCGCGAGCGGGTCGCGAGTTACGGCGTCGCGCGGCAGGCCGAGGACGTGGACTTCCTGCGCGCCTCCGAACGAGAGCTGGCCGAGTTGCGGCGCAGCACCCAGCGGCTGGCCAGGATCCTGGCGTCGCGTCTTGCCGTGCGGCGCAAGCACGCTCGCCGCGGCGAGATCGATCTGCGGCGTACGCTGCGCAAGTCCATGTCGACCGGCGGCGTGCCGATCGACCTGGTGAACCGCAAGCCGCATCCGGGGCGGCCGGAATTGGTTCTGCTGTGCGACGTCTCCGGATCCGTCGCCGGTTTCAGCAATTTCACCCTGCTGCTGGTGAGCGCGTTGCGCGAACAGTTCTCGCGGGTCCGGATTTTCGCGTTCGTCGACAACGCCGACGAGGTGACCCGGTTCTTCGACCCGAACACCCAGCTCGACGAGGCGATGACCAAGATCTTCACCGAGTCCGACGTCGTCGGCTTCGACGGGCATTCCGACTACGGCGGCGCGCTGACCGCGTTCGCCCGCGAATTCCCCGACGCCGTCACCAGCCGCAGCTCCTTGCTGATCCTTGGCGACGCCCGCACGAATTACCGTGACCCGCAGCTGGATACGTTGCGCGCGCTGGTCGGGGTCGCCAAGCACGCGCACTGGCTCAACCCGGAGCCGCGAACCCAGTGGGGCTCCGGCGATTCCGCCGCCGACCGCTACCGCGAGGTGATCGAGATGCACGAATGCCGTTCGGCCAGACAGCTGACCGACGTGGTCTCCCGGCTCCTGCCGATCTGAGATGGACGATGCGCAGCTGCTGGCCTACTGCCTCGCCAAACCGGGCGCCTGGCAGGACGAACCGTGGGAGGGCGATGTGGTCGCGAAGGTCGGCGACAAGATCTTCGCGTTCCTCGGCGGTGCTTCGGTCGGCCTGAAGTGCGGCCGAAACCGCGACGAGGCCGACGAACTCGTGCACATCTACCCGGACGACGTCACCGCCTCGGCCTACATCGGCCGATACGGATGGAACAGCATCCGGCTCGGCGGCGCGGTCCCTACCGACGAGCTGCGCGAGCTCGTCGACCAGTCCTACGACGCGATCGTGAGCAAGCTGCCGAAATCCAAACGCCCCACATAGTCCCGGACGCGCCACGCACGATCAGGATTCGTTAAGGATTTCTTTGGCGGCCCCGATCACGATCCCCCGCATGGGGAACGGAGCGCCGGAAGGCGTCGAGGCGGGGTGCGCCGGGCAGACCGGCGATGGGGAAGGGGATCAACGGGGCGAGGACGCCGAGCGGTTGGCCGAGCTGGCCGCGGCTCGGCTGCTCGACACCCCCGGCGAGGCGGAGGAGTATCTGCGCAAGGCGCTGGCGCTCGGTGCGGGCGCGCTGCCCGCCGAGACGCTCGCGCGGTGGCATTCGCAGCTGGTCATGGTGCTGGCGGGCCGCCCGGGGCGGGAGTTGGAGCTGGCGGAGACGGCACTGCACGCCGCTGCTCGCTGGGGTGGAGTGTCGGAGGCGGACGCGGTGCATCTGACCTTGGTCGCCGCCCGCGCACTCCATCGGGCCGGGCGGCACGCCGAGGCCGTCGAACTGTTCGAGCCACCGCTCGCGGCGGGCGCATCGCCTTATCCGGCGGCCGAAATGGCGGTGCTGCGTGGACAATTCGGCAAATCGCTGCGACTCACCGGTAAGTATCGCGAAGCGGGAGAGCAGTTTCTCGAAGGCGCACGGCTGGTCCGCACCGATCGCGGACGTGTCGAGCTCCAGGCCGAGCTGGTCTGGTCGGCCGCCTCCGCGTTGGACGCGGCCGGCGCGGAGGATCAGGCGCGGCTTGCGTACCTGCGCGCCGCCCAGCTGTGGGGCGAACTCGGTCGCATCGGACCGCGCTCGCGGTGCCTGCGTTCGGCGGCTTGGCTGCGGTACTGGTCCGCGGACTCGGAGTCCGAACGGGCGGACGGGATCGCCGCGCTCGGCGAGGTGCTCGCCGACCTCGAGGCGCTGGCGCAGCGCGAACCCTCGGCCCAGGTGACCCTCGAACTCGAATACACGCGCAACCAGCTCGAGGACATGCGGGAACGCTGATGGCGTTCTTCAGCGGATGCTCAGCCTTTCTTTGGCGGTGTGCCGGACCGTAGCGACAGACACCGAGAACGCCTCGGTGCGTCGCGAATTCGGAGACCGGAATGAAGATCTACGCCGCCGCCACTGTCGTCGTGGTGGCGATGGCCGGGCTGCTGACCACCTGCGCGGCGGCCATCGAGCCGGACGCCGTGGCGGCTCCGCCGAGCGCCGTGGCGCACGCCGGGTTCTCGGAGCTCGTCACCGGGCCCGGATACGTCCTCGACGTCCCGCAGATCGTGGGCGGCGATCCCGCCGCGGCGGCGTTCAACGCGGGCATGCTCGCGGCGGCACGCTTCTGGATCGACCAGGTGGACGCGCGAACCACCCTCGCGCCCGGCCCCGGCCAGGCCACCTATCTCGGGCCGCGGGTGCTGAGCGGGCTGCTGTCGGTGTCGGTCGACACCGGCGACGCGACCGTCGTCCTGCGCACGAGTCACGTGACCGACGTGCGGACCGGCCGCACGCTCACCCTCGCCGACCTGTTCACCGACCTCCACCGCGGCCTGGACACCCTTGCCGCCCGGGCCGCCGGCCTCCTTCCGCCGCAGTCCGGCCTCTCGGCCAGCGCACTCGAGCCCGCCGAGTACAACTACCGCGTCTGGCTGGCGACCCCGGCGGGCATGCAGATCCACTTCGGCGCCCCGGCCGAGGACCTCACCGGCGACATCGTGGTCACCGTCCCGTGGTACCAGCTCGACGCGGACCTCGCGCCGGGAATGCGGGATGTGTTCGGCGGCTGAGCAATTCCTTCGCCACCGATTGTTTCGGACAGTTTCCGGCCGCCGTCGGTGTGCGGGGAATTGACTGATTGCCCGAACGAATTTCCGAGGGTTTCATGTCGCGAAAATAGCTGCGCCCGAGGAGAATCCATCGATTACTCTTTGCGCTACGACTGACGTCGCCGGGGAGATTCGCATGAATGGGGAAGACAACAGGTTTCATCGCGTCACTGTCGGCGGGAGCGTCGCGGGGCAGGTTGTCGTCGGCGAGAACAACGTCGTGATCAATGCGCAGGGGTCACAGGTTTTCGTCCGCGACGGTCCGCCGCCCGAGGTGCGGCGGCGGACCCGGCCGGTGGGAGTGCCGATTCCGCGTGCGCGCGGCGACATGATCGGCCGACTGCCCGAATTGCGGTTCGTCGCCGAGTCGCTGGATCGCGGTGTGCCGGTGGAAATCTCGGGACCGCCGGGGGTGGGGAAAACCACGTTGCTGCGCCGGTTCGCGGCGGATCGCGCCCGGGGCGGGCATTCCGTCGTCTATCTTTCGGCGGCCGGTCTCGCGGTCGAGGATCTGATCCAGTCGCTGTTCCAGGCCTGCTACGACGCTGTCGACTACCGGCCGGACCAGACGGTGTTGCGGCGGCTGATGGGATCGATCCGCGCGCTCATCGTGATCGATGACTTCGACGGTTCCGCCGCCGATCTGGACAGCGTGCTCGACATCGTGCCCGCGGGCGATCTGATCGTCGCGACGACGACGAGAACGCTGTGGGGACAAGGACGTTCGCTGGAACTCCAGGGCTTGCCCGAGCCGCAGGCCATGGCGCTGCTCGCGGGCGTGCTCGGCCGCGGTCTCGGCTACTCGGACGCGGCGAGGCGGCTGTCCCGTGCGGCGCGTGGACACCCACTCGCCCTGGTGCGCGCCGCCGCGTGGGTCGCGCACTCGGGCGCCGGCGAGCTCTTCGCCGACCCCGGCCTGCTGCAACGAGCGATGATCGCCGGACTCGCGGGGCATGTGCGCGACGCACTCGGCGTGCTGTGCGCGCTGGCGGGCGTGCCGGTGAAACCCGCGCTGCTCGGCATTCTGCTTCGCAGGCCGGACACGACGGCCGACCTCGCGGCGCTGGAACGCATCCACCTGGCCGAGCCCACCGCGGCGGGCTATCGCCTGACCGGCAACCCCACCGCGCTCACCGCCGACTGGCAGGGTCCACTGCCGGATCCCGCCGATTTCGTTGCCCCGCTGCGTGATTGGGCCGTCCGTACGGCGACCGCCGCGGAGATCCTGGAACTGGACGCCGTGGTCGTCCGGGTGTTGCGGGCGGGCATGGTCCGCGGACGGCACGATTCGGTGCGCGAACTCGCCAGGGCCGTCTCGCCGGTCCTCGGCAGGGCCCTGCGCTGGGGATGCTGGAAGGAGGTGCTCGCGGTCGGCTTGCAGGCGGCGACCCAGGTGGGTCACGCCGCCGATCTCGCGTACTTCACCAGGGAAAGTCACGTGCGCGAGCAGGCGCTCGGGATGGCGGTCGGGGTGACCGTCGGCGTCGGGGCGGGCGCCACGGTCGTCGCGGCGCAGCAAGCCGGATCGCAGGCGGTGCAGAGCGCGCTGCGTTCGGTCGCGCTCGGTCATCCCGTCGCCACCGGCACGGTGGTCGCGGCGCTCGCGGCGGCCGCGACGGTCACCGGAGTCCGCCTCACCTCCGGCGAGGCGCCGCCCGCGGTCGGCCAAGCGCCGATCACGACGGTGCTGTCCACCGCGACGACCGGTCTGCTCCCGGTCACCACGACCCCGGAACAGACCAGCGGCCCGGCTCAGGCCCCGCCTCCGCCGCGGACGCAGCGGACAGATCCCGGACCGGGGGCCACCGACTGCGCTCCGCAGACCTACCTGGTCACCTTCGAGGCGGTGGCGGGCGGGGAACCTGTGACCCAGGCGGCGGGATTTCCCTGGCTGTCGTGCGACAACGAGGCGGCCGCCGCGCTCTCGGGCGACCCGGTCTTTCGAGCGACGCCCAACCCCTGCCCGCCCGTCGGAGTCAGCGGATGTATGTACGACTTCACCTTCAGCCCCACCGAGCCCGGCGACTATGCCGCCGAGCTGATCATCCCGTCCGACTCGGGTGGCTCGGCCATCACCTTCGAACTGCGCGGCAGCGCGGTACTCCCACCGACGGGCACCACCCCGCCGACCGGCTCGTCCTCTTCCACCACTACTCCGCCGTCGACAACGACCACCACCACGACGACGACCCCGCCGTCGCCCACGGTGACCCTGCCGCCGTCGTCCAGCACGGTGGAGCCCCCGTCCATCCCCTTCCCCACGAACTGAGAGGACACCACCCGTGACCGAAGCATCCGGAGCCAACTACCACCTGAACGTCGGCGGCGACGTGCCGGGGCAGATCGCCGTCGGGCACCACAACACCGTCAGCCGGGTGGAGGCAGGCCGGGACTCGACCCAGAACGCCGGCGCCGATCTCACCGCGTTGCGCGCCGAGTTCGAGCGACTGCGCGCCCAGCTGCCCGCCGAAGGGCCGCTGCGCGACCAGGCCGCCGAGCGCGTCGACGAGCTGGAGGAGGCGGTGACCGCGTCCGAGCCGGACCTGTCGACCATGGAGTACGTCCGCAACTGGTTCGCGCGGCGGCTGCCCGAACTCGCCGGCGCGGTGACCGGGCTGATCGTCCATCCGGCCGTCGGCGCATTGGTCGCCGCGGCGGGCGGGGGACTGGCGGGCGAGTTCGTCCGCCGCTTCGGCTCGACGGACGGGGCCTGACCTGCGGGGTCGAAACCGGCGGTGACCGACTCGGCCTGCCGTCGGTGACCTTCCCGCTCCGGGACGGGCCATGCCGCCGAACTGGACGTTCGTCCCAGGACCGGGCGTCCGGGCGGCGGTTCGCGGCGGAGCATTAAGCTCGGCACTCATGCAAGAGAAAGGCCGGACCGGACGCAAGCTGGGGGTGATGGGCGGCACCTTCGACCCGATCCACCACGGGCACCTGGTCGCCGCCAGCGAAGTCGCCAACCGGTTCGACCTGGACGAAGTGATCTTCGTCCCCACCGGACAACCGTGGCAGAAAGCACACAAAAAGGTCAGTCCGGCCGAGGACAGGTACCTGATGACCGTCATCGCGACGGCCTCCAACCCGCGATTCTCGGTCAGCAGGGCCGACATCGACCGCGGCAAGGTCACCTACACGGTGGACACCCTGCGCGAGATGCACGCCCAGTATCCGGACGCCGAGCTGTACTTCATCACGGGAGCGGACGCACTGGCCAACATCCTGTCGTGGCAGGATTGGGCGGAACTGTTCGAACTGGCGAAGTTCGTCGGGGTGAGCCGTCCTGGCTACGAGCTGAACGCCGATCATCTCCAGGAACATCTGCGTGATCTTCCGGCCGATGCGGTGACCATGATCGAGATCCCGGCTCTGGCCATCTCGTCCAGCGAGTGCAGGCGACGCGCCGCCGAGAATCGGCCGGTGTGGTACCTCGTCCCCGACGGCGTGGTGCAGTACATATCGAAGCGGCACCTCTACGTGCCCGAACCAGCGGAAGGTAGCAGGCAGGCATGAGCGCATCTGTCGAGTCGGTCGAGATGGCGCAGGTCGCCGCGCGGGCGGCGGACGAGAAGCTGGCTTCCGACGTGGTCGTCCTCGACGTCTCCGAGCAACTGGTGATCACCGACTGCTTCGTGATCGCGTCCGCGCCGAACGAGCGCCAGGTGAACGCGATCGTCGACAACGTGGAGGAGCGGCTGCGGCAGGCCGGTCACAAGCCGGTCCGCAGGGAGGGCACCCGCGAGGGCCGGTGGGCGCTGCTGGACTACGTCGACGTCGTCGTGCACATCCAGCACAACGACGAGCGCAATTTCTATGCGCTGGAACGGCTGTGGAAGGACTGCCCGGTGGTTCCGGTGGCAGGCGTCGGTGATCCGCGCGCCGCGGAGGGTGCCGAGGGGAACGGCGCCGAGTGAGCAAGTATGCCAGTGTGCGCACCCTGATCCTGTTGCGGCACGGGCAGACCGAATGGAATGCCTCGGATCGTATGCAGGGCCAGATCGATACCGATCTCACCGATCTCGGCCGAAGACAAGCCAAAGAGGCGGCGCGCGAACTGGTCTCGCGCAACGCCATCGCGATCGTCTCCTCCGATCTCAAGCGCGCCCACGACACCGCGCTCGCGCTGGGGGAGCACACCACGGTGCCCGTCGTGCGTGACCCGCGCCTGCGAGAGACCCACCTCGGTGACTGGGAGGGGCTGACCCACCTCGAGGTGGACGCCGACTATCCCGGCGCGCGCGTGGCCTGGCGGCTGGACGCCACGTATCGGCCGCCCAACGGCGAAAGCAAGCTCGAGGTGGGTGCGCGCTCGCTTCCCGTCGTCCAGGAACTGTTCAGCGAGCGACAGGATTGGCCGGGCCGGACTATCATCCTGGTGGCGCACGGCGGGCTGATCGCCGCCCTGACGGCCGCGCTGCTCGACCTGCCGCCACAGAACTGGCCGATCCTCGGTGGATTGGCCAATACCAGCTGGGTGCAACTGAGCAGCCACGGTCCAGGCATCGAACAGCCCGGGTGGCGCCTCGATGTGTGGAACGCAGCGGCAAAGGTAGCTCCCGATGTCCTCTGAAGAACCGATCAGATCGGTGCCGGACGAACTGTTCCAGCAGGTGACCGCCCGGCCGGAACGCCAGCTTCCGGATGCGTTGTTCGGCGGTCCCGCGGCCAAGCCCGCCCCGTCGGGCAAGAACGCCGCGAAGGGCGACGAACCCCTGCGGACGGTGCCGGACGAGTTGTTCAAACAGGTGACGGCCAAGCCGGAACGGCACCTGCCGGATGCGTTGTTCGGCGGGCCGCCGGCGAAGCGGGACGTCGATTCGGTGGGGGAGCCGGGTGCGAGTTCCTCGTCCGATGTGGGCGTCGGTGACGGTTCTGGCGCGTCGGGTGGTGAGGTCGCGGATGAGTCGGATGCCGATGGGGTTGGTGCGGATGGTGATCCGAGTGTCGTAGCCGATGCCGCCGTGGTGCGTGCCGACGGCGAGGCAAGCGCCGTAGCCGATGCCGCCATGGTGGTCGACGCCGCGGCGGTGGCCGAAGGCGTTGCGGTGGACGATGGCGAGCCAGGTGCCGAAAACAGTGCCGGGGACGGCGCGCTGGGGGGCCTGACCGTGGACGCGGCGTCCGAAGAGTCGGCCGCGCGTGGGCAAGCGGGGATCGAGACGGCCTCGCAAATCGATGGCGCCGCTGGACAACTCGTGGCCCCGTCGGGCGACGGTGTCGCTCGAGCGAGCGTCGCGGATGTGAGCGACGTGGTCGAAGCGTCGGTTCCGGATAGTGATTCCGGAGCCGGAGCCGGAGCCGGAGCCGGAGCCGGAGCCGGAGCCGGAGCCGGAGCCGGAGCTGTGCGTGAGGGCGGCGAGGCTGTCGTCGGTGAGCTGCGGTCCGTTGGGGTCGAGGATGGCGCGAACGGTGCCGTGTTCGAATCAATCGAACCTTCGGCGGAAGAGGCTGCCGGAGAGGCCGACCCATCGCTCTCGACGCCCGAGGGCGGCGACGGTGCGGACTCCGTGCCGACCGGTGAACCCGAGCCCGTGGACCCTGCGTCGGTTCCCGGGGTGACGGCCGCATCGACCGCCCCCACCGCGGTATCGGTATCGGATTCAGTAGCCGCGTCTGCCTTCGTTTCGGCGCTGATTCCTTCCGCCGCACCGCTTTCGGCTGTGCCCAACGAGCATTCGGGCGAAGACCTTCCCGCCGAGCCCGCGGGCGAAGCTGCGAGTACGGTAACCGTGGGTGAGGTGGTGCCCGCACCCGAGGCGGCCCCGGCCAAGCGCCCGGTTCTCTTGGTGATGGCCGACTCGCTCTCCTATTTCGGTCCGAAGGGCGGTCTGCCCGCGGATGATCCGCGGATCTGGCCGAATCTCGTGGGCGCCGAACTGGATTGGGACGTGGAACTGGTCGGCCGGATCGGCTGGACCTGCCGCGACGCGTACTGGGCGCTGATCGGCGACCCTCGGGTGTGGGCCGCCGTACCCAACGCGAGCGCGGTGGTCTTCGCCGTCGGCGGCATGGACACCCTGCCGTCACCACTACCGACCGCGCTGCGCGAGCTCATCCGCTATGTGCGTCCGCCGGGGCTGCGCAGGCGCGTTCGCACGGTCTACAACTGGCTTCAGCCGAAGCTGTCGAAGCTGGGTCGCCCGGTCGCGCTGCCGCCGAAGGTGAGCGTCGAATACCTGGAGCAGTCCCGCGAGGCGCTGGCACAGCTGCGCCCGGATCTGCCGTTCGTCGCCGTACTGCCCTCGGTGCACAACTGCGAGGCGTACGGACGGGTGCACTCCGGGCGGCCGCGCGCGGTGAAGGCGCTGCAGGCCTGGTCGGAGCGCAGCGCGGTGCCGCTGGTGGATCTCGGTGAAGCGGTGCGGGAGAACATCTTCTCCGGCGACGCCAATCCGGATGGCATCCACTGGGGTTGGGCTGGGCACACCGCGGTAGCCAACGCGATGGTCAAGACCTTGCAGGAGGTTCGGTAGTTGGCCGTCGTGGTCGTCACCGATTCGTCCGCCAGCCTCCCCGCCGAACTCGTCGCCGAGCTGGATATCGCCGTCGTACCGCTGCACGTCCTCGTCGGCGACCGCGCCATCCGCGAGGGCGTGGAACCGATCGACATCGACTACGCCGCAGACACCGTGACCACCTCGGGAGCCTCGCCGGGCGAGCTGCGCGAGGTCTACGAGCGGGCGCTGGCGCGCAGCGGGGGAGACGGTGTTGTCGCGGTGCATCTTTCGCGTCAGCTGTCCGGCACCTGGGAGGCGGGCAGGCAAGCCGTGCGCGACATGGACGCCGCCGACCGGGTGCGGCTCGTCGATTCCCTCGGCGCGGGCCTGGCCACCGGACTCCCGACTCTGGCGGCCGCGCGGCGAGCGAAAGCCGGTGCGTCGCTGGACATCGTCTACGACACCGCGGTCGCGGCCGCCAGTCGTGCGCGCACCTTCTTCCTGGTCAACCGGACCGAGCAGCTGCGCAGGGGTGGACGGCTGAGCAGCGCGGCGGCGTTCTTCGGCAGCGAGCTGGTCACCAAACCACTGCTGCAAATCGTGGAGGGCCGCCTCGAACTGCGCGAGAAGGCGCGCACCCGGTCCAAGGCGTACGCCAAACTCGTGGCCGCCGCGGTGGACGCCGCCGGAGAAGACGGCGCGGCAGTGGCAGTGCAGCACCTCGAGGCGGCCGAGGCGGCCGAAACCGTGGCCGGGCAACTGCGCGAACTGATTCCAGGGATCCGTGAACTCATCGTCGCGGAGTTCGGACCGGTGCTCGGCGTGCACCTCGGACTCGGCGCGGTCGGTGTGCTCGTGGTTCCCGGCGGCTGCGCGTGACGGACGAGCGATCACGATGAGCGCAACCGTGACGATCGCGCGCGATGCCGGATAACTTCGGGACAATGACGAGTTCGACGCCGCCGACACGTCCGCCGCTGACCGTGGTCACGGTCGATTGGGCGCATCCCGACGCGGTGACCCTGCGCGAGGAGATGGCCGCCGAGGTCGGTCCCCGGTACGCCGACCTGGCCCGCACCGTGCGCGGCACTCGGAACGCGGTCGACGAGTCCACCGTGCACCGCACCTTCGTCGCCTATTCGGGTGGGCCGCCGGTCACGCGGCGATGCGTTGGAACGCGGGCGAACTCGAGCTCGAGCGGATGTTCGTCCGCCCCGCCCATCGCGGCTCGGGCGTCGCCGACGCACTGCTGACCGCGGCCGAAGACGCCGCCCGCGCCGAGGGGCTGCCCCGGCTGATCCTGCAAACCGGCCATCTGCAGCCGGAGGCCGTGCGGTTCTACGTCCGCAGCGGGTACCACCGCATTCCGATCTTCCCGCCCTACGAGGTGTTGCCGCTGTCGAATTGCTTCGCCAAGCAATTGAAGTGATGCCGTGCGGCCGTCGCGCCTGGATCTACGCGGGTCAGGGTTTCGCGGATGGGGTTGTCCACAGCGGAGCGGTTATCAACAGGTCTACGGAAATGCCTGGTCGCAGCGGGCTGTTCGGTCCGGTCGGCTGCGTACGGTCGCGGGCATGCGACGACATGACGAACGCGAGCGGATTCGACGGCAGCTCGGCGCGCTGACCGTCCGGGTAGGCGCGAGCAGGGCCGCGGGTGCAGGGACGACCCTGTCCTTCGGCGATCGCGCCCGGTCGGAGGATGTCGTTGTCGTGCGTTCCGGAGCGTCGCCGCCTGGTTCGGTGTTCGCGAGGGCGGCTAGGTCGGGCGAGACAGACATTGTCGATGTCGGCGTTCGGATGTCGAGTGCCGGTTCGGTGCGTGGCGGGCTCGCGGTGGAGGCGGGCGCGCGGCCTGTGTCGGACGAGGACGTGTCCGTGAGTTCCGTGGACAGCGCGCGGGCGTCGGTAGGCGGGGATGTGGCTGTTGTCGCGGCGGGTGTCGAAGCGTCGCCGCGTGGTTTGGTGTTCGCGAGTCGGGCGGCTGGGTCGGGCGCGACCGAGACTGTGGATGTCGGCGTTCGGCGGTCGAATATCGGTTCGGTGCGTGGCGGCCTCGCGGTGAGGGCGGGCGCGCGGCCTGTGTCGGACGAGGACGTATCCGTGAGCTCCGTGGACAGCGCGCGGGCGTCGGCAGTCTGGGATGTGGCTGTTGTCGCGGCGGGTGTCGAAGCGTCGCCGCGTGGTTCGGTGTTCGCGAGTCCGGTGGCTGGGTTGGGCGAGACCGACATTGTGGATGTCAGTGTCCAGCCGTCGAATGTCGATTCGGTGCATGGCGGGATGCCATTGCCCGCAGCGGTGGCGGGCTCGCACCAGATGGCGGACAGGGAAGCGCCCACGAGCTCCGATGGAAGCGTGTGGGCGTCGGTAGGCGGGGATTCCTCTGCGTCACATCGGGAGGAATGGCAGCGGATCCGAGGACGGTCTGAGAAGAATTCGGGGCGTTGGCATTTGGAACGCCTGCCGCCGCTGGAATCGGACGTGTTCGGGGAAGCGATGGCGGTCGATCACCCCGAATCTGGTGAAGCGGCGTCGCGAGTCGAGGAAGCACGGGTTCGAACCAAGAGTCGAGTGGCGGCCCCCGAGCGCGTTCGGTCGCGACCGACATCGAGTACGGCGGCGCCCGACCATCGTTCCGCGGCGTATTCCAGTGATGTCGTGGATTCCAGCGAGGTCGCGGACGACGAGGCGGCCGTCGGTCAGGTGAGTATGGCGGCGTCCGGCCGTCGTTCCGCGGCGTATTCCGGTCGTGTCGTGGATACCGGCGAGGTTGCGGACGACGAGGCGGCGGTCGGTCAGGTGAGTACGCCACGTTGGTTGGACGAACCCCCGCGCGGTCCGGGCTGGTGGGAGCGCTTCGTCCCGGAGCGCTTTCACGGTGCGCGTATCGATCCCGGCCGCCGCGGCGTGCTGGCGTTGGCGGTGGTCGGATTGGCCGCCGTGCTCGTGGCGACGGTCGTGGTTTTCCGTGAGCGCCCGGTGGCGCACGCGGTGCCACCGTTGCCCGCGGTGCATACCAGCACGACTCCGCTCGGCTCACGTCCGAACCGTTCTCCGGCGCAGCCGGTTCCAGCCACAACGGGGGCGATGCCCGCGGCGGGGACCGCCGAGCTGGTCGTCAGTGTTGTCGGACTGGTCCACCGCGGCGGATTGGTGCGGCTGCCCGAGGGCGCTCGGGTGGCGGATGCGCTCGCGGCGGCGGGCGGCGCCCGCGACGGCGCCGATCTGACCGGCATCAACCTCGCCCAGCGCGTGAAGGACGGTGACCAGATCCTCGTCGGACTCGCCGCTCCGTCGCCCGGGCCGACCCAACTCGGCAGCACCACGATCACCACGACCGGCCCGAGTGCGGCCTCCCGCCCGAGCGCCGGGTCGTCCGGCAAGGTCGATCTCAACAGGGCCACCGAGGCGGAGTTGGACGCCTTGCCCGGCGTCGGCCCGGTCACCGCGGGCGCAATCGTCGCGTGGCGCACGGCGAACGGCCGCTTCACCGCCCTCGAACAACTCGGCGAAGTAGACGGCATCGGCCCCGCGCGGCTGGCCCGCCTGCGCGATCTGGTGATGATATGACCACGTCCCTCGATGCGCGGGACCCGGAGGCAGCCGACGCCCTGCCGACTGTGGACGCGCGGCTGCTCCCCACCGCCCTGTGCTGCTGGGGAGTGACGATCGCCGCGCTGACCTCGGGCTGGTCGGTCGGGATCGCGGTCGCGCTCGGATTGCTGGTGACGGCAGCCGGATTGGCGGCGATGGTGCAGCGGGAACGTTTCGCGCGAGGGCGGGTCGTTCCGCTGACCCTGCTTCTCGGCGTCGCTGTCGCTGTGGTGGTTGGACTTTCGAGTGCTGGTACCGGTACCGATCTCACCGTGGCCGTGGCCGTGGCCGTGGCCGTGGTACTGGCGATGGCGGTCGGACCGGTGTCGCTGTCAGCCGTTCGCACGAAGCGTTTTGTGCGGTTGCCCGTGGCGTGCATGCTCTTGACTGCCGTGGTCCTCGGGGGCGGAGTCGTCGTCGTGGAAGTCGGTGCCGGGGTGACGGTAGTGGTGGCCGTGGTTGTCGCGGCAGCGGTAGCGGTGGCAGTCGGACCGGTGTCGATGTCAGCGTCGCGCCCGGAGCGTTTCGTGCAGCGTGCCATGGCATGCACCTTCTTGACCGCCGTGGTCTTTGGGGCCGGAGTCGCCGTCGTTGTAGGGGCCGGGGCCGGCGCGACGGTAGTGGTAGCCGTGGTGGCCGTCGCAGCAACGGCGGCGGTGGCTGTCGGATCGCGGTCGATGTCGCGTTACCGCACGGAGCATTTCGTGCGATTGGCCGTGGCGTGCACGCTCTCGGCGGTCGTGGTCCTCGGAGGCGGAGCCGCCGTCGTCGCGGGAGTCGGGGCGGGGGTGGCGGTAGCGGTAGTCGCGGCAATGGTGGTGATCGTGTCGGGGATACGAGGGAAGGGTGAGGTTTCCCAGGGGCGTCGGGCCGTGGCGTGGACGTTGCTCGCTGCTGCACTGCTCGGGGCGGGTTTCGCGATGGCTGCGGCGTGGCGGGAACATCGCGTCGCGACGCATCCGATGCGCGAGGCGTACGGGCTCTCGATGCGGGTTGTCGTCACCCCGACGGACGACCCGAAGCCGATGCGGGCCAATGGTTTCGGTGGTGAACCGCGTTGGATCGTCCGGGCCGCGCTGCGCGAATATCACAGCGCCGAAGCGACGGTGCGGTCTGGCGGCCGGGTGGTGATCCTTGCGGCGGGCACGGAGTGGGGTGACCTGCTGCCCGGGCAGCCGATCGAATTCCGGGCGCAACCACAGCCGCCGAAACATCGCGACCTGACGGTCGCCACGCTGCATGCCCTGGGGCCTCCGAAACCTGTTGCGGCACCGCCGTGGTGGCAGCGGGCGGCCGCATCGGTGCGCGACGACTTCGCGGGCGCGGCGACCGCCGCATTGCCTCCGGACGCGGCGGGACTGATCCCGGCGTTGGTTCTCGGTGATACTTCCGGCCTGCCGGAACCCGTCCGCAAGGACTTCGAAACCTCTGGCTTGCAGCATCTTTGCGTAGTGAGTGGCGCGAACTTCACGATCCTTCTGTCGGTCGTCTTGTTCGTCGTGCGGGCGCTCTCGGTGGGTCCCCGGGTGGCGGCGACGGCCGCGGCGGCGGCGCTGCTCATGTTCGTGGTGGTGGCCCGGCCGGATCCGAGCGTGCTGCGGGCCGCCGCGATGGGTGCTGTCACGTTGCTCGCGCTGGTCACCGGCCGCCGCAAACAGGCGCTGCCCGCGTTGTGCGCGGCAGTGATCGGCCTGTTGCTGGTCTGGCCGGAACTCGCGGTGAACGCCGGATTCGCGCTGTCGGTGCTGGCGACCGCCGGACTGATCCTGCTCGCGCCCGGCTGGGCCGATTGGCTGCGGGCCCGCGGTTGGTGGCGGCTGCCCGCCGAGGTGGTCGCGGTCTCGGCCGCGGCCTTCACGGTCACCGTGCCGATCATGGTCGCCCTGACCGGCCGGGTCAGCGTTGTCGCCATCCTGGCGAATGTGCTTGTCGCACCGGCGATCGCGCCGATCACCGTCGTCGGTGCGCTCGGCGCTGCCTGCGCATCGGTGTGGTCGCCGCTCGCGGAGCTGATCCTGCGTTGCGCGGGCCCGCCGCTGTGGTGGTTGCTCGAGGTCGCCGAACGCACCGCGGCGCTGCCCGGCGCGACGATCACCGTGCCCGCCGGTTCGGTCGGTGGCCTGACCGCTGCCGCGCTCGTGATCGTGGTGGTGTGGGCGCTGCGTGCCGCCCTGGTACGCCGGCTCGCGACCGTCGCGGTGCTGGCCGCGGCCGCCGTCCTGCTGCCCGCCCGGCTCTGGCATCCCGGCTGGCCTCCGTCCGATTGGGTTCTCGCGGCCTGCGACATCGGCCAGGGCGACGGCCTGGCCCTCGCCACCGGCCCTGGCACCGCCATCGTCATCGACGTCGGCCCCGATCCGCGCACCATGCGCACCTGCCTGGACCGCCTCCGCATCCACCACATAGCCCTCCTCGCCCTGACCCACCCCCACGCCGACCACATCGGCGGCCTGACCGGCGCACTCCACGGCCGCACGGTCGCCGCCATCGCCACCGCCCCAGGGGAACTCAGCGAAGCGATATCTTCGGGACCGTCTGCCGCACCGGGCGGAGTCGATGAAGTGGTGCCTTCCAAACGCTCTGCCGCGTCGGGCGGAGCTGTCGAAGTGCTGCCTTCGGGGCATTGTGCCGCCCCGAGTGAACTCGAGGGCACGGTGCCTTCGGGGCTGTGCACCGCCCCGCGTGGAGTCGATGAAGTGGTGCCTTCGGCAAGTTGTTCCGCGCTGGGCGACGCTGGTGAAGCGATGCCTTCGGGGCATTGTGCCGCCCCGTGCGAACTCGAGGGCGCGGTGCCTTCGAGGCTTTGTTCTGCCGCGCCGGGCGGAGCTGGCGAAGTGCTGCCTTCGGGGCATTGTGCCGTCCTGGGCGGAATCGACGGCGCGGTGCCTTCGGGGCTTTGTACTGCCCCGCGTGGAGTAGATGAAGTGGTGCCTTCGGCAAGTTGTTCCGCGCTGGGCGACGCTCGTGAAGCAATGCCTCGGGGACGTTTCGCTGCCCTGGATGGAGTGGATGGAGCGGCGCTTTCGGGGCTTTGTGCCACGACTGGAGTGGATAGAGCGGTGCAGTCGAGGCTTTGTGCGGCCTCGAGCGAACTCGAGGGCGCGGTGCCCTCGAGGACTTGTGCTGGCCCGAGCGAACCCGATGAAGCGATGTCTCCGGAACTTTCTGCTGCCCCGGAGGAGCTCGGCGAAACAATGCCTTCGGGACTTTCAGCCGTCCCATCCGACCTCGGTGGCCCGGGCATCGGCGGAGTCGGGTCGACAGCTGCATGCGGCGCGCCGACGGCCCATCCTGATGCGAGCGCGCACACCGAACACTCGACAGCACGGACAACAGGAGTTCGTGCGATTGATGCCGTCACGCCGGGCATCGGTGAGATCGCCCTGCCTGCGCGCCGACGCGTCACCGACGACCGTACGCCGCTCACCGGTGCGGCCCAGGTGGCGGAGATCGCCGGACGTACCGGCATTCCGCTGCTCGAACTGGCCAGCGGACACGTACTTCGTTTCGGCGCGGTGGAATTGACCGTTCTCGCGCCAGCCGGACCCGGTCCGGGCGGCCCGCACCTCGCCGACGAACCGAACGACAGCTCCCTGGTCATCGTGGCCACCACCCCGGCCGGCCGAATCCTGTTCACCGGCGACATCGAATCCCCGGCCCAGCTGCGCCTGCTCCGCGAACCGGCAGCGCTGCGCGCCGACATCTTGAAGGTTCCACATCACGGATCACGGACCACGACAAGCGAATTCCTCGCCGCCGTGCGCCCTCGGCTGGCCATCATCAGCAGCGGCGCGGACAACACCTTCGGCCACCCGCATCCCAAAATCCTCACCGAGTTGCACACCCTCGGCACCACGATCGCTCGCACCGATCTGCACGGGGATGTGCTGATCGCCGGAGGCCCGTCCGACCTACGCATCCTCACCACGCGCTCCGGACCGAGCACATGAACGACCGAGATCGCTCAGCCCCGGAATCCGAAAGGAGCAGGCCAGCGATGAGGAGCATGCTCGCACCCGCCGTGCAGGTGGACACATGGACGTTCGTGCCACTGCCACCGGTTGTCGGCGCGGGCACAGCGCCGACACCTCGTAGTCCACCGAACCCTGACCGCCGCGTAAGCGTCCGCGACAACAGCAGCCGCGTGGCGGCAGACCCGCACCAGATCGGATTGCGGATCGGCCTGCGTCTAGTTGGCCTGCGCCCGGTCGGTGTGCGCTCCGGCCTGAACACGTGAACGGCCGAGATCGTTCAGCCGTGCTGGCGGCCGATCCGCGCCTGGTCGGCCTGTGCTCGGTTGGCCCGCTCCTGGTCGGCCTGCGCGGGTCGGCTTGCGCCCCGGCCGATCCACTCCTGGTCGGCCTGCGCGGGTCGGCTTGCGCCCCGGCCGATCCACTCCTGGTCGGCCTGCGCGGGTCGGCTTGCGCCCCGGCCGATCCACTCCTGGTCGGCCTGCGCGGGTCGGCCTGTGCCCCGGCCGATCCACTTCCCAGTCGGCCTCCCCCTGGTTGGGGCTGTGCAGGGTCGGCCTGCGCCCCAGTCGACACCGTCGCCGCCGCGACATGACGCACGCACCCGAGCGATCGCCGCGCTCCGCAGCTTCGACTACACGCACCTGCACCCATGTCGTCCCGAATTCGCGCACGATCAGCTGGTCACGGGTCGTCGGTGCGGGCGAACAACCCTGTCGGCGGGGGACCGTAGGATCGGGCGGGTGAGCGAACGGTCTGCGGCGGTGCATCTGGTCCTCGGCGAGGAAGAGCTGTTGATCGAGCGTGCGGTGGCGGGGATCACCGCGCAGGTCAGGGCGGTGGCGCCGGATGGGGACGCGGTGCCGGTGGACCGGCTGCGGGCGGGGGACGCGAGTACCGCGGAGCTGGCGGAACTGTTGAGTCCGTCTTTGTTCGCGGAGGATCGGGTGATCGTCCTGGAGTCGGCGGCCGAGGCGGGGAAGGAAGCCGTCGCGGTGATCACGGAGGCCGCGGGGGATCCGCCGGACGGCGTGGTGCTGGTGGTGCTGCATTCCGGCGGCGGGCGGGCCAAGGCGCTCGCGCCCGTGCTGCAGAAGTCGGGGGCGGTGGTGCACAACTGCGCCAAGCTGACCAAGGCGGCCGAGCGGACGGAGTTCGTGCGCGGCGAGTTCCGCGCCGCGGGGGTGCGGGTGGCGGCGGACGTCGTGCAGGTCGTGCTGGAGGCGGTCGGCTCGGATCTGCGTGAATTGGCCGCCGCCTGTTCGCAATTGGCGGCCGACACCGGTGGCAAGATCGATGTCGCCGCGGTGCGGCAGTACTACTCGGGGAAGGCGGAGGTGTCCGGGTTCGACGTGGCCGAGCTCGCCGTCGCGGGCGACCGGCCCGGCGCGATGGAGGCGCTGCGGTGGGCCAACGATCGCGGCGTCCCGCACGTGCTGCTGGCCGACGCGCTCGCCGATTCGGTGCACACCATCGCCAGGGTCGGTTCGGCGGGTCGCGGCGACCCGTTCAAGCTCGCCCAGCAGCTGGGCATGCCGCCGTGGAAGGTGAAGAAGGCGCAGGCCCAGGCGCGCGGCTGGACTCCGGCCACCATCGGCACCGCCATGCAGGTGGTCGCGACCTTGAACGCCGACGTGAAGGGCGGCGCGGCGGACTCCAGTTACGCCCTCGAACACGCTTTGACGAGCATTCTCGACCTGCACGGCGCGGGGTGACCCCAGACAGTATCGATTGCGGCAAATGATTGGTTACCCAATCCGTGTCAAACTGGATTGGGATGAACGAGCGACGAGCGCGGGCTCCCCGCATCGATGCTTCCGACCGCAACGGGCGGCGTCGGGCGTCCCGCGACGTGCTTCAGCTGCCCACACCACCCCGCGGCTTCGGTCGCACGGTGGCGAAGGTGATGGCGGGCGGCTTGTCGGCGCTCGTGCTGGCCGGCGCCGCGGTGGGCTGGGCCACCGAGAACGGCTTCGACGCCGGCTTCGGCCGTTCCCACGCGCTCGGCGACGACGCGCCGCGATCGCTGGGCGGCGCGATGAACATCCTCCTGATCGGCCTGGATACGCGAAAAGACCAGAACGGCAACGACCTTCCCCAGGAAATCCTCGATCAGCTCCACGCGGGCGACAGCGACCAGGGCGGCTACAACGCCAACACGCTGATCCTGGTGCACATCCCCGCCGACCTGAAGAAGATCACCGCGGTTTCCATCCCGCGTGACGACTACGTGGCCGTCTCCGGCATCCCGGGCTACACCCACATGAAGATCAAGGAGGCGTACGGCCTGAAGAAGGCGTTGGTGCAGGAACACATGGAGGCGCGGGGCGAGACCGATCGCACGAAGCTGGAGCGGGCGGGCCGGGAGGCGGGCCGTGCCTCGATCGTGCAGGCGGTGCGCAATCTGACCGGCGTGCCGATCGACCGGTTCGCCGAGGTCACCCTCGCCGGTTTCTACGATCTGGCCAAGGCGCTCAACGGCGTCGACGTGTGCCTGCGCAAGCCGGTGCGCGATCTCGAATACTCCGGCGCCGACTTCCCGGCCGGTCGCCAGCGCCTCGATCCGGCCCAGGCGCTGGCCTTCGTCCGCCAGCGCCACGGCTTGGAGAACGGCGATCTGGACCGCACCCACCGCCAGCAGGCCTTCCTCACCTCGGTCGCGAGGGAGCTGCGGAATGCGGGCACATTCACCGACGTCGGCAAGCTCTCCGCCCTGATGGACGTCGCGCACCGCAATATCGTGCTCTCCGACGGCTGGAACGTCACCGACTTCCTGCGCACCGTCGGCTCCGCCGCCAGCCCGACCGTGGAGTTCCGCACCCTGCCGGTGCTGCGCTACGACGTGATCGATGGTCAGGACGTGAACATCGTCGATCCGGCTGCCATCCGCCGCGAGGTGCGCGCCGCGTTCGGTGAGACCGTGCCGACCGCACCGCCGCCGCTGTCGAGCACCGTCGACGTGCTCAACGCCGATGGCGAAGACGCTTACGCCGCACGGGTTTCCGCCGCCCTCGCCGCGCGCGGCTACCTGACGGGCACGGTCGGCTACGCCGCGTCCTCGGAGGGCTCGGCCTCGGCCGTGTACTACGGCCCCGGCAACGACGCCGACGCCGCCCGCCTGGCCCGGACCCTCGGCGGCCTGTCTGTCATCCGGTCCGCGACCGTGCCCACGGGCCGCATCAAGGTCGTCATCGGCTCGGACTTCACCATGCCGACGGCTCTCGCCGCCGCATCGGCCACCACCCACACCCCGACCACTCTCCCCATCCCGGACGTCGGCAAACCCGTGGACGCCGCCATCTCCGGCGACCAAATCCCCTGCGTGAACTGACAGCCCTGCACAGACGCCTCGCAGGAGTTTTAGGTGCTGCAAGGACCTGTGAAAGCGACGACCAGGCCAGTGGGCTCAGGCCCGCTGTTCGATTTTCAGGTCGCCGAAGGTGACGCTTCTGGTGAGCGGGCGGGACAGGAATTCGTGCGGGAAACCGAGGTCGACGGCGGTGGCGTGTTCCAGACGGTCGATGGCATGGAATCGCGAAATGGCTTGTCTCATAAAGGATTTCGACGCACTATCGGAACGGTGGCGCAACTCGATGTGGTTGTGCCTGCTCGATCCGGGCGCTGCGCGAGTTCTACGTGGAGCGTGAGCGCGTCATCCGGGAAGGTGTCGCGGACCTGCGCGCGGCATAGGCGGCGCACCCGGACGATCAGCGACTGGCCGACCTGATCGGCGAGTTCACGGCGCACAGCGTGGAGTTCGCGCGCGCCTGGGACCGTCACGACGTGAAGGTGCAGGGGCGCGGGAACAAGCCGCTGTGCCACCCGGAGGTCGGGCCGCTGGTCGTCACCTACGAGGTGCTGATGCCCGTGCAGGATCCCGACCAGCGGATCGTCATCTATCGGGCCGCGGACGCCGACTCACAGACGGCGTTGAACCGCCTGATGGCCGGAGCCGCGGCAAAGAATCCGCGCGCGGCGGAGCTGAGCCCGCCGAGCTGAGTCGAGCAGTGTCCGTCGAGCCGAGCTGTGTCGGCCGGACCGAGCGGCGTCCGCGGGGCTGAGTCCCCGGGACGACGCCCGCCGAGCCGGTCGCTCAGTCCGCCGAGCTGAGCAGCAGTTCGTCGTCCTCGTCCGATTCCTCGAACCGGCCTTCCCATTCGTCGTACACGGGCACATCGTCTTCCCGGGTCACGATCCACTCCAGCGAGTAACCACCGTCGTCGTCGGGGACCATGACGTTCTCGATCTTCAGGCCGAGCCCGAGCACCTCGGCGGCGCGGATGACCTCCGGGAGGTCCTCGGCTCTGACCACGGTCTGATTCGCGTACACGGTTACCATGCGCGGAATCGTAGCCCCCGACACCGACATCTCGGCTACGGTCCGGTGAACTCGTCGACGAGGCTCGGATTCGGGTCGGACACGACAAAAGCCGCCGTGGTCATCGAGGCCGCGGCGGCTGGCGTCAGAAGAATGGATCCCGGATGCCCGGGACCGGCGAATCAGCCGAGCTTGTTGTAGGCCAGCGCGAGCGCCGACTTCTTGTTGGCGGCCTGGTTGGCGTGGATCACGCCCTTCGAGGCGGCCTTGTCCAGCTTGCGGCTGGCGAACTGGAGACGCTCGCCGGCCTGATCCTTGTCACCGGCGGCAGCGGCTTCCCGGAAGCTGCGGATCGCGGTGCGCAGCGCGGACTTGACCGACTGGTTGCGCTTGCGCGCCGCCTCGTTGGTACGGATCCGCTTCATCTGGGACTTGATGTTGGCCACGCCTGTTTCCTCGTGTTCCTGTCGCTGAGTGGTATGTACTGAGAAGTCTTGCGCGTACGACACGCCCGAGGTGAACGGGTATCGCGACGCCGAAGGTCGAGGTTACCAGCCGCCGCGCGGCACACGAAATCGGCGCGTCGGGGCCTGTCCGGACGGCGGGACCGTGGCCGAATTTCGGCGGTGGCCGGACGATGCAAGAAATTTACCTGCGTCTCACATGGCGTCACCCCTGCGTGTTGCACGATTTTTGCATGACTTCCGCCTCCCCGCCGCGTTCGGGACGGTCTACGGCGCCGAATTCGAACAGGCTCCAGGGACGGCGGAACGGCAACGGGCGGGCAACCTCGACGGAGCTGTTCCAGGGGTACGGCCCGGGCCGTTTCGCGGCGGCTTTCGACGAGATGTTCGACCACGCGGGCAGGGTGCGCCAGCCGTACAAGGGGATCTTCGCCGCCCTCGCGCCCATCGATGTCGCGGACCTGGCGCGCCGCTCGGACGCGCTCGACCGCGCCTTCATCGACCAGGGCATCACCTTCTCGCTGTCCGGTCAGGAGCGCCCGTTCCCGCTGGATCTGGTGCCGCGGGTGATCGCGGCGGCGGAGTGGAACAAGCTGGAGCGCGGTATCAAGCAGCGGGTGGTGGCGCTGGAGCTGTTCCTCGCCGACGTCTACGGCGAGCAGCACATCCTGCGCGACGCGGTCGTCCCGAGGCGGCTGGTCAACTCCTGCCAGCACTTCCATCGCGAGGCCGCGGGCCTGGTCCCGCCCAACGGCGTCCGCATCCACGTCGCGGGCATCGACCTCATCCGCGACGAGCGCGGCGACTTCCGGGTGCTGGAGGACAACGTGCGCTCGCCGTCCGGGGTGTCGTACGTCATGGAGAACCGCCGCACCATGGCCAGGGTCTTTCCCGATCTGTTCTCCTCGCACCGGGTGCGTGCCGTCGGCGACTATCCCAGCCACCTGTTGCGGGCGTTGCGCGCGTCCGCCGCGCCGAACGAAGCCGACCCGACCGTGGTGGTGCTCACGCCCGGCGTACACAACTCCGCCTACTTCGAGCATTCGCTGCTGGCCAGGCAGATGGGCGTGGAACTGGTCGAGGGCAGGGACCTGTTCTGCCGGGACAACTTCGTCTACATGCGCACCACCGAGGGCGAACGGCAGGTGGACGTGATCTACCGCCGCATCGATGACACCTTCCTCGACCCGATGCACTTCCGGCCCGACTCGGTGCTCGGCGTCGCGGGCGTGCTGAACGCGGCCCGCGCCGGGAACGTGGTCATCTCCAGCGCGGTGGGCAACGGCGTCGGCGACGACAAACTCGTCTACACCTACGTGCCGAAGATCATCGAGTACTACCTCGGCGAGAAGCCGGTGCTGCCGAATGTCGACACCTACCGCTGCTGGCTCGACGACGAACGCGAGCAGGTCATGGACCGGCTGGCCGAACTGGTGATCAAACCGGTGGAGGGCTCCGGCGGCTACGGCATCGTCATCGGGCCGGACGCGAGCCCCAGCGAGCTGGAGGCGGTGCGGCGCAGGGTCGAGGAGGACCCGCGCGGCTGGATCGCGCAGCCGGTGGTGCAGCTGTCCACGGTGCCGACCAAGATCGGCAACGATCTGGTGCCCCGGCACGTCGACCTGCGTCCGTTCGCGGTGAACGACGGCGACGACATCTGGGTGCTGCCCGGCGGACTCACCCGGGTCGCGCTGCCCGAGGGCTCGCTGGTGGTCAATTCCAGTCAGGGCGGCGGCAGCAAGGACACCTGGGTGCTGGCCGGGCGTGCTTCGCCGGCGGAACGCGAGCTGGCGGGTGGGGAGTTGGTGAGCGATCCGCCGCAATCGGATTCGCGCGAGGTCGGCCGCGAGCTCACCGCCGCGCAGGCCAATCGGCAACAGCAGCAACAACAGCAGGAGCAACGCCAGGGCGGCCCGCGATCGACAGTGCCGCGGCGGCGATCCACCCGGCGCTCAGGGAAGGAATAGCCGATGCTGGCCCGCAATGCCGAATCCCTGTACTGGATCGGACGCTACGTCGAGCGGGCCGACGACACCGCCCGCATCCTCGATATCGCGGTGCACCAACTGCTCGAGGACGCCACCGTCGACCCGGACCGCACCTCCCGGGTGCTGCTGCGGGTGCTCGGCATCGAACCGCCCCGAGGCGTACTCGACGTCTGGGCGGTGACCGACCTGGTCGCGTTCGGCCACGAACACGGCGGCTCGATCGTCGACTCGATCGCCAACGCGCGCGAAAACGCCAAGGGCGCGCGCGAAGTCACCTCCAGCGAAATGTGGGAGTGCCTGAACGCGACCTACAACGGGCTGACCGCCGCGGAGAAGGCCGCGCGCAGTCTCGGCCCGCACGAATTCTTCGCCTACGTCAAGGATCGGACGGCCATGTTCGCCGGGCTGTCGGATTCCACGCTCAGCCGCGACGACGGCTACCGCTTTCTGCTGCTGGGCCGATCCATCGAGCGGGTGGACATGATGGTGCGCCTGCTGCTGTCCCGCGCGGGCGACCGCACGTCCTCGCCCGCCTGGGTGACGCTGCTGCGGTCGGCGGGCGCGCACGACACCTACCTGCGCACCCACCGCGGCGCGCTGGACGCGGGCCTGGTCGTCGAATTCATCCTGCTCGACCGGCTTTTCCCGCGCTCGGTGTTTCACGCGGTGCGGGTCGCCGAGTCCTGTCTCGCCGAGCTGGACCAGCGCCCGAGCAGCCGGGTCGGTGCGAGGCACGAGGCACAACGCCTGCTCGGCAGGGCGCGCAGCGAACTCGAATTCCTGCCGCCCGGCGCGCTGCTGGAAGACCTGCAGGATCGGCTGCTCGCGCTACAGCGCACCTGCCGCGAGGTGAGCGAGGCCATCGCATTGCAGTATTTCCACGCCGCGCCGTGGGTGGCCTGGACCGACCTGCGCAGCAGCCACGACAGCCAGGTGCCGGTGGTGGGGGAGCTATGACCTGGCGGATCAGGGTGGTGCACACCACGGGATACGTGTACGACGCGCCGGTCACCCGGTCGTTCAACGAGGCGCGGCTCACCCCGCGGGCGGACAGCAGACAGAACGTGATCCTGAACCGGGTCGAGACGGTGCCCGCGACCCGGTCGTACCGCTACACCGACTACTGGGGTACTGCGGTCACCGCGTTCGATCTGCACGCACCGCACACCGAGCTGGAGGTGACGGGCTCGTCGGTGGTGGAGACCGAACCGTTCACCGGGCCGCCCGAGGAGCTGTCCTGGGAGGAGTTGCGCGGCGCGCACCTGGCCGACCGCTTCGGCGAGATGCTCACGCCCACCGCCTACGCGCCGCGCGATCCGGAGCTGGCCGAGATCGCGAGCCTGCTGTGTCGCGGCGTCTCGCCCGCCGAGGCGGTGCTGGAGGCGGCGGAGTGGGTGCACCGGGAGATGACCTACCTGGCGGGCACCACCTCGGTGCACACCTCGGCGGTGGAGGCCTTCGCCGACCGCAACGGCGTTTGCCAGGACTATGCGCACCTGACGCTGGTGTTGTTGCGCAGCATGGGGATTCCGAGCCGCTACGTCTCCGGATACCTGCACCCGAATCCGGCGGCCGCCGTCGACGAGACGGTGGCGGGCCAGTCGCACGCCTGGATCGAGGCGTGGACGGGGCAGTGGTGGGGACACGACCCGACGAACAACATTCCGATCAGCGAACAGCACGTCTCGGTGGGCGTCGGGCGCGATTACGCCGACGTGCCGCCGCTGAAGGGAATCTTTTCCGGCGGTGGCTCGACGGACCTCGAAGTCGTTGTAGAGATCACCCGTCTGGCGTAGCGTCCCACCTACAAACACCGTTTGATCTTGAATGGTCTGGGTTCGCAGCAATACCTCGTCTACCGGTAGCTCGAGATGGCGGAAGGTGTGTCTGTATGTCTCCCACGGCGCAGGAAGTTGTCGAGGAACTGGCCGAGGACAGGCCGATCCCCGACTTGAAGAAATGGGCGGCCGAGGCGCTCGGCACGTTCATTCTGGTGATGGTCGGTGTCGGCACCTTGGTGCTGGCCGGTGAGCGGGTCGGCGCGCTCGGGGTCGCGCTCGCCTTCGGTCTCACGCTGATGTTCCTGGTCTACGCGATCGGGCCGATCTCGGGCTGTCACGTCAATCCGGCGGTCACGCTCGGTCAGCTCATCATGGGCAGGCTCACCCCGATCAGCGCGGGCGGCTATGCGATCGCGCAGCTGATCGGCGCTTTCCTGGCCGGGCTCGTGCTGTTCGCGATCGCGAAGAATCTGCCGTCCTACGACCGCAGGGTCGACGGCCTCGGCGCCAACGGTTGGGGCAAGCACAGCCCGTCGGCCAAGACCGGGCCGCTCGGCGAGGTCGTCATCCAGAACGGCTACGGCATGGCCGCGATGATCATCATCGAGGTGATGCTGACGGCGCTGCTGGTCTTCGTGGTGCTCGCCTGCACCGACCAGATCTCCGACGTGCCGCTGGCCGGTTTGTCCATCGGCGTCACCCTCGCGGCGATCCACCTGGTCTCCCTCCCGGTGGACTACACCTCGGTGAACCCGGCGCGCAGCCTCGGCGTCGCGTTCTACCAGGAGGGCGCGCCAGGGCAGGTGTGGGCGTTCGTGATCTTCCCGCTGATCGGCGGCGTGCTCGGCGCGCTGATCTACGGCCTGCTGTACGGCCGGAGCCGGGAAATGATCAGCTGAGAACGGTTCGCGCCGACGGCCCGATTCCGGCGCGGCCGGCATCGGGCCGTCGCGTTCAGCTCCAGTGGTACTCGACGACCAGCCGGTGCGCGACCAGGTCGAAGGTCTTGCGGGCCAGGATGGCGCCCTCGCGGCGGATGCCCGCCTCGGGAACGTCCAGCACCCGGTCCAAGCGCACCCAGCTCGGCCTGCCGTCGTGGTCCCAGCTGCCGCTGCCGATGCCGATCCAGTTGCGGTCGTGCGCGCGTTCGGGATTAGACGAGAGCATCAGGCCGAGCAGGGTGCGGCGGTCGCGGCCGACCACGAGCACCGGGCGGTCCTTGCCGTTGCTCGGGTCCTCCTCGTACGGCACCCAGGTCCACACGATCTCGCCGGGATCGGCGCGGCCGTCCAGGTGCGGGCAGTAGACGATCTGCCTGGCTCGCTGCGCCGTGGGGACCGGCGTCGACGCGGCCGGTCGCACGGACACGCTGCCGTTGCGACGCTGCGCGAGCGAGCCGACCAGCCGTTCCACCAGCCGCGGTCCCTGCTGCCGGACGATCTTGGGACCCTGCTCCTTCGCGATCAGGCTCAACTGCTTGCCGAGAGAGTTCCAACTTCGGGCCATCGTTGGAGGATAACGGTGTGGTGACGACTTCTCATCCGGCACGCAATCCGCTTGGCACAGCTGAGGATTTGCGGTAGGGATCGCGGGCCGCTCGGACGGCCCGTCGCGGCGGGGGACATCTCAGGAAAACCGGGCGTGGCGGTGCCGACCGGGACGGCGCGGCGTCGGGGCCGGACCAGTGGACCGGGCACACCCGCGCTCATGGGACGATAGACCACAGTTTGCCGATACCCAGCTGAGGAGTGGAGTGCCCGCCAGCTTCGCCGACAAGACGTTCACCGATCCGTCCCGGATCCGGAACTTCTGCATCATCGCGCACATCGACCACGGCAAGTCGACGCTGGCCGACCGGATGTTGCAGCTCACCGGTGTGGTCGAGGAGCGGGCGATGCGCGCCCAGTACCTGGACCGGATGGACATCGAGCGCGAGCGCGGCATCACCATCAAGGCGCAGAACGTCCGGTTGCCGTGGCAGGTGGACGGCACCGACTACGTGATGCACCTCATCGACACCCCCGGCCACGTCGACTTCACCTACGAGGTCTCCCGTGCGCTGGAGGCCTGTGAGGGCGCGATCCTGCTGGTGGACGCGGCCCAAGGCATCGAGGCGCAGACCCTGGCCAATCTGTATCTGGCCCTGGACAAAGACCTCACCGTCATTCCGGTGCTCAACAAGATCGACCTGCCCGCCGCCGACCCGGACCGCTACGCCGCCGAGCTGGCGCACATCGTCGGCTGCGAGCCCTCGGACGTGCTGCGCGTCTCCGGCAAGACCGGCGTCGGCGTGCCCGAGCTGCTGAACGAGGTGATCAAGCAGGTGCCGCCGCCGGTCGGCGACGGCGACGCGCCCGCCCGCGCGATGATCTTCGACTCGGTCTACGACACCTACCGCGGCGTGGTCACCTACGTACGTGTGGTGGACGGCAAGCTCACCCCGCGCGAGAAGATCAAGATGATGTCCACCGGCGCGACCCACGAGCTGCTGGAGATCGGCATCGTCTCGCCGGAGCCGAAGCCGACCGACGGGCTCGGCGTCGGCGAGGTGGGCTACCTGATCACCGGCGTGAAGGACGTGCGCCAGTCCAAGGTCGGCGACACCGTCACCGCCGCGCGCAACGGCGCGACCGAACCGCTCACCGGCTACCGCGAGCCGCGGCCCATGGTCTACTCCGGTCTGTACCCCGTGGACGGCTCGGACTACCCGGACCTGCGCGACGCGCTGGACAAGCTCCAGCTCAACGACGCCGCGCTCAGCTACACACCGGAGACCTCGGTGGCGCTCGGCTTCGGTTTCCGCTGTGGCTTCCTCGGCCTGCTGCACATGGAGATCACCAGGGAGCGGCTGCAGCGCGAGTTCGACTTGGACCTCATCTCCACCGCGCCCAACGTGGTGTACCGGGTGGAGATGGAGGACGGCGCCGAGCACATCGTGACGAACCCCTCGTACTGGCCGGAAGGCAAGGTGCGCAAGGTGTTCGAGCCGGTCGTGAAGTGCACCATCATCTCGCCGAGCGAGTTCATCGGCTCGATCATGGAGCTGTGCCAGTCCCGGCGCGGCGAGCTGGGCGGTATGGACTACCTGTCCGAGACCCGCGTCGAGCTGCGCTACACCTTGCCGATGGCCGAGATCATCTTCGACTTCTTCGACTCGCTGAAGTCGCGCACCCGCGGCTACGCCTCACTGGATTACGAAGAGTCGGGCGAGCAGGAATCGCAGCTGGTGAAGGTGGACATCCTGTTGCAGGGCGAGGCGGTCGACGCGTTCTCGGCGATCGTGCACAAGGACGCGGCCCAGGCCTACGGCCACAAGATGACCACCAAGCTGCGCGAGCTGATCCCGCGCCAGCAGTTCGAGGTGCCCATCCAGGCCGCGATCGGGTCGAAGATCATTGCCCGCGAGAACATCCGCGCCATCCGCAAGGACGTGCTCGCCAAGTGCTACGGCGGTGACATCAGCCGTAAGCGCAAGCTGCTGGAGAAGCAGAAGGAGGGCAAGAAGCGGATGAAGACCATCGGCCGTGTCGAGGTCCCGCAGGAAGCCTTCGTCGCCGCGCTCTCTTCCGACGCTCAGGCCGACAAGCCGAAGGAGAAGAAGTAGGCCGGATCTCGCGTCCAGTCGAGGCGTTCGTCCAGTCCGGATGGCCCGTGAAAAGGGGGCTTCCGTTCCGGTTAGCAGGATGGCAAGGTTGTTGTGCTCGTTACCGTCACGCGCTCCGGTGTCTTGGAGAATGTGACAGCTGGGTTTTCCGGATATCGTTAGGTGATCTTCACTCGGTCTTCCCAGCGAGATGAGGATCCGAAAACCCGAGATGTGGAGCTTGCATGACGCGTGACCTGCCTTTCGACGACGACACCGATCTTGCCGAGCCCGCGGGTGACACCGCGTACCGTGTGGCGACCGGTGTCGCACGCGTCGCGAGGGCTGGAGCGTACGTGACCGGTGGCGCACTGATCGCCTCCAACGGTGGCGGCGTCCCGGCTCAGGGCGGCCAGCGACTGGACAGCTGGAACGCGGGCTGGGCGCACAACACCGATCCGGATCCCGATCTGCCGAGCCCGGTGGTCACCTTCCCGGATCCGGAGCCCGATTCGCTGCCGTACGCGCCGCCGCTCACCTCGGGGCCGCCGCACACCGTGGCCGCGCCCCAACCCGCGCCCGAGTTCCACCTCGAACCTCCGCCCGCGCCCGAGCCGTCGGAGTACTGGACCGGCAACCGGCCAGGCGAAACGGAGTCCGAGTCGCCCTACGGGTGGTGGGACAGCCAGGGCGCACCGACGCCCGGGTTCGCCCCGACGCCGGACTACGGGCCGTGGGATCAGACCCAGCCCGGGCCCGCCGAGGCCGCGCCGGGCGGCGGTTCCCCGTACGAATGGTGGGAGCAGAACCAGGGTTTCGGCCTGCCGGGCCACGGGCTGGGTCAGGCGGGTCACGGTTTCGGCCTACCGGGTAACGAGGGCTTCCTCGCTCCGGGCTCCAATCCGTTCGCGCCGAAGCTGCCCGCCACCAAGTTGTCGAACGAGAGCGAGTCGGCCGCCGAAAGCACTCGGTCGGCGGACAATTCGCTGCGCGCAGGCGATTCGCTCGGCGCCGGCGACATGTTCGACGGAGTCGGGTCGCCGGGGGATTTCGGCGTGTACTTGGGCGTCGACGCCGGCGCCGAGGTCTGGACCCACCTGGACGTCGATTTCGGCATCGGGCCCGACGGCGCGTATCTGACCACCGATCTGCGGGTCGAGGCGTCCGCGGGCCTGACCGTGAAGACGGCCGCGGGCACCAACATCGGTGACCAGCTCGACGACTTCTCCGATTGGCTCGAGGGTTCGCGGCCGGAGACCGGTTCCGCGCGCGGCGCCGCCGAGCAGCACGGTCCGAACGCGGGCGGCGCCGGTTTCGCGAGTGGCCTCTCGACGCCCGGTGCGAGCGCCCCCGTCTCGCATGCGGCGCCCGCGGCCGCCGCGCCGCAGCCGATCGCTCCGGCGGTCGCCGCCGCGCCCGCGCCGGTCGCCCCCGTCGCGCCGCCGCCCGCTCCCGTGGCCCCCGCCGTGGTCGCGCCTGCCGCCGTCGCGGCGCCGGTGGTGGCCACTCCGCTGCAGACCACCATCCAGCCGGAGGCCGCGACCACGCCCATCGCGAACGTCATCGGCACGCCGACGGGCCCGTCGCCGCTGACCGCCCCCGCGGCCGTGGCGCCCGCGCTGTTCGACCCGCCCGCGCGGCCGACTCCCGGGCCGACGTCGGTGACCGACACCCCGAAGTCGACCGACATCTACCCGGGGACCACGCCCGGCGCGCCGACCACGATCACCAAGACGGTGCCGACACCCAGCGTGCCGATCCCGACCAAGCCGGACACCGGCACGCTGCCGACCCTGGAACCCGGCGTCACCAAGACGCCGGGCGTGACGATCGTGCCGACGCCGGGCACGGGCACGGACGTGACCACGAAGACGCCCGGCGTCACGGTCACGCCGCGGCCCTCCACCCCGGACGACGACGTCACCATCCCGGGTGGCGGCACCACCGGCGGTAGCACCGGAACCACGGGCGGCAGCACGGGCACGACCGGTGGCGCGACGGGCGGCAATACCGGCGGCACCACGAACCCCGGCTCCGGCGTGGACACCACGTATCCGACCGGCGGCCAGACGACACCCGACGTCCCTACGGTCTCGGTGCCCACGCAACCCCCGACGCACGACATCCCGACGCAGGCGCCTACCGTGCCTTCGGTCGACATCGACGTGCCGACCGCGTCGGTCCCGACCGTCGCCCCGGTGCCGACCCCGGTCGTGCCGGTCAAACCGCCGGTCGTGGTCGAACCGCCGAAGACCCGTCCGATCAGCGACGAGCTCGACCACGTGAGCTACCACCACGCGGTCGCTCCGATATCGATCGAGCACGGCGGACTCGACGCGGGCCTGCTGCCAGGGACCACCATCATGACCGAGACGCACCACCCCGTCGCCGGACCGGATATGACACTGGTCTGATCCGGACCACCGGGGGAGTACGCACGTCGCACGGTCGAGCGCGAACACGAGAAGTGAGGAGGAGGGTTGTCTGCCGCAGCCGGACTGGAGTCCGCGACGGTGAAACATCCGGACGCGATGGCGCCGCTCATCCGGGTACTGGACGAACTGCGGGAGATGGCCAGATCCGCGGGCCGCGACGATCTCGGCGGTCGGCTGAGCATGGTGCGCGCCAGGGTTGGTGATCCCCGGGTCCGTCTCGTCGTCGTCGGCGACCCGAAGAACGGCATGAGCACGCTGGTCAACAGCCTGGTCGGGGCGCAGGTGAGCGCCACCGATTCCGCGCTGAGCGCACCGGTGATCGTGGAGTACGGGCCGGAGTCGAGCGCCACGCTGGTCAAGTCGACCGGCCCGGGCCGCACCGAACGCCAGCCGGTGGATCCGCTGAATCCGGGTCCGGCGCTGGCCGCGCACGGCGTGATCCGCGCCGAGTTCACCGAGCCGAGTTCGCTGCTCGCCGACGGCATCGTCCTGATGGACGCGCCGGGCGCGGGCGACGAGCACACCCGGTGGTCGATGATCGCCGCCGCCGACGCGGTGCTCTACGTCGCCGAGGCCTCGGCCGAGTTGACGCCGGTGCAGCTGGAGTACCTGCAGCGGGTGCAGCAGCTCTGCCCGACGGTCGTCTGCGTGCTCAACAAGATCGACATCCACCCGCACTGGTCGCACGTGCAGCAGCGCAACCGCGATCTGCTGGACGCGGCCGGTCTCGGGTTCGCCGTCGCGCCGGTCTCGGCGCTGCTGCACCGCCAGGCGGGCAACTACCAGCGCGATATCGAGTCCGGGGTGCCGCAGCTGATCGACCACCTGCGCGACTACGTGGTGGCGCGCGCCGACACGGTGGCCCGCGATGCCGCCCTGCGCGACATCCGGCTGGTGACCGACCATCTCGCCGTCACCCTCTACACCGAGGCCGAGGCGCTGCGCGATCCGCGCCGCCGCGCCCAGATCACCCAGCAGCTGCTCGCGGCCCGTGAAGAGGCCGATCAGCTGCGCCAGCGCACCGCCAACTGGCAGGTCACCCTCGTCGACGGCGCCACCGAACTGATGGCCGACATCGAGCACGACCTACGCCACCGGCTACGCAGCCTGGTGCGTGACGCCGAGGCCGAGATCGCCAAGGCGGATCCGGCGCGCGGCTGGAGGGATTTCGGCGCCGACCTAGACGCCCGCATCTGCGAGGCCGTCGAGGAGAACTTCGTCATGGCGCACTACCGCTCGGTGGAGCTGTGCGAGCAGGTCGCCGCGAAGTTCCCCGCCGACAACCGCACCCCGCCGCTGCCCGATCTGCGCTTGGCCAACCCGGGCGAGGTGCTGGAGCCGGTGGCGCCGCTGGAGTCGCTGGAGAGTGCCAAAGCCAGTGTGACCCAACAGGTTCTGTCCGGCCTCCGGGGTTCCTACGGCGGCATCCTGATGGTCGGTCTCGCGACCAGTCTGCTCGGCATGTCGCTGGTGAACTGGTATTCGGCGGGCGCGGGCGTGCTGCTCGGCGTCAACGCGATCTGGGACGACCGCAAGAACCGTCAGCTGCGCCGCCGCGCCGAGGCCAAGGTGGCGGTGGCCAGGCTGATGGACGACGTGATCTTCCAGGTGAGCAAGGAATCGCGAAACCGGTTGCGCGCCATGCAGCGGACGTTGCGCGATCACTTCACCGACATCGCCACCGACACGCTGCGCACCGCCGACGATGCGCTGCGCGTCGCGGAGGACGCCTACGGCAAGTACGGCGACCGGCGCGAGGACCGCATCGCCGAACTCGACACCAACCTGGGCAAGCTGCGCGCCGTCCGCGACCGCGCCGACTCGCTCGCCGCGTAACCCGCCGCGGACGGCGGCACAGCTCAGGCGGGGCTGATCGGCGGGGAGTGTGCGGGCTGGAACTGTCCGGCCCCGCGCTTGGCCTCGGCCCTGATCACGTGGGTGACCGCGTTGATCAGCGCCAGATGGGTGAACGCCTGCGGGTAGTTGCCCAGGTGCCGTCCGCTGCGCGGGTCGATCTCCTCGGCGTAGAGCCGCAGCGGGCTGGCGAAGCCGAGCAGGCGCTCGCACAGGTGCCGTGCCCGCTGGAGCTCGCCGATCTCGACCAGCGCCGAGACCAGCCAGAACGAGCAGATGGTGAAGGTGCCCTCCTCGCCGGTGAGTCCGTCGTCGGTGGTCTCGGTGCGGTAGCGCAGCACCAGCCCGTTCTCGGTGAGCCGGTCGGCGATGGCGAGCACGGTGGCGCGCACCCGGTGGTCGTCGGGCGGGAGGAAGCGGGTCAGCACCACGAGCAGCAGCGCGGCGTCCAGGGTGTCCCCGCCGTAGACCTGGGTGAAGACGCCCTCGCTCGTCACGCCGTTGGCGAGCACGTCGTCCCTGATCTCCTCGGCGATCGTGTACCACTCGGTGGCGCGCTGGAACTGGCCGTGCAGTTCGGCCAGTTTGGCGCCGCGATCCAGCGCCACCCAGCACATCACCTTCGAGGAGGTGAAGTGCTGCGGTTCGCCGCGCACCTCCCAGATCCCGCGGTCGGGCTCGCGCCAGTGTGTGATCGCGGCGTTCACCTGCCGCTCCAGCAGCGGCCACAACGTCTCGGGGACCTGCTGGCGCGACTTCACGTGCAGGTACACCGCGTCGAGCATGGTGCCCCAGATGTCGTGCTGGTTCTGGTTGTAGGCGCCGTTGCCGATGCGCACGGGCTGGGCGCCGTCGTAGCCCTTCAGGTGCTCCAGCTCGCTCTCGACGAGATCGCGTTCCCCGCCGATGCCGTAGAGCACTTGCAGCGGAACGGGTTCGCCGTTGTCGCCGGTCGTCGCGTCGTTGAGGAAGCAGAAGAAGTCGTCGGCCTCGCGGTCGAGTCCGAGCGTGTACAGGCCCCACAGGGCGAAGCTGGAGTCGCGCACCCAGCTGAAGCGGTAGTCCCAATTGCGTTCGCCACCAGGGGTTTCCGGCAGCGAGGTGGTGGCCGCCGCCATCAGCGCGCCGGTCGGCGCGTAGGTCAGGCCCTTGAGCGTCAACGCGCTGCGCTGTAAGTAGTTGCGCCATGGGTGATCCGGGAATTTGCCGAGGGTGATCCACTGCCGCCAGCACTCGGTGGTCATCCACATCTTCTCTGCGGCGTCCTCGAATGTCTTGGGGGCGGGCAGATCCGACCAGGTGAGCGCGACGAAGACCTGGTCGCCCTCGCGCATCCTGGTGCGCGCCCGAGCCTCGCGCCCCTCCAGCCCCAGGCGCAGATCGGTGGTGAGCACCAGGGTCGGGCCCGCGCTGGGATCGCTGCTGCACACCGCCGTGGCTTCCTCGTAGACCTTGCCGGTGTACTCCCAGCGCGCCGTGGAGCGGTGGTAGTCGAAGGCCGGTTCGCAGCTCATCTCCAGCTCGACCGTGCCGTTGACGCATTTCACAGTGCGCAGCAGCATGTGCTCGGCGTCCCAGTCCATCGGGGTGCGCCGATGGGTCTTGCTGCGCTGGACGTTGTTGTGCCACGGCCCGAGCACCAGCGCGTCGCGCACGATGAGCCAGCCGGTGTCGGTCTGCCAGGTGGTCTCCAGGATCATGCCGCCGGGCAGGTAGCGGCGCGCGGCGGGCACGTTGACGCCGTACGGGCCGATCCGGAAGTGCCCGGCGCTGCGGTCCAGCATCGCGCCGAAGACGCTGGGGGAGTCGGGGCGCGGCACGCACATCCACTCGACCGCGCCGTTGCTCGAGATCAGGCAGCTGGTCTCGCAGTCGGACAGGAAGGCGTAGTCGTCGATGGGGGGATGGGTGCCGCGATGCCTGGACTGAGTGAGCGCGCTGAGCACCGGCAGATCGTCGGGTTCGCGAACTGTCAGATCATCCGTTGACGCCATACCCCATCATGTGTGCCGCCCAGGCCCGCCGTCCACCCGAATGCGCCGGTCGGTTGCTCAGGTTGGGCCAGTAGGCTGGTATCCGTGCATCGCGTTGCAGGTTGGTGGGACGGTTTCGAGCTGTGGGTCGCGGGATTGCCGTTCATCCCGCAGTTCCTCGTTGTCCTTGTCGGCATGGTCCCGGTGAGTTTCGCCATCGCGTACCTGCTCGACCGCGCGCTGCGCGCCGCCTTGCAGCTGCTCGGCCGCAACCGCGCCCGCGAGCTCACCGTCGCCGACGCCGCGATCCTCGCCGAGCCGTCCCCGGTCCTGGTCGACGACCGGCCGGGCGACCGCAGGCCCGTTCAGACCGGAGCACGTTGATGCCGCGCTCCCGGGTCCAACTGGCCCTGCTCGCCCTGCTCGTGCTCGTCGTCATCGCCTGGTTCTTCACCCGCTGAATCGCCCGCACGGATTCGCGGCGCTTCCGACGCCCCGCAGGCCGTCCGCGGCCTGCGGGGCGTGGGAAAGGATGCGCGCTCAGTCCGCCCGGTCGCCGTTGCGCCAGTCTGCGAGGCGCTTGCCGAGAGTGGAGATGGTTTCGCCGACCTCGTGGCCGACGGTGCCGACCGCCGCGCCGACGTCGCGGCCGAGGTTGCGCACGGTGCGCACGAGCGGGTCCTCGGACTGGTCGAAGTTCTGCCGGTAGGTGCGGGCCGCCTCCTTGATCTCCGCGCTGATGCTGGTGTTCTTGTCGTGCGCGCGGTGCGGGTAGTCGCCCGCGAGCACGCGGTTGTACTCGCCGCTCTGGATCCAGCGGCGCAGTTCGGCGGCGCGCAGCACCGAGAACGGATGCGACTGCAACTCCAGGTTCAACAGCTTGAGGACGCCGTCGCGCAGGTCGCCCGCGCGCTGGTAGTCGTCCGCCTGGGCCAGGAACGCCCCGTGGTTCATCTCGTGCACGCACGCGCCGCCCGCGGTCTTCATGTGCACCCGCACCGACGCCTCCACGTCCTGGCCGCAGAGCAGTCCCGCCCGGTCGCCCGACAGCTCCGACTTGCGGCTCCACTCCATGAGCGCGGCCACGATGGCGCGCAGCGCCCAGCCGCCGACCGGCATCCAACCGACGCTCGCCGTGAGCCGCAGCAGGTGCATGAGCATCGTGCGGTAGACCGCGTGCCCGGACAGCGCGTGCCCGAGCTCGTGGCCGACCACGAAGCGCAGTTCTTCGGTGTCCATGAGGTCGATCAGCGCGGTGGTCACCACGATGAACGGCCGGTCCATGCCGATGGTGAAGGCGTTCACGTGCGGGCTCTGCAGCACGAACATCTCCGGCGTGATCGGCGCGTCCAGGATCTGCACGCAGTCCGCGCGCAAGTCGTGCAGCGTCCGGAACTGCCGCTCGTCCACCCGTACGGCGGTGGCCAGGTAGAGCAGCCGGTGCTGGCGTTCTTGCAGCAAACCAGAGAGGGTGCGCAATACGGTGTCGAATCCGGTCAGCGAGCGCAGCGCCACCAGGGCGGTGCGGTCGGCGGGGTGTTCCCACGCGCGAGTGCTGATGCCGGGCAAACGTGTGCGGACCCGATCCGGACTGATCGTCATGGGATGAAACCCCCCTTGTTCAGGAACTCTTCGATTCGAACTAGCGAGCTGTGCTCTGCTACAGTCTGCCCGTGTCTTCGAGTGCCGTCCCGCAGGTCCGCCATGAATTGGCGTTGATCGCTGTCGGCAACCTCGCGGTCGCGGACATTCTCTGTCGTTGATCGGTGACCGGGCACGTCTGCGCGTCCCTGCCCCGTAGACTGGCGTGCAATTTTTCGCAGACGTCCCCGACCCCCGCGTCGGCCGTTTCCGGCCGGTAGTCGCGCCACTGTCGCGCAGTTCGGCGGCAGGTCTACCCGATCGACACGAATCTTACGCTGCCACGGTCTTTTTCGATCCGCGTGGCGGTCCGCAGGAAAGGTCCCACCCGACGATGTCTCGCAACACTTGGCTCGCCCCGCGCCGACGCTATGCCGCCGCCGCGCTCACCGCGGTAGCGGCGGTCGTGCTCACCGCCTGCGGCGGCGGAGCCAGCGACACCGTGGGCGGAGGTGGGGCCGACGGCAGCGGCGGCACCTTGAACCTGTACGCCTACGCCGTCCCCAAGCCCGGATTCGACAAGGTCGTCCCCGAGTTCAACAAGACCGATGCGGGCAAGGGCGTCCAGATCCAGCCGTCCTACGGCGCCTCCGGTGACCAGTCCCGCAAGGTCAAGGACGGGGCCGAGGCCGATGTCGTGAACTTCTCGGTGGAGCCCGACATCACCCGCCTCGTCGACGCAGGCCTGGTCGACGCGAACTGGAATGCCGACGCCAACAAGGGAATTCCGTTCGGCTCCGTGGTCGCGATCGTGGTGCGCAAGGGCAACCCGAAGGGCATCAAGGACTGGGACGACCTGCTGAAGCCGGGCGTCGAGGTGGTCACGCCCAACCCGTTCAGCTCCGGCTCGGCCAAGTGGAACCTGCTCGCCCCGTACGCGGCGAAGTCCGACGGCGGCAAGAACCCGCAGGCGGGCTTGGACTACCTGAGCCAGCTGGTCTCCAAGGAGCACATCAAGGTGCAGCCCAAGTCGGGCCGCGAAGCCACCGAGACCTTCCTGCAGGGCACCGGTGACGTGCTGCTGAGCTACGAGAACGAGGCCATCTTCTCCGAGCGCAAGGGTGACCCGATCGAGCACATCATCCCGCCGACCACGTTCAAGATCGAGAACCCGGTCGCGGTGCTGAAGAACAGCAAGAACCCGGAGAAGGCCGTCGCCTTCCGTGACTTCCTGTTCACCCCGGCCGGTCAGAAGGCATGGGCCGAGGCCGGTTTCCGTCCGGTCGACCCGAAGGTCGCGAGCGACTTCGCCAAGGACTTCCCGACTCCGCAGAAGCTGTGGACGATCGCCGACCTCGGTGGCTGGAAGACCGTGGACAAGGAGCTGTTCGCTCCCAACACCGGCAGCGTCGCGGTCATCTACGACAACGCGACCAAGTAGCTGGGTGACCCACAGCACACGGGATACTGGACGATTGTGACTGACAGCAGTACCGCCGGGACCGGGGTCGCCCCCGGTCCCGGCGTAACCAAGAAAGCAGCACGCCCGGGGCGCTCGCGCTGGTCGTGGCTGCGGGTGAGCGGCTCGGTGGGCCCGCTCGGCATCGCGACCACGGTGCTGTGGCTCAGCATCATCGTGCTGCTGCCGCTGGCCGCGCTGACCGTGACCTCCTTCGAGGACGGCTGGTCCGGCTTCTGGGAGGCGATCACCGCACCTGCCGCGCTCGACTCGCTGCGCATCACGGTCCTCGTGTCGGTGATCGTCGCGCTGATCAATGTGGTGATGGGCACCCTCATCGCCTGGGTGCTGGTGCGCGACGACTTCCCCGGTAAGGGGATCGTCAACGCGCTGATCGACCTACCGTTCGCGCTACCCACCATCGTCGCCAGCATTGTGCTGCTGTCGCTCTACGGTCCGCAGAGCCCGATCGACATCCACTTGAACGCCACCCAGCCCGGTCTGGTGGTGGCTCTGGCGTTCGTCACGCTTCCGTTCGTGGTGCGCTCGGTGCAGCCGGTGCTCATGGAGGCCGACCGTGAGGTCGAGCAGGCCGCGCTCTCCCTGGGCGCGGACAACTGGACCACCTTCCGCAGGATCGTGCTGCCGACGCTGGCACCCGCGATCATCAGCGGCGGCGGCCTGGCCTTCGCCCGCGCGATCGGCGAATACGGTTCGGTCGTGCTGATCGGCGGCGCCATCCCGCGCAAGACGGAGATGGCCTCGCAGTACATCCAGAAGCAGATCGAGATCGATCGGCCGGTCAACGCGGCGGCCGTCTCGGTGGCGCTGCTGGCGATCTCGTTCGTGACGCTGCTCGTGCTGCGTCTGCTCGCGGACCGCAGCGCGCGTAAGGAGCAGGCGACCCGATGAAACCGTCCGCCCTGACCCGCATTTCGCTGCGGACGGTGGCACTGGGCTACCTGTTCGTGCTCTTGCTGCTTCCGCTGATCATCATCCTGTGGCGCACCTTCGAGAACGGCATCGGCGCGTTCATCGACTCGATCACCACGCCCGCGGCCCAATCGGCGTTCCAGCTGTCGCTGCTCATCGTGGCGATCGTGGTGCCGGTGAACGTGGTCTTCGGCGTGGTGACCGCCATCGCGCTGGTGCGCGGCCGCTTCCCCGGCCGCAACCTGGTGCAGGGCATCGTCGACCTGCCGTTCGCGGTCTCGCCGGTCGTCGTCGGTGTGTCGCTGATCCTGCTGTGGGGCGCGGGCGGCTGGTTCGGCGGCCTGGAGAACGCGGGCCTGAAGGTGATCTTCAACCTGCCCGGCATGGTGATCGCCACCATCTTCGTCACGCTGCCGTTCGTGGTGCGCGAAGTGGAGCCGGTGCTGCACGAGATCGGCGACGACCAGGAGCAGGCCGCGGCCACCCTCGGCGCGTCGCGGTGGCAGACGTTCTGGCGGATCACCCTGCCCGCGATCCGCTGGGGCCTGACCTACGGCGTGGTGCTCACCGTCGCGCGTGCGCTCGGCGAGTTCGGTGCGGTGATCATGGTGTCCTCGGCGCTGCCCGGCCAGTCGCTGACGCTGACGCTGCTGGTGCACGGCCGCTACATCAACGACCACAACTCGTTCGGCGCCTACTGCGCCGCGACCCTGCTGATGGGCATCGCCCTCGTGACTCTTCTTCTCATGACTCTTCTCGAACGCAAGCGGGGCGCCAAATGATCACCGTGACCAACGCAAGGAAGAACTACGGCACCTTCGCGGCGCTAGACGATGTCACCATCGACATCCCGTCCGGCGAGCTGACCGCGCTGCTCGGTCCCTCCGGTTCCGGCAAATCGACGCTGCTGCGCTCGATCGCCGGGCTGGAGTCGCTGGACTCCGGCGTCGTCACGATCGCGGGCAACGACGTGACCCGGGTGCCGCCGCAGAAGCGCGACATCGGCTTCGTCTTCCAGCACTACGCGGCGTTCAAGCACATGACCGTGCGCGACAACGTGGCGTTCGGCCTGAAGATCCGCAAGCGGCCCAAGAACGAGATCGCGAAGCGGGTCGACGAGCTGCTCGGCATCGTCGGCCTGGACGGCTTCCAGCACCGCTACCCGGCCCAGCTGTCCGGCGGCCAGCGCCAGCGCATGGCACTGGCCCGGGCGCTCGCGGTGGACCCGCAGGTGCTGCTGCTGGACGAGCCGTTCGGCGCGCTGGACGCCAAGGTCCGCGCCGACCTGCGCACCTGGCTGCGCCGCCTGCACGAGGAGGTCCACGTGACCACCGTGCTGGTGACCCACGACCAGGAGGAGGCGCTCGACGTCGCCGACCGCATCGCGGTGATGAACAAGGGGCGGATCGAGCAGATCGGCACCCCCGAGGACGTCTACGACCGGCCGTCCAACGAATTCGTCATGTCCTTCCTCGGCGATGTGGCGCGGCTGAACGGACATCTGGTGCGCCCGCACGACATTCGCGTCGGCCGCGATGCGAGCATGGCGCTCGCCTCGGACGAGGGCACCGCGGAATCGGCGGGCGTCACCCGCGCCACGGTGGAGCGGGTCGTGCACCTCGGCTTCGAGGTGCGCGTGGAGCTGCGCAACGCGGCCACCGGCGACCACTTCGCCGCCCAGGTCACCCGCGGTGACGCCGAGGCGCTGCGGCTCTCCGACGGCGAGACGGTGTACGTCCGCGCGACCCGGATTCCGGAGCTGCCCGCGAGCTGAGTCCCCGGGTACCCGCGGTTGGCGCGGAACGCGCTGTCCCGGAACGATTTCGGGGCCGTGTGGGCGAATCCCATCGGGCTGCTGGGACATTGCTGACATCGCCAGAAGTGCGGTCGGTGCTGTGTAGAGCCGCATTGACAGTCGGCAAATGCGGACCGGCGATCGGAAAGTCACGAGGCACCGTGTCGCGTTGCGCAGTACCGGTGTGTCCCAAGGTCGATCGGGCAGGTCGGATGCTACGCCGGTGATCGGTTCGGCTCGCGCACGGCGACCGGCGGGGTGCGGACAACCCGCTGTCCGGTGGTTGGCACGACGGTCGCCGAGTGGTTGCGTGGGTGGTGTTCGAAGCGCATCGGCTCGTCGATCGGGTGAAACGCGATGGCAGTTGGTCTTGGTTTGAGCATCGGTATGGTCAACTCGGTGACCGCGCTGGCGGACACGGCATCGGCCAAGTCGCCGCCGGGTCTGCTCGGCCACCGGCGGCACGCCAGACCCGCACCGTCCGTCACCCGGCGCACCACGTTGACCTTCGACAGCACCGGGATGGCGCGCGTCGGCCTGATGCCCCGGCACGGCAGGGCGATCACCGAATTCGCCGATCTCGGTCGCCGCGGCGTCGTGACGGCCAGGGTCGGCAACCGCACGCTCGCGCCCGCGGATCTCGTCGCCGTGGTCACCGACTGCCTCATCACCGAGGCGATGAGCGACCGCAGGGCGGTGGGCGCGGAAGTCACGCTGACCCATCCGGCGGGCTACGGCGCCGACGAGCTGGCCGAGCTACGCGGCGCGCTGGACGCGATCGGCCTGCACCACGTCGCGCTGGTCGCCGAGCCGGTCGCGGCGGCGGCTTGGCTGGAGGCGGCGCACGGTCCGGTGATGCCCGGCCTCGCCCTGGTCTACGACCTGGGCGGCGCGAGCCTCGACGTCGCGCTGGTCCGGGTCGGCGCGGGCAGGCCGCACGATCCGATCGTCGGCGTCCCGCTGCGTTCCGTGGAATTCGGCGGGCGCGCGTTCGGCGCGCTGGTCGCGGCGCGGGGCGGCGGATCCTCGGCGGCAGGCGCGCTGGACGGTTCGGTCGCCGACGAACTACGCGCCGAGCATGTGCGCGCCTCGCTGGAACTGGTCTACCGCTGCCTGCGGCGGGCCGACGTGACCATGGCCGACGTCGACTGCGTCCTCGCGGTCGGCGGCGCGGCCCGGCCGACGGAGGTGTCCGGCGTGCTCGCCGAGGAACTGGCGCGACCTGTGGTCGTCGCTCCGGATCCGGAACGCACGATCGCGGACGGCGCGGCGCTGGTCGCGCGGCAGACGGCGGCGTCCGCCGAGGAAACGGCCGCGGGTGCGCATCGCAGGGGGAAGGGCCTGCGGCGCGCGCGGCGCAAGCTGACCAGGATGTCATCGGCCGCGGCTGCGTCCGCCTGCGGTGTCGTCCTCGCTTTCACGCTGCCCGCAGACGGCGTGGTCGCGGGATCGGCACCGTTCGGACCGGTCTGATCCTGGTCACAACGGCGGCGGTCGGGTGAACACACCCGGCCGCCGCCGACTCGTCTGCCGGCGCTTCCGCGCGCGGCGCGGGCCCAGACCGTGCTCCGCTGTGCGGAGAGTTGACGTCACCGGCCGTAGGTGTAACTATGGGGTACAGGTAAACGTCCCCCGAGGAAGGCAGTGACGACGATGTCGACAGCCGAGAAGCACGCTATCGATCCCGATCTCGAGCAGGCGCAGAAATACGCCGCCAAGCTGCTGCTGCTGTCCGAGGGCTCGGTGAACAAGCACTTCGACCCGTTCGAGGACATCGACTGGGACAATCCGGATTACGCCGCCGACGCGGGCGAGGAGCGCTGGATCCTGCCGCAGTCGGCCGACCCGCTCGGCCGCCACCCCTGGTACCTGGCCCTGCCCAAGGACAAGCAGATCGCGCTGGGCAAGTACCGCCAGGCCAACGTCGCCAAGGTCGGTCTGCAATTCGAGTCGATCCTCATCAGCGGCATGGTGATTCACAACTTCGGCCTGCCCAACGGCTCGCCCGAGTTCCGCTACTGCTCCCACGAGATGATCGAGGAGCACAACCACACCCTGATGTTCCAGGAGATGGTGAACCGGATCGGTCTGGATGTGCCCGGCATGGGTCCCTTGGTGAGCAAGTTCAAGTACCTGGCCGCGCCGGTCGCCGCCAAATTCCCGAACCTGTTCTTCATGGCCGTGCTCGCGGGCGAGGAGCCGATCGACCACATCCAGAAGGACATCCTGCGCTCCGGCGACGAGGTCCACCCGATCATGCTCGGCGTGATGGCGATCCACGTCGCCGAGGAGGCCCGCCACATCTCGTTCGCGCACGAGTTCCTGAAGAACCACGTGCCCGAGCGGAGCGCCGCCAACCGGTTCGTGCTGTCGATCGCGATGCCGATCGTCATGTGGATCCTCGGCCGTTCCATCGCGACCCCGCCGAGGAAGTTCTTCGAGGAGTTCGACATCCCGGCGAAGGTGCGCAAGGAGCTGTTCTACGGCTCCAAGGAGGCCGAGCAGGTCTTCGCCGACTACTTCGTCGACGTGCGCGCCCTGGCCAAGGAACTCGGCCTGATCAACCCGATCTCCAAGCGGGTGTGGAAGCTGCTCGGCATCGACGGCCCGATGAGCCGCTACCGCTCGGAGCCACTGCGCGTCGTGCACGCGGGCTGAGCGGCGGTCGACCATGCCCTACGTCGTCACCCAATCCTGTTGCAGCGACGCGTCTTGCGTGTACGCCTGCCCGGTCAACTGCATCCATCCCACGCCCGACGAGCCGGACTTCCGCACGGCGGAGATGCTGTACGTCGATCCGAAGGCCTGCGTGGACTGCGGCGCATGCGCCACGGCCTGCCCCGTCGACGCCATCACCTCGTCGAAGCGGCTGACCGAGGAGCAGAAGCCCTTCATCGAGATCAACGCCGACTTCTACCGGCAGTCCCGGCCGCGTCCGCTGCTGGCCCGGCCGGTGCCCGCGGCGGAGATCCGTGCCGAGCGGGCGCCATTGCGGGTGGCGATCGTCGGCTCGGGTCCGTCGGCGATGTATGCCGCGGACGAGCTGCTGACCCAGCCGAACGTCTCGGTGACCGTGTTCGACCGGCTGCCGGTGCCCTACGGCCTGGCCCGGCACGGCGTCGCGCCGGACCACGCCGAGACCAGGCAGGTCAGCGAGCTCTTCGACGTGATCTCGGCGCAGCCCGGCTTCGGTTCGTACCTGAACGTCGAGGTCGGCGCGCACGTCGCGCACGAGGAGTTGCTCGACCACTTCCACGCGGTGATCTACGCCGTCGGCGCGTCCTCGGACCGCAAGCTCGGCATCCCCGGGGAGGGCCTGCCCGGCAATGTGTCGGCCACCGACTTCGTGGCCTGGTACAACGGGCACCCCGACCACGCGGACGCTCGATTCGATCTGTCGCAGCGGCGCGCGGTGATCGTCGGCAACGGCAATGTCGCGCTGGACGTCGCGCGCATCCTGGCCTCCGATCCGGCCACGCTCGCCGGCACCGACATCGCGCCGTACGCGCTGCGGGCGTTGCGCGAGAGCAAGATCGAAGAGGTGGTCGTGCTCGGCCGCCGCGGTCCGGCCGAATCCGCTTTCACCGTGCCTGAATTCGTGGGTCTGCTCGGCTCCGACGTGGACATCGCGGTCGAGGGCGAGCTGCCGGAGATCACCGCCGACCTGCCGTACAAGATCGAGCAGAAGCTGCGCCTGCTGCACAAGGTCGCCGAGCGGCCGTCCGGCGAGCGCAAGCGGATCGTCTTCCGCTACCTGGCCGCGCCGACCGCCGTGCTCGGCGAGGACCGGGTGACCGGTCTGGAGATCGGCCGCAACGAGCTGGTCACCGAGGCCGACGGACGCACCAAGGCCGTCGCCACCGGCGAGACCGAGCGCATCGAGGCCGGGCTCGTGCTCACCTCGGTCGGCTATCGCGGTGTGCCGCTGCGCGGTCTGCCCTTCGACGAGCAGGCGGGCGTGATCCCGAACGCGGAGGGCAGGGTGCTCGGCGAAGCGGGCGGCGCGGTGCTGCCCGGCGCCTATGTCACCGGCTGGATCAAGCGCGGCCCCACCGGCTTCATCGGCACCAACAAGTCCTGCGCACAGCAGACCGTGCGGCAGCTGGCCGACGACTACAACGCCGGTCGCCTGCCCGAACCCGCGCACAGCGCGGCCGATTTCGATCGGCTGGTGCGCGGCCGCAGGCCCGAGGTCGTCACGGGCGGTGCCGCGGCGGCGCCGTTGGTGAAGCCGCTGCGCAAGCTGCTCGCCCGGGTCTGAACCCGGGGTGTGCCCGCGAGCTCGGTGGTGCGATGAGGTCTGCCGAGCCGCTGTTCCGCCGAACGCCACGACGATACGTGCATCGTCGTGGCGTTCGGCGTTCGGCGTTCGGCGTTCGGCCGCTGGGCGTTCGGCGCTCAGCGCGCGGTGAATCCGCCGTCGATCGCGAGGGCCGCGCCGGTGACGAAGCTCGCCTCCCTGCTGAGCAGATAGGCGCAGAACGAGGCGATCTCGTCCGGCGCGGCGATCCGGCCGAGCGGGTGCAGCGCCGCGATCGCCGCCTCGCCCTCGGGCGTCGCGCCCATCGAGTCGCGGAACGCGGGGGTGTCCACCGCACCCGACACCAGCGCGTTGACCCGCACACCCTGATCGGCGGATTCCAGCGCGACGGCCTTGGTCAGCCCGACGACGCCGTGCTTGGCGGCGACGTACGGCGCGACCGAGCCCATGCCGACCACGCCCAGGTTCGACGCATTGTTCAGGATCGCGCCGCCGCCCGACGCGACGAGCGCAGGCACCTGATGACGCAGGCCGTAGAACACGGCCGTCAGATTGAGTTCGAGGTCGGCGCGCCAGCCCGCCTCGTCGATCTCGGCGATCGGTCCGAACGCCCGCACCGCGCCCGCATTGTTGAACGCCACGTCCAGACGGCCGAACTCGCCGACGGCGGTCTCGGTCAGCCGGGCCACGTCGGCCTCCACCGTCACATCCGTCGGGACGAACAGCGCCCGGCCACCCGCGGCGCGAATCTCCTCGGCGACCTGATCACCGGCGTCCTTGCCGCGCGCACCGAGAACCACCGCCGCGCCCTCGGCGGCCAGCCGTAGCGCCACCGCCTTGCCGATGCCCGAGGTGGCGCCGGTGATGACCGCGACCTGCTCCGCGAACCGTGTCGACATTCGTGTCCACTTTCCTTCCCGTGCTTGCTCTTTCGCTGTGGCGGACGGTGCCGCCGTAATCAGTCAACCGAGCGCGGGGCGGCAGCGCTGGCGGTAATCGGACGCAGCATTTGATGTGTCATCTACTGGTCGGCGACACGCCCGGATGGCCGGAGAAATAATCATGGCTAAATATCGGTTACCGACCAGTCGGTGTGTGCCGACAGGTTTGCCACGGGCGTCCGGTGGTTTGTTTCATCCCCTGCCGATCGTGACGAACAGTCGCTGCGTGATAGCGGAATCGGGTCCGTCGCAGCCCTTTTGCGGTGTGTCGAGGGGGCTGAACCTTTCATTCGACCCTGTTTACCTGGGCATTCGACCGATTGTTGCCGGAAGCCAAACGTTTCATATCAATTCGGCATCTGGAAAGTTTGCGAACAGCTAACCTGTGGGGGCTGTTTGGAAGACGACCGCGGCCACATGGCTCGACTGTGTGCTGGACGTGGTCACGGTGCGTTGACGGGATAGCGAATGACTACATGTCTGGGTTTCAGCATCGGTTCAGTGAACTCCATAGCGGCTTCGGTCACCGATGGTCTGATTCGACCCACTGTGCGCACCAAGCGCACGGCACTCAGCTTCGACTCGGCGGGCGGAGCCCGCATCGGCGGCATTCCTCAATTCAGCTCGGCCATCACCGATTTCGCCGATCTGGCGCGTGACCCGGAATCACTGCTGGTCGGCGGGCGGCTGTACTCCCCGGCAAACCTCGTCGCCGCGGTGGTCACCGGTCTGCTGGAGGCGGCCGAGCCGAGCGCGGGCGCGGTGGCGACCTACCCGGCGGGCTACACCGACAAACAGCTCGCCCTACTACGTCAGGCGCTCGACCTGAACGGCGCGCGGCACGTCATGCTGGTGCCCGAACCGGTGGTCGCCGCCGAATGGCTGGAATACGAACACGGCCCGCTGGAGACCGGCTTCGTCCTCGTCTACGACCTCGGCGGCACCAGCCTCGACGTGTCCGTCGTGCGCGTCGGGCCGGACTGGGAGAACCATCCGATCGTCGGAAAGCCGCAGCGCTCCTACGACTTCGGCGGTCGCCCGCTGGGGGACATGATCGCGCGCTACGGGCGCACCGGCGTGCCCGGGGCCACGGTGTCGATGACGTCCATCGTCGACGTCGACGGCCTGCGCACCGAGCACATCAGGGACTCCTTCGACGTGGTGCGCGCCTGCCTGCGCTCCACCGGGCTCAGCTTCTCCGATATCGGTCGCGTCCTGCTCGTCGGTGGTGCGTCCCGGCCCGCCGAGGTGGCGGGTGCGCTGGCCGAACTCGGCCGCCCGGTGGTGGTTTCGGCCGATCCCGGCCATATCGTGGCCGTGGGCGCGGCGCGGTTCGCGGCCAGGACCTTCGCGCCCGCGAGTACCGGGGAACGGCCCGCGCCACGCGTCGCCGTGTTCTCCAGTGCCGCAGTGGCTTCCGCGCTGGCCATGTCGGCCGCGACGATCTTCGGCGGCTCCGGCGGATCGGGTCCGCTCCCGGTACTCGACCGGTTACCGGCCGCCGCTCCGGTCCCCGCCGACACGCTGCTCTACGAACCCAACGGCGACACCGCCTTGGACCAGGCCGTCCGGCAGGGCATCCCGGCGACGCTGGCGCAGCACGCCTTCTTCGACGGAAACGGCTACGACCGGCGCGTCTCGTCCATCGCGCGCAGTACGACTTTCGGGCCCTCGATCGGCGAGTCCCGCCCCGGGCCGCACAACGATCCCCGAATCTGCTGCGGCAATGGCCGATACGCGGGACCGCAGTACGCCAACCCCGCCCAGTTCGTCAATCCGCTGCCCTTCCAGCGGACGCCGCGGGTGAGCCTGCCCGGGTGGGACCGGCTGAACCCGACGATCCCGAGCGTCGGCCTGCCCTCGTGGCCCAACACCCAACCGGCCCCGAATCCCTCGGCCCCTGGCAACACCCAACCCGAGCCGGGCACGCCGACTTCTCCCGGATCACCGGCTTCCGGTGGGGGCGCCGCCTCGCCTGGAGGAACGAGCACTGGCGGCGCCGCTTCGGGTGGTACGACCGGAGACCCTGTGGCGGGTGGGGGCAATGCCGGTGGGACATCCTCGGGGGGAACGACTTCCGGCGGCGCGGCCGGGGATGGTTCCGGCGCGGCGTCCGGGCCGGGCACGGACGGTGGTTCTACGGGTGGCGGTGCCTCGTCGGGCGGTGGCGCTTCGTCCGGTGGTGATTCTTCGAGTGGTGGTGCGTCTTCTGGTGGGGGCGCTTCATCCGGCGGTGGAACGTCCTCCGGCGGTGGCGCGTCCGGGGGCGGTACGTCTTCTGGCGGGAGCGCATCGTCCGGCGGTGAATCGTCAGGGGGTGATTCGTCCGGCGGCGGAACGGCCTCGGGTGGTGGCGCGTCGTCCGGTGGTGAATCTTCGAGTGGTGGTGCGTCTTCTGGTGGTGGCGCATCCTCGGGTGGTGGCGCGTCCTCGGGTGGTGAATCTTCCGGTGGCGGAGCGTCTTCCGGTGGTGGCGCATCCTCGGGTGGTGGCGCGTCGTCCGGTGGTGAATCTTCCGGTGGCGGAACGTCCTCCGGCGGTGGTGCGTCGTCCGGCGGCGGCGAAGCGTCTTCACATGGCGGTGCGTCGTCCGGTGGTGGTGCGTACTCCGGCGGTGGAGCGTCCTCGCCGGGCCGATCGTCTTCCGGCGGAACCTCCTCCGGCGGTGCGTCTTCCGGCGGCAGCGGCAGGTCGGACTCGAAGTTCGGCGGCGGTGCGGGTGGCTCCGGCGGCGGTATGGGTGGCGGCGGTATGGGCGGTGGCGGCGGTATGGGCGGTGGCGGCAAGGTCGGTGGCGGCTCGGCCGGCGGCGGTGGCGGCGGAGTCGGTGGCGCCCGGCGCTGAATCGAAGACGAGTCATCGAGCCGCGGGGCACAATGGATTGGTGAAAGCGCTTGGGGGAGGGCCGCGGCTGATCGCCTTGGATGTGGACGGCACGCTGCTCGAGACGGGATCGCCGGTCAGTGTGCGGGTCACCGCCGCGGTGGCGGCGGCCGTCGCGGCAGGGGCGCACGTGGTGGTGACGACCGGGCGCACGCTGCTGACGACGCGTCCGGTGCTCACGGAACTCGGGCTGGTCGAGGGGCATGCGCTGTGTTCCAACGGCGCGGTGCACATCGACGTGGCCAGGGGCGTGCCGGTGGCGGTGCAGGCGTTCGACCCGGCGCCCGCGGTCACCGCGCTGCGCGCCCTGTTCCCGGAGATGATCTTCGCGGTGGAGAAGGTCGGCATCGGTACCTGGGCGACGGGCGCCAGTCCCGGCGAATTCTCCATCGGCGAATACCTTCTCGTCGATCACGGCGCGCTGAGCAGCGAGCCGACGCCGCGCCTCAACGGCTGGTGGCCGGAGGGGACGCTGGATGAGATGCTCACGCTGTTGCGGACCTTCGCCGTGCCCGGCGCCAGCTGGGTGCACGGCGAGTTCGGCCCGTGGCTGACCGTGTCGCGGCGCGGGGTGTCCAAGGGCTGGGCGCTGGAGCGTCTGCGCCTGTCGCTCGGCATTCCCCGCGCCGCGACCCTGGCCATCGGCGACGGCTACAACGACCGCGAAATGCTGCGCTGGGCCGGGTATTCGGTGGCCATGGCCAACGCGCCCGACGACGTCCGCGGCTTGGCCGACGAGGTGACCGGCGACGTCGACGCCGACGGCGTCGCCACGGTGCTGGAGCGTTGGTTCGGCCGCTGACCTACACGCCGCCGGTCTTGCCGACGACCTCCAGGTAGTGCGGGTTGGACATGATCCCGAGGACATTGCCGAACGGGTCCACCACCGCGGCGGTGACGAAACCTTCGCCGTTGCCGCGCGGGGTGATCGGTTCGTACTCGGTGGCGCCGAGGTCGAGCAGTCGCTGGAAGGTGGCCGCCAGGTCGTCGACGTGCCAGAACATGACGCCGCCCCCGCCCGGCTCGTTGCGCGCACCGCTCGGCGCGTAGGCGCGGTTCACGATGCCCAGCTCGTGCTGGTAGTCGCCGATGCGGAACTCGTAGTACCCGTTCGGCACGTGGTAGTAGGGCGCGACGCCGAGGAATTCGGCGTACCAGTCCTTGGCGGCTTCGAGGTCGTCGGCGTAATAGGTGACCGTGGCCATTCCGCGCAGCATGTCGGTGCTCCTTCGATGATCGGTTCGTGCTGGTGGAACCATCTTCGCGCGTAAAGTGCTCACCAACTGAGCACTTTGTGCGGCAGAATTTCTCGTATGAGAGCGGATCGTCTGGTGGCCACATTGCTGCTGATGCAGGCCCGCGGCAGGGTGACCGCCGCGGAGGTCGCCGCGGAACTGGAGGTCTCCGTGGCCACGGCGCGGCGTGATCTGGAGGCGCTCTCCGCGGCGGGCATTCCGGTGTATGCGCAGCAGGGCCGCGGCGGCGGTTGGTCCCTCGTCGGCGGGGCTCGGACGGATTTGAGCGGTTTGTCCGAACCCGAGGCCAGGGCGCTGTTCCTGCTGGCAGGCGCGTCCGCGAGCGCGAACCCGGAGGTGAAATCGGCACTGCGCAAACTGGTTCGGGCGCTGCCGCAGACGTTCCGCGCGGACGCCCAGGCGGCCGCCGACGCCGTGATCATCGATCCGGCGCGCTGGGGTCAGCGCGACCGGAACCGGCCCGGCGTGGTGGACTTGTTGCAGCGCGCGGTCGTGCAGCGGCGACGGGTGGGGCTGGAGTACGAGCGGGCGGGCGCCAAGACGACGCGGATGGTCGACCCGTGGGGATTGGTCGACAAGGACGCCATCTGGTATCTGATCGCGGGCACCGAGAAGGGGAGCAGGACCTTCCGGGTGGACCGGATCGCCGACGCCCAGCTGTCCGACGAAACCTTTCGCCGCCCAGACGATTTCGAGTTGTCGGCGGCCTGGGACGAAGTGGTCGGCGCGATGGAGCGGCGCCGCGCGGCCACGTCGGCCACCGCCCGCATCGCCCCCAGTTTGCTCCCGGTGCTGCGCGATCAGCAGGGCAGGCACTGCGAGGTGGACGGCCCGGTCGCCGACGGCCGGGTCCAGGTCCGGATCACCGCGCCGACGCCGCGGATGATCGCTCAGCAGCTGGCGGGGTGGGGCGCGGAGATCGAGGTGCTCGGACCGCCGGAGGTGTGCGAGGAACTCGCGCGGCTGGGCGCGGAACTGGTGCGACGGTACGGGACCGCCGAATGACCGAAAACGATCCTGCGACCACGGTTCTCCGGTTTGTCCGAGTTCGCCGGGCCCGTGCGCTCGACGCCCATTCCATTTCCCCGCTCCGACCGCGCGCCGGTTTCGTCGGCGACTCGCCGTTGCTGTACGGTTACCAGCGCTGAGCTACAGCGATATTTGGAATGCCCGTCCGCACCCGCCGAAGAGGATCAGCGACGACGGTCGGCGTGCGAGTTCGTTTGTGAAAGTTTCGTTTCGATCAGATTCGACTGGAGCGTTATGAATCGCAAGCATTCACCTGTTCTGGCCGCGATCACCACAGTGTTGGTAGTCGTCGCCGGCGCCGTCGGTGTTCAGAGCGCGGCCCGCGCCGAGCCGGGGGAGGTCGACTCCGGCGGGATGCACCTGGTCGCGTCGGTGGATGCCAACTTTGTCAAGTCCACCGGTGATCTCGCGTTGGGGGTCCCGTTCTCGCACTCGGCCAAGGTGTCCGGGAACTTCTCGACCTCCCTCGATGGAGCCTCGGCGCTGCGCAGGGGGAAGCTCATCGCCGGATATCTGATCGGCTGCGCGGTGGACATCTCCGATGGCATCGACGTCAGCATCGCGGCCGCCGTGGGCGGCAATGTCGATGTCACGACCGGACTTCTCGGGCTGAGTCTCAATGTTCCGTTCGGTGTCACCGTCGGCGACCAGGTCGCTGTCGATTTCGGCGGGAATCTCGGCATCGATCTCGGCGGGGATGTCACCTTCGGCGTCTTCAGCGAACTCGGTGGTGAGATCACCGTGTCCATCAACCCGGGCAGCGTGACAGCGGCGGTGATCGCCGAGTCGACGCTGGACGAGGATTCGTTGTTCCCCTTCACCTTCGCGCACTCCAATACCGCGCTGAACATCAACGGATGCCTCACCCCGGCATCGGCCATGCCGTTCATCACCGTCCGCGCCGACGCCCGCAACGGCATCGTGCAGACGACGGGCTATGGGCAGCAATTCGTGTTCTGAGCCGCGACGCCCGATTTTCGATCGGGAGCGAAGGCGATGACCGGCCGATCGTCCGGACCCGGCATCCGGGAGGGGAGCGGTCATGTACTGCAAGGACATTCCATGCACAACGGGTCGATGAGAGGCGGGAAGCATCATGGTCCGTAGGACCTTCGAGAACGCGGTTCGCAAGCTGATCGCGGGTGCGCTGCCGGTGGCGGCCGCTCTCGCGTTCGTCGGGGCCGCCCCGGCGCAGGCGGCTCCGGTGCAGGCGCCTGCGCCGATCGTGCAGCAGGTCGCCGCGCCTTTGCAGGTCGGCGCGAGCCTTCCGCTCGACTGGATCGCGACGAATCCGGAGGCGATGAACTCCGATCCGCTGACCAACGGCGCGGCCGCGGGCGCGGTCGTCGGCGCGACGGGGTCGGGTGTGATGAGCGCGGTGTCGTGCCTGCCCGGCTTCATCGTCATGGCGGTGCCGTGCGCCATCGTGGGAGCGATCAACGGCGCGGTAGTCGGTGCGCTCGTCGGCATACTCGTCGGCGTCGTCATGCCGGAGCTGGTGCCGCAGACGCTGCCCTGATCGCGAGCTGAACGCGGTCTCGCGAGAACTGTGTGAACCGGGCCGTGCCCCGGGGTGAAAAGCCCTGGGACACGGCCGAGCTCGTTGCCGACGGCCTCGAGGCTCAGTTGGCGGCGGTGTCGGCGAGGATTCGTGCGCTCAGCGCCCGCACCATTTCCGTGGCCACCACCGCGTGCCCGCTGGTCGTGAAGTGGATGAGATCGGCGCTCATGACCTGGGGCCGCAGCCGCAGCGGGTGGTCCCAGAAATCGACGAGCACCGCGTCGTAGCGGTGGGCCAGGTCCCGGACGATGTCGTTGAGTACCGCCATGCGGTCGCGCATCGGCCGCATCGGCGCCATGCGCTCGACCTCCCAGACATCGGCCACCGTGAACGTCATGACCTGTGCGCCACCGCGGCTCACCGCGGCGAACAGTCCGTCGAGGTTGGCACGCACCTGGTCGACGTCGCCGCCGGGCAGGAACAGATCGTTTCCGCCGCAGCTCACGTGCACCAGGTCGGGTTCGAACTCCAGCACCCGCTGGAGTTGTTCGTCGCGCACCTGCGCGGTCGTCGCCCCGATACGTCCGGTGTTGAGGTAGGCGAGGCCGGGCCGCACCGAGGTCAGCAGGGCGGCGAGGCGATCGGCCCACCCGGCCGTCTCGTATCCGGGGCTCGGGTCGCCGACGCCACGGGCGATGGAGTCGCCCAGGACGGCGAAGCGCCGCCAGGGCGCGCCCGCCAGCAGTTCCAGGGCCGCGTCGGGCGCCAGCAGCATCGGGTCGTCGGCTTCGGTGTGAATGTCGTTGTGCGTCATGGTGACTCCTAGTCGGTGACGGCGGTCGCGGCCGGATCGAGCTGCCGCGTCGGTATGGCGCACAGGCAGGCCGCCACCGCGGCGATGCCCGCGCAGACCGCGAACAGGGTGTGGAAGCCGGCGAGCGGGTCGCCGGGGTGGGCGGCGAACACCGCGGCCAGCACGGCGACGCCCAGCGCGCCGCCGACCTGGCGCGCCGTGAGGTTCATGCCGATGCCCGCCGCGAACTGTTGTGGCGGAAGCGAACTCGCCGCGGCCGTGCCGAGCACCGTCACCACGATGCCGACACCGCCGCCGCCGAGCACCCCGGCGGGAATCCAGGCCGACCACAGCGCGGGTGTCGGCCCGAACGCGTCGGTGCTCATCCAGACGAGGGTTCCGGTGAACATCAGCGCGCCGAGCACCCCGACCCAGCGGCGCGCGGCGGGGGTGGCGGCCCGTCCCGCCAGGGTGGCGCTCACCATCGATGCCACCGCGCCGACGGTGAGCGCGGCGGCCGAGCCGAGCACCGAATATCCCCAGATCGCGTCCAGGAACAGCGGTCCGGACAGCAGCCAGGCGAACATCGCCGCACCGAAGACGAACGACGCGGCGTTGGCCAGCGCGTACGGCCTGCTCTGCCACAACTCCACCGCGATGGCCGGATTGTGGTGCCGCGCCGAGCGCACCAGAGCGATGGCCAACAGCGCGGCGCCGCCGCCGAGGACGGCCAGCGTGCCCGGCGAGGTCCACCCCCAGCGCTGCCCCTCGGTGACTCCGGCGACCACACCGCCGAACCCGAGCGCGACGGCCGCCGTGCCGACCGGATCCGGCAGCGCGTTGCCTGCCGGCCGCGGGTCGGTCACCGGAATTCGCAAGCCGGGCAGGATGAGCCCGAGCGCGACCGGCAGGTTGATCACGAAGACCGACCGCCAGCCGAACGCCTCCACCAGACCGCCGCCGATCGCCGGTCCGACCACCGCGGCGAATCCGCCCGCGGCCGACCAGGCGGCGATGGCCGCACCGATCCGTTCGCGCGGTGTCACGCCGAGCACCAGCCCCAGTGCCGCGGGCACCATGAGCGCGGCCGTCGCGCCCTGGAGCACCCGGCCCGCGATGAGCCAGGCCGCGTTCGGCGCGAGCCCGCACAGCAATGACGTGAGCGCGAAACCGGCCAGCGCGATCAGGAACAGCCTGCGCCGCCCGAGCGCGTCGGCGAACCGGCCGCCGGGCGTGAGCAGGGCGGCGAACGCGACGGCGTAACCGCTGACCACCCAGGTCAACGTCGTCGTCGCGGTATCGGAGTAGTCGCGGGCGATGGCCGGGAAGGCGATGTTGACCACGGACAGGTCGAGGAAGGCGATGAACGCCGCGCCGCACGCGATCAGCAGCGTGGCGGTGGCGCTCATGGCGGGGGGACTGGCGGTGGTCCGTGCGGACACCTCGGTCATGGGAGATCCTTCGGAAGTCGAGAACAAAACGTACGACCGTTCGTACAATCAAAGTACGACCGATCGTTCGTATTTGCAAGCGTTCGGTGGAAGAATGGGGGCATGGCCGAGACGACAACCGATCAGCGCCTGGTCAAGGGCGCTCGCTCCCGGGCGTCGATCGCCCGGCACGCCGCCGACGTGGCGTCCGTCGAAGGGCTGAACGGTGTGAGCATCGGGCGATTGGCCGCCGACCTCGGGATCAGCAAGAGCGGTATCGCCACACTCTTCGGCTCGAAGGAATCTCTCCAGCTCGCGGCGGTGGAGGCGGCCAGGGAGGTGTTCGTGGCGCAGGTGATCGAGCCGACCGTCGGTGTGCCGCGCGGTGTGCCGCGACTGCGCGCGCTGGTCGATCGCTGGTTCGCGCACGTGACCGAACCGGTCTTTCCCGGCGGCTGCTTCCGCACCGCGACCCTGGTCGAATTCGACAGCAGGCCGGGCCCGGTGCACGACGCGATCGCCGCCGACCGCGAGGACTGGCTCTCTTTCCTGACCAAAGAAATTCGCAAAGCCCAGGATCAGGGCGAACTGGCCGACCGGGACGCGGACGCGCTCGCCTTCGAATTGGACGCGCTCATGAGCGCGGTCAGCACAGCGCGGCAACTCGGCGACGAGACCAAGGTGCAGACGGCACGACGGATCATCGACCGGCTGCTGTCGTGAAAGAGCTACGGGGCGTGCGGCTTCGGCGTAGCTGAACCGATGGGATGTCGGCCGGTCAGTGTTGCCCGTTCCAGAATCCGATGGCGATCGCGCCCCACCAGCACACCTGGGAGATCGTTCCGGAGGCGGCGCCCCATAGGAGCAACTTCGTCGGCAGTCTGACCGAAACCTGGTGGGCCAGGCGTCTGCTCAGGATGGTGGCCTGTAATCCGTTGAGGGTCAGCAGCAGAATCAGCACCATCTTCGTGCGGGTCGATCCGGAGTCGAGATTCGGTTCGAGAAAGCAGCCGCTCACGACGAGCCCTGCCAGGCCGACCCAGATGGGGGCGTGCAGACGCGACATGCCCGCGACCGCGTCGGCCAGCGTGGACCGGCCCGCGAGCCACAGGGCCATCAGATAATCCGCCATCAGCACCCCGCCGCAGGGATTCGAGCGGCGGCAGTTCGGGTCGTGATGGCGGTTCGAGGTCCAACGACCGGTGACCGGTCAGAACGCGGTGCCGGCGCCATTCGGTGGTGGCGATTCCGGAACTCGACGGGTTGAACGGCTGGGTGAGAGACGCTGACGGACTCGGCATTTCGGGTTCGGCCGGATCGGCGGCGATTCTCGTGCGACTTGCCGGGCTGGGGCCGTCGGGAGGTCGGCGACCGCGGTACATGGCCCGCGAACGAACTACGGGCGGCAGGTGTCCTGCGCGCGGTGTCGTCGCCGACGCGATCGAGCGGAACGTCGAGGTGAAGTCGACCAGTCAGGGGAGGCTCTTCAGGGCGACGGCACCGTGGTGGGTGGGCGGTCGAAGACCATCGGTGGCGCTGTGCGTGCCGTGCCGCCAGTCAGGCGGACAGCGGGAGGGCGGCCGCCCGCGCCGCGTCGTAGCGGTCCCAGACGATCTCGGCCATGGCGCGATGGACGCCGAGGACGTCGGCGTGCGTCAGTTCCGGCGCTGCGGCCGTCAACCGGTCGGTGAGCAAGCCGGGGGCGAGGAACCACGGCGCGACGAGGACGCGGTCCGCGCCGCATGCGCGCAGGCGGGAAACCGCCTCGTGCACCGTGGGTTCCGTGGTGGCGAAGCAGATCTCGGTGTGCCAGCCGGTGCGGGCGGCCAGGCGGCGAGCCACCGCGGCGGTGCGGGCGTTCGCCGCGGAAGACGACGAGCCGACGGCAGCCACCGCTACGCCGATGCGGTCCGCCGGGACGGTCGTGGAAGTCCCTAGGGCATCGAGCGCACGGTCCCGCAGCGCGTCGATCAGGCGCGGGTCGGGGCCGAGTACGTCCGCTTGCGTGAGCCGCAGACGAGGATGCCGGGCGCGGCACTCGTCCAGCAGCCCCGGCAGGTCGACACGTGCATGAAAGGCGCTGCCCAGCAGAAGGGGCGCCACGACGGCATGCGTATGCCCTTGACCCGCAACGGCGTCCACCACCTGCTCGACCGAGGGCGCGCTCAGATCGAGGAAAGCGAGGCGGACGTCGAGATCGGGCCGGGCGGCGGCGATCTCGGCGACCACGGCCGACATGGTGGCCGCCGAACGCGGATCGCGGCTGCCGTGCGCGACCGCGATCAACGCGGGCGCGGAGAATCGACGGTCGCCAGGCGGCATCGGCTGCGCGCCGATGCCGCGGGAGGCGAACACGTCGGTCATCTCAGGCCTCGGTGCCGACCTCGACCGCGGTCAGCACATCGCCGACCAGGCCCGCGCCGAGCGTGTTGCCGCCGGCCGGGTCGATCAGCAGGAAGCTGCCGGTGTGCCGGTTGGCCCGGTAGTCGTCGGCCGCGAGCGGCTCGGCGACGCGCACCGAGATGCGCCCGATGTCGTTGAGCTCCAGCGCTTCCGGGTTCGGGTCCGCGGCGAGCCGCTGCTCGTCGAAGCGCTCGATGAGCGCGCCGACGATGGCCTGGGTGGTGCGGGTGCCGTGCTTGAGCAGCAGCCGGGCGCCGGGGCGCAGCGGCTTGTCGCCCAGCCAGCAGACCGTCGCGTCGAAGCTGTCGATCGGTTCCGGCGCGTCGGACACCGCGGCGATGATGTCACCGCGCGAGATGTCGACCTCGTCGGTCAGGATCAGCGTCACGCTGCGCCCGGCCTGCGCGACGGCGAGCTCGCCGTCCGGGGTGTCGATCCGCTCCACGGTCGTGCGCACGCCGGACGGCAGCACCACGATCTCGTCGCCGGGCGCCACCGAACCGGCCGCGATCTGACCCGCGTAGCCACGGTAGTCCGGGTATTCGGCGGTGCGCGGGCGAATCACGTACTGCACGGGGAAGCGCAGACCCAGCGTGTGCGCGCCGGTGTTGTCGGCGTCGACCGGCACCGATTCCAGGTGCTCGATGAGCGAAGGCCCGTCGTAGTACGGGGTGTTCGAGGACCGGCTGGCGATGTTGTCGCCGTGCAGCGCCGAGACCGGGATCTCCAGCACGTCCTCCGGCGCCCAGCCGAGGGTGCCGGTGAGCTTGGTGAACTCGGCCGAGATCTCGGCGAACACCGTGGCGGCGTCGTCCACGAGGTCGATCTTGTTCACGGCGAGCACCAGCTTCGGCACGCCGAGCAGCGCGAGCACCGCAGCGTGCCTGCGGGTCTGCTCGATCACGCCCTTGCGCGCGTCGACCAGCAGGATCACCAGCTGCGCGGTGGACGCGCCGGACACGGTGTTGCGGGTGTACTGCACGTGCCCGGGGGTGTCCGCGAGCACGAAAGACCGCTTGGGCGTGGCGAAGTAGCGGTAGGCGACATCGATGGTGATGCCCTGTTCCCGCTCCGCGCGCAGCCCGTCCACGAGCAGCGAGAGATCCGGGGTGGCCAGACCCTTGTCCACCGACGCGCGGGTGACGGCGTCGATCTGGTCGGCCAGTACGGATTTCGTGTCGTAGAGCAGCCGTCCGACCAGGGTGGACTTACCGTCGTCGACAGAACCGGCGGTGGCCAGCCTCAATAGGTCGGACATGTCAGAAATAACCCTCTCGCTTGCGGTCTTCCATCGCGGCCTCGGACACCCGGTCGTCGCCACGGGTCGCACCACGTTCGGTCAGTCGGGACGCGGCCACTTCGGCGAGGATCGCCTCGTTGTCGGCCGCGTCGGAAATGATGGCGCCGGTGGTGGATCCGTCGCCGACGGTGCGGTAACGCACCGAGCGGGTCTCCAGCACCTCGCCTTCGCGCGGGCCGCCCCACACGCCCGGCGTCATCCACATGCCGTCGCGCTGGTATACCGGGCGCTCGTGCGCGTAGTAGATGGTCGCGAGTTCGACATTCTCCCTGGCGATGTAGCGCCAGATGTCGAGCTCGGTCCAGTTGCTCAGCGGGAACACGCGCACGTGCTCGCCCGGCGCGTGCCGCCCGTTGTACAGGTTCCACAGCTCGGGGCGCTGCCGCTTCGGGTCCCACTGGCCGAAGGCGTTGCGCAGCGAGAAGATGCGCTCCTTGGCGCGGGAGCGCTCCTCGTCGCGGCGGCCGCCGCCGAACACCGCGTCGAAGCGGTTCTCGGAGATGGCGTCCAGCAGCGGCACGGTCTGCAGCGGGTTGCGGATGCCGTCCGGGCGCTCGGTCAGCCTGCCATCGGCCAGGTAGTCCTCGACGCTGGCGACGTGCAGGCGCAGCCCGTACTTCTCGACCACCTTGTCGCGGAACTCCAGCACCTCGGGCAGGTTGTGGCCGGTGTCCACGTGCAGCAGCGCGAAGGGCAACGGCGCGGGCCAGAACGCCTTGAGCGCCAGGTGCAGCAGCACGGTGGAGTCCTTGCCGCCGGAGAACAGGATCACCGGCCGCTCGAACTCGCCCGCCACCTCGCGGAAGATGTGGATGGCCTCCGACTCCAACGCCGCGAGGGTGTCGAAGTCGGTGATGCCAAGAGAGCGTTCACTTCTGATGGTCTCGGTCATGATTGATGCAACCCGCATTCGGTCTTGGCGAGGCCGGCCCAACGGCCGCTTCGCGGATCGGATCCCGGCTCCGGCTTCCGTGTGCACGGAGCGCAGCCGATGGACGGATATCCCTCCTCCACCAGGGGATTGACGAGGATGCCGTGCTGTTCGATGTAGGCCTGCATCTCGTCGTCGGACCACGGTGCGATCGGGTTGATCTTCACCAGGCCGAAGGCTTCGTCGTAGGAGATCAGCGGTGCGTTGGCGCGGGTGGGGGCCTCCACCCGGCGGATGCCGGTGACCCAGGCGTTGTAGCCCGACAGCGACTTCTTCAGCGGCACAACCTTGCGCAGCCTGCAGCACTCGCCCGCGTCGCGCGCGAACAGATCCTTGCCGAGCAGTTCGTCCTGTTCGGCGACGGTGTGCTCCGGGCGGACGTTGACCACGTTCACCCCGTACACGGCCTCGACCGCGTCGCGGGTGCCGATGGTCTCGGCGAAGTGATAGCCCGTGTCCAGGAACAGCACGTCGACACCGGAGCGGACCTGCGCCGCGAGGTGGACCAGCACGCCGTCCTGCATGTTGGAGGCGACGATGTAGCCGGAGCCGAAGGTCTCCTCGGTCCAGCGCAGCAGGTCGAGCGCCGAGGCGTCGGGGCCGAGTTCGGCCGCGCCGCGTTCGGCGATCGCCCGCAGCTCGTCTTCGGCGAGCTTGTCGGCGAGTTTGGTTGTCACAGTTGATCTCCCGTCAGCCGAGTCACGATTCGATGCTCATCGCAGGTCGGCCTCGTCGGCGCGGACCGCCCACTGGGCGAACCGCTCGTCCGCGTTCCGGTTCTTGACGAAGTTGCGCACCACGCGCTCGATGTAGTCGCCGAGTTCGGCGCTGGTCACCTTGTGCTGGCGCAGCTTTCGGCCGAAACCGCTGTCGAGTCCGAGGCTGCCGCCGAGATGAACCTGGAAACCCTCGACTTGATTCCCGTCGCCGTCGTCCACCAGCTGGCCCTTGAAGCCGATGTCGGCGATCTGGGACCGGCCGCAGGAGTTCGGGCAACCGTTGATGTTCACCGTGATCGGTACGTCGAGCTGGGCGTTGACGTCGGCGAGGCGCTGCTCGAGCTCCGGCGCGAGCACCTGGGAGCGCTTGCGGGTCTCGACGAAGGAGAGTTTGCAGAACTCGATGCCACTGCAGGCCAGCAGGTTACGCCGCCAGATCGACGGACGGGCCTGCAACCCGAGCGGTTCCAGTTCGGTGATGAGCTGCTCGACCTTGTCGTCGGCGACGTCGAGCACGATCAGCTTCTGGTACGGGGTGAAGCGGATCCGGTCGGCGCCGATCTTCTCGACCGCGTCGGCCACCTTGGTGAGGACGGTGCCGGAGACGCGGCCCGCGATGGGGGAGAAGCCCACGGCGTTGAGGCCGTTGCGCAGCCGCTGGACGCCCACGTGATCGATCGGCTTGGCGGGCTGCTCGGGCGCGGGGCCGTCGATCAGCTTGCGCTTCAGGTACTTCTCCTCGAGCACCTCGCGGAACTTCTCGATGCCCCAATCCTTGATCAGGAACTTCAGCCGCGCCTTGGTGCGCAGGCGGCGGTAGCCGTAGTCGCGGTACAGGGAGACCACGGCCTCCCATACGTCCGGCACCTCGTCCAGCGGGACCCAGGCGCCGACGCGCTGCGCGAGCATCGGGTTGGTGGACAGGCCGCCGCCGACCCACAGGTCGAGACCGGGGCCGTGCTCGGGGTGCTCCACGCCGACGAACGCGACGTCGTTGATCTCGTGCACCACGTCCTGCTGACCCGAGATCGCGGTCTTGAACTTGCGCGGCAGGTTCGAGTACCGCTTGTCGCCGATGTAGCGGCGCACGATCTCCTGGATCGCCGGGGTGGGATCGATGATCTCGTCCAGCGATTCACCGGCCAGCGGCGAGCCGAGCACGACACGGGGGCAGTCGCCGCACGCCTCGGTGGTCTGCAGGCCGACCTCTTCGAGGCGGCGCCAGATCTCCGGAACATTCTCGATCTCGATCCAGTGGTACTGGACGTTCTCGCGGTCGGACAGGTCCGCGGTGTCACGGCCGAACTCGGTGGAGATCTGGCCGAGCGTGCGCAGCTGCGCGACGTTCAGCGCGCCGCCGTCGCAGCGCACCCGCATCATGAAGTACTTGGCCTCGAGAATGTCGATGTTCTCGTCGCCGGTCCAGGTGCCGTCGTAGCCCTGCTCGCGCTGGGTGTAGAGACCCCACCAGCGGAACCGGCCGCGCAGATCGGCCTTGTCGATGCTGTCGAAGCCGCCCTTGGCGTAGATGTTCTCGATACGGGCGCGGACGTTGAGCGGGTTGTCGTCCTTCTTGCTCTGCTCGTTCGGGTTGAGCGGTTCCCGGTAGCCGAGGGCCCACTGGCCCTCGGACTTGCGGCGCACGGGCTTGCCGGTGCGGGCGCGCGGCGCCGTCGACGCCTCGGGCCGCGGGCGGTCCGGTCGTACACGGCGCTCGGAGGCCGGGCGTTCGGGACGCGCCTGCCTCGGGGTCGGCTGATCGCTGGGACCGGCGTCGGTACTCGACGTCATGAGGTCGCTCCTGCTGGGTGGGTGGTACATCCGTGCTGAAGGCGTGAGGGGCTGGCTCACACCCGCGGTGTCAGCGGACCGATGCGATGGGAGTCGCCGGGAGACCCGGAAAGGGCGCCGCTGAGCTACCGGTGAGAACCGGGCAGACAGCAGGCGCTACAGACGCGCTTGTAGTCGACGTGGCGACGTGCCACAAGTCGTACTCCCGATGCGCGCATGGGGCCTATTGTGCCATGTCAGGATGGGCGTTCCGACCGTCATGCCGGTATTTCCCGCGAAATAGGGGGAAATTCCCTGGACCGGGAGGTCTATTTGTGATGGTCGTCATATTTTCCCGCGCGAACGCGGCTGGTGATTCGTCCGAAGTGTCCGATGTGAACCGTGGCACGCTCCGTTGACCTCGAGTTATCTCGAGGTACGAGTGTGTATCCCATGAGTACCGCACCCGTCGACACCGACGTCGAAATCGAAGCCATCCGCCAGATCGTCGCCACCGTCGAGCACGTGCAGCAGCACGAGCTCGTCGACGAATTCGTCGCGCTGTTCCGCGCCGACGCCATCTGGACCACGGGCCACGGCAAGCGCCTGTTCGGCCGCGACGCCATCGCCGAGTTCACCGCTGCCTTGCTGCCCGGCGCGACCACGCACGGCAAGGCGACCTACGAGCTCGAGCACGTGCTGTTCATCCGCCCCGACGTGGCCGCGGTGAAGGTGCGTCAGCGGTACTTCACCAACGAAGGGGTCCTGGAGGGCGAGGGCACCCCGATGTACGTGATGGCCAAGGAGGACGGCCGCTGGTTGCTCACCGCGAACCAGAACACGCCGATCGTCGCGGACTGAGTTCATGGGCGCGGCCGCTGGGTCGTCGCGGCCGCGGCCTTTTCGATCGCCGGCGCAGGCGGCCTGCTCGTCCTGGTGCGCGCCGCCGAGTCCCCGCTGCGACATCGCCCACGGGTTCACGCGTGGAAGTGACGGTCGGCACGTCCCCGGTGGTGGGACGGTCCCCGGGCGAAAGGTCGCACTGTTCGGCGGGCACACTGGACAGGTGAGTTCCGCCGTACCCCTCTCGGAGATCGACGCCGCCGCGCCCGTGCTGCGCGACTTCGGCGGCGGGCCGTTCGGCGTGTACGTGCACGTGCCCTTCTGCGCGACGCGCTGCGGGTACTGCGACTTCAACACCTACACCGCGGGCGAGCTCGGCAGCTCTGCATCGCCGCAGTCGTGGCTCGCGGCGTTGCGCGGTGAACTGGCCGCGGCCGCCGATCGGTTCGCGGGTCTGCCGTCGGCCACGCCCGAGGTCTCGACGATCTTCGTCGGCGGCGGCACGCCGTCGCTGCTCGGCGGGGACGGTCTCGCCGAGGTGCTCGACGCCGTCCGATCGGCATTCACGCTCGCGCCGGACGCCGAGGTGACCACCGAGTCGAATCCGGAATCCACCTCGCCGGAGTTCTTCGACCGCATCAGGGCGGCGGGGTACACCCGCGTCTCGCTGGGCATGCAGTCGGCCGCCCGGCATGTGCTCGCGGTGCTCGACCGCACCCACACCCCTGGCCGTGCGGTCGCCGCCGCGCGGGAAGCGCGGGCCGCGGGATTCGAGCACGTGAACCTGGACCTGATCTACGGCACGCCGGGTGAGCGCGACGCCGATCTCGACGCCAGCCTGGACGCGGTGCTCGACGCCGGTGTCGATCACGTCTCCGCGTATTCGCTCATCGTCGAGGACGGAACCGCGTTGGCGCGCAAGGTGCGTCGCGGCGAACTGCCCGCCCCCGACGACGACGTGCTCGCCGCCCGCTACGAACGCATCGACACTCGCCTCGCCGCTGCGGGCCTCACCTGGTACGAGGTATCCAATTGGGCGGCAAACGATTCCGCCCGGTGCAGGCACAACCTCGGGTACTGGGACGGCGGCGACTGGCTCGGCGCAGGCCCCGGCGCGCACAGCCACCTCGGCGGCGTGCGCTGGTGGAACGTCAAGCATCCGGCGCGCTACGCCGAGCGCGTCGCCCGCGGTGGTCTGCCCGCCGCAGGCTGGGAATCGCTCAACGACGACGAGCGCTATTTCGAACGCGTCATGCTGACCGTGCGGCTCCGCACCGGCCTCCCCCTCACGGACCTCGCCGCCTCCGCCACCCCGGCCGTGGACCGGATCATCGCCGACGGCTTGGCATTCCGCTCCGACGGCCATCTCGTCCTCACCGACCGGGGCCGTCTGCTCGCCGACGGCGTCGTCCGTCGCCTGCTCGACTGATTCCCAACGGCCGCAACCTTTTTCGCATGGCATAGGCTGCTTGTGCCGCTCGTTCGACCGACCCCCACGGCCGCAGCGCCTTTCGCGACGACTACCGCGCGGGGTACTTGTGGTCCAGCCACTCGTCGAAGGTCGGCCCCGCCAGGATCGCGTCCGGTCCGGGCAGCAGCGCGCCCGCGGCTTGGAGTTCCTGGTTCGGGTCCTCGGCATCGACGATCTCCTCGACGCGGGCCGGATCACCCCGGCGCGCAGCGAGTTTCGCGACGGCCACGGCGAGGTTCAGCTCCTCCGGGCCCGCGATCTCGACCACGCCGGCGGCCTCCTCGGCGAGGGCGAGCGCGGCCAGTTCTTCGGCGGTGGTGCGGGCGGCGACGAGCTGGGTACGGAATTTCGGCACGTAGGCCGTGTCGTCCCGGGTCGTCCATTCGAGCATCATCTCGGTGAACTCGTGGAACTGGGCCGCCCGCAGCACTCGCACCGGCACCGGCCCCTCGCGGTAGCCCGCCTCGTGCGCCAGCTTTCCGGCGTAGTGCCCCGCGGTGAACGGATCGATGCCGATGATCGAGACGACCGCGATGCGCCGCACGCCCGCCGCGGCCGCTTCCCGCTGCACGGTGCGCGCGATGGTGCCGAAATAGTCGGTCACCGCCGCCGTGTCGGTGGTGGCGGCATTCACCGCGTCCACCACGATGTCCACCCCGGCCAGCGCGTCCGCCAGCCCCGCGCCGGTGTAGACGTCGACGCCCGTGGCCCGGGTGATCGCCACGATCTCGTGGCCCTGGTTCTTCAGCACGTCGATCACCTCGCGGCCGATCCGCCCGCTGGCGCCCACCACTGCGATTCGCATTCGGTACTCCTTCGAGTCGATACCTACGCCCGGAGGACGACGCGGCGACCCGAGGTGTGACAAGTGTCCGCGAACGTCCTGGTGTGAGCTCTATCGCAGCCGGGGGAACCCGCGTAGGCTCCGGCTCGACACGGAGGAGTCCCATGCCCCAGGACCGACCCATCGATCTCGTTCAGAGCCCCGGCGAATTCGCCGAGGCCAGGGCCGCCGAGAAGGCGGAGCACGCGCGCAAGAGCGCGATAGCGGCCCGCACAGTTGCCGGATACGCCCACGACGCCGCCGACTGCCAGTCCCTGCTCGCCATGCTCGGCCTCGACGCTCAGGCGGGCAAGCGCGCCAAGGGTTTCGACAGCCGCTGAGAGTCGGGTACCAGCAGCCGCAGGATCCCGGTCGACACCGCGAGGACACGGCACGGTTCCGAATGCCGTCCACGCGATGGGGAAGCGGCTGCGGCTGTTGCGCCGACCGCTCCGCCGGTGGTCGGCGCGACGGCCGTGCGCGCGCGTAGACGGCGGTGGGCGCCGTCGTAGGTCGGCATCACCATCCCCGTTGCGGTTCGCGACAACGTCGCCGAGAATGCCACGGTCGCCCGGGTCACGCACTACGCGGGACCGGTCGATTGGCAGGTCGGCAACTAAACTGGATACTCAGACGACCGGGCGGCCGCGGTGTTTCGCGCGCTCCCGAATGCGTCGGCGGCCTGCGGCGTAACGAGAAAGCGAGGAGGTGGGGCCGATGTCGAGCACCGAGGATCGGCGCTTCGAGGTCCTACGCGCGATCGTCGCGGACTATGTCGCCACCAAGGAGCCCATCGGGTCGAAAACCCTGGTGGAGCGGCACAATTTGGGTGTCTCCAGCGCGACGGTCCGTAACGACATGGCGGTGCTGGAGGCCGAGGGCTACATCGCCCAGCCGCACACCAGCTCCGGTCGCATCCCCACCGACAAGGGCTACCGGCAGTTCGTCGACCGGATCTCCGAGGTGAAGCCGCTCTCGCCCGCCGAAAGGCGCGCGATCATGGAGTTCCTGGAATCCGGCGTGGATCTCGACGACGTGCTGCGCCGCGGCGTGCGACTGCTGGCCCAGCTGACCAGACAGGTCGCGGTGGTGCAGTACCCGACCGTCTCGGCGTCGACGGTGCGCCACATCGAGGTGGTCGCGTTGAATCCGGCGCGCCTGCTGCTCGTGGTGATCACCGACACCGGCCGGGTCGACCAGCGTCTCGTGGAGCTCGGCGCGGTGATCGACGACGAGGACCTGGCCGCGCTGCGCGCCATGCTCGGCGGCGCGATGGACGGCAAGCGCCTGGCCTCCGCCTCGGCCGCGGTCGCCGAACTCCCCGAGCGCGCCCCGCGTCAGCTGCGCGATGTGCTGATCCGGGTGTCCACGGTGCTGGTGGAGACGTTGGTCGAGCATCCGGAGGAACGTCTCGTGCTCGGCGGCACCGCGAATCTCACCCGCAACGCAGCCGATTTCGGCTTGCCGGGGTCGCTGCGACAGGTGCTGGAGGCGCTGGAGGAGCAGGTGATCGTGCTCAAGCTGCTCGCCGCCGCGCAGCACCCCGGCACGGTGACCGTGCGGATCGGCGAGGAGACCCAGGTCGAGCAGATGCGCAGCACGTCGGTGGTGTCGACCGGCTACGGCGTCGAGGGCGCGGTGCTCGGCGGCATGGGCGTGCTCGGCCCCACTCGGATGGATTACCCGGGCACCATCGCCTCGGTCGCGGCCGTGGCGCGCTATATCGGCGAGGTGCTGGCCGAGCGCTGACGCCGAACCGTGCTCACGGCGCTGCTACCCTCGAACCTCTGGCCGGATAAAGTTGAGTGCATCCGACTAATGCCGACGACGTCGGCATTCGGTTGGAGCGGCACAGGCGAGTCACAGCGACCAAGGACTAGAGAACTCAAGTGGCACGGGACTACTACGGACTGCTCGGCGTCGCGAAGAACGCGACCGACCAGGAGATCAAGCGCGCTTACCGCAAGCTGGCCCGCGAACTCCACCCGGACGTCAACCCCGACGAGGCCGCCCAGGCCAAGTTCAAGGACGTGTCGGCGGCCTACGAGGTGCTCTCCGATCCGGAGAAGCGCCGGATCGTCGACGTGGGCGGCGATCCGCTCGAGTCCGGCGGGGGCGGCGCGGGCTTCACCGGCGCGGGCTTCGGCGGTCTCGGCGACGTTTTCGAGGCGTTCTTCGGCGGCATGAGCGGCGCGGGCGGCGGCCAGCGCAAGCCGCGCGGCCGGGTGCAGCCGGGCGCCGACTCGCTGCTGCGCACCCGTCTCAGCCTCGCCGAATGCGCGGTCGGCGTCACCAAGCACCTGACCGTCGACACCGCCATCCTCTGTGACAGCTGCCACGGCGCGGGCACCAACGGCAACTCCAAGCCGGTGCGCTGCGAAACCTGTGGCGGCGCAGGCGAAGTCCAGTCCGTGCAGCGGTCGTTCCTGGGTCAGGTGCTCACCTCGCGGCCGTGCCCGACCTGCCGCGGCGCAGGCGAGACCATCCCGGATCCCTGTCACAAGTGCGGCGGCGACGGCCGGGTCCGCGCCCGTCGCGAGATCGCCGCGCCCATTCCGGCAGGTGTCGCGAACGGCATGCGCGTCCGGCTGGCCGCCCAGGGCGAGGTCGGCCACGGCGGTGGCCACGCGGGCGATCTGTACGTGGAGATCGTGGAGCAGCCGCACGACGTGTTCGTCCGCGACGGTGACGACCTGCACTGCACCATTCGGGTCCCGATGGTGGACGCCGCGCTCGGCACCACTGTCGTCATCGACACGATCCTGGACGGTCCGACCGAACTGACCATCGCGCCGGGCACTCAGCCCAACGAGGTGTCGGTGCTGCGCGGGCACGGCATGCCCAAGCTGCGCTCCGGCGCGCGTGGTGACCTGATCGCGCACCTGGACATCGTGGTGCCCACCAAGCTGGACGGCAAGCAGACCGACCTGCTGCGCAAGTACAAGGGCATGCGCGAACGTGACCGCGCCGAGGTGATGTCGACGCAGTCCGAGCACAACAGCGGTCTGTTCGCCCGGTTGCGCGCCTCGTTCAGCGGGCGCTGAGCCGTTGGCCGCCACGGTCTTCTATCTCGACGACATTCCCGAGCCCGGCGCGGTCGCGGTGCTCGACGGCCCCGAGGGGCGGCACGCGGCGACCGTGCGGCGCACCCGGGTCGGCGAACCGATCACCCTGTCCGACGGACGCGGTGTGCTCGCCGAATCGGAGGTCGTCGCCACCCAGCGCGACCGGCTCGACCTGAAAGTGCTGAACAAGACCGTGGCGCAGCCGGTCTCGCCGCGCGTCACGGTGGTGCAGGCGCTGCCGAAATCGGACCGCTCGGAGCTGGCCGTCGAGCTGATGACCGAGGCGGGTGCGGACGCGATCGTGCCGTGGCAGGCGGCGCGCTGCGTCGCCAACTGGGAGGGCAAGGCCGCCAAGGCCGTCGACAAGTGGCGTGCCGCGGCGCGCTCGGCCGCCCGCCAGTCCCGGCGCGCCTACATCCCCGAGGTCGCCGACCTGCACCGCACCCGCGACCTGCTCGAGCTGGTCCGAAAGGCCAAGGCCGAGGGCGCGATCGTGGCTGCGCTGCACGAATCCGGCCGGGGTCGTTTCGCCGAGCTCCCCGTCCGGGAGGTGCGGGAGGTAGTGCTGATCGTCGGTCCGGAAGGCGGGCTGGACGAAGCCGAGCTCACCGAACTCGCCGCGGCCGGAGCGGACGTCGTGCTACTCGGGCCGACCGTGCTGCGCACCTCGACGGCGGCCGCGGTCGCGCTCGGGGCGCTGGGCGCGTTGACGCCGCGTTGGTGATGTTCACAGCGCTCGCTCGGCGGGCTCACCCGTAGCCCCAATCGTTCGGCGGGGCTCGTCGCGGCATCCCGGTCGCCGAATCGGTCGTCGCGGAGAGGCTTCGGGTCTACTGGAAACCCTTGGACGTGGGCCGCGGCCGCGACGCCACGCCGGACTGGGCGCGGATCATCGAGACGGCGAAGAGGATCGCTCCCGCGGCGAGCAGCGCGGCGACGGTGCCCGTCAGCCCGAGCCAGCCCGCGTGCGCGAAGGCCACACCCGACAGGCCGCCGACGACCGCGCTGCCGAGGTAGTAGAAGAACAAATACAGCGAGGAAGCGGCCCCGCGATTGCCGTGGGCCAGCGTGCCGACCCAGGCGCTCGCGACCGTGTGCGCGGCGAAGAAGCCCGCGGTGTAGAGCAAGACGCCGCCGGCCACGCAGCCCAACCTGTCCGGCAGGCTCAGCGCCAGCCCGACGCCCATCAGCACCATCGACGCGGTGAGCATCCGGTGCCTGCCGACGCGGTCGGCGAGCCTGCCGCCCCAGGCCGACGCCAGGGTGCCCGCCAGATACAGCAGGAACACCGAACCCGCCACCGCCGCGGGCAATTCGAAGGGGCGCTGGGTGAGCCGGTAGCCGAGGAAGTTGTAGACCGAGACGAAGCCGCCCATCAACACGAAGGCCAGGCCGAACAGCGCGAGCAGCTGACGGTGGCGCAGCTGCGCGCCGAGATCGCCGAGTACGGTGCGCAATCCGGCGGGCCGGGCCACGAACCCCCGCGAGGGCGGCAACAGCTGGACGAACCACACCGTGCCCGCCGCCACGGCCACGCCGACTGCCGCCGCGGCCCAGCGCCAAGACGCAACGTCGAGGGTGAACGAGGGAATCAGGCGTCCGGCGAGACCGCCGATCGTGGTACCTGCCACGTACACGCCCATCGCCGCGCCGAGGCCCTCGGTCCCGATCTCCTCCGCCAGATACGCCATCGCCACCGCGGGCACCCCGGCCAGCGCGATGCCTTGCAGCGCCCGCCCCGCCAGCAGCGCGTCGAGCGAGGGACTGAACGGCAGCAGCAGCCCGATGATCGCGGCGGCCACCGCCGATCCGATCATCACTCTGGTGCGGCCGATCCGGTTGGACAGCGCGCTCACCGGCACGATGGCCAGCGCGAGGCAGCCGGTGGTGAGCGAGACCGCGAGGGCCGCGCGGGCGGGCGTCGCGCCGAACGCCTCGGACAGGCTCGGCAGCAGCGCCTGCGCGTTGTACATGGACGCGAAGGTGGTCAGGCCCGCCGCGAACAGCGCGAGGGTGATTCTGCGGTTGTGCGCCACATCGGCGGACGGGCTCTGCGTGCTGACGTTCGTCGACGGTCGCGCCGTTGTGCTGGTCATGGCTACCTCCTGATTTCAGGATTGTCGCCGCACGTTCCGAAAGGAAATGAATAATGATTATCGAGTTGATGCCTCTATTGCATATAGGGAGGTAGTGAGGTGCTCGGTGAGGATCTGCGGTGGTTCACGACACTCGCCGAACTGGAGCGGATGAGCGCGGCCGCCGAACGCCTGCACATCGCGCAGCCGACGCTGTCCAGGATGCTGGCCCGGCTGGAACGCAAGCTCGGCGCGGAATTGTTCGACCGGAAGGGAAAACGCATCGCGCTCAACGAATTCGGGCGCGTCTATTACGAACACGCGCGCCGCGCGCAGGCCGAACTCGACGCGGCGGGCCAAGCCGTCGCCGATCTCGCCAATCCCGCGCGCGGAGTGGTGCGGCTGTCGTTCCTGCATTCTTTCGGCGGCTGGCTGGTGCCGCAGCTGATCGCCGGTTTCCGGCGCAACGCGGGCCGGGTCACCGTGACGTTGCGCCAAGGCGGCGCGGAGAAGATCACCGGGCAGGTGCTCGACGGCGCGGCCGACCTCGCCGTCGTCTCCCCACGCCCGACGGCGCCCGGTGTCGGGTGGCGCGGACTGCTGCGTCAGCCGCTGGTGCTCGCCGTGCCCGCGGAGCACCGGCTGGCCGGGCGCAGGCAGGTGAGCATGGCCGAACTGGGCGGCGACGAGTTCGTCTCCATGCCGCCCGGGTTCGGGATGCGGCGCATCTTCGACGAACTGTGCGCGGCGGCGGACATCCGCCCGCACATCGCCTTCGAGCCCACCGACCTGGTCACCAGCACCGGGCTGGTGGCGGCGGGACTCGGGGTCGCGGTGCTCCCGCTGGAGGATCCGGCCCCGGCCGTGGCGCGCTCCGGGCCCGTCCTGGTGCCGTTGGCGGACGAGGGCGCGTCACGGGAGGTGGGACTGATCTGGTCGGCCGCGGCCGCGCCGTCGGACGCGGTGAAACGGTTCCGTGACTTCGCCGAGGATTGGTCCGACCGGCACGGGGGAATATCCAGCACACGGCGGGAATGGCCGCCGCATCGGTAGCCGTTTATTCACTGTGCGGTGTCGGTGGGGCGCGTTAAACTTTTGTCATTCACCACGGCTGTCGAGACCGGAAAGCAGGCTGTAACCACTTTTGCGAACACAAGGCGAGATCGGCGACCCGACCAACCCCACAGCAGGCATTGGCACCCGCGACAACGGCTCGGGCCCCGCGGCACGCACCGTGCGCTCCAGCATCGAACTCGCTCCCGAATCCGTGTTCCCCTTCCTCGGTTCGGCCGACCAGAATCTGCGTCAGCTCGAGCAGCTGCTCGACGCGGACATCCACGTTCGCGGCAATTCCGTGACCCTTACCGGCAAGGCGGCCGATGTCGCCCTCGCCGAGCGCGTCATCGAACAGCTCATCGCGCTGACCGGCCGCAACAGGGTGGTGACGCCGGAGGCGGTGCGGCACACGGTGTCGATGCTGACCGAAGGGTCCTCGGACTCCCCCGCGGAAGTGCTGAGCCTGGACATCCTGTCCCGGCGCGGCAAGACCATTCGGCCCAAGACGCTGAACCAGAAGCGCTACGTCGACGCGATCGACGCCAACACCATCGTGTTCGGCATCGGACCCGCGGGCACCGGCAAGACCTACCTGGCCATGGCCAAGGCCGTGCAGGCGCTGCAGACCAAGCAGGTCAACCGGATCATCCTCACCCGCCCCGCCGTCGAGGCGGGCGAGCGGCTCGGCTTCCTGCCCGGCACGCTCAACGAGAAGATCGACCCGTACCTGCGTCCGCTCTACGACGCGCTGCACGACATGATGGACCCGGAGGCGATCCCGAAGCTGATGGCCGCGGGCGTCATCGAGGTCGCGCCGCTGGCGTACATGCGCGGCCGGACGCTCAACGACTCCTTCATCATTCTCGACGAGGCGCAGAACACCACGGCCGAGCAGATGAAGATGTTCCTGACGCGTCTCGGCTTCGGCTCCAAGATCGTGGTCACCGGCGACGTCACCCAGGTCGACCTGCCCACCGGCGCGCGCTCCGGCCTGCGCGCCGCCGCGGAGATCCTCACCGAGATCGAGGACATCCACTTCGCGGAGCTCACCAGCAGCGACGTCGTCCGCCACCGCTTGGTCTCGGACATCGTCGACGCCTACGACCGCTGGGAGTCCACCCGGCCCCAGGTCACCCCGCACTATCCGGGCAATCGCGCCCAGCGCCGCGCCGCAGGTCGCGACCGGCGTTAGGCGCACCACCTCGGACCGCGTCCGGCACACAGCGAATCCACCGGCCGCCGACGTCTCGTCGGCGGCCGGTCGTCTGTCGAGATGCGGTCGCCTCGCCGTCACTCGACCTGGCGCGAGCTGCGGTCGGACGACGCCCGGCTGCGTCCAGTAGGCGGCTGCTCGCCGTTGTGTGGCCGCGCGGAGTCGCGGACGGCCGCCTCACCACGTCTACTCCGTGGCTGCTTCTCCCTTCACCCGGCCCGGCGCGGACTGCGTCGAATAGGCGGCTGCCTCGCCTTCGCTCGGCCCGGCGCAGGGCTGCGGACGGACTGCGTCCGACTGCGTCGAATAGGCGGCTGCCTCGCCTTCGCTCGGCCCGGCGCAGGGCTGCGGACGGACTGCGTCCGACTGCGTCGAATAGGCTGTTCAGGTGAGCATCGAGATCGCCAACGAGTCGGGTATCGACGTACCCGAAGAAGACCTGGTCAGTGTTGCGCGGTTCGTGATCGCCCGGATGGACGTGCATCCGGCGGCCGAACTGTCGATGGTGCTCGTCGATCTCGACACCATGGCCGACCTGCACATGCGCTGGATGGACCTGCCCGGTCCCACCGATGTGATGTCCTTCCCGATGGACGAGCTCGAGCCGGGCGGGCGTCCGGACAGTCCCGAGCCCGGGCCCTCGATGCTCGGCGACATCGTGCTGTGCCCGGAGTTCGCGGCGGCGCAGGCGCGCAAGGCGGGGCATTCGCTGGAGCACGAGCTCGCGTTGCTCACCGTGCACGGCGTGCTGCACCTGCTCGGCTACGACCACGCCGAGCCGGAGGAGGAGAAGGAGATGTTCGCCCTCCAGGCCCGGCTGCTCGAGGAGTGGTACGAGAGCCTGCGCGAGGCCAGGCGGCGCGCCGAACTCGCCGAGCGCGACGCCCGCCTGCTCGGCAAGGCGGGCTTCACCGGACCCGGTGACGCGCTGGGCCCGGCGTGAGCTCTCTGACCCTCATCCTGCTGGCTGTCCTGCTCGTGCCCGCGGGTGGATTGTTCGCCGGTGTGGACGCGGCGCTGAACACGATCTCCCTGGCGCGTCTCGGCGACATGGTGCGCGCCGATCGCCCGGGCGCCGCGCGGTTGAGCCGCATCGTGGCCGACCGCGCCCGCTACGTGAACCTGATGGTGCTACTGCGCGTGCTGTGCGAGATCGGCGCGACGGTGCTGCTCGCCGCGGCGCTCATCGATCTCTGGGACGACAACTGGGCGCTGCTGCTCACCGCCGCGGTGATGGTGCTCGTCGACTACGTGGTGATCGGTGTCGGTCCGCGCACCCTCGGCCGCCAGCACGCCTATTCGCTCGCCTTGGCCGCCGCGCTGCCGTTGCAGTTCATCGGCGCGCTGCTCGGCCCGGTGAGCAGGCTGCTGATCCTGATCGGTAACGCCATCACCCCGGGTAAGGGGTTCCGCAACGGTCCCTTCGCCTCGGAGATCGAACTGCGCGAGGTGGTCGAGATGGCGGGCGAGCGCGGCGTGGTGGACGACGACGAGCGCCGCATGATCCAGTCGGTGTTCGAGCTCGGCGACACTGCGGCCCGCGCAGTGATGGTGCCGCGCACCGAGATGGTGTGGATCGAGGCGGACAAGTCGGCCTCGCAGGCCATGTCGCTCGCGGTGCGCAGTGGCCATTCGCGGATCCCGGTGGTCGGCGAGAACGTCGACGACATCCGCGGCGTGGTGTACCTGAAAGACCTGGTGCCGTACGCCGATCGCAGCCGCAAGGTCCGGGTGCACGACGTGATGCGCCCCGCGGTGTTCATGCCCGACTCCAAGCCGCTGGACAAACTGCTCGACGAGATGCAGCGCCGCCGCAACCACATGGCGCTGCTCGTCGACGAATACGGCGGCATCGCGGGCCTGGTGACCATCGAGGACGTGCTCGAGGAGATCGTCGGCGAGATCGCCGACGAGTACGACATCGGCGAGACCCCGCCGGTGGAGGAGCTCGGCGAGGGCCGCTTCCGGGTCTCGGCCCGGCTGTCGGTGAAGGATCTCGGCGAGCTGTACGGGATGGACATCGAGGACGAGGACGTCGACACGGTGGGCGGTCTGCTCGCCCACGAGCTCGGCAGGGTGCCGCTGCCCGGATCGAAGATCGTGGTGCACGGGCTGGTGCTGCGTGCCGAGGGCGGTCCGGATCAGCGCGGCCGGATGCGGGTCAACACGGTCTTGGTCCGCAAGGCGCCGGAGAAATCCGGGAAAGCGGGCGCGGCGGTTGCCGACGGCGCAAAATCCAACGGCGGCAAGCGCAATGACAACGAGGACGAGGACGGAGCAACCGATGACTGAACTGGACGCCGAGGACACCAAGCTGCTGACTCTGGCGCGCGGCGCGATGGGCCGCACCGGAGGAACGGGGGGCGCGGCGATCCGCGACACCGATGGCCGCACCTACGCGGCGGGCGAGGTGGACCTGCAGGCGCTGCGGCTCACCGCGCTGCAGGCCGCCGTCGCGGCCGCGATCTCCAGCGGTGCGGAGGGTTTCGAGGCGGCCGTGGTGGTCGGCGGCCGGTTCTCCGACGCCGGGGTCGCCGCGGTGCGCGAGGTGTCCGGCGCGGCGCGGATCATCTTCACCGACCGCGCGGGCGCGGTGTTCGACATCGTGGACGACGCGGCGAGCACCGAGGTGCAGGGTGGCTGACAAGTCCGGGTCCGCCGAATTCCGTTCCGGTTTCGTCTGTTTCGTCGGCAGGCCGAACACCGGCAAGTCGACGCTGACCAACGCGTTGGTCGGCGCGAAGATCGCCATCACCTCCTCGCGACCGCAGACCACCCGCCACACCATTCGCGGCATCGTGCACCGCGAGCACGCGCAGCTGATCCTGGTCGACACGCCGGGTCTGCACCGCCCGCGGACCCTGCTCGGCCAGCGGCTCAACGATCTGGTGCGCGACACCTATTCCGAGGTCGATGTCATCGCGATCTGCATCCCGGCCGACGAGAAGATCGGGCCGGGCGACCGCTGGATCGTGCAGCAGATCAAGCAGATGGCGCCCAAGACCACCCTGCTCGGCGTGGTCACCAAGATCGACAAGGTGGGTCGCGAGCAGATCGCCGCGCAGTTGCTCGCCGTCTCCGAACTGCTCGGCCCCGAGGCCGAGGTGGTGCCGGTGTCGGCGGTCAAGGGCGAGCAGGTCGAGGTGCTCGTCGACGTGATCGCCTCGAAAATGCCGGAGGGCCCTGCCTTCTACCCCGACGGCGAGCTCACCGACGAGCCCGAGGAAACCCTCATGGCCGAGCTCATCCGCGAGGCCGCGCTGGAGGGCGTGCGCGACGAGCTGCCGCACTCGCTGGCCGTGGTGATCGAGGAGGTTCTCCCGCGCGAGGAGAACGAAGAGATGCTCGACGTGCACGCGCTGCTCTACGTCGAACGCCCCAGCCAGAAGGCCATTGTCATCGGCAAGGGCGGCAGCCGCCTCAAGGAGGTCGGCACCAACGCGCGCAAGCAGATCGAGCACATTCTCGGCGTGCGGATCTATCTGCACCTACACGTCAAGGTCGCCAAGGACTGGCAGCGCGATCCGAAACAGCTTGGCAAGCTGGGCTTCTGAGCGATCGGCCCGTTCGCGGGTCGCGAACTCGAGCGAACAAGGTGCCTGAGCCGGATTTGTACCGGTACAGTCCCCGATGACGCCCGGGGTGTGCGTCGCAGCCATGCATCGCACTGGGGAGGCCGTCGAATTGCCTGATACCGCCAACGATGTCCCCAAACTGCTGGAACTGCTACGCGCGCTCGAGGTGCCGGACACGAAGCCACGCGTGTTCCGCACGCTGCTGCGGCGCAGGCGCCCGCTGCCGCGCCCGATCGTCGGCTTGGTCGGCGCGGGCACGGGCGGTGCATTGCTCGTCGAGATCTACCGCTGGCTCGGCGAATCCGGCGGCAGGCGGGCGACGCCGCGGGCGCGGGTGGATCTGCAGGCGGCGGACCTGCCGCCCGACGCGCTGACGCCCGATCCGAACGCGACGGGCGAGGAGATCCAGGGCCACTGCCTGCCCATCGTGCAGCGGCTGGTCGAGGGTTTCTCCACCGACGACACGGCGATGGGGCCGATCAAGTTCCCGCGCTACCGCACCGCCGATTGGCTGACCCGCCAGCGCGTCACGAGCGACGAGACCGAGGCCACGGTGGAGCTGCGGTCGCGGCTGCCGCGCCTGCTGCGCAGCGGTTCGCCCGCCGACCGTTCCGACACCGCCGAGGGCGTCAGCGGCGACACCATCTCCCGGCTGGTGTTCGGTGTGCTCGCGCTGTGGCCGGTACTGCGGCTGTGGCTGTGGATCAGCGGTCGCATCCCCGGCATGTCCAAGGTCACCCGCTGGTTCATGCACCAGCGTTACCTGGCGCCCGAATACTCCGACAGTTTTCTGGGTTTCGCGACCCGGCTGACCGCCTCGCGGCGCGGCGACGAGAACGAGGAGCAGGTCGCCAAGCTGCTGGTGCACGCCTTCCTCGAGGATCTGCGCGACGCCTACCGTAAGCGGCTGTGGCGGCCGTCGAGCTGGCGGCGCACCGCGTATCCGGTGGCGTTGCTCGGCGGTGTCGAGCGCGACGGCGCGGCGAAGCGCCTGATCGGCTGGATCAACGACATCCGCAACGAGACAGGGCATTCCGATCCACTGGTGATATTCGCCTGCCTGGACTACGACCCCGGCCTTGCCGACGAGACCGCCGTGTCGTCGACGGACGAGCTGGCCCGGATCGGCGACCTCCAGCACCTCGACACCTTGGAAAGCCTGGTCGACCGCCCGTATTCCGGGCAGCAACCGGACCCGCTGCAACGCTGGCTGCGCGATATCGACAACATGCGCACCAACCGGGCGAGCGACGCGTGGTTCCTGCCGTTGCGCGTGCGGCTGCCCGATCCGCTGAACGGCCGCGTCCGCGACCCCGCCCTGGCCCACCTCGCGGTGCCGCCCGCGCCCCCGCTGGCAGCCCGCAAGTGGTTCGTCGCATTGTGTGTGCTGGTTCCGGTCGCGCTGCTGGTGGCCGCCGCGCTCGTGTATATCCCGCCATTGCGCGGCGCGCCCTGCGCGCACTGGCCGTGGACCGCGGGCATCTCGGTGCAGCAGCGCGACGGCGAGTGCGTCGGGTACAGCGACAACGCCGACCAGGTCTTCACCGATGATCCGGAGCTGTCGGCGATCCAGCGGGAAGTCTTCCGGCTCAACGTCTCCGCCGCGGACGCGCGCCGCGGCAACCCGCGCCGCCCGGTCGTCACACTGATCTACTTCTCCGGGCTCAGCTACGTGGACGCCAATGTGCGCTACCCGCATGCCCAGGTGGAGGAGCTCGCGGGGCTCGCGGTGCAGCAGCGCCGCGCGCTGCTCGCTTCCGACGAGTCCGAACCGCTGTTGCGCGTCGTCGTCGCCAACGGCGGCTCCAGTATGCAGCACGCGACCTGGGTGGTGGACCATCAGCTGCGCGGCCTGCTTGCCGACGAGCCGGGCATCCTCGGGGTGGTCGGTATGGACCGCAGCAACGCCGAAACCCGGCGCGCCATAGGAAGACTCGGCGAACTCGGCGTGCCGGTGGTCGCGACGACGCTCTCGGCCGACGGCCTGGAGAAGGCATCGCCGCTGTACTTCCAAGCGGCGCCGAGCAATGCGACGCAAGCGAAGTTGATCGCGGACTACGTGCAGGGCGCCCGCCATCCGGCCGGCTCGCCGCGCGCCGGACAGCCGCGCTACAACCAGGTCGCCATCTACCACCCGAAGGCCGACGGCGACATCTACGTCGAGACCCTGGTCGAGGATCTGCGCACCGAACTGGAAGGCCGCGGCGTGCCGTACCGCCGCATGGAGTGGACCGAACAGCAGGAGCTCAATCGCTTTGCCGCCCCTTGCGAGACAACGGGTTTCGACCGCGGCACCCTGTTGTTCTTCGCGGGCCGCAACGACGATTTCGCGACCTTCGCCAAGTCGGTCAGTCGCGGCTGCTTGACCGGGGAGTCGCCCGCCATCCTGGGCAACGACACGGTGACCCGGCTGATCACCGATCAGAAGGCGATGGCGGCGTTGCCCGCCAATCTGTCGGTGCGCTACGTCGCCAAGGGCGCGCCGGTGATGCTCGGCGGCGCCGAATGCGTCCGCGGCAACGGCGAACTCGGCGACGAACCGGTCGCGTTCGACTACCAGCAGTTGTGCGCGGAACTGGCGGCCCTGATCGGCGATCTGCGCGTCTACCCGCAGATGGCCGACTATCAGCCGTCCTGGCCCGGCGACCGGACCGGATTGGCCTACGACGTGGTCGGCCTGTTCCTGCGCGCGGTGCGTACCGGCCCGCAGCAGGCCGACGGCTCGCTGAACCGCACCGCCATCGCGATGCAGTTGCGCGAGACGGACTACCGGGGCGTCACCGGCACCCTGGGCTTCTCGACCAGCAGGGTCGCCGACGGCTCGTCGATCGCGGTGCTGGTCACGGCGGGCGTCGGCCAGCCGGGCCCGCAGGAGTGTCTGGTGATGTCGCCGCGTCCCGACGCGGGGGACGGCTGTCCCTCGGGCACCAAGAGCGCGCTGGAGGACTGGTCGTCGCCGCGGCGCTGAATCACCACCACGGTTCGGGGCGGTGCCGATCCCAGCGCAGCTCCGACTCCAGTTGCGCCGCAACGGAAACCAGCACCGACTCGGAGGATGCGCTGCCCATCAGCTGGGCGCCGACCGGCAAGCCCGCCTTGGTGAAGCCGGCGGGGACGTTCACGCTGGGCCAGCCGAGCACGTTCCACGGCCAGGTGTACGGGCAGGCGGCGGTGATGAGGTTGTTGGTGGCGTTGACGCCGATGCCGTCGATCTCCTCGGCGCGCGGCGGTGGAGTGGCGGTTGTGGGCGCGAGCACCAGATCGTAGTCGGTGAAGAAGGTGCCGATGCGCTTGTGCAGCAACGGTTCCGCCTGGCGCGCGGCGAAGAGCGCCGGTCCGCCGAGCACCCGGCCGAAGCGAACGTTGGCGCGGGTGCGCGGGTCCACCTCGGCGCCGGGCATCCGGTCGTGCACGGCGCGGATGCCCGCCATCGAGCGCGGCAGGAACGAGGCGCCCATCAGCAATCCGTAGTGCAGGTCGGCGACGGTGACCGAGTGGCCGAGCTTGCGCAGCGTCGAGGCGATCCCGCGCACCGCGGCCCTGACCTCGGGGTGCAGCGTCGTCTTGGTCGCGGTGAACGGAATGCGCAGGGAGAGTGCGATCTTCAGGCGTCCCGGGTCGCGCCCGACGGCGTCGGAGGCACGAATCGGCTCGGGGGTGTGCCGGTCGCCGGGGTGCGGGCCCGCCGCCGCGTCCAGCAGCAGCGCCGCGTCGGCGACGGTGCGCGCCAGCGGCCCGTTCACCGTGAGTCCCTGGAACGCCTCGGCTTCCGGCCAGGTGGAGATGCGTCCGCGCTGCGGCTTGATGCCGACGAGGTTGGTCCACGCGGCGGGGATCCGGACCGAGCCCGCGCCGTCGGAACCCAGTGCGGCGGGCACCAATCCGGCGGCGACGGCGGCCGAGGAGCCGCCGGAGGAACCACCCGGCGTGTGCTCGCGGTGCCACGGATTGCGGGTGTGGCCGAAGGCCGCGCCGCTGGTGAACGGCAACTGGCCGAGCTCGCAGGTGTTGGTCTTGCCGACGATCACCGCGCCCGCCGCGCGTAGCCGCCGAACCGCCTCGGCATCTTCGGTTTTCGGCGTGAAGTCGCCGCCGCAGCCGAAGGCCGTCAGCTCGCCCGCGATGTCGGTGTCGTCCTTGACGGCGATCGGCACGCCGAGCAGCGGCAGGCGCTCGCCCGCCGCAAGTCGCCGGTCGGCGTCGGCGGCCTCGGCCAGTGCCCGGTCCCTGCGGACCACCCGGAAGGCGTTGAGCGTCGGCTGGCTCGCCTCGATCCGGTCGAGCGCCGCCGCAACGGCCGCGGCGGAGCTGACGGTGCCCGCCGCGAGCGCGTCGGCCAGGCCGGCGAGGCCGTGATCGCCCGTCGGCAGCGCGCCGTCGGCGGGGTCCGGTTCGGCGGCAGGCCTGAGCGCTGGGTTCGGCACGGTCATGTGAGCTCCCTCTCTTCGATCGTCCGGTGTGAACCGTAGCGCTGTCCTGGACGACCGTCCACGTGGGTTATCGCCGAGCTGCGCCCAAGTGCATCAGTACCGGGTTTTCGATGGCCGTTCGTTATGCCCGTCCGTCGCGAATTCCGCTGTCGCGCCACGAACTCTAGACATACATACGGTATGTATGTAAAGATGTACGGGACGCCCGACATCTGGAGGAAGCCATGGGAATCAGCCCGTCACTCGGTCCCGCGCACGAGATCGCCCTGCCCGGCGGCCGCATCCGCTACCACGAGACGGGGACCGGCGCCCCGGTCGTCTTCGTGCACGGCCTGCTCGTCAACGCCGATCTCTGGCGCGGGGTGGTGCCCGCCGTCGCCGCCGCGGGGTACCGCTGCCTGACGCCGGACTGGCCGCTCGGCTCGCACTCGATCCCGGTGCCGGAGGCGGACCTGACGCCGACCGGGGTCGCGGACCTCATCGCCGCCTTCCTGGAGCGGCTCGACCTGACCGACGTCACGCTGGTCGCCAACGACACCGGCGGCGCCATCACCCAGGTACTGCTGGCCCGCAACACCGACCGCATCGGCCGCGTGGTGCTCGCCTCCGTCGACAGCCACGAGAAGTTCCTGCCCCAGCCGTTCACGCTGCTGCCGCTGCTCGCGCGCATTCCCGGATCGATACGTCCGCTCGCCGAGACGCTGCGCCTGCGCGCGCTGCACCGGCTGCCGCTGGCGTTCGGCTGGGTGAGCAAGCGGCCGGTGCCGGACGAGTACGTCGACTCGTACCTGCTGCCGAGCCGCCGGTCCGGCGCCATCCGAAAAGACCTGCGGCGCTTCCTGAAATCCGCGCACCGCCGCTACACGCTGGACGCCTCGACCCGGTTCGGTGACGTCCGCCTTCCGGTGCTGATCGTCTGGGCGCGCGAGGACAAGCTGTTCCCCATCGCCTACGCCGAGCGGCTGGCGCGCGAGTTCCCCGACGCGACCCTGGAGCTGATCGACGACTCCTACACCTTCCTGCCCGAGGATCAGCCCGAGTTGCTCGCGCAGCGGATTCTGGAGTTCACTCGGCTGCATGCCACGCCGTAGCCAGGAGGACCGTTCCCGTACGACAAGGGCCGCCCTGGAAGAGGCAGGGCGCCGCCTGTTCGCCGAGCGCGGCTTCGCGAGCACCTCCGCCGAGCAGTTGGTGACCGAGGCGGGGGTTACCCGCGGCGCCCTGCATCACCACTACGGCGACAAGCGCGGGCTGTTCCTGGCGGTGCTCGAACAGCTCGAGTCGGACATCACCGCGGAGATCGGAAGAGCCATCGCCGCCGTCGATCCCGGCGACATCATCGCCTCGATGGCGGTCGGCCTGAATGCCTTCCTCGACATCTGCCAGCGCCCCGAGATGATCCAAATCGCGCTCTACGACGCGCCCGCTGTGCTCGGCTGGGAGGAATGGCGCGCCTTCGAAGCCAGGCACGGGCTCGGCTTGATCATCACCGAGCTCGAACGCGCACGCGCCGCCGAGCTGATCGCCGACGCGCCGGTCGAGATCCTGGCCCGGCTGCTGCTCAGCGCCGTGGCCGAGGCGGGGCTGATCGTCGCGCACGCCACCGACAAGGACGCCGCGCGAGCCCAGACGCAGCAATCACTGCTGCTGCTGGTCGCGGGTCTGCTGCGCACGTAGGCGCGCGGCCCGACGAAGTACTCCGGAAGACGCGCACGACCGGAGCGGAAGAGGAGGTACGCAGAACCGGCGCAGCTCGACGACGATCGCGCAGGGCCCGAGCGGACGTGCGGATTCGCACACGCGAGGCGCCCGTGGCCTGTCGCCGGTTCGTGGGAGGATGACCGTGTGCGTTTGTATCGGGATGAGGCGGTCGTGGTGCGCCAGCACAAGCTGGGTGAGGCGGACCGCATCGTCACGCTGCTGACACGCCGGCACGGCCTGGTCCGTGCGGTGGCCAAGGGGGTGCGGCGGACCAAGTCCCGGTTCGGCGCTCGATTGGAGCCGTTCTCCTACATCGACGTGCAACTGCATCCCGGCCGCACGCTGGACGTCGTCACCCAGGTGCACACCGTCGAATCCTTCGCCGCCGACATCATCGACGACTACGGCCGCTACACCACCGCCTGCGCGGTGCTGGAGACCGCCGAACGCCTCGCGGGCGAGGAACGCGCGCCCGCGCCGCGACTGCACGCGCTGACCGCGAGCGCGCTGCGGGCCATCGCCGCCAAGCAGCGCCCGCACGAACTCATCCTGGACGCATTCCTGTTGCGCGCCATGGGTTTCGCGGGGTGGGCGCCCGCGCTGGACGAATGCGCCAAGTGCGCGACTCCCGGTCCGCACCGCGCCTTCCACGTGGCGGCGGGCGGAGCGGTGTGCGTGCACTGCCGCCCGCCGGGCGCGGCCACTCCCGCGCCGGGCGTCCTGGATCTGCTCGTCGCCCTGCTGAAGGGGGAGTGGGACTACATCGCGACGGTGCCCGATTCGGTCCGCCGCCAGGCCAGCGGACTGGTCGCCGCCCATCTGCAATGGCATCTGGAACGTCAGCTGCGGACGTTGCCCTTGGTCGAGCGCAGCAGGACGCCGACGCCCGCGGGCCGCGTCGGCTGAGAATTCCCGCTGGTCGGCGGCCTGATCGCGGGCACAGCGACGGCGCGACCGTTCGGTCGGTGGGTCGATCCGCGGAGGTCGTCCCACCCCGCGAGCCCGATCAGGCAGGATGGAAGCCGTGATCCTCCGTCGAGACTCCTCCACCGCGACCAAGGCGAGCAGCGCGGGCCGCGCCGTTCGCCCGCCGTCGCCGCATCCCTCGGGCGCGCGGCCGCCGCAGCTGCCGCCGGAACTGGTGCCCAACCACGTGGCGCTGGTCATGGACGGCAACGGCCGGTGGGCCCAGGAGCGCGGGTTGCCGCGCACCGCGGGACACGAGCGCGGCGAGGCGGTGCTGATGGACACCGTCGAAGGCTGCATCGAGATCGGCGTGAAGTGGCTCTCGGCCTACGCGTTCTCCACCGAGAACTGGCGGCGCAGCCCGGACGAGGTGCGCTTCCTGATGGGCTTCAACCGCGACGTGATCCGCCGCCGCCGTGACGAGATGCACGAGATGGGTGTGCGGGTGCGCTGGGCCGGACGGCGACCGCGCCTGTGGCGCAGCGTGATCAACGAGCTGGAGATCGCCGAGGAGCTGACCAGGGACAACACGGTGATGACGCTGACCATGTGCGTCAACTACGGCGGTCGCGCCGAAATCGCCGACGCGGCACGGGAAATCGCGCGGCGGGTGGCGGCGGGCGAGATCGATCCGGAGAAGGTCACCGAGGCCACCGTCGCGCGGTTCCTCGACGAGCCGGACATGCCGGACGTCGACCTGTTCCTGCGGCCCTCGGGCGAATTCCGCAGCTCGAACTTCCTCATCTGGCAGTCGGCCTACGCCGAATACGTGTACCAGGACACGCTGTTCCCTGATTTCGACAGGCGCAACCTGTGGGAGGCCTGCCTCCAGTACGCTTCGCGTGACCGCCGCTTCGGCGGCACGAAGTGAACGGCGGCACGAACATGGACGCAGCGGTCACCCCCGACCAGGAACTCCAGGCGCGGGCGGGGGCCTGCTTGTCCCAGTACGACGTCGACGTGCGCGTCGACCCGGAGGGTTCGCTCGGCTTTCAGTACGAGGGCGCGCTGTGCTCGCTGCGTGCGGTGAATCTGGCGCCGGGCCTCGACGTGGTGTCCATGACCTGCGTGCTGGCCTGGGACCGTCCGCTGAAACCGCAGCTGCACAAGCGAGTAGCGGAGCGCAACAACAACTTGCAGTTCGGCTCGCTCACCGTGATCGGTCACGGCAAGCTGGCCGACGTCATCCTGCGCTACACCTTCCCGGCCGCGGGGCTGGACGACCAGGCGCTCACCACCATGCTGCTGCTCGTCCTCTCCGGCGCGGGCCGAGCACGCCAGGGCTTGCTGCCCTGACCGACCGCCCTCAGCGTGCGGCGGGCTTGCCCGTCGGGATGAGCAGGTCGACGCCGCGGGCGAGGGTCTCGGGGTCGAGGTCGCCCAAGATCAGGTGCTGCAGGATGAAGCCGGGCAGGAAACCGATGATCGCCTTGGCCACCGCGTCGGTGTCGGCGTCGGGCGGTAGCCAGCCTTCCTCGCGCATGCGCACGGCGTAGTCGCGCCAGAGGTCGCGCATCGCGTGCATGGTTTCGCGCACTGGTTGAGCAGCTCCGTCGTGCACCAGTGCCAGCGCCCACGCCTGCGGAGCCAAGCGGACCGGTCCGTCGGGCCCGCTGCGGCGGACGACTTCCTCGGCGATGCCGCGCACCAGTTCCGCCGGCGTCGGCAGCGGGTCGGAGCGCACCGCCTCGGCCATCGCCATCCGCAAGCTCACGGTGGTCTGGGTCGCCAACGCCGCGATGATCTCGTTCTTGCTCTTGAAGTAGCGGTAGACCGCACCGGCCGAGAGCCCCGATTCGGTGAACACGTCCTGCATCGAGGTCTCGAAGAAACCCTTGCGAGCGAAGCACAGCTGCGCGGCGTCGAGGATCTGCTGTCTGCGGCGTTCCAGGTGCTCTTCGCTGACTCGTGGCATGAGCCCAAAGTAAAACGAATATCCGTTCTTGACAACCTACTTGCCTCGTGCGACTGTGGTGACATCGAAAGAGAACGAGCATTCGATTTAGTGGGAGTACGTCATGAAAACCATGCAGCGAGCGGTCGCCCTCGGCCTGGGCGCGGCCCTGCTCCAGGCGCTGATGCTGATCGCCTTCGCATGGCCCGCGGCCAATATCGCGCCGCGTGACCTGCCCATCGCCGTCGCGGGCCCGCAGGCGGCCGTCGTCGCCGAACGACTCGGGCAGCACGACCCCGAGGCCTTCGAGATCACCACCGCGTCCGACGCCGCGGCCGCGCGCGCCGCCATCGAGAACCGCGAGGTCTACGGCGCGATCGTCACCGGAGGGGGAGCGCCCGCGGTGCTCGTCGCCTCCGGCGCGAGCCCGGCGGTGGCCCAGCAGCTCACCGCCATCGCCCAGCAGCTGTCCGGTGCGCCGGCGGCCGCGGTCGAGGACGTGGTCGCCGCCGATCCGGACGACCCGCGCGGCGCCGCCTTCGGCGCGATGGTCCTGCCGCTGGTGATGGCGGGTCTCGCGGCGGGCGTCCTGCTGAGCCTGGTGATCCCGACGGCAGGCGCGAAGGTGGCAGGCCTGGTGAGCTTCGGCCTGTTCGGCGGGCTGCTGAGCATCGCGATCGTGCAGGGCTGGCTGTCGGTGCTGCCCGGCAACTACCTCACGCTGGCGGCCGTCGCCGGGCTGGTGTCCTTCACGGTCGCGGGCGCCGTGACCGGGCTGGCCGCGGTGATCGGCCGCGCGGGCATTGGTGTGGCGGCGCTGACCTTGCTGCTGATCGGCAATCCGTTCTCGGCTGCCACCTCCGCGCCGGAGCTGCTGCCGCAGCCGTGGGGCGCCATCGGCCAGCTGCTGCCCCCGGGCGCGGCGGCTTCGCTGCTCCGCTCGGTCGCCTTCTTCGACGGTGCCGGAGCCACGAAACCCCTTGTGATACTTGCGGTGTGGGCCGCAGCGGCGCTCGTTCTGCTCGGCGTGGCCGCACTTCGCGGACACGGGGCCGACGCCGAGCAGGTTGCCGCGCCGACGGCCGAACCCGCTCCGGCGGTCTGATCCGGCAATGCCGAAGGCCACCCGCTTCCTGAGGGGAGTGGGTGGCCTTCGGTCGTGAATCGGTCAGTCGCGGGGAGTCTTGGCGCAGGTCCGGCAGGTGCCGAAGACCTCGATGGTGTGGCTCACCTCGGTGAAGCCGTGTTGGCTCGCGATCGCCTCGGCCCACGCCTCCACCGTCGGGCCCTCGACCTCGACGGTGCGGCCGCAGCGCCTGCAGACCAGATGGTGATGGTGGCCGGTGGAGCACTGCCGATAGACCGACTCGCCGGAGTCGGTGCGCAGCACGTCGACGAAGCCCGCGTCGGCCAGCGACTGGAGTGTCCGGTAGACCGTGGTGAGCCCGATGCCCTCGCCGCGCTTGCGCAGTTCGTCGTGCAGTTCCTGCGCGGAGCGGAATTCGTCGATGTCACCGAGCAGCGCGGCGATCGCACTGCGCTGGCGCGTGCTGCGTATCCCGACCGGCTTCTGTGGATCCAACGTCTTCTCCTGCACGGATCACCCTTCCTCGGCGTGCGCGACGGCGTCGACGACAATGTGCGCCAGGTGGTCGTCGACCAATTCGTAGAGCACCTCGCGGCCGGATCGCTCGCCGTGCACGACGCCCGCGGACTTCAAGATGCGCAGGTGCTGGCTCACCAACGGCTGGGTCACGCCGAGCGCGTCGACCAGCTCGTGCACGCAGCGCGGCGATTCGCGTAGCTGGAGCACGATGGCGATGCGCACGGGAGCGGCGAGCGCTCGCAGCAGCTCACCCGCGTCCTCCAAGACGGTGCGCGCGGGCACCGGCGCGGGCCCGGGGGATCGATAGGGTGTGTGCGAGTGCGCGGCGGCCGTCTCGGCGGTCATCGGAACCAACTCCTTATTGGAAAGCGATCCCATTTTGATATGCATAGTTGCGCATGTCAAACGCGGCGCGCCGGGTGAGCGGGCAGACCGCTGATCACCGGCAACCGTCCTCGGTCGGCATCGGGATGTTGGGGTCGAAGTATTCCTCGCTGCGCCGGTGGTGCCCGGCGGCAGCGGCGGTCTCCCGAGGGTTGTTGTAGTCCGGCGCGAGGAAGCCGTGTTCGGATTGCGCGCAGTCGACCGAGTAGCTGAAGCCGCGCGCCTCGCCGAACCAGACGCCCCGTGCGTCGGCAGCGTACTTCGAATCATCGATCCAGCGGTACTCGATCTCGTGCCTGACCACCGCCACGATGTCCATCGGGCCGTCGATCTTCGTCGGATCGGGGACGTCGAAGGCGTAGGCGACCAGATAGTTGGTCCGGATCGTCAGCTCGCCGTGTTCGTTGACGGTCGGCGTCATCCACCCGGTGACGCGCGGCTGCACGGGAAGCAGCCGAGCCCCCGCCGCGATGCGCTCGGCCACGTACCACGATTCCTTCTCTTTGCCGGGCGCCAGCTCCGGCCGGAGTTTCTCGACCAGCGCGGGCGCCAGCTGGTCGAGCACCAGGCTCGGATCGCGGGTCTCCAGCACCGTGCGATCCAGCCGCGCGGTGATGATCAGCCGTCGCACGCGCTCCATGAACTGCCCGACCTGCTCGGCCGAGTACGGGCCGACGGGATGCGCGGGCGGCGGTTCGATGCCGCCCGCGCCCTCGCGCCACATGGCGGCGGGGGTGTCGGCGAACGGCCGGGTCAGATCGACCTCCGCGTGCGCGCGCAGCGGCGCGGTCGAGGTGCTCGCGGCGCTCGTCGGCGGTGCGCTCGCCGTCGGCGCGGTCCCGTCCAGGAAGGCGAAGCCCGCCCACGCCAGCGCCACCACGGCGCTGAACGAGAGCGCCGTGAGCAGCGCGCCGCGGCTCGGCCCGGTCAGCCCGCGAGCCTTGCGCGCCCTGGTCGCGCGCCGGTGGTCGCGCAGCGCGCGGCGCTCGGCCTCGCGCGCCCAGTCGGCATCGAACAGATCCGGTGGCAGATCGGCCACGGGCCCACCCCTAGTGCTACATGCCGACTCGTTCAAGGCTCAGCGCCCCACCCCGCCCCGGCCGTCTTCGGCAAAAACGTTGGCGCCGGGGCATTCCCGGCGGTCCGTCGGAACATGATCGCACCCGTCGGACGGGCGTGCGTCCCGGGGCCGTGGCCGCCGCGGCGGACGCTCGGGGCGAGCAGACGCCTCGCACGCGATACGGCACAGGTGGCTGGCGGTGCAAACCCGGTTGCGTGATGCCGATAGGCTGGAGGTCATCGATCGCATCAAATGAAAAAATTCGATGCAGTGAATGCAAATCCGACTCGCAGTGGATGGAGAAATCTCGCGTGGCACCCAAGTCGAAGGTGGACACCGTTGCCAACCTCGCCAAGCGCCGGGGTCTGGTGTACCCGTGCGGTGAGATCTACGGAGGCACCAAGTCGGCATGGGACTACGGTCCGCTCGGTGTCGAGCTGAAGGAGAACATCAAGCGCCAGTGGTGGCGGGCCATGGTCACCAGCCGCGAGGACGTCGTCGGCCTCGACTCGTCGGTGATCCTGCCGCGCCAGGTGTGGCAGGCCTCCGGCCACGTCGAGACCTTCACCGACCCGCTGGTCGAGTCGCTCGTCACGCACAAGCGCTACCGGGCCGACCACCTGCTGGAGGCCTACGAGGAGAAGCACGGCCACCCGCCCGCCAACGGCCTCGCCGACATCCGCGACCCCGAGACCGGCGACCCGGGCCAGTGGACCGAGCCGCGTAACTTCTCCGGCCTGCTCAAGACCTTCCTCGGCCCGGTGGACGACGAGGAGGGCCTGCACTACCTACGCCCGGAAACCGCGCAGGGCATCTTCGTCAACTACAAGAACGTCGAGACCACCGCGCGCAAGAAGCCGCCGTTCGGCATCGCCCAGATCGGCAAGAGCTTCCGCAACGAGATCACGCCGGGCAACTTCATCTTCCGCACCCGCGAGTTCGAGCAGATGGAGATGGAGTTCTTCGTCAAGCCGGGCGAAGACGAGCAGTGGCACCAGTACTGGATCGACACCCGCATGGCCTGGTACACCGACCTCGGCATCGACCCGGAGAATCTGCGGCTCTACGAGCACCCGAAGGACAAGCTGTCGCACTACTCGACGCGCACCGTCGACATCGAGTACCGCTTCCGCTTCCAGGGCAGCGAGTGGGGTGAGCTGGAGGGCGTCGCCAACCGCACCGACTTCGACCTCAAGACGCATTCGGAGCACTCCGGCACCGAGCTCAGCTACTACGACCAGGCAGGCAACGAGCGCTACATCCCGTACGTCATCGAGCCGGCCGCGGGTCTGACCCGTTCGCTGATGGCGTTCCTGGTGGACGCCTACGCCGAGGACGAGGCCCCGAACGCGAAGGGCGGCGTGGACGTTCGCACCGTGCTTCGCCTGGACCGCAGGCTCGCGCCGGTGAAGGCCGCCGTGCTGCCGCTGTCCCGCAACGCCGACCTGACCCCGAAGGCCAAGGACCTCGCCGCCCAGCTGCGCAAGCACTGGAACGTGGAGTTCGACGACGCGGGCGCGATCGGCCGCCGCTACCGTCGCCAGGACGAGATCGGCACCCCGTTCTGCATCACCGTCGACTTCGACACCCTCGAGGACCAGGCGGTGACCATCCGCGAGCGCGACTCGATGGCGCAGGAGCGGATCGCGCTGGACAAGGTCGAGGGCTACCTGGCCCAGCACCTCATCGGCGTCTGAGTTCCCCGCGCGACGACCCGCGACCGGTGTACCGGTCGCGGGTCGTCGCGTTTCCGCGACGCTCGAATCGCGTTCAGCGGCAAGGGGTCTGGTCGGTCCCGGTCGATCCCGTCAGTCGAGCGGCACGTCCCAGAATGCCAGCTCGTGGCGCATGCCTTCGCGGAAGAGGAGCTCGGCGCGCCCGGGATCGACGCCGGACTCGTCGAGCATCTCGGCGCAGCGGCGGGTCAGCGCGGCGAAGCCGGGATCGGCGTAGGTATCCACCCAGCGCCGATAACGTGGCTCGGCGGGCGGGTCGACGGCCAGCTGCGCGCCGAGCGTGGAGTAACCCCACATGCACGGGTAGAGCGCGGCCAGACCTTCGCCGTAGTTCGCGGCCGAGTCCAACAGAAAAGCGGCGTAGTTCGCGCACGGGCCGCCCTTGACCGCGCCGTCGAGATCGGCGCCGAACTCGGCGGCCAGCGAGCGGTGCAGGGCGAGTTCGTTGTGGAAGGTGGCGTGCGCCAGGTCGACCAAGTCGCCGAGATGCGCGGCGGGCGCCTGCCAGGCCAGCCTGCTGAACACCCGCACGTAGTCGAGCAGGAACAGGTAGTCCTGCTCGAGCCACGACCGGAACACCGGCTCGGGCAGGTCGCCCGCGGCGATGCCCGCCACCGTCGGGTGCGCGCGCTGCGCCGCGACCAGCGGGCCACCGATGTCCTCCAGATGTGCCGCGAGACTCATGTCTCTCAGTCTTCCGTACTGTTCGGTTTGCGCGGGACCCGGCGGTGCCGCACGCTGGGCGTGTGTGGTGGACAGTGGACGACACGGTGCGAGTGCTCGCGCCGTCCGAGCAGCGTTTCGTGCGGCACGCGACCTACACCGGTCGCTCCGTTCTGGTCGAGGGAAAGCTCGACATCGCCGTGTTGCGAAGCGCATTCGGCGCACTGCTGCGCACCCATCCGATCCTCGCCTGCCGCATCGGTGAGGACGCCGACGGGACCGGTCATCTGCTGCGCCCGGCGGGCGACGCGGTGGGGGTGTGGGTCCGCGCCGGTGACACCGCGACCGTCCGGCTGCCGGACGGGACGCTCGATCCGTCGGTTCAGCTCGCCTATCTCGACGTGGTGATCGAGGACGCCCGCGCGCGCGTGACGCTGTACGCGCACCACGCCGTCGCGGACGCGGGCCACTGCGTGGCGCTGCTCGTCGCGCTGTGGGACCGCTACACCGACGAGGTGTCCGGCGCGGCGAATGACAGTGTGCCGCAAGACTTTCCGCGTCCGCTGGAGTGGTACGCCGCACGGCATGGTATTCCCAGGTCGGCGGTGTCGGGTCTGGAAGCCGCGTCCCGGCCGCTGCCGCACGCGCCGATCCTGCCGCCCGATCCGGCGACTCCCGCTCCCGCTTCGCTGGCCCGGCCGGAGCGGACGATCCTCGGGCCGGAGGCGACCGCGCGGATCGTGGAGCTGAGCCGTCGCCACGGCGTCACCGTCAACGGGTTGGTCACGGCCGCACTGCTGCGGGCGTATGCCGAAACTGCCTCGGGGCCAGTCGATTCGGTGCCCGGAGATTCGGATGCGCGCGTTGCGGGGCCGGGCGACGCCCTGCCGCTGCGCTGCGTGTATCCCGTCGACATGCGCTCGCGACTGACTCCGCCGGTGGCTGCCGCCGACGGCACCAACATGGCGGGCCTGGCCGCGTTCGCCGCCGACATCACGTCCGCCACGGACGTCGTCGAACTGGCGCAACGCATTTCGGCGCGGCTGAGCCACGACCTGGCCGAGGGCATCGTGCAGCAGTCGGTGCTGCACTTCCCGGAGTTCTTCGGGCCCACCGCGATTCACTCGCTCGCCGGGCACATCGCGGTGACCAACACCGGCAGGGTGCCCCGCTTCCGCACCCCGCAGGAACTCACACTCACCGATTACGAGATCGTCTACCTCTCCGCCCACCCGCGCCCGTCGGCCGGACCGTCGGCGGCCGTCACGTTCCTCGTCTACACCTTCGCCGACCGGCTCTGCGTCGGCGTGCTCGGCGGCGGTCAGCTCGCGGCGCGACTACCGGACGCCGTCGGCCGCGAACTCGCCCAGTTGGCCGCGGTGTCGATCGACGCGTGATCCGAGCGGGCCGACGGGCTGGCCGTGTCCGCGATTTCGTGGACAATGCTGGGGGAGAACATCGATGACGATGCGGCGGAAGCGGGTGTTTCGGACAGTGCGGACGAACGGAAAGAGCGGCCTCGGGGCGGCCGCGGTCGGGGTGGCCGCGCTGGGGCTGGGGGAGGCGATCGCGGCCGCCGGGGGCGGGTCGCTGATCGACACCGTCGGCCGGGGCCTGATCGACACCGCGCCCGTGCCGGTTGTAGAGGCCACCGTCGCGCTGTCGGGTCGGCACGACAAAGAGATCACCCGGCTCGGAGTCGGCGCGGGTGCGATCGCCGCGACCACTGTGCTCGGCGCGCTGCCGCCCCGGCTTCGGACACCGGCCGCGGCGGCGTTCGGGGCGGGTGCGGCGGCGCTGGCGCTGCGCAGATCGACCCGGTCCCCGTCCACGGCCGCAGGCGCGTCGGCGGCGGGCGCGGTGCTGGCGGCCGGGTTGGGCAAGCGGCCGGGCGGGTTGTTCGGCGCGCTGGCGTGGACGGCGGCGGGCGCGGGATTGCTCGCCGCCGCGCGGACCCTGCACCGCGATCGTGATCGCGTGCGCGACAGCGCGATTCGAAACGTCGGCCCGCTGGGCGGCATCGGCTTGGTGCCGGACGACGGCCTCGACGAGCCAGGTCTCTCCTCGCTGATCACCACGGCGGGCCGGTTCTACGTCGCCGACGTGAACCTGCGCCCGCCGCGCATCGATCCGGACCGGTGGCGGCTGGCCGTGACCGGCATGGTCGCCCACCCGCTGCGGCTTTCGCTGGCCGAATTGGCCGCCGACGCGGTGGAATTCGACGCGGTCATGGTCTGCGTGCACAACCGGGCCGGGCAGGGCAGGGCGGGCAACGCGCGCTGGTTCGGCGTGCCGCTGGCGCACCTGCTGAAGCACGCCATTCCGGAGCCCGCCGCCACCCGCCTGGTGACCCGCGCCGTGGACGGCTACACCATCTCGCTGCCGGTCGAGCCGTTGCGCACCGGAGAGCTGCCCGGCTACCTGGTGATCGGCATGAACGGTGCGCCGCTGCCGCCCGAGCACGGCTTCCCGGCCCGCGTCTTCGTGCCCGGACTCTACGGCCAGTACACCGGCGCGAAATGGCTGTCCGAGCTGGAGCTCGCCGACGACAGCCACACCGATTACTGGGTACGGCGCGGTTGGCCGACCGATCTGCTGTGGGTCGAGCCACACGCCCGCATCGACACCGCCGCCCCGGGACGCACGATCTCGGGCACGCTCACCGTCGCGGGCGTCGCCTGGGCCCCGCCGCACGGCGTGGCGGCGGTGGAGCTCAGCGTCGACGACAGCACATGGCGCCCGGTCGATCTCGGCACCGAACTGGCCCCCGCCGCCTGGCGCCGCTGGCGCACCACCCTCGAGCTCCCACCCGGCACGCACACGCTGCGCGCCCGCACCATCAGCCGCTCCGGACAGGTACAGGAAAGCGCCACCCGCGCGCCGTTCCCCGCGGGACCCACCGGCATCCACACCGTCACCGTGCAGGTCTGAGCGAGCGTCACGGAATGATGCCTGCTGTCACCTCGCCGACCGGTCCCGTGCGTGCTGGTCTGAGCCAGCCCGACGCCCAGGGGGGATGGCTTCCGTTGCCAGTCGAGAGCGGTCCCGCGCCGCGCGGTGTCTTTCCGAGCGAGTGTCACGCCGAGCAGGGATAGCTTCTACTGCTGGCTAGCCGACCGGTCCCAGCGCCGCGCGATGCAGATCTGAGGGTCGCGCGGAGCGGGGACGGGTCCTGTCGACAGGCGCCCAAGCTGTTCACGCCGCTGGATTCGGCTCGAAAGCGCTTGCACCGCAGCGGCTCCGGGTGCGCTTCACCGGCGCGCGATCGGCTCCTGCAACTCCGTGACCCACCCGCTCGGGTCCTCGGTGAACTCCAGGGTCACCTCGCGCGCAGGGCCGTGCGAACGGTAACCGTTGGCGTCGATCCACCGGCCGAGCGCCTGCCAGGGTTCCAGCACTTCGTTCATGCTGCCGCGGTGCACCACGGTCGCGGCCCGATCGATCGCGGGCAGATCGACGATCGAGAAGTCGTGTCCCGCACCGGGTTCCGTGGCGACCGGCAGCGCGGCGTGCACCAGCACCGAACCGTCGGGGCGCTCGTCGTAATAGGCGATGCCGGGCCCGACGGGTTCGAGCCCCGCGCGCTCCAGCCGTGCGCACAACTCCTCGAACAGTGGGCCCACCACGGGACCGATCGACCGCGGCTCGAAATCGCCCGCCTCGCCGGTCAATTCGGCGACCCGGACGGCAGGGACGGACTTGACGACCACATCGTGCACGGGCATGGCGCCCTCCTTCTCGATGACGCGGAGTCTCGTCTCGACCTGGACGAGCCGGTCCCGGTCCGTCGCGATGCGCTGCTCCAGTTCCGGGCGGCGCAGCGTGAGCATGCCGCGCAGTTCCGCGCCGCTCACCTCGTCGTCGAGGATCCGGCGCACCTGTTCCAAGGTGAAGCCGAGCTCCTTCAGCGCGACGATTCGGTTGAGCCGGGCGAGCTGGCCCGCCGCGTAGGACCGATAGCCGGTTGCCGGGTCGACCACGTCGGGCCGCAGCAGCCCGATGCCGTCGTAGTGGCGCAGCATGCGCACCGACACCCGTCCGTGTCTGGCGAAATCTCCGATACTGAACATGACGCCTCCGGTTTACGGCCTCACACGGTGTCAGGGTCAAGCGCCGCGCGCGGTATTCAGAACCGCCCGCCCCGGCTGACCCGCCGCGACCCGCTGGACCCACCGTAGGAGCCGGGCCGATACCCGCCGCCCGAGCCGTGCCGCATCCCGCCCGCCGCGCCGCGCAGCAAGCCCTCCAGCAGGATGCCGCCGAGCACCGCGCCCGCCTGCGCACCGCCCGAGGGCGGCCTGTTCGACTCCCAGGCGCGCACGCTGGCCTGCGCCTCTTGGAGCGCGCGACCCGCCAGCTCGGCCGCCGCCTGCGCGTGCCGCAGCGCCTGACCGGGGTCGGTGGCCGCGAGCCGTTGCGCCGCATCGAGATTCCGCTGCGCCTCGGAGAGCCGGGTGCGTGCGGTGGCGTCGATGCCGCCGCGGCGCGTGGTGACGAACTCACCCGCCGCGCGCACCCTGGCGCCCGCATCGGTGAGCGCCTGGTCGAGGCGGCGGCGCAGATCCTCGGCGGCAAGCTTGCGATCGGTGGCGGCGGCGATGGCCCGATCCAGATCGCCGTCTGCGGCCACCGCGCCGTGAAAGGCGTCCAGCGGATCGGCGTCGGCCATGGCGGATGCCTTGTCGAGAGCCTGCCGCGCCGAGGCGGTCGCGGTGGCCAGTTCCGGGCCGCCGAACGCGGCGAGTTCGGTGGCGGTGGCGATGTCCTTGCGCAGTTCGTCCAGCACCGCGGGCAGGCCGTCGCGGGCCTGCTGGATGTCGGTCGCCGCGTTGTCGACCGCGTCCAGCAGCGTGCGCGCCTGACCGATGGCCCCCTCGGCGGCCCTGATCGCGCCGACCGCGCCGCCCTGCTTGCCGACCGGCAGCGCCATGGCTTCGCGTCCGGCATCGATGTTCTGTTCGGCGAACGAGATACGTTCGCGCGCCATCGCCGTGTTGTCCCGAATGGGGGCGAGCACGCTCGCCGGATGCGCGGCGCTGAGCCGGGCCAGTTCGGCCTCCGACGCGGGCACCCGGCCGGTGAGGTCGACCAGGTCCCTGGTCAGCGCGTCCAACCGGCTCGGCGCGTCGATCAGCAGGTCGCGCATCGCGTCGAATTCGGCGACCCGCCCGTCGAGTTCGCGATCCGCGCGGCCCACGGCGCCGATCAGCTCGATCAGCAGACGGCGCTGCTCGTCGGCGGTCTCCGGAATGTCGTCGTCGAGCCGCTGACGGAGGGTGAACGCCCTGGCGGCCGCGGCCTTCGCGTCGTTCAGCGCGGTGGTGAACGGCGCCGCGGCCGTCGCGCCGAATTCGCCGACGGCCAACTCCAATTCCTCGCCGCTGGTACGTACCGCGTTGTCGATCTCGACGAGCACCTCACGGGAACGCGCGTGCAGCGCCTCCAGCGGAAGCGCGGCGAGGGCGGTGCTGTCGCCGGGGTCCACCCGCCGCGCGGTGTCCAGCTCGGCCCGCTGCCGATCGCGGCGGCGTGTGCGCGTGTACAGCAGCAGCGCGCCCACCGCGACCGCGACGACGAGCGCCAGGATCAGCAGCGTGCGGAAGCCGACCCCGCCCGCGCTCATCGCCGAGTTCAGGCCGTCGGCGGTCGCGATCCCCGCGGCGGCCCAGTCGCTGTCGCGCAGTGCGGGCTCGACCCTGCGAGTCAGCAGTTCCTCGAGCTCGCTGTCGCTGACCCCGACCGGCAGCTCGCCGTAGAACCAGTAGTCGCGCGAGCCGGTGGCGACTGCCAGCAGCAGATCTCGGGTGCCGAATCCCGATGCGGCGGCGGTCCTTTCGGCCCACGCCTCCGGGCCGAGCCCGTCGAAATCGCGGGCGTAGGCGATCCACAGCCGGATCTGCCGGTCGTCGTAGAGACGGTCCACCGCGGCCCGCACGCTGTCCAGCTGAGCACTGTCCAACGCGCCCGCGCTGTCGACGACGTAGGTGTCCATGCGGCTCGGCGGCTCCGCCGCCGCGGTCGGCGCGCCGAGCAGCGCCGTGACCAGCAGCAGGAGGCAGGCCACCACCGGGGCGGTCCGGCGGGCGCGACGATTCGGCTGCGACGGCATTCCACGAATCTATCCCCGGTTACCGCCGAATCAGTGGATAGCATCGTGGCGTGATCACGATCGACCGCCCCTACACCGGACACGTGTCCGCGGGATCGAACCCGCAGCAGCGCGACCTCGACGGCGCGCGCGTCATCAAAATGTCCGTCGGTGCGATGGACAACAACGTCTACCTCGTGCAGTGTGCCGCCACCGGCGCCGCGCTCCTCATCGACGCCGCCAACGAACCCGACCGCATCCTGGAGCTCATCGCCCAGGAAGCGCCCGGCAAGGTCCGCCTGATCGTCACCACCCACCAGCATCCCGATCACTGGTGGGCGCTGAAGGAGGTCGCCGCCGAACTCGACGTCCCCACCGCAGCTCATCGGCTCGACGCCGACCCGCTGCCCGTCACCCCCGACCGCCTCCTCGCCGATGGCGACATCGTCGAGATCGGCGACCTCATCCTCGCCGCCATCCACCTCAGCGGCCACACCCCGGGCTCCATCGCCCTCGCCCTCCCCGAGGAACCCGGCCGCATCCACCTCTTCACCGGCGACAGCCTCTTCCCCGGCGGCGTCGGAAAGACCAACAGCCCCGAAGCTTTCACCTCCCTCTACACCGACGTCACCACCAAGCTCTTCGACCGCTACGACGACGACACCGTCGTCTACCCCGGCCACGGCGACGACACCACCCTCGGCGCGGAGCGCCCGCATCTAGGGGAGTGGCGCGAACGCGGCTGGTGACAGTCGAACTGAAACATGTTCTAATTCCTGAGTGACGGATTCCATCGCCGGGACCTGCGACCCCGCCTTTCGCGAGGTGGGGGAGGTGTTCGCGGCGAGCTTCGCCGACGGGCAGAACCGGGGCGCGGCGGTGGCGGTGTTCGCGGGCGGACGGCCGGTGGTGGATCTGTGGGGCGGGGTGGCCGACGAGCGCAGCGGGCGCCCTTGGCTGGCGGACACGCCGTGCGTCGCTTTCTCCTGCACCAAAGCGGTCACCGCCACGGCCGCGCTGCTGGTCATGGAGCGCGAGGGGACCGGACCGGAGCAGCCGGTGCGCCGCTGGTGGCCGGAATTCGCCGCGCACGGCAAGCACGCGGTCACCGTCGAGGACCTGCTGACCCATCGCGCGGGCCTGCCCGCCTTCGAACGGCCGCTGACGAAGTTCGATGCGGCCGATCCCGCCGCCATGGCCGCCGAACTCGCGGGGCAGATCCCGGTGTGGGAGCCCGGCGCCAAGCACGGCTATCACGCGCTCACCTTCGGCTGGCTGGTCGGCGAGTTGGTGCGCAGGCGCACCGGCCGGACCGTCCCGGAGTTCGTGAGGGAGCATTTCGGCGCGGAACTCTGGGCGGGCCAGGGCGAGATCGCGAACGCCGCCCGCCTCGGCTTTCCACCTGCCACTGAAATGGAGTGGCGGACAGAGGATCTGCCCGACAACACCGCGGTCCGGCGACTGGCCGAGTCGTATCGGGATCCCGACTCGCTGCTGATGCGCGGGTCGACGAACCCCACCGGCTCCTACAACGATCCGACCGTGCTCGCGGGCGGCTGGCCCGGATCCGGCATGGTGACCACACCGCGCGCGCTGGCCCGTTTCTACCGCGACCTGATCCGCGGCGACCTGCTGCGCGCCGAGACGCTGCGCGACGCCGTGCGCGAACGGGTGCGCGGCGCGGACGAAGTCCTGTCCCTGGACAGCGCTTTCGGGCTCGGCTACATGCGTCCGTCGCTGAACTTCCTGCTCCCGAAGAGCGCACGGGCGACCGCGTTCGGCCATCCCGGCGCGGGCGGCTCGGTCGGCTTCGGCGACCTGGAACACGACCTCGCACTGGCGTTCATCCCGAACCTGCGCCGCGAAGGCCTCGCGGGCGACCGCCGCGCCTACGACCTGATCGCCGCGGTCTACGCGGCGCTCTAGCACCGCGGCCCAGGGCTTCCGGCGCGGCGACATATCTTGCCGCAGCCAGCCCGCGCGGTCACAATGCCGCCATGTCCGCCGTGCAGCCCCGCCTGTCGGTCGATGCTCCGATCATCAACCGGCTTCTCCCGCGTCTCACCGATCTGTTCACCGAGTTGCTCGATGCCGGGATCGCGGCGATCCCGGGCGCCGAGGGGTTGCCCGACGGGCATTTCACCGACGAGGTGATTCCCGCGATCGTCGCGGGCGCCGGGCTGTTCCTCGAAGCGCTCGACGAGGGACGGTCCTGCACTCCCGAGGAAGTCGCCGAGCTTGTCGTTCCGGTGGTGCGGAGGCACGCCGAAGACCGAATTCCGTTGCGGGCCTTGCTCTTGGCGTTGTTCGGAGGTATGCGGCACCTCTGGGCGAAGGCAGGGTCGCTCGCCGAGCCGGACGACCTGTCCGATCTGTTGGCCTTCTCCGACCTGCTGCTGGACCTGCTGGCCAATCTGACCGTGTCGATCACCGAGACGCACAGCGACGTGGAGCAGTCCATCTACGGCAGCGAACGGGAGGCCCGCAGGCTGCTGTGCGCCGCCTTGCTGCGCGGTGTCGAGACGGCCGAACTGGCCGCGCGCGCCGACATCACCCTGGCCGATCGCTACGACATCCTCGCGATCCAGGTCGTCGCGTTCAGTCAGGCGGGTCCGATGGTGGACGCCGTGATGGCCCGCCGCCGAATCCGGCTGGTGCAGCAGACACTCGACACGCTCGCCGGAACCACCGCGCTGAACACCTTCGACGGCACGACCGGTATCGCGCTGCTCCCGACGGCCGCCGACCCTTCGATCAACGCTCCGTACGCGGAGCTGGGCGCGGGGCTGGCGACCCGCCTCGGCGACGCCGTCGTCGTGATCGACGCCGGATCGGTGCCGCGCAGCGAGCTGGCGGTCGCCGCGGGCGAGGCCGCCGAACTCGGCGATCTCGCCAGGGCCCTCGGTCTCCCGACGGGCAGCTACGTGCTCGACGACCTGATGCTGGAATACCAGCTGACCCGTCCGGGACGGTCGCGAGATCGACTGGCGCAACGCATCGTTCCGCTCGAGCCGTATCCCCACCTGATCGAGGCGCTCGACGCGCACATCCGGCACGGTTCCGATCGCAAGGCGGCGGCGGCCGACGTGCATCTGCACCCCAACAGCTTCAGTTATCGCCTGCGCCGCGTCGCCGAGCTGACCGGCTTCGATCCCTCCGATCCCAGCGAATCCAGGCTGTTGTCCGCGGCGTTGATGGTCTACCGGCTCTACCCGCCCGCCGCGAGTGCGACCATCGACTCGAATTGACGGCGGTTCGTTCCGCGTGACTAATGCGGCGGGTCGTATTCTCGTATCAATGCAGTGACACCGACTCAGACGGTTGCCGATACTTGTGACACGATCACAACGTACGAGAAGGGCTGTCACCATGAACTCGGTCGACGTGGACCGTTCCGCCCAACGCCCCCAACCGAATCCGCTGCGCACCGATTTCCCGGGCGGCAGTCGCCGCTCCCGGCTGCTCGACGCGGTCATCCGGTACTCCGTGCGCCCTTTCCTCGCGCTCTGGTCGCGCTACCCCGATCTGCCGTGGCCGTACGATGCGGTCGACCACCTCGGGCGCGTGCTGCGCACCACGCCCGGACTGGTCCGGCAGCGTATCGCCCTGCCGCACTGCGCGGCCGAACTCACCACTCCGCGCGTCGTCGACGACTCCCGCTTCGTGCTCTACCTGCACGGCGGTGCGTTCCTCATCGGGAACCGGGCGCTGCACCATCAGATGATCGGCCGCTTCGCCGACCTGCTCTCGGCTCGAATCCTCGCGGTCGGTTATCGCAAGATGCCCAAATACGGGATTGCCGAGGCGGTTTCGGATTGCGTCGACGGATACCGGCACGCACTCGAGATGGGCGTCGCGCCGGAGAACATCACGTTGATGGGCGATTCCGCAGGCGGCTACCTCGTTTTCGTGACCGCGCTGGAGATTCGCGACCAGGGTCTGCCGATGCCCGCCGCGATCGTCGCCATGTCCCCGATGACCGACTGGGACCACACCGCCAAGCTCGCGGCGCCCACCGGTGGCGTCTGCGCGGTCTTCCCGGTCCGCGCGGTGCCGATGCTCGGCATACTCGCCGAGCGCACCCGTGGCGCAACGCCTTTGGTGTCGCCCGCGCACGCCGATCTGGCCGGGCTGCCGCCCACCCTGATTCAGGCCAGTTCCAGCGAATTCGTCTACCCCGACGCAGAACTCATGGCCGCTCGCCTCGCCGAGCACGGCGTGCCCTGCGAACTGCACATCTGGCCCGGACAGGTGCACGTTTTCCAGGCGGCCGCCTCGATCGTGCCGGAAGCCGCCCACGCCGTCGCGGAGATCGGTGGGTTTCTCGATCGCACGCTGTGGCAGCGGACCGAACGCCGCAGCGCCTGACTCCGAATACCCGATCAGCCAACTCTTTTCCGACACTCAGGAGCCCGTACCGGGATGACCGACCCGAAAAGCGAGTTGCTCGCCGAACTGGCCGAGCCGCGCGAAATTCTCGACCAGCTCACCGACGAGGAGGCGACGACCCTGCTGACCCTGTTGCGCCGCGCCGAAGAACAGCAGCGGCACAGCCTCGACGCGGCCATCGACGCGGCCTTCGACGTGCTGCCCCGGCTCGTGCGCATCCCGGCGCGCAAGATTCTGTTCGGAAGGTAGGCGACGATGACCGATCTGCTGACGCGTGGCCAGCTGGACATGCTGGCCCAGACGCTGAACGCCGACGCCGCCGACCTCGCCGGGCTGACCCGCCTCGGCGCACAGAACCTGCGCGAATTGCGGGAGCGCATCTCCGACCGGCTCTTCGACGCGCACGCGGCCACCTTCGCCAGGGTGAGCAAGCTCGCACCGCTGATGCCCAACGCGCTGGCCGCCAAGGTGGCGCTCCAAGCGGTGCCTGCCGAGGTCGGCGGCAGGGCCGGGGGAGCGCTCGGGCTCGACCATCCCGACCGGGCGGCGGGGATGCTCGGCGAACTCACACCGGAGTACCTCGCCGACGCGGCGCCCTATCTGGATCCGCGGGTCATTCCGGTGCTCGCCCCTCGGGTGCCCGCGGAGGTGCTGGTGCCCACCGCCAACGAGCTGCTGCGCAGGCGCGACTACGTCACCGCGTCGCGGTTCCTCGAGCACGCCACCGACGAACTGATCCGCGGCTTCGAGCGCGGCATCGCCGACGGCGAAGGGTTGCTGCGCACCGCCGCGCTGACACCGTCGGCCGATCGGCTCGAGGACGTCGTCCGGGTGCTGCCCCCGGCGCGTCGCGGCGCCATCGTCCGGGCCGCGTCGGCCGGCTCGGACGAAACGCTGATCGCCGGGATCTCGGTGCTGTCCCGGCTGGAGCCGGAGCTGCGCCGCGAGCTCGGCGCCGAGTTCCTCGACGATCTCGACGAGGCGGGCCTGGACCGGTTGCTCACCGTGGGCACCCGGGACGAAGCGGTGGTCGAGCTGCTCACCGTGTTGTCCGAGGTGGACGAGCGTCACTTACGCTCGATCGCCGACCGGTTGAGCAAGGGCGACGGCTCCGTGGTCGGCGCGCTGCTCGACCAGGCGACCACGCCGGCGGCGCGGCGCACGCTGCACGCCATCGGCGAACTGCTCGAGCCGGCCGAACGGCCCGATCTCATCGATCTCGTCGACCGGACGAAGTGAGGACTGTCACCTGCGGGACGACGCTGTCGTTCGCCTCGTGTCGGCAGGTGAGTGCGGATTCGTCGGGGCGGCAGCGCGATTCGCGGTGGCCTGGTCGGGCGGCTTCGTTTCCCGGTCGGCGCAGCCGCGCCGGATGCGGGCCGCCGGGCGGATTCCCTTCGCGTATCGATGCGGCCACACCCCGTGCGCAGGTCGGCGAGGAGTCGGGGTGACCTGGCAGACTTGGTGAAGTGATTTCGGCACCTCAGCGCAGCACGCCGGCCTCGGCGCACGAATCCGGCCTCGTGCGCGGGGCCGGAGCCGGGGTGGTGCGCTGGACCCGGCGGATCCTGATCGCCGCGGTGCTGATGAGCCTGGTGTTGGTCGGCGGCACCGCTTTTCGGGTCTGGCAGGTCGCGCGGATCGACGACTACACCAAGGCCGACGCGATCGTCGTACTCGGCGCCGCACAGTATTCGGGCACACCGTCCTCGGTGTTCGAGGCTCGCCTGGACCAGGCGTATCAACTGTTCGAGGCGGGTATCGCGCCATGGGTGATCACCGTCGGCGGTAAGCAGGAGGGCGATCTCTACACCGAGGCCGCCTCCGGCAAGAACTATCTCCAGCGGCGCGGCGTACCGGCCGACCGCATCCTCGCCGTCGAGACCGGCTCGGACACGCTGCGCAGCGTCGAGGCCGTTGCCCTGGCCATGAAGGCGCGCGACATGTCCTCCGCCGTGCTGGTCAGCGACCCGTGGCATTCGTTGCGCACCCGCACCATGGCGCGCGATGCCGGGCTGCACGCGTGGACCGCGCCCACCCGCACCGGTCCCGCCGTCTACACCCGCGAATCCCAGGCGCACGGCATCGCCAGGGAGACCTTCGCGCTGCTGTGGTACCAGCTGACGCATTTCTCCGCCGACTTCCCCTACACCGCGGGTCAGTGACTCGATGGACAGCTATACCGACCACGACCGGGAACGGATGGCCGCCGAGGGCGCCAAGACCGCCGGCCTCGCCCCGCCCCGCAGCGAGTTCGAGAACGGCCACCGCACCGAGTTCGCCCGCGACCGCGCCCGTGTCCTGCACTCCGCGGCGCTGCGCAGGCTCGCGGACAAGACCCAGGTGATGGGCCCGCGCGACGGCGACACCCCGCGCACCAGGCTCACCCACTCGCTGGAGGTCGCCCAGATCGGCCGCAGCATCGCCGACGGTCTGCGCTGCGATCCCGACCTGGTCGACCTGGCCGGGCTCGCACACGACATCGGCCACCCGCCCTACGGCCACAACGGCGAGATGGCCCTCGATCAATTCGCCGACGCGCACGGCGGATTCGAGGGCAACGCGCAGAACCTGCGCATCCTGACCCGCCTCGAACCCAAGGTGCTCACCTCCGACGGCGCGAGCGCCGGGCTCAACCTGACCCGCGCCGCCCTCGACGCGGCGATCAAATATCCGTGGGGCAGAACGGGATCCGGCACGAAGTTCGGCGCCTACGATATCGACCTGGACCGGCTGGCGTGGATACGCAAGGGCGCGCCGGACCGCAGGCGCAGCCTGGAATGCCAGATCATGGACTGGTCCGACGACGTCGCCTACTCGGTGCACGACGTCGAGGACGGCATCATCGCGGGCCGTATCGACCTGCGCGCCCTCGCCGACCCGTCCGAACAGTGCGAGCTCGCCCGCATGGGCCACGCCCAGCACGGCAGCCTCACCACCGACGAGCTGATCCAGGCCGCCCAGCGTCTGTCGGAACTGCCGGTGGTCGCCGCGGTCTTCCGCTACGACGGCACCCTCACCGCCTCGGTCGCCCTGAAACGACTCACCAGCGAGCTCGTCGGCCGTTTCGCCACGGCCGCCATCATGGCCACCCGCGCCGTCGCGGGCCCCCAACCGCTGTCCCGCTACGCCGCCGACCTCGAGATCCCGCCGGTCGCCGCCGCCGAAGTGGCCATGCTCAAAACCGTCGCCCTGCGCTACGTCATGTCCGACCCCGACCACCGGCGCCGCCAAGCCGCCCAGCGTGAACGCATCCTCGCCGTAGCCGCCCGCCTGCACACCGAAGCCCCCCGCCACCTCGACCCCCAACTCCTCCCATGGTGGCACGCCGCCACCACCCCGACCGCCGAGATCCGCGTCATCGTCGACCAGATCGCCTCCTACACCGAAAGCCGCTTCGAACGCCTCGCCGACTATTTCGGCTGTTGACGTAATCATTACGTCATTACGTCATTGCCTCGCTGGTCCGCGCCGGGGTTCGGTCGCAGTTCGACGTCCGTGTGATCGACCCCTGAAGCGCGCCGTTCCGGAGAACCGGTGCCGCTGCCTCGGTAGTCGCCGGACTGGCTAGACTCGTCGCGTGGCCGGACGACTCCCTGATCGCGATATCGCGGCAATACGCGAACGCGTCCGGATCGAAGACGTGGTGGGGGAGTACGTCGCGTTGAAGCGTGCGGGCGCGGACTCCATGAAGGGGCTTTGTCCGTTCCACGACGAGAAGTCGCCGTCGTTCCACGTGCGGCCCAATCACGGCCTTTTCCACTGCTTCGGGTGCGGCGAGGGCGGGGACGTCTACAAGTTCCTGCAGAAGATCGAGCACATCGGCTTCGTCGAGGCCGTCGAGCAGATGGCCGACCGGATCGGCTACCAGATCAACTACGAGGGCGGCGGCACCTCGGTGCAGCGCGATCGAGGCACCCGTGCCCGCCTGGTCGCCGCCAACGCCGCCGCGCACGAGTTCTACATGGCCCGGCTGCGCGAGCCGGAGGCCGAGGCGGCGCGCAAATACCTCACCGACCGCAACTTCGACGGCAACGCGGCCCTCCAGTTCGGCTGCGGCTACGCCCCGGACGGCTGGGACGCGCTCACCAAGTACCTGCTCCGCAAGGGCTTCGACTTCAAGGAGTTGGAGGCCGCGGGCCTGTCCAAGCAGGGCAAACGCGGCCCCATCGACCGCTTCCACCGCCGCCTGCTGTGGCCGATCCGCAATCTCGGCGGCGAGGTCATCGGCTTCGGCGCCCGCAAGCTCTTCGACGACGACACCATGCCCGGCAAGTACGTGAACACGCCGGAAACGTTGCTGTACAAGAAGTCTCAGGTGCTGTTCGGCCTCGATCACGCCAAGCGCGAGATCGCCAAGGGCCGCCAGGCCGTCGTGGTCGAGGGCTACACCGACGTGATGGCCATGCACCTCGCCGGCGTGAAAACCGCCGTCGCCTCCTGCGGCACCGCCTTCGGCGACGAGCACATGGCGATCCTGCGCCGCCTGCTGATGGACGACAACTTCTGGCGCGGCGAGATCATCTACACCTTCGACGGCGACGCGGCGGGTCAGGCGGCCGCGCTGAAGGCCTTCGCGGGCGATCAGAAGCTGGCGGGCCAGACCTACATCGCCGTCGCGCCCGACGGGCAGGACCCGTGCGAGCTACGCCAGCGCTCCGGCGACGGCGCGGTCCGCGACCTGATCGCGCGGCGAACCCCGCTGTACGAGTTCGTGATTCGCGGCCTGCTCGCCGAACACAACCTGGACGCGGTCGAAGGCCAGGTGGAAGCGCTACGCCGCGCCGTCCCCGTGGTCGCGCAGATCAAGGACAACGCCACCCGCAAGGCCTACGCCACCCGCCTCGCGGGCTGGGTCGGCTGGGACGACATCCAGACCGTGGTGCGCCGCGTCGGCGAGGAAGCCAAGCGCAACCGTCTCGGTGGGCCGCGCCGCGCTGAAGCCCCCGCGCCGACCGCCAAGGTCACCGAGCACCCTGCCGCCCGCCCCAACCCGAACGACCCGGTGCTGCTGCCGCAACGCCAAGTCCTCTGCGCCGCTTTGCAATACCCGGCGATCGCGGGCACGGTGTTCGACGCGCTGGAGACCGAGGCGTTCACCCACCCCGCCTACGTCGCGGTCCGCACCATGGTCGCCGAAGCGGGCGGCGCGTCCGCCGGACTGAGCGGCGCGGAATGGGTCAACGCCGTCACCGACGCCACCGACGACCTCACCCTGCGCGCCCTGGTCTCCGAACTCGCCAACGAGCCGCTGCCGGTGAAAACCGTCGACGACATCCCGCGCTTCATCACCGGCGTGCTCGCCCGCGCCCAGGAGGCGTGGGTCGGCCGTCAGATCGCGACGCTGAAATCCAAGCTGCAACGGCTGTCCGCCACCGAACAGACCGACGCCTACATGGCGCTGTTCGGTGATCTTGTCGCGCTGGAGCAGTACCGAAAGAGCCTGGAAGCTCAGGCGATGGGTAACTCCGACGATTTCGCCGCTGGGTGATCGCGGGTCTGTCACTCAGAGCTAGACGCTCCCGAGGTGGCGGCCCTACTGTTGCCCGCTGATCGACGAGCGCGGCTCGGGGCGCTGATGAGTATGGCTGGGCTCGGGACGATGACCGCCGACCCGATCGCAGTCGTGGTCGGCGGCGTCTGTTCGCTCTACGCTCGCGTCGCTCAGCGGCGCCGCAGCTGATCGTGCGGCACGAGCACGGTGGTGCGCTCGTCCAACGGCACCATCGGCTCCAGCTGCGGACGGGTGCTCAACTTGTCCGACAGTCGCTGCCGCCCCACCTGCACCAGCTTTCGGGTCACCGGACTCGAGGTGACCGCGCGTGTGGCCGCGCTGATCTGTTCGTAGCGAGCCCGCCCGGCCTTACTGCCGAGCACGTAACCGGCCGCGACGCCGATGATCAACCGCAGCATTCCTCGAGCTCCTCCCAATCGCCTGTGCGCGGCTACCATCCTGCCCGACGCCCGGTCCGCCTGTCGATCCGGCACCGAGTTACCCCTGAGACACCAGGTACCCCACCAACCCCACGCGCACCCCGGCATCACCCCAGGTAGACGCGCGATTTGGGAACCCGCCCGGCAATACGCTAAAGTTTCACCTCGGCCCGCCCAGTACGGGAGAGCCGCCCAGAATAGTCCCCTATAGCTCAATTGGCAGAGCAGCCGACTGTTAATCGGCAGGTTTCTGGTTCGAGTCCAGATGGGGGAGCCGAGAACGGCCCCTGACCAGCGCTTAGCGTACACGGTCGGGGGCCGAATTCGTTTCCAGACCGCGAATAGCGCCGGAAAGTCTCTCAAAAGTCGAAATCTGTCCTGCACCGTCGCTGTCCTGCTCACGGTGACCGAGCCCGCCCATGACCGCACTGTGGATCACCACCGCAGCGTCATGGTGCACCCGCCCGCGAGCCATGTACTTGCGCTGAGTCATCGCCGGATCGGCGTGCCGCAACATGCGTCCGCACCTCCGCTTCGACCTCGGCTGCCGTGTCGAAGGCCACCGAGTGGCGCACTGCCCGCAAGTATCCGAGCGATCGCAACCGCCGAGCACCGTCGATCGGATGAAATCCAAGACAGGTCAATGGTTGCCGGGTATAGGTGATCCGGCGCCGCGTGGTTGTGCACCCGAGGCGGCAGTATCCTCCGACCGGACACGAGTTCCGCCGGACCAAGAGGATGCGTCGATGTCGTCTCCGATACCGGGAGTCCTGGCCTGGGCGGTGATCGGCTACGTCACGGTTCTCCTGTCGGTTCGGTTATGGCTCGGCGGCGGCGCTGTTATGGATCGGCTCGTGAACCACACGGGCCTGTGGAGCATCGCGACCCTGCTGGTATACCGGTGCGCATCGACGCCGACCATCGACGACCCGGCGAATCAGCTTGCCCTGGGCGGCGTTCTCATGATCACCACATACCAGTACAGCATCGATCGGATCGTCAGCGCCGATGCCGAGCCGGATGCCGTATGGCGCCACCAGCGCAACGCCGCTCTGCTCGCCTCGGCCGTGACGGCCTCGACAGTCCTTGCCGTGGCATCGGCGAGATACTCGGGACGATCGGTCGACCTGCGCCTCGCGGGGGTTGGACTGGTCATCGGTTGCGCCTTCGCCGTCACGTACAACACGGTCGTGCTCACTCGCGCGTGTCTCGGCGTACTCCGCGATGTCGATACCCCGCGCGCGGCGCGGATCGTGTGTGGCGTCCTGATCGCCGGCAATGTCGTTCTCTGGGGCGCGCTGGCACTCTCGCTTTCCCAGCTGGCCACCGGATGGCCCGGCGGACCGCAACTGTCGCTGGTCCAGGCCGCGTTCGCCCTGTGGGTCGCGATCAATGCGACACTGCACGCGATACCGCTGATCGCGGAGCTGGTGCTGCGCGCGGGTATGGATCGCGCCACCAGAACCTGCCGTCGACTGTTGCCGCTGTGGCGTGATCTCACCGCGGCGGTCCCGGAGATCGTCATGCCCGTCGATGCGCGGCACGGCTCGGATCCAGCCACCCGTCTACTGCGGATGACCGTGGAGATCCGCGACGCAATGCTTCACCTAGGCGCTTACCTCCCGGCCGAAACCGGTGAAACGCAACGCAATACCGTGCGAGAGCCCGAATCGGACCGAGAGCTCACCGATTACGCCCATCGGCTGATACGGGCGGCGCAGGCCAGAAAGGCGGGCCTACCGCCCGCCGGCACCGGGGCGCCATCGTCATTGCCGGTGGTCGCGCACGATTTCGACGCCGAACTCGCGCACCTGATCGATCTGGCCCGCATCTGGCCGAAGGCCAAGGCCGCGATGGAATGAGCCGATCGCGCAGACCTGGACGTAGACGGTTCGCCGATGACCGGCTAGCTCCGCTCGGCGACCCAGGCGGCGATCTGGGCGCGTGAGGTGAATCCGAGTTTGGTCAGGATGTGTTCGACGTGTCCCTGCGCGGTGCGCAGGGAGATGCTCAGGCGGGTGGCGATGGCCTTGTTGGTGAGGCCGTCGGCGATCAGGCCTGCCACCTCCTGTTCCCGGGCGGTCAGCTCCGCCGAGGGGCCGGCAGCCGTTGCTTGCGGTTGCTCTCCCAGGGCGTAGCCGATCGCGGCGTCGAGGTCCAGCGCGGCCCCTTCACGGAAGGCGGTCTCGAATGCTCGCCGACCGAGTTCGTGACGCGCCGCTCGTTCGCACTCGTCGTGGTGGACCATCAGGGTCGCAAACGGCACGGTGGCGATGCCGGTCGACCGAGACTGTGCTGTCGCAGCGCCCAGCAGCACGGCGGCGCGCCGCGCACTGCCCTGGCTTCCCACAACCCACGCGAGTATCTCCAGGGCTATGCCGCCCATCAATTGATCTTTTTGCTGCCTGGTCAGCTGCAATTCCTGCCGTAGCAGCGCTAGCGCACGATCGCGGTCGGCCTGGCGCCACGCGGCCACGGCCGCGCCCCACAGGACATAGGAACGATGGAGGGAATCGCCGTGAGATTCGGCGATCGCCAGCGCCTTCTCGTGGTACGGACGAGGTGCCGCGCCATCTCTCTGCAGTTCCTGCGTCCAGCAGAGCGCGATGAGGGTCCATATCTGTCCGTAGACGTCACCCTGCGCGGTGAACGATTCGAGGGCGGCTTCGAGAGGGGCGCGTACGGGCGGAGGGCCGCCGCTGCTGACCGCGCGGAGGGCTTGGGTGAGCTCCGCGAAGGCGTGCACGATCGGGTGCTCGGTCTGTTCGGCGAGCCTCTGCGCCTGCATGAGCAGGGCGGACAGCGCACGGGAATCGTCTTGGGCCGCAGTGACCAGCGCAGCGCGCCACAGTGCCTTGGCGCGTAGCGGAGTGGCGGCAGCGGGACCGGTGGCAAGGGCGCGGTCGAGCCAGCGCCGCTCCTCACCGAGCTGGCCGCGGGGGAGCCAGAACAGCTGCAGGGCCGCCGCGAACGACAGCGCGGCCTCGGATTTCGATTCGGTGTCGTCGAGGCAGAAGGCCAACGCCTCGCGCAGGTTGGGTTGCTCGCGGTCGAGGCGGGCGATCCAGTCGAGCTGGCGGGGGCTGATCCAATCTGCCTCGGCGTCTTCGGCCAGTTGCCGGTACCAATCCGTATGTCGGCGTCGGAGTTTCGTGTATTCACCAGTTTCGTCGAGTTTGTCGCGGCCGTATTCGCGTACCGTCTCGAGCAGCCGGAACCGCACCGCCGGACCCGACTCCTCCCTGATCAGGATGGATTTGTCGACCAGGGCGGTCAGCACGTCGAGCAGGTTCTCGTCGCCGAGGTCGTCTCGGCAGACCTGTTCGGCCGCGTCGAGTTCGAAGCTGCCTGCGAACACCGAGAGCTGGGCCCACACTGCTTGTTCGGCCTTGGTGCACAGCGAGTAACTCCAGTCGACGCACCACCGCAGGGTCTGCTGACGGCTCGGCGCGGTGCGGCTGCCGCGGGTCAACAGCGCATATCGATCGGTGAGGCGTTGCCGGATCTGCTCGGGTGACAACGCTCGCAGCCGGGCTGCGGCCAGCTCGATCGCCAAGGGCAGCCCGTCGAGGCGGCGGCAGATCTCGGTCACCGTCGCGAGGTTGTCCTCGGTGAGGGCGAAGCCTGGCACGGCCGCGGCGGCCCGCTCGACGAACAGGGTGACCGCGTCGTAGCGCGGCGCACCGCGCAGTGTCGGCCGCCGATCCGGATCGGGAACGGTCAGCGGTCGCACGCGTAGGACGGACTCCCCGCCGATGCCAAGGGGCTCGCGGCTGGTGGTGAGGATCCGCAGTGCCGGGCACGCCCGCAGCAAGGTCTCGGCAACCTTCGCCGCGGCATCGACGATTTGTTCGCAGTTGTCCAGCACCAGCAGCAGCCGCCGTGAAGCCAGGTGGTCGACCAGCACCTCGAGAACCAGCCGTCGGCGTGGTCGCAATTCCAGAGCCGTGGCGATCACCTCCGGCAGCAGGCCGCCGTCGTGCAGCTCGGCGAGCTCGACCAGCCACACCCCGTCGGCGAAATCCCGTTGCGCCCCGGTGGCGACCCGCGTCGCCAGTCGGGTCTTGCCGACCCCACCGATCCCGGTCAACGTCACCAGCCGGGAGCGTGCCAGCAGACTCTTGACCTCGGCCAGTTCGACTCGGCGGCCGACAAAGCTCGTCAGCTCGAGTGGATGAGGCGCTTTTGCGCTGACCGACGAAGCGGACGGCACAGGACCCAGAACCGGCGAGCGACCGGTGGTCGGCGGAATCAAGGAAACCGGAGCGCTCTCGGGCCGCCCCCCATCTGCTTCGGCCCGCACGGCTATCTCGTCGACCGGCAACCCGCGTCCGGCCTGCAGTCGTTGCAGTTGCTCACCCAATGCCGCCGCGGAGGGCCGTTGTTCGGAGGTGCGGGCCATGGCATGTTCGATCACCTGCGCGAGGTCGTCATCGATGCCGTGCTCGCGCAGGTTGGGCAGCGGCTGAGTGGTGATCCGCACGAATTGCGCCACCACCTGCTCGCCGCTGCGTCGCTCGAACGCCGCGTGCCCGGTCAGCGTGGCGAACAATGTCGCGCCGAGTCCGTACACGTCGGCGGCGGGGGTGGGTGCCGCACCGCCCAGTACCTCCGGTGCGGTGAACGCGGGTGAACCGGCGACCGTGCCGGTCGCGGTGTGGAACCCGTCGGGAATTCGCGCGATGCCGAAATCGGTCAGCGCCGGCTCACCGTAATCGGTGATCAAGATGTTGCCGGGTTTGACGTCGCGGTGCAGGATGCCGAGCCGATGTGCGGTCTCGAGAGCCCCGGCGAGCTTGACCCCCAGACGAAGCACCTCCTCGACCGACAGGGGACCGTGACTGCGGACACGGGCGTCGAGAGAATGCTGCGGGTAGTAGGGCATCACCAGATAGGGCAGCCCGGACGTGGCGGTGGTGCCGACCTCGAGCACCTCCGCGATATTGGGGTGCCCGGTCAGCCTGCCCATCGCCCGCTGTTCCCGGACGAACCGCTCCTGATTCCCCTCGTCCAGGTCGGCGGTGAGCACCTTGATCGCCACCGTCCGGTCCAAAGCGACCTGGGTGCACCGATACACCACCCCGAATCCGCCGCGCCCGATCTCGTGCGCGTCTGCGAATCCGACCGCCGCCAGCTCCGCCGTGATCTCGGGGATCACGGCGCGCTGTGTCTTCAACGAATCGTTTTCGCCCATGCGCCGGTCCTGCTTCGTGCCGTGCTCAGGATATCGCGCAGTCCATCCTGGTCACGGCTCCTTTCCGCCCCCGGCCTGCGACTCGGCCGTCGCGTTGCGGCACCGCGCCGGCAACACGGCGGAACCGGTTCCCCGCACGCGGGCGGCAACGAGACCCGTGGTCCCTCACCCGGCGATATTCTCGAGGTAGTCATCGAGAGGCGAGCAGGACAATGATGCTGTTGCCATGGCGTGGTTCGGACGTATCGGTGTAGTCGATGACCGACGCCGATCCCTTCGCGACGCAACGTGACGCGTCCGGTTCGGTCGCGGCGGAGCTGGCGGCGGCCGGGTTCGACGACGCCATGGAGATCGGCCGCGGCGGGTTCGGTGCCGTCTACCGGTGCACGCAGGCCGAGCTCGATCGTGTGGTAGCGGTCAAGGTGCTCACCGCCGATCTCGACGAGGACAATCGGGAGCGGTTCTTCCGCGAGCAGCGGGCCGCGGGTCGATTGACCGGGCATCCCAATATCGTGCATGTCCTCCACGCTGATGTGACCGGCAATGGTCGGCCTTTTCTCGTGATGCCGTACTACCCGCGCAGTTCTCTCGAGGCGCGGATCCGCAGCGACGGGCCACTGGAGTTGCAGGAGGTGCTGCGCCTCGGGGTGAAGCTGGCTGGAGCTCTGGAGACGGCGCATCGCTTCGGGGTTCTGCATCGCGATGTGAAGCCCGCGAACATCCTTTTCACCGATTACGACGAGCCAACGCTGGTGGACTTCGGAATCGCCCATTTCGCAGGCGGTTTCGTCACCGGCACCGGCATCGTGACGGGTACGCCGGCTTTCACCGCGCCGGAAGTGGTCGCGGGCCAGTCACCGAGTCCAGCCACGGACGTCTATGGCTTGGGCGCGACGTTGTTCGCCGCGATCACCGGTCATGCCGCTTTCGAACGTCGCAGCGGTGAGCAGGTGGTGGCGCAGTTCGTTCGGATCACCTCCGAGCCGGTCCCGGATCTGCGGGAGCAGGGCATTGCCGCGGATGTCAGCGCCATCGTCGAACGAGCCATGGGCAGCGACCCGCGCAGCCGCCCGTCCGCGGCCGAACTGGGTGAGCAACTTCAGGCATCGCAACGCCACCATGGTTTCCCCGTCGACGAGATGGCCTTGCACACCCCGTCCTCGGCCGAGCATGGGGCCGAGCCAGACGGAAAGGGAACGTCCCCCTCGCGCGGATCGCGCGAGCCTCGACCGCCGGAGTCTTCTTCGGGTTCGGGCCGACCGGGCAGGGTTCCGTTGGAGCTGACCAGTTTCGTCGGCCGGCGCACGGAGTTGACCGAAGCGAAGAACTCGTTGTCGGCCGCGCGGTTGGTGACGTTGACCGGGATGGGTGGGGTGGGCAAGACGCGGCTGGCGGTGCGGGTGGCCACTGACGCGCAGCGTGACTTCGCCGACGGCGTGGTTTTCGTGGAGATCGGCGAGGTGCGTGACGAGTCGCTGCTGGCGAGCATCGTGGCGGCCGCGCTGGGGTTGCAGGACCGGTCGGTGCGGCCCTTGCTCGACGTGCTCGCCGAGTTCCTGGCCGATCGGGAATTGCTTCTCGTGCTGGACAATTGCGAGCAGATGGTGGCCGGGGTGGCCAAGCTCGCCGAGTCGCTGCTTCGTGCGTGCCCGGGGTTGCGGATTCTCGCGACGAGTCGCGAGCCGATCGGCCTCGACGGAGAAGCGGTACTGCCGGTACACCCGCTTGCGGTCCCCGATCCCGATCGGCTACCGAGGAGCCTGTCCCGCAACGACGCGATGCGATTGTTCGCCGAGCGGGCCGCCGCGGCTGTCGCGGGCTTCGAGCTGACCGAGGACAACAAGGTCACCATCGCCCGGATCTGCCGTCAGCTGGACGGCTTGCCGTTGCCGATCGAGTTGGCGACGGCCTGGTTGCGGGCGATGTCACCCGAGCAGATCTTGCAGCGGTTGACCGATCGGTTCGCATTGCTCACGCGTGGTAGGAGAGGCGCCCCGGCGCGGCAACAGACCTTGCGACTGTGTATCGACTGGAGCTACGACCTCTGCACACCGTCCGAGCAACGAGTGTGGTCCCAGCTGTCGGTGTTCGCCGGAAGCTTCGACCTGGAGGCCGCACAGTTCGTCTGCGGGAATGATTCTGCGGCAGAGACCCTTTGGGATACGATCGCCTTCCTCGTCGACAAGTCGATCCTCATCCGGGAGGAGTCGGGTAGCTCGATGCGGTTCCACATGCTCGACACCGTGCGCGACTACGGCCAGGAAAAGGCGCGCCAGTCGGGCGAATATCTCGAGGTTTGCCGCCGCCACCGCGACTGGTATCAACGGCTTGCTTTCGATGCGAACGCCGGCATGACCAGTTCCCGAGCGCTCGAATGGATTTCCCGGTTGAACAGGGAGCAACCGAATCTGCGGCAGGCGCTGGAATTCTGCGTGTCCGACAACCCCGAAGCCGGGATTCGGCTCGCCGTAGCTCTTTCCAGCTCCTGGTTCTTTCAGGGCTTGCTCGGTGAGGGGCGGCGCTGGCTCGAGCGCCTGCTTGCCCGGTGCACCGGAGCAGCCACCGTCGACCAGGCCGCCGCGATCTACGTCGCCTCGCTGATGGCCGCGGTGCAGGGCGACCTTCCCGCGGTGGCGCGTCTGGTGCGTGATGGGCGAGCGCGCGTCGAGCAGGCGCCCGATCCACTGGCTCGCGCACACATCGACTTCGCCGACGGAGTCCTCGCACTGTTCGGTGGGGACCCATCCACCGCGCGCCCATATTTCGAGAAAGCCATCCGGGTGTACGAGGAACGAGCTGAAGTCCCGTTCCGGGTCGATGCTGTGATGTTCCTCGGTCTCACCCACGAGTTTCGCGACGACACCGACAGGGCAGTCGAGTACTACGAGCACGCGATCGCGCTCACCGAAGAGCACGGCGGTACGATTTTCCAGTCCTACGTGCTGTGGTGGCTGGCTTTCGCGCTGTGGCGGCAGGGCCATCCCGAGCGGGCGACTCAGTTGCTCGCGGAGGCACTGCGGCTGAGCCGGATGCTGAAAGATCGTGCGAACGCGGGTATTTGCCTGCAAGCGCTGGCGTGGATCGCCGCCGAAGGACAGGATGCGGAGCGTGCTGTCGTGTTGACCGCGGCCGCCGAGCGGATCGGCCGGTCGGTGGGCACGGTGCCGGTGATGTTTTCGGACCTGAGCGTCCACCAAGAAGAGTACGAGCGCCGGACGCGACAGGCACTGAGCAATCGGAGGTACTCCGCCGCCCAGCGGGAAGGCGCTGCGCTCAGTTTCGACGCCGCGATCGCCTATGCCTTGGGTGAACACACCGCGCAGGCACCGGCCGACGTTACCGGTCGCAAGCTGACGAAACGGGAACGGGAAGTCGCCGAACTGGTCGCCGAAGGGCTCACCAATCGGGAGATCGCCACTCGCCTCGTCATCTCACCGCGAACCGCCCAGGGGCATGTGGAGCACCTGCTGACCAAGCTGGATTTCACCTCGCGGGCACAGATCGCGGCGTGGATCGCGGGATCGCGGGACGAGATTTCGGAACCGTGAGCGCGCTGTTCCGCCGAACGAGAAGACTCAGCCGCCCGCGCTCGAATTCTCAGCGATGCATGGGATCTGCTGGGCTCAGCGCGCCCCGCCGCAACCGCTAGGGTCGAGGCAGGACAGATGGGAGCCGGTGACTCGGTCCAGCGAGCGCCGGACTCGAATGCGGAAAGTGAAGGGGGACATAGTTATGAAGGCCATCATCGTGTGCACCTCGGTGTCGCACGGCAACACCAAGCGGGTCGCCGACGTCATGGGGCAGGCCCTGGAGGCCCGTGTTGTCGAACCCGGCCAGGTCGATGCGGCCGAGCTCGCCACCTATGACCTGGTGGGGTTCGGCTCGGGGATCTTCCTGGGATCGTTCCACGCTGACTTGCGCGAGTTCGTTCAGTCGCTTCCGGTGGGGCGGCGAGGCAAGGCATTCGTGTTCGCCACCAGTGGATTTCCCGAAGCGGGATTCCAGCGCTTCTCCCGCCCCCTCGTGCGGCTTCTCGAGCAGAAGGGCTTCGAGGTGGTCGACACCTTCTCGTGTCGCGCGTTCGACACCTACCTCCCGTTCAAGCTCGTCGGCGGTATCCGGAAGGGACGACCGAACGCGGCCGATCTCGCGGCAGCGCGCACATTCGCCGAAGGGCTGCGCGCCCGCATCGGCGCCACGCTCTGACCCCTGCCGGGGAATTCGGCTGCCCGCCACCGAACTGTGCTGTTCGGCGGCGGGCACCGTGCCCATGCCCGCCAGCGGATGTGCGCTGCGCTGGGCCCGAAACCTGTTGAACGCGAACGGCGGACGTCATGGCCGCACGATGGATCATCCTGTCACTGACCGGGCGGATCAGTGGTTCGGGAAGATCACATCGGGTACACCGGGTGCTTGCGCGGGTTGAACTCCGGCTTGACCGGCGGCTTGTCGCGCAACAAGCGCAGCGCGCTCCGGATCTCCAGACGGGTGCGCGCCGGCTCGATGACCGCGTCGATGTAGCCGCGTTCGGCGGCGATCCACGGGGTGGCGATCGTCTCGTTGTACTGGTTGACCATGAACTCGCGCGCCGCTGCCCGGTGCTCCTCCGGCACCGCCGCCAATTGCCGCCTGCCGATGAGGTCGACCGCGCTGTCGGCGCCGATCACCGCGATCCGGGCCGTCGGCCAGGCGAAACTGATATCGGCACCCACCTGCCGGGCCGCCATCATGCCGTAGGCGCCACCGTAGGATTTGCGCACGACCAGGTTGATGATCGGGACCGTCGCCTCGATGATCGCCCGCGGGACCCGGCCGCCGCGGATGATCACACCATTGGCTTCCTGCTCGAGCCCCGGCAGCACGCCCGGGGTGTCGGCGACGAACACCAGCGGGATATTGAACGCGTCGCAGAGCCGGATGAAGTAGGTCGACTTGTCCGAGCAGGCGGCGTCGATGGAACCACCCAACACCAACGGCTGATTGGCGATCACACCGACCGGATAACCGTCGACCCTGGCGAACCCGGTGATCAGATTCGGCGCGAAGGCTTCGCGGACCTCGTGGAATTCACCGTCGTCGAAGATCCGCAGCAGGATCTCGTGCATGTCGTAACCGGAGCGATCGGAATCCGGGATGATCTTGTCGAGCTCCCGATCGGAAGCGGTGATCTCCGGCTCCAGGCCGGGGTTGACGATCGGCGGTTGCTCGAGGCAGCTCGTCGGCATGTAGCTCAGGTAGTTGCGGGCCCAGTCGTAGGCTTCCTGCTCGGTGTCGGCCACGTGATGCAGGGTGCCGCGTTCGGCCTGCACCTTGGCGCCACCGAGTTCCTCGGCGGTGATGTCCTCACCGTTGACGGCTTTGATCACCTCCGGCCCGGTGACGAACATGTAGGAATCCTTGGTCCCGATGAGCACGTCGGTGTTGATCGGCCCGTACACCGAACCCGCGGCGCACTTGCCGAGAATGATCGACACCTGCGGCACATACCCGGACAGTTTCTCCAGCACCCGGGAAATATCACCGAACGAAGCGATCGAACCCACCGCGTCCTGGATGCGCGCACCGCCAGAATCATTGATCGTCACCACCGGGCACGCGGTGTCGAACGCGAGTTGCAGCGCCCGCATGAACTTGCGGGCGGACGTGATACCGACCGACCCGCCGTACACGGTCTGGTCGTGGGCAATCACCACCACCGGACGGCCCCCGATCAGCCCGCGACCGGTGACCAGCCCGTCACCGTAGAGAGCATCCGGTTGGCCGGGCTGACGAGCCAACGCACCGGTCTCGATGAACGTCCCGCGGTCGAGCAGCATGTCCACACGCTGGCGAACGCTCGGAATGCCCTTCTTCTCCCGCTTGGCGACACCGGCCTCACCTGCCGGTTCTTCAGCGATCGTCAGGATCTTGGCCAGTTCGTCGATCTTCGCCTGGGTACCTGCCACGCTCGCTGCCACCTTCCAAACCAACTGTTGTGCCGTCGCGACGTTAAGCGGTATCGACACGAATTGCGTCATTGAACCGGAGATACGGGATAAATCACAGTCGAGGCCGGACGTACATCACATCCCACCCAACAAGTTCGAACGTGGTCAGCGGTATGCCTGTCGCTGACCACCTCGAGAGAGTCGCCTGAGCGACGGCAGGATGCCACCCTCAGGCCCCACCGCTCTCAGTGCAGGAGGCCGACTGAGCACGTCACCACAACGGCTACGCTGGCCGGGCGGAGCAGTCGCTCGTGACCCCGATCCGACTGCACCGCACCGAAATCGGGAAAGCGAAGGGGGACATCGCAATGAAGGCCGTCATCGTCTGCACCTCGGTGTCGCACGGCAACACCAAGAAGGTCGCCGACGTCATCGGGCAGGTTTTGGAGGCCCGTGTCATCGAACCCGGTCAGGTCGAGGCGGCCGAGCTTTCCACCTATGACCTTGTGGGATTCGGCTCGGGGATCTTCCTGGGGTCCTTCCACGCAGAGCTGCGTGAGCTCATCCTGTCGCTGCCGGAGGGCCAACCGCGCAAATCGTTCGTGTTCGCTACGAGTGGGTTTCCCGAGGCGCGGTTCCAGCGCTTCTCCCGGCCCCTCGTGCGGATGCTGGAGCAGAAGGGCTTCGAGGTGGTCGATGCCTTCTCGTGCCGGGCATTCGACACGTACGCGCCGTTCAAGCTCGTCGGCGGTATCCGGAAGGGGCGGCCGAACGCCGCGGATCTGGAGGCGGCGCGCACGTTCGCCGAAGGACTGCGGACTCGCATCGGCGCCACATCCTGACGAACATCGCGTTCGAAAAATTTCGCCTCGAGGGGAGGTGGTGAGCCGGTTGGACAGGCCCACCTCCTCGACCACTGAGCGCCAACCAGCTCGTCGAAGCCGCTAGTCGATCGACGTCCCCGCGAGGTAGTCGTCGCCGCCGATGTAGACGGTGTGGCCGGATTCGGTTGGGGCCGTAGTGGCGTCGGCGATGGCGGTGGCGAATTCCTCGATGGTGGGGAGGGGGCCGTGGTCGCGGCGGGTGGTGACGGCGCCGGGGTTCCGGCGTTCGAGGAGGCGGACGATGATGGTGCCGTCGATCATGTCGCCGGAGACGATGGTGAGGGTGATGCCGCGGGTGGCGAGTTCGGGGATGAGGGCGCGGAGGGCGTCCTCGCCCGCGCGTTTGCTGGCGGCGATGGGTTCGTAGTCGGCGGGGACGGGTTTGCGGCCGTGGAAGTGGGCCTGGTGGCTTGTGACGAAGACGATGCGCGCCCCGGATGGCATGAGGGGCAACGCGAGGCGGGTCAGGCGTAGCTGCGCATCGCGGTTGATGGACATGGCGTAGTCGGGGGCGGCGTCGCGTTCGAGCCCACCGGATGCGTTGAGTACCAAGACATCCAGGCGGCCGAAGCGGTCGGCGAGGTCGGCGATCAGTGCGCTGGCCGCGGTTTCGTCGGAGACGTCCGCGCCCGCGATCGATGCGCTGCCGCCCGCGGTAGTGATCTCGTCGGCGATGGTCTCGGCGCGGCGGCGCTTCTCGCGGTAGTTGACGACCACGTGGTCGCCGCGGGCCGCGAGGATGCGGGCCGTGTCGGCGCCGATACCGCGGGAGGCGCCGGTGATGAGGGCGATTCGCCGGTCGGAGGAGATGTCCTGTTCGTGCACCACGTTCCTTTCCTCGGCGGACCGCCGCCCGCGCCACTGCTTCTAAAACAGAATCACTATCGTGGTTCGAAATGAGAAGCGCAAGCGGTGCGAAGCCGTCGCGGGGCGAGGCCGACCCCGCGAACGAACCGATGCTGGCCGCCATGGAACTGCTCGGCCAGCGGTGGATGCTGCGCATCGTGTGGGAGCTGGAGCCCGGCACGCTGGGCTTTCTCGAACTGCGGCGCCGGATGGGGCAGTGCTCGTCGAGCATGCTGTCGGTGCGATTGCAGCACCTTCAGGCGGCGGGGCTGATCGTCAAGAAGCCTGATAAGTCGTACGAATTGACCACGGCCGGAAGGGAACTCGGCCAGGCACTGCGTCCGGTGTGGGAGTGGTCGCAGCGATGGGCGACGTCGTTTCCTGTGGTGGTCGACTGAGCGGGCGGGTGGTGTAGCGCCGCCGATCGCTCGTGGATCAGCTGACCGCCTCGGCGTAGATCGGGATTCCCGGGGGAGACCGCTCGGCCACGGCAGGCTCTCGTCCATGCCACCCATTCCCGGCTGGCTGCTGACGGCGCGTCGACTCCCGATGGCTCCGCGGAGACGGGCAGCTCGACTGAAGGTGCCTCGCCGGGCACCGGCGATTCAGTGGGCTCGGCTGATGCGGTCAGTTCGGCGGCGTCTTCGCAGCGGAAGCGCAAGACGGCGCTCGAACGCGAACCGCATTGCTAAATCGGTATTCTCGTCGAAGCGACATACGTCGAGGGGGGACAATGCGAATACTGAGATGTGCCGCAGCCATCGTTGCTGTCGTTGCGCTGACCGGCTCGGTCGCCACGAGCGCCGCTGCCGTGCCCGGTGCCGATCGCAGCACGGTGCATCAGGCGATGCGGGAGCTCGTCGCGGCCGGTGCGACGGGTGTGCAGATTCGAATCCACGACGAAGCGGGCGACTGGACAGGCAGTGCGGGCGTCGCGGAAAGGGATCGGACCGAGGGTGTTCCGACGGACGGACGGTTTCGGGTCGGCAGCATCACGAAAACGTTCGTCGCGACAGTTGTGCTGCAGTTGGTCGCCGAGGGCAGGCTACAGCTCGATGATCCGGTGCATCGGCATCTGCCCGAGTTCGGGCTGGATCCGCGCATCACCGTGCGGATGATCCTGCAGCACACCAGCGGCCTGCGCACCCATACGACGGAGCCGAAGCCGGACGGGACATTCGAGCCGGGGCTGATCGACGATGTCGAACGCACCTATCTCCCCGCGGACATGGTGCGGTTCGTCGCGGCCAAACCGTTGAAATTCGAGCCGGGTACGAACTGGGCGTATTCGAACACGAACTACCTGCTGGCCGGACTGCTGATCGAGAGACTCACCGGAACCCCCTATGCGTGGCAGGTGTACCTGCGAATTGTCGCGCCGCTCGGTATGTGGCGTACCGAGTTGCCCGGAGCCGGTAGGGAGATTCTCGGACCTCACGCCCACGGGTACATGGATTTCCCGGACGACGATGCGACGCTCGTGGACGTGACTCGACTGAATCCATCCTTTGTCGGCGCTTCCGGCGAAATCATCTCCACCACACAGGATCTCGATGTCTTCCTGGCCGCTCTGCAAGGAGGTCGACTCCTTCCGCCCGCCCTGGCCGCCGCGATGCGCGACTTTCGCCCGGTGGAGTCCATCGCGAGTTACGGCCTCGGGCTCTCGCAGTTCGCGTTCCGTCCCGACTGCGTCGCTCAGGGGCACAATGGCCGCATGCCCGGCTATACCTCCCAGATGTACGGCACCGCCGACGGCCGGGCGCGCGTGACGATATCGGTCACCGAAGGAGCCCTGGACCCGCTGAGCGGCGCCTTTCATGCGTCCGTGGCGCGGCTGCTGTTCACGGCGCTGTGCGGTCCCGTCGGCTCCGGAATGCCGACGGCCGGTACATGGTGGCCTATCGGGTGACGATCCGCACCCCTGTGATCGGGCTCGGCCAGGTCGCGACCGACGCCGAGGCTCGGACCGAGCTGGGGCGATCGCAGGCTCGGCCGACGTCGTTGGCGGACCTGACCTTTGTGCGGCAGCGGCTCGTGTTCTCCCAGGTAGGCGCGGGAGCCGCCGCGCCACTGCAGTAGGCTGACGACTCCACTTCAGCACGGGAAAGAGACCATGTCGCAGTTCGAGAATGTCAGCGTCACCAAGAAGGCCAACGTCTACTTCGACGGCAAGTGCGTCAGCCACAGCATCGAGCTGGCCGACGGCACCGCCAAGTCGGTCGGCGTCATCCTGCCCTCGACCCTGACGTTCAACACCGGCGCGCCGGAGATCATGGAGCTCATCGAGGGCGAGTGCAAGGTCACCCTCGCCGGTGCGACCGAGGCCGTGACGTACAAGGGCGGCGAGTCGTTCGATGTGCCCGGCGACAGCTCGTTCCAGATCGAGGTGCTCGACACGGTGCACTACGTCTGCCACTTCGGCTGAGTTTCGGACTTCGCTCCGAGGAGGGAGCGGAAACATCCGATCGGTGGACTGCGCAGGACTCACTGACTTTCGGTGAGGGGCGCCAGCCGCCGGCTGAGCTCGAGGACGTTCTCGACCGTCCTGGTATCGGTGCTTCCGCGGAAGGCTGGGACGGGGTGGGCCTTGGGGCCGATGAGCAGGCCGGTCTGCCCGTCCAGGGAGGAGTCGGTCGCGGCGAAGATCGACGGCCGGGCGGCTACCGACGCGGGGCCTGCGGTGGCGTGTTCGAAGGTTCGACGAACCAACGGCCACATCAGGCGCAGTCCCGGAGAGACGATCTTCGGTGATCGCATGGTGCCGTCGGTCATGTCCGTTGCGGCGCCGCCGGGGTCGGCCGCGAATACCGAGACACCTGAGTCACGTAGGCGCTCGGCCAAGTCCAGTGCATAGGCAAGGTTGGCGAGCTTGGCTCGGCCATACCAGTGGAAGCCGTAATAGCCGCCCGGGGGTTCGATGGCGTCGAAGGTGCGCTTGGCCACCCGGATCGCACCGGAGCTGACGTTCACGATCCTGCTCGGCGCGCCGGCTCGGAGCTGATCGAGCAGCAGTTCGGTCAGGAGGTAGGGCGATAGGTGGTTGACGGCGAACGTCGCCTCGATGTCGTCGACGGTCTGCTGCCGGTCTGCGAACATCGCGCCGACATTGTTGACCAGAACCTTCAGCGGTCCCTCGGCCGCCAGCTGTGTGGCGAGCGCGCGCACGTTGCCGAGCGATGCGAGATCGGTTGCCACAAAACGTGGCTCGGCTTCGGTGGCGGCCGCCGCGATCCGCTCGACCGCGCGGGCGCCGCGCTCGACGTTGCGGCCGACCACGGTGACGGCGAAGCCGCGCGCCGCTAGACCTATCGCCGTCTCGAGACCGATTCCGCCGGTCCCCGCCGTTACTACTGCTCGTTGTTCCACAGGCCTGCCCTCGCTACGCTTCCATCGAATCGGATAGCTATCCGGTTCCTTCGGCAACTTAGCAGAACGGATAGATATCCGCTTATTGGAGTTCGGGATGAGACGGTCGGTCAGCGCGCGGGCCGCAGGCCCTCGAGGAGGACGTCGAGGTAGGTCTGGGTGCGCGTCGAGTCGCTGTCGCCGGAGCGCAGGGCATGCTCGATGCCGCACAGCAGGCGGCGCACATCGTCCGGCTCGATGTCGCGTCGGATGGCGCCGGTCACGCGCGCACGGTCGAGCAGAGTCGCGACGGCGCTGTCGAGTTCGGCCTTCATAGCTGAGGTCCGTGTCTCGGCGTCATTCGCTGACTCGAGCACAGCCGCGAACCCTGCGTCGTCCAAGGCGCGTTCGAGGGCAAACCGCAGTAAGCGGTGCAGACCCACCAGTGCATCCTCGTCGGCGGCGGCAGCCTGCGCCTCGCCGACGAGCTCTTGGAAGCGCTCCGCCAACAGCGCCTCCCGCAACGCATGGCGGTTGGGAAAGTGCCGGTACACGGTTCCCACGCCCACTCCGGCGAGCCGGGCGATGACGTTCAGTTGGAGCGAGTCGTCACCGGCGGCCAGTTGCTCGCTGGCGACCTGTAACACCCGGGCACGATTTCGCGCGGCGTCGGCCCGCAGCACTGGTTCCTGCTCAGCTTTCGGTGTCACGGCGCCCAGCATAGTGGGGCGAGTTCCTCAGCCGGTCCAGGATTCCTGCCGCGCAACGCGGCAGATGAGGACATTTCGCTTGCGGATCAAGGAGCGTGGGTTGTCCGATTCGTGGTGTCGAGGCTCGTATCGGTGAGGTCCTGGGTACCGATGACGGCGAGCAGTCGCAATTGTTCGACCGCGGGGCTCCCCGGCGGGGCCGTGAAGAATTGGAGCCGTTGACGCCCGTCCTCGCTGAACAGGTTCTGGCAGTTGACATCCAGCACGCCGAGCGTGGGGTGGTCGATGCGTTTGCGGTCGCCGCGCCGGACGGCCACGTCGCCGGTATCCCAGAGTTCGGCGAACTCGGCGCTGGCCCGGCGCAGGCGCGCGACCATATCTCTGGAGCGCGCGTCGTGGTCGCGGCGGACGACAGCGGCACGCAGGTCGGACACCATCACCTTGGCATGGTGCGGATGGTCGGCCTCCGGATACACGGTTCGGCTGGCCGGGTCGGTGAACCAGCGGTAGACGAAGCTCGTCGCGTGACCTTCGGCCGGGACCGGTGGGCCGAGCAGCGCCACGGCCAGCCGGTTCTGCACCACGGTTTCGTGCAGGTCGGTGATGATCTGCGCGGGGGTGGCGTGCAGCTCGTCGAGCAGTGCCAGCAGGGCTGGTTGGACGTGTGCGGTGGTCCCGCTCTCCGTGGCGGGCTCGCGTCCGGCGAGCCGGAACAGGTGGTCGCGTTCGTCGGAGTCCAGCCGCAGGGCGCGGGCAAGGGCGGCGAGCATCTGGGGCGATGGTTGCGCGCCACGGGCGCGTTCGAGTTCGATGTAGTAGTCCACGGACGCGCCCGCCAGCTGCGCGACCTCGTCGCGCCGCAGGCCGGGGACGCGGCGGCGCGAACCCGTGGGCAGACCGACCTCGGTGGGCGTGATCCGCGCGCGGCGCGATTGCAGGAAGGCTCCGAGTTCAGGCAGGTCCACCTGGCCATTCTTATCGGGCACGGCCAACGGAAGCCAGGGGGTGCGGACCCCTGGCTGCGGAGATCTCGTAGGTCGTTCGGCCGATGCGTGCCGGGGGCGGATGTCGAGAGGATGGGCGCCGGTATCCGAAAAGAAAGGTGAACATCATGAGCGGCAGTCGGATCACGGAACTGCGGGAGACGGCCAATGAGGCCGTGGTGGCCGGAATGTACCTCGATCTCGCCGAGGGGAACGGCGAGGCTCTGCTGGCGACGCTGAGCCCGCAGATCAGGTGGACCGTCACCGCTGGTCTGCCCTACGGCGGCACCTACGTCGGCCCCGATGCGGTGGCGAGCAATGTGTTCGCCCGATTCACCACCGAGTGGGTGGACTTCGCGGTGATCCCGGACGAACTGTTCGGTGTGCGGGATGTGGTGCTCGCGCTCGGCCACTACGTCGGGCAGCGCCGGGAGACGGGTAAGGCGATGCGCGCCCGGTTCGTGCACGTGTGGCGGATGGAGGGCCGGGTACCGGTGGAGTTCGAGACGATCGCGGATACGCACACTATGGTCGCCGCGATGTCGTGACCCCGCGCTGGTGCGATGACCAGACCGGTCCCGGGTCGGGGCCGGTCTGCCCTGTGGCCGAGGTCTGCCGCAAGGGTCACGCGATGTTAGTGTCGGGCTGATGCGATCGGTACGAATAGCGGAAATGCTTGCGGCGCTGTCGCTCACGACCGATCTCGCGGCGGGTGTGCCGTTCGAGAAGGGGCTGCGCACGTGTGTGGTCGCCACGGCATTCGCGGAGTCCTTGCTCGGCGCCGATCCGGTGACCCTTCGGGTGGTATTCGAGACCGCGCTGTTGCGCTCGATCGGCTGTACGTCGTTCGCGCCGGAGCTGGCGGCGATCTTCGGTGACGATGTCGCGTTCCAGGCGGCGCTGAAAACCCTGGATCCCGGTGACGAGGCGATGTTCGCCGCGCAGCTGCGCGACTTCGGCCACTGGGCCGGAGCCGATGCACCGCGGCTCGCGCGGACTCTTGTCGAAGTGCTCCCGACGGTCGGTGTCGAGGCGATGCGCAACGGGTGCGAGGCCGGCCGGGCACTCGGCGGCGGGCTCGGCCTGCGGTCGGATTCGATCCGTGCCCTCGACGATGTGTACGAGCGCTGGGACGGCCGCGGTATTCCGGACGGTCGTGCGGGCGAGGATCTTTCGCTGGCCACGCGGGTGATCCACCTCGCCGAGCAGGCGGTACTCGCCCATGCGGTGGGTGGACTGACCGGCGCGGTGTCCGAGATCCGGCGCCGGGGCGGCCGGCATCTCGATCCGCATCTGGTCGAGGTGTTCTGCGCCGATCCGGGTGCGGCGTTGGCCCCGCTGGAGCACCCGGACGCGATCGCGGCCGTGCTCGCGGTGGAACCGGTACCGCACATCACAGTCGCGTCCGACGCGCTGCCGCGGCTGTGTGCGGTGCTGGCCCGGCTGGTGGATCTGAAGAGCCAGTGGTTGCTCGGCCACAGCGAGCATGTCGCCGCCTTGGCGGCGGGTGCGGGCAAGCTTGCCGGTCTGGATGCGGCCGCGGTCGTCGAATTGCGGTGCGCCGCTCTGCTGCACGATCTCGGCCGGGTCGGCGTGCCGAGCAGCATCTGGGATCGGCCCGGTCCGCTGGGGATCGCCGAGATGGAACGGGTCCGGATGCACACCTACTGGACGCAGCGGGTGCTCGATCGGGTGCCCGCGCTGGCGCATCTCGCGCCGATCGCGTCCGCCCATCACGAGCGGGCCGACGGCACCGGCTACCACCGCGGCGATTCGTCCACGCAGTTGCCGTTGGCCGCCCGCATCCTGGCCGCCGCCGACACCTTCGCCGCGCTCACCGAACCCCGTGCGCACCGTGCGGCGTTCGATCCGCAGGCCGCGGCCGAGCTGCTGATGAAAGAGGCCGACGACGGCACGCTCGACCGGCAGTCCTGCGCGCTGGTCATCGAGGCCGCGGGCCAGCCCCGGCCGCGTCAGGGGCTGCCCGCAGGCCTGACCGAACGGGAAGTGGAGGTGCTCTGTTTGGCCGCCCGCGGCCTACGCAACCGGGAAATCGCTGAGCGGCTGCGGATTTCGGACCGGACGGTGGGCCACCACCTTGCGCACATCTACAACAAGACCGGACGGCGAACCCGGGCCGGTGTCGCGGTCTTCGCCATGGAGCACGGCCTGTTGCCTTAGCTCCGCGCGTGCGAAGCTGCGCAGCAGCTCGTGAAATCGGTAGTGGCCATGTCTGATCGGCTCCAGCATGCCGTGGTCGACCAGGTCCTCGCACAATCGTTCGGCCGCACGGTGATCGCGCTCCAGCGCACCCGCGATCACCGGCAGTGTGAGTACCGAGGTGTCGACCCGGGCGAGCAGTCGGAATGCCTGTGCCGCTTCGGAATCCAGCCGTGCATACCCCGATCGGAAGGCCGACTCCACGGTGATGCCGCCGAATTCGAATGCGTCGGGCCCCGCCCGCCGGGCGGTGATCCGATCGGCCGCCGAGCGGAGGGTCCATTCGGGCCGCATGGCGATCCGGCCTCCGGCGAGCCGGATCGCCAGCGGCAGATGCCCGCACAGGTGTACGAGGTCTCGAGCGGCCCGGGGCTCGGCGGCGACGCGGTCGTGTCCCACGATCCGGCCGAGCAGCGTCACACCGGCGACCATATCGAGCACGGCGAGACGCCGGGATCGGATACCAGGCAGGACGATCGGGCGGCGACCGGTGATCAGGACGGCGCTACCCGGGCCGCCCGGTAGCAGGGGCGCTACCTGCTCGGCGTCGTACGCGTCGTCCAGCACGACCAGCATTCGGCGACCGTCGATCATCGACCGCCACAGGGCGCCGCGTTGATTCGACTCCGGCGGGATGCCGGTATCGGGTACGCCGAGCGCGCGCAGGAACGCGGCGAGCGCATCGCCCGGCTGGACCGGATCGGGACGGCTGCCCCGCAGGTCGAAGTGGAACTGGCCGTCGGGATAACGATCACGGACGCGGTGCGAGATGTGCACGGCCAAAGCCGACTTGCCGACTCCGGGCATGCCCGTCACACTGGCCACGACCACCGTGCCGGAGGGGGTGAGATCAATTTCCAGTGCTGCCGCTTCGCCGGTGCGGCCGGTGAAATCGGCAGTGTCCGTCGGCAATTGGGCTGGCAACCGCTGCACTACCGGCGCGTCCCTCGTGCTCGCGGCCGGTAGCGTCACCTTGCTCTCGGTGAGGATCCGTCGATGCAGTTCGGTCAGCGCCGGTCCCGGTTCGAGGCCGAGATCGTCGACGAGACGCTGCCTGGTGTGCTGGTAGACGGTCAGTGCCTCGGCACGTCGGCCCGCGTAGTGAAGCGCGGTCATCTGCAGCGCGCAGAGCCGCTCGCAGTGCGGATCGGACGCCCGGAGCGATTCGGCCTCGGCAATGGCGCGGTCATGATCGCGGAGTGCGAGGGCGATATCGATCGACTGCTCCCGCAGTGCCCGGTGCAGCCTGCGTAGCCGGGATCGCTGGCTCTCCGCCCACGGCCCGGGTACTCCCGTCAGTGGGTCGCCGCGCCACAGTCCTAACGCCGCATCGACTTCCGCCTTCGCCTCGGTGAATCTACCAGCGGTGCAGGCAGACTCGGCGGCATCGCGATGCCTCTCCGCGATCGCCGCATCGGTGCCGACGGGAATGGCCAGGTGATATCCACCCGGCACCGACGCCACAATATCGGTGGAGTCGGTGCGGACGGCGAGGTGCCGCCGCACCGACCACACGAGGTTGCGGACCGCGCCGATCGCCGAATCCGGACTGTTCGCGCCCCAGATCCCGTCGATCAGCTCGGTGATCGATACGGTTCGTCCGGACATCGCGATCATTGCCAGTAGTGCCTGATTCTTCGGCTGGGAAATCGCGATCACGGTCGAACCGGCACACGCCTCGACCGGTCCCAGTACCGATACTTGCCACCGCATCCTGTCAGTGCTCCTGTCGGTCAGGTTCGGTGATGGACCTGCTGCAGCCCGTACACCGGGGTGGGAATGTTCGCGTAGTGCGCGGCGAGCTGCACTGCGAGATATCGCGAGTAGAAGCGCGTTTGGTGCAGGTTGCCTCCATGGAACCAGAGTCCATCCTGCGCGGTGGGCTTCCACATATTGCGCAGCTCGCCTTCCCAGGGGCCGGGGTCCTTGGTCGTGCCCGAACCGTAGCCCCAGCATCTGCCGACGGTCTCGCCCGTCCCCGGGCCGATGAGGTCGGCGACCCAATGGTGCATCGGTGCGTAGCCGGTGGCGTAGACGACGAGATCGGCGAGTAGCGCGGTGCCGTCACCGAGGACGACGGCGTCCTCGGTGAGTTCACGCACCTCCCCGTGGGCGAGTCGGATGTCGCCGTTGGCGATCAGTTCCGAGGCGCCGGTGTCGATATAGTAGCCGGACCCGCCACGCAGATACTTCATGAACAGCCCGGAATCGTCGTCACCCCAATCCAATTGGAATCCGGCCCGCTTCAGCCGGGCATAGAACTCGGCATCGCGTTCCCGGATGGCGGAGTAGATCGGAACCTGGAGGCTCGGCAGCAGTCGATAGGGAAGCGAGGCGAAGATCAAGTCCGCCTTCTCGGTGGTGATCCCGTTCGCGACGGCCTGTTCGGAGTACAGCTCGCCGAGCGCGAGCTCCATGGCCGACTCCGATCTCACGACATGCGTCGAGGAGCGCTGCACCATGGTGACCCGGGCCCCGGCCTCCCACAGTGCGGCGCCGATGTCGTGGGCGGAGTTGCCCGAGCCGATCACCACCGCGCGCTTGCCCGCGTAGGCGTCCGGTCCGGGGTGGCGGCTCGAATGCTGTTGCTCGCCGCGAAACCGATTCGCACCAGGAATATTCGGCACATTCGGCTTGCCGGACATGCCGGTGGCCAGCACCAGGTGTCGCGGTGTGAGTACCAGCGATTCCCCGTCGCGCCGCACGTGCACGCCCCATTGCCGATGCTGTTCGTCATAGGAGGCGCGTACGCAGGTGGTCTTCGACCAGTACGGCACCTCCATGACGCGGGTGTAGAACTCCAGCCAGTCGGCGAGTTTGTCCTTCGGGGTGAATACCGGCCAGTTGTCGGGGAACGGCAGATAGGGCAGGTGGTCGTACCACACCGGATCGTGCAGGGCCAGTGACTTGTAGCGGGCGCGCCATCGATCGCCTGGGCGGTCGTTCTCGTCGATGACGAGGGCGGGCACGCCCAGCTGACGCAGCCGCGCGCCGAGCACGATACCGGCCTGCCCGCCGCCGACCACCACCACATAGGGCTGGCGGCTGCGGCCGAGTTCCAGGTCCTCCTGTTCGCGATCTTCGGCGCCGATCCGGTGTCGAATCGCCTCGTGCGTTACACCTTTCGGCCGCTGCGCGCCGACCGGCTCTGGGCGGCCGTGAAGTTCGTGCAATGTCGTGAGTAATGTGAAGGCCCCGGCGTCGGTGAGGCGGAGCAGTCCGATCCCGCTGCCGACGGCGGTGTCGAATCCGATCGACGCCGTGATCACGCCTTCGGATTCGGTTGCCGCATCGGTCGTGTGGAAGCCGCGCGGGCGGATGTCGGCGACCTGGGTCCGCACCATATCGGCGATTTCGACACGGCCCTCGAGCGTCTTGATGTTCCAGGTGAATGCCACCAGATCGCGCCAGAGGCCATCGACGGTGAACATCGCGGCCGCGGTGTGCGCGTCGCCTGCGGCGAGCGCCGATTCGAAATCGCGGAGCCAGGCGTCGGCCCGCTGCCGCGGTCCGGTGTCCGCCGCGGGAGCGGGATTCGGTTCGGTCGTGCGAGTCATGTATTCTCCAGTACGGCTAGCATTGTTCTGCTGCGGCACAGCGGATTTCGCCTCACCGGTCGTTGGTCTCGGAAGCGGCGGGCTGCTCCGCGATCGGTGAACGCTCGAAGAGCGAATCGGCCAGCTCGCGAGTCGCATCGGCCCACGGCGCCGAACGCAGCGAGGCGAGATCGATGTTCACCTCGGTGCGCGTGCCTTCGGCGTGCACGGTGTGCCCGTCGGTGGAAGCCACCTGGAAATCGAAGACCATGCTGCTCTTGCCCAGGTGCTTCAGCCAGAACCGAACCGCAACCCGCCCGACACCGCGAACGGGACTGCGGTACCTGATCGTCTGCTCCAACACGACATGTACGACATCGGGATGTGTTGGTACCCCGTCGACGATGGAGTATCCCGCGCGTGCCCACACCGCGACCAGTGCCCGCTCGATCAGCAGCGCATACCGGCCGTTGTGCAGGTTCCCCATGAAGTCGAGATCGTCCAGATGTACCTCGGCGGGCTCGATGCACCCCACGCCGACCGTCGCAGCAGCGCTGACCATGAATTCTCCTTCCATCGACGGGGTGATCCCCGACCTCGTGTGCCCAAGATGATCTAGAAGGCGCTGTCTCGGCCGCATCGGCCGAACGACCTATGGGTTCGGTGGATGTGATCGACTGCGCGATCTCCACCGTCGCTCGGTGCCGCCATGCCAACCAGGTGGTGTTCTCCCGTGGGGCGGGATCCCCGGTCTGCCAACGCGATTCCCTGGCTGCCGCCGCGGGCGATCAGATCCGCAACGAAAGCTGCCGCAGCCGAATCAGTTTCGCCCTGCTGAGGGCGAATGTCGCGGCTGCCGAATGGCGCGTGACCGAAGAGAATCTGGCCGGTTTGCCCTGACGGTGGGGCTGCCGACCCCGGTGCAGGCGCCACCTGGATGCCGTTTCTCGAGCCGACGACACTCAGAGGAGTTCGAACCGGGGTATCGGCGAAAGTCGCGATCCCGGCTACCAATGATGAACGGAGACAACATGATGGCCAGCCCGCCGGATGAACTGCTGGCAACCTTCTATCGGGCCTTCAGCGGCGAGGTGGATCTGCTCGACACCGTTCTGACGCCCGGCTGGGAGGATATTCCGCTCGCACCCGGGCAGGCGCCGGGGCGCGACGGGATCAAACCCCTCATCGCGGCATTCTCCCAGGCCTTTGCGGAGGTGAAGGTCGTCATCCACGCCATCGTCGACGGGCGTGACGACAACGGCGACGGGCTCGTCGGTGTCCGGGGCGAGATCTGCGGCACGCATCGCGGCGAATGGTTCGGCGTCCCGGGATCCGGACGGGAAGCCCACATCCCTATCCACGAATTCCACGAGATCGCTGCGGGGCGCATCGCCCGGACCTGGCACCTCGAGGACTGGTTCGGCTGGGTCCAGCAGGTCGGCGCGTGGCCGGCCGAGAAGGAAAAGGAAGAAGCGTAGGTCATGAAGGCAGTACAGATTCGAGCTTATGGCGGGCAGGCCGAGGCGGTGGACATCGACGATCCGGCGGTCGGACCGCGCGAGGTTCTCCTCCGCGTATCGGGTGTCGCACTGAATCCGCTCGACCTGAAGATCGCCTCGGGCGCCGTGCAAGGATTCTTCCCGGTGCAGTTCCCGTACACGCTGGGCACCGATGTGTCGGGGACCATCGCCGAGGTGGGCGCCGAGGTCGCCGGATGGTCGGTGGGGGATCGGGTGGTCGCCAGGCTCGATCCCACCCGGGGCGGCGCCGCCGCCGAATTCACTACGGTTCCGGCCGACCAACTGGCCAAGGCTCCCGCGTCGGTATCCCTTCCGCTTTCGGCGGGCATTGTGACCGCCGCGGGTACCGCGTGGCAGGCACTCACCGAGGTGGCGAGCCTGCGGACGGGCCAGACCGTGCTCGTGCACGGCGGGGCGGGCGGTGTCGGCAGCTTCGCGGTTCAGTTCGCCCGGGATATCGGTGCCCGCGTGATCGCCACTGCGTCGGGTGCCGGTGTCGATATCGCACTGAAACTCGGGGCGCACGAGGTTGTCGACTACAAGGTTGCCGATTTCACCGAGTCGATCTCCGGGGTGGACGTCGTGCTGGATACCGTGGGCGGCGAGAACGAAGCACGATCGCTCGAGGCGCTGCGACCCGGTGGATTGCTTGTGGCGCTGCCGGTACCGCCCGACGTCGAACGCGCCGAAGCGCTTGGCCTGCGTGCGGAGTTCGTTTTCCATACTTCGGCTGCGGGACGTCTCGCGGCGGTGGTGCGGAAGATCGATGACGGCGCCCATATCCTGCTCGACCGCATGCTGCCGCTCACCGCGACACCGGATGCGATGAACCACCTGCACGACGGCAAGGCGGCGGGCAAGGTCATCCTGGTGGCCGACAAGATCGTCTGAGTGGACGCGGCTACCAGGCGACCGTCGCGCAGCCGCCGCGTTCGAGCGCCGAAAGACACAGGTTTGCGTGCACCACAGCGGTGGGTACTGTCTCGATCGGTGATCGCGCAACCAAGGGGGAACACATGGTCATGGCGAATACTTTGCGGAAGTTGTCGGCCGGGCAGTTTCGGCTGATGACGAACGCGTACCCGGTCTTCCTGATGGGCGGTATCCGCATCGAGCACGTGGCCGATGATTGGTCCAGTATCACCGTGCGGCACAAGGTGAGCGGCTGGAACAAGAACCACGCCGGCGTGGCGTTCGGCGGCATCTTGTCCATGATGACCGACCCGTTCTTCGGTCTGATGGCCCTGTGGCAGCTGGGTGACGGACACTGGGTCTGGAATACCACGGCCACAACGGAATTCGTCCGCCCCGGCCGCGGGTTGGTGCGCGTGACGATGCAGATGCCCCCCGAGGACATGGCGATGATCCGTCGAAACCTGGAGTCGGACGGTGTCTCCCGTACCAACCACTCCGCCGAGCTCGTCGGTCCCGACGGCGAACTCGTCGCCCGCACGAGCCAGGAACTGTACGTGCGCAAGCGCTCTCGATGACGCCGTGGCGCGCACTCGATGAGCGGCGCCGCTGATATCTCAGCACTCGGTACAACCTGCCGATAGCTCAGTTCGACGCGCCGGAAAGCTCTGCCCTCGACGACCCAGCACTGCGCGCCCGCCCCTCAGCACGCACATACCCGACCGGCTCACCGCAACGCCGCGGCGGCCGCCTCTGCGATCGCCCCGGCGACCGCGCTCAACGCGGGCGAATGCAACTTCCACTGCTGCCAGTACAGCGGCACGTCGATGTACGAATCCTCGTCTATCGGAACCAAACTCGTCGGTGAGTCGTCGGCGGTCTGTAGATCTGGCAGCATGCCCCAGCCCAGGCCGAGGCGGACTGCCGTGCCGAAGGCGGTGGACGAGGGGACATAGTGGCGGGGCGGGTCGATCGGCTGGCGGGTGCGGCGGCGGAGGTGGCGATCTTGGAGGTCGTCCTTGCGGTCGAACAGGACGACGGGTGCGGCGGCGTAGGCCTTGGCGGTGGGCCCGTCGGCGAACCAGGTGCGGGCGAACGCCGGGCTGGCCATCGGGCGATATCGCATGGCGCCGAGCTTGTCGACCTTGCAGCCCTGCACCGGCTTCGCGGTGGCGGTGATGGCCGCCATGACGGTGCCGTCGCGCAGCAGCGCGGTGGTGTGCTCCTCGTCTTCGCGATGGATCTCGAAGCACACGCCGGGCGGCGCCTCGCTGAGAGCGGGCATGACCCAGGTCTCCAGGGAGTCGGCGTTGACCGCGATGGGTAGGCGGATCGGGCGGTCGACCGGGTGGTCGGCGTCGCCGAGTTCGCGGGCGGTGTCGCCGGTGAGCAGGTCGATCTGGCGGGCGAGGCGCAGCACGGCGAGCCCGGATTCGGTGGCGCGCACCGGTTTCGTGCGTTGCAGCAGAATGCGACCCGCGGCGTCTTCGAGCGCCTTGATGCGCTGGCTGACCGCCGATGGTGTGACGCGGAGACTGCGGGCGGCGGCCTCGAAGGTCCCTTCGGTGACCGCCGCGTTGAGCGCCCTGAGCTGGTCGAGCTGCAGATCCATGTTGAGAAAGTCTAATGATGCTTCAGAATCTTTAGCTTGTCTGGTTGGATGGCGCGGACTTAGCGTCGATGAACGTGACGGTTTCCTCGGCGGGCTTCGCCGCACTCTCCGGTCTGGGCTTCGGGCTGTCGCTGATCGTCGCGATCGGCGCGCAGAACGCCTTTGTGCTGCGTCAAGGCGTGCGCGGTCAGCACGTCGCCGCGGTGGTCGCGGTGTGCGCACTGTCGGACATCGTGCTGATCGCCGCGGGCATCGCCGGTTTCGGGGCCCTGGTGGAATCGCTGCCCTCGGTGGTGACCGCGGTGCGCTACGCGGGTGCGGCGTTCCTCATCGGCTACGGCGCGCTCGCCGCGCGGCGCGTGCTGTCCGGCGGCTCGCTCACCCCCGACGGTGCGGGCGCGTCGGTGGCGCTCGGCGCGACCGTCCTCACCTGCCTGGCGCTGACCTGGCTGAATCCGCACGTCTACCTGGACACGGTCCTGCTGCTCGGCTCCTTCGCCAACACCTACGCACCGCCCGACCGCTGGTTCCTCGGCGCGGGCGCGATGCTCGCCAGCATCCTGTGGTTCGTCACACTCGGCTTCGGCGCCCGCCTCCTGGGACCGCTGTTCACCCGCCCGACGGCTTGGCGAGTACTGGATTCGGCGATCGCGCTGGTGATGTTCGCCCTAGCTACGGGACTGCTGCTCTCCAGCTGAGGTGCGTGGGAAGCGCGACAGGACAGGAGATCTCGTGACTACCTCCGGGTGCGGGCCGTTGGCGGTTGCCGTCGCTGGGTGACTGCGGTGCGTGGCCGCCAACGAATCCTGCTCGAGATCATCGCCCCCGCTGAGGCGTAACTGTCCCGGGTGTGGGTCGCCGGGGCCGCTGGCGGATGCGGCCGAGGGGTGATTGCCGGTGTGTGCCCGGTGCCCGGTGCCACGTCGTCGCGTGCCGCCCGAGGGCGCCGCATTAGGTGACGGCCGGTATGACCGCTGCCGAGGTGCCAACGGGCGACAACGGGAGCGCGGCCACCCGACCGGTCCCGCTGAGGACCCGACCAGGCGCTTCGACTAGAACGTCTTGTGCGGAACCCCCACCGTCAACCCCCCATCGATGACGAACTCGGCCCCCGTCGAATACGACGATTCATCACTCGCCAGATACGTCACCAAATTCGACACCTCCTCCGGATCCGCCGCCCGCCCCAGTGGGATCTGGAGGAAATCCGCCGGAATGCCCTCGGTCATCGGCGTGCTGATCAAGCCTGGATGCACCGAGTTCACCCGAATCCCGTGCTGCGCCAACTCCAGCGCGGTCGATTTCGTCAGACCCCGGACGGCGAACTTGGTCGCGGTGTAACCGTGCAGGCCGGGGCTGCCGCGCATGCCCTCCACGGAGGAGATGTTGACGATGGAGCCGCCGCCCGCCTCGATCATCGCGGGAGTCGCCGCCTGCATGCCGAGGAAGGTGCCGGTCAGGTTGATGTCGATAATGCGCTGCCATTCCTCCAGCGCGAAGTCCACCAGCAGGTTCCCGTTGACGATCCCGGCATTGTTCACCAGGACGTTCAGCGCGCCGAACCGCTGCACGGCTTCGGCGGCGGAGGCCTGCCAGTCCGCCTTCTCCCGGACGTCGAGGTGCACATAGACGGCGTAGTCGCCGAGTTCCTCGGCCAGCGCCTTGCCCTCGTCGTCGAGGACGTCTCCGAGCACGACGCGCGCGTCCTCGGCCACGAACTTCTTGGCGTGCGCGGCGCCCATGCCGCGGGCTCCACCGCTGATCAAGGCCACCTTGCCGGTCAGCCGCCCCATTGCGGTACCTCCGTCCGTCGCGGAAAAGCGTCGGCGGTAGCCGACGTGAACACGTTACATAACATCCGCATAGTTCAGCGGGTCCGCGAGGCGAAGAATCCGCCGCGCAGCACAGACCGGTCCGTAACGCTGTGGCATCATCGAATGGAACGTGTTCCAGTATTGTCGCCCGGAGGAGGTCCGAGGATGGCGAATCCCGACCGGATCCGACGGTGGATCCGCCGCGCGGGCGTTCCCGACATCGCCGAGGTGCCCGGCGGCCGCGTGGTCGAGTTGGCGGGCAGGGGACGCACCTACGTGGTCGACATGCCGGGGCCAGAGGGCGCGCCGACCGTGATCCTGCTGCACGGCACCGCGAGCACCGCCTACCTCACCTGGTTTCCCGCGCTGGCTGCGCTAGCCGAGCGCTACCGGGTGATCCTGTTCGACCAGCGCTGGCACGGGCGCGGCATCAAGTCCCCGCACTTCTCGGTGCGCGACTGCGCCGACGACGTGCTGGCGGTCGCCGACGCCATGAACGTCGAGCGGCCCCTCTGCGCAGGCTATTCGCTCGGCGGCGTGGTCGCGTTGACGGCGGCCCACCGTCATCCGGACCGCGTGGGCGGGCTGGTGCTGTGCGCGACGCCGTATCGATTCCGGGAGAAGTGGCGCGAGCGGGCGTTCCATCAGGTGTTCGGCGCTTTCGCCGATGCCATCGGCCCGTATTCGCTGCGGCGCCTCGACGCATTCGCGAGCAGGTTGTCCGAACTGCCGGAACATACCTGGCCGCCAGGCGGTTTCGAGCGCTGGGCGCTGGAGGAATTCCGCAGCACGAGCGGCTGGGCGCTGGCTCAGGTGATCGCGGAGGTGGGACGGTTCGACGCGTCGGCCTGGCTCGGCGCGATTTCGGCGCCGACGGCGGTGGTCATCACGACCCGCGACCGGGCGATTCCGGTGTATCGGCAGCTGGAGATGGCGACGATGATTCCCGGCGCGACCATTCACCTGGCCGGGACGGGACATACGGGCTGTGTCTTCGGCGCGGAGCGTTTCGTTCCCGCGCTGCTCGACGGCTGCGCTGCCGTTGCCGCGCGGCAGTGACCCGGCGAAAATCGCTGCGGGAGACCCTGTTCGGCGTCGGTGGCGAACAGGGCGGCATGGGGATTACTCCACTTCGCGTGCCGCGGTGCGCAATTCGTCGATGATGCCCGGCACCGCATCGGCCATCGTGGCGAGATCGGGCACGAGCTCCTTGCAGGCGATGAATCCGATGTCGAGATCGCCGTTGTTGGACAGCACCGTGACGGTGAGCCCTGCCCCGTGGAAGACCGGCCCGAACGGATACATCGCGTCCACCTTGATGCCCAAGAAGTACAGCGGCATCGGCGGGCCCGGCACGTTCGAGACCACGAGGTTGTGCACCACCGGATGATGTTCGGCCAGCTTCAGCGACGAGTACACCCGCGCGGCGAGCTGGAAGGTGTTGGGCGGGGCGTACTTCGACCAATCCTGCAGGAAGTCGGCGCCGATCAGATCGTGTTCGTCCTTGGCGTTCCGATTCGCCGCGGCCACCGCGCGCAGCCGCTCGACCGGGTCGGCGATGTCGGTGCCGAGCTCGGAGAAGAGCGAGGAGACTTTGTTGATTCCCTCGGTGTGCCGCGAGGATTCGTGCACCGAGACCGGCACCGAGGCGATGAGCGAGCGATCGGGCAGCTCGTCGTGCTTGTCCAGATAGGCGCGCAGCACGCCGCCGACGACGGTCAGCACAACGTCGTTGACCTTCACGTCGAAGGCGGTCTTGATCTCCTTGATGTCGGCCAGATCCGCTTCGGCGAAGGCCACCGCGCGGTGCGGGGTGATCGCCTTGTTGAACGGGGTGCGCGGCGCGGTGAGCGGAATCGCCATGCCCGCCTGGTTGTTTCGCCGCCGCTGCGCGAAACCGGCGAGCATGCCGACGGTCTTGGGCACCATGCCGACGATGCCCATCTTGCCCGGCAGTCGAACAGCCGCCTCCGCGAACAGCTTCAAGTCGTTCGGCGCGGACTCGGGCCGCCATTCCTCCGTCGGCTCCGGTCGGGTCACGCCCGGTTCCATGTCGCACAGGTGCATCATCATGTTCGTGCCGGTGATGCCGTCCACGGCGGCGTGGTGGTACTTGCAGATCACCGCGACCTTGTCGCCGTCGACGCCTTCGACCACGTTCATCTGCCACAGCGGCCGGTCGCGGTCCATCGGCCTGCTGGCGATGTCGCCGACCAGTTCGGCCAGCTCGCTCCTGCCGCCCGGACTCGGGATGCCGATGCGCCGGATGTGGTAGTCGAGATCGAAGTCGGGGTCCTCCACCCAGACCGGATGGTCCAGGTTGAACGGCACTTCGTGTAGTCGCCGCCGCATCTGCGGGATCAGGGGTACTCGGCGGCCCAGCTCGGCCTTGAAGGAGTCGAAGGAGTAGCGCGCGCCGTCGGCCGCCGGGTCCAGGATGAGCAGCGCGCAGACGTGTAGATGCTGGGTCCCGGTCTCGAGATAGAGGAAACTGGCATCCAATCCGGTCAATCGTTCCATAGCCGAAGCCTACTAGAACGTGTTCTAATTTCGGGCTCGATTGACGCTCCCTATGTGTGTTACCGCTAGTTCCATATACGTGTATGATCGTTGCTACACCCGCGCAGGAACCGGCGCTGACCCATGCCGATTCGCTGCCGAGGTGCACGTATGAGGATCGAGGGAGTACCGATGAAGCTACTTCGCAGGGCTCACCGGCGGCCGGACACCGATCCGGGCGAGGTGGCGCTCAACGCGCGCAATGTCCAGTTCGATTGGGCCGACACTCCGCTGCACTGGATGCCGGAGGAGCCGATCGCCTCGCACCTGATCAATTCGCTGAACCTGCTGCTCCCCGAGGGCGAGCGCATGTTCTGCGCCGCCTACGCCGAGGCCTTGCCCTACGTCAAGGACGAGAAGCTCCGCGAGGCGATGCTCGGCTTCATCGGCCAGGAATCGATGCACGCCGAGACTCACGACAAGGTGCTGCACGAGGTGCTCTCGGCGAACGGCATCGACCCGGAGCCCTATGTGCGCCAGGCCGAATACCTGTTCCGCAAGACGCTCGGGCCCACGGACGTCGAGGGCATCGCGCAGCGCCAGATCATGGTCGAGCGGCTGGCCTTCATCGCCTGCCTCGAGCACTTCTTCGCCTTCCTCGGCGACTGGGTGCTCAACGCCGACCTGGAGAAGTTCGGCGCGGACCCGCGGGTGGCCGACCTGTTCCGGTGGCACGGCGCGGAGGAAGTCGAGCACCGGCATGTCGCCCACGACGTGGCGGTGTATTTCGGCGCGGGGTACGTCCGCAGGTCGGCGCTGATGGTGCTGGTGTTCCCGATCTTCGTCTCGCTGGTCGTCCGCGGCACCAAGTTCATGGTCCAGCAGGACCCCGCGCTGCCCGATCTCGGATACCCGCGGCTGATCAAGCGCGTTTTCGGCGCCATGTGGCGCGGCTCACTGCCCGGCGTACCCTCGCTGCTGTGGAGTGCGCTGTCCACGTTCAAGCCCGGCTACAACCCGGAGACGGTCGGCTCCACCGCCCAGGCGGTGGCGTACCTGGCCACGTCGCCCGCGGCGCGCGCGGTCGCCTCGTGAGCCCGCGGGTCATCCCGGAGCGGCTACCCGCCGATCTGTTCGGCAAGCGTGATCGGGACCGCGCGGTGCGGGTGTTCGACGCGCTGGCGACGGCCCGGTTGCGCTGGGCCACGCTGGTCAACCGGCGGGATCTGAGCCCGAAGGTCGACGACCGCAGGCTCGCGCTGGTCGTCACCGAGCGCCGGGTCGAGGCGCACGACCAGGACGTGGTGAGCCTGCGGCTCGAGGCGCCGGACGGGCGCGAACTGCCCGCGTGGCGGCCTGGCGCGCACCTGGATCTCGAGTTGCCCTCCGGCAAGCTGCGGCAGTACTCGCTGTGCGGCGACCCTGCGGACACTCGTGCCTATCGGGTCGCGGTGCGCCGCATCCCGGATGGTGGCGGCGGTTCGGTCGAGGTGCACGACGCCTTGCCTGTCGGTAGCCCGATCGTGGTGCGCGGTCCGCGCAACGCCTTCCCGTTCGCGGTGCCCGGCTACGGTTCGCCCGCGGTGCATCTGCACTTCGTCGCCGGCGGCATCGGAATCACCCCGATCCTGCCGATGGCGCGGCTGGCCGTGCGGCTCGGACTCGACTGGTCCATGGTGTACGTCGGCCGCAGTCGCGAGACCATCCCGTTCCTCGACGAGATCGAGACGTTCGGCGACCGCGTCACCGTGCGCACCGACGACGAACACGGACTGCCGGACGCGGCCGCGCTGCTGCCCGGCGTCACCACGGGCACCGCGGTCTACTGCTGCGGCCCGGTGCCGATGACCGACACCGTCGCCGACGCGGTGCGCCGGATGCGCGGCGTGGAACTGCATTCCGAGCGTTTCTCGCCGCCGCCCGTGGTGAACGGGCGGCCGTTCGAGATCCAGCTCGCCTCCACCGGGGAGGTGCTCCAGGTGCCCGCCGACGAGTCGGCGCTGGCCACCCTCCTGAAATCCCGTCCTGATCAACCGTATTCGTGTCGGCAGGGTTTCTGCCGAACCTGCAAGGTGCGCGTACTGGCCGGTGAGCCGGACCATCGCGACACCGTGCTCACCGAGGACGAGCGCGCGGACGGCGAGATGCTGGCCTGCGTATCGCGCTGCGATCGAGGGCGTCTCGTGCTCGACCTGTAGTGAAGACCCCTCCGACCAGAACAGGAGACGTCGATGACTACGGATATCGACTCGGAAGTGACCGAACGGATCGTGCGCAACGGTGAATTCGAGCTCGCCGTCTACGAATACGGCGATCCCGCGGCCCCGACCGTGGTGCTCGTGCACGGCTGGCCGGACACCCACCACCTCTGGAGCGCCGTGGTGCCGCTGCTGGCGCGGCGGTTCCACGTCGTCACCTACGACACCCGCGGGCACGGCCGGTCCACCCGCACCCGGCGGACCGCCGACTTCCGGCTGGACGCGCTCGCAGCCGACTTCTTCGCCGTCGCCGACGCGGTGAGCCCGGACGCGCCGGTGCACGTGCTCGCCCACGACTGGGGTTCGGTCCAGGTGTGGGAGGCGGTGTGCGAACCGCGCGCCACCGCCCGGATCGCGTCGTTCACCTCCGTGTCCGGCCCGAATCTCGACCACATCGGAAAGTGGGTGCGCGCCAGGCTCTCCCGGCCCACCCCGCGCAACGTGTGGCAGCCGTTCACCCAGCTGCTTTCCTCGGCGTACACGGCCTTCTTCATGACTCCGGGATTGCCGCGGGCCGCCTTCGGCGCATTCGGTACCGAAGAGCGTTGGCAGCGTGCGGTTTCCCTGATGAACGGCACGCCCACGTCGACCGTCACCCTCGCCCCGACCTTCCGGCGCGACATCGTCGACGGTCTGCTCATCTATCGCGCGAACATCGTGCAGCGGATGCTCGCCCCGCGCGAGCGGCGCACCGAGGTGCCGGTTCAGCTGATCGTGGCGGGCCGCGATGTGGCGGTGCGCCCCGCGGGTTACGACGACGAACGCAAGTGGGTCTCGCGACTGTGGCGACGGGACGTGCCCGCCGGGCACTGGATGCCGTTCTCGCACCCCGAATTGCTGGCCACCGCCACCACCGAGCTGATCGACACCCTCGACGGCGGCGCGGCACCGCGCGGTCTGCGCCGTGCCGAAACCGACCGGACCCGAAAAGAGTTCGACGACCAGCTGGTGGTGATCACCGGCGGTGGCAGCGGGATCGGCCGGGAGACGGCGCTGGCGTTCGCCCGGCTCGGCGCCGAGATCGTGCTGTCGGACATCAATCTGGACGCGGCGAAGCAGACCGCCGAGCTGATCGCCGCGGAAAACGGTGTGGCGCACGCCTATCGGCTCGACGTCTCCGACGAGGCCGCGGTGACCTCGCACGCGGCCGAGGTGATCGCCGCGCACGGCGTGCCCGACATCTTGATAAACAACGCGGGCATCGGCCAGGCGGGCGGGTTCTTCGACACGCCCTCGGCGGAGTTCGATCGTGTGCTGCGGATCAACCTCGGCGGCGTGGTGAACGGCTGTCGCGCCTTCGGCGCCGCCATGGCCGAGCGCGGCCTCGGCGGACACATCGTCAATCTGTCCAGCATGGCCGCCTACGGCCCGCAGCAGGGGTTCAGTGCGTACTCGACCAGCAAGTCGGCGGTGTTCATGTTCTCCGACTGCCTGCGCGCCGAGCTGGCGGGCCGCGGTATCTCGGTGCACACCATCTGCCCGGGCATCGTGCACACCAATATCGTTGCCACCACTACCTTTTCGGGCCTCAGCGCCGAGGAGGAGAAGCGCAAGCAGGCCAAGTACGACAACCTGTACCGGATGCGCCGCTACACGCCGGACAAGGTCGCCGATCAGATCGTGCGTGCCGTCCGGCGCGACCGCAGCATCGTGCCGGTCACCCCGGAGGCGCGGTTGCAGTACCAGTTCAACCGCTTCGCGCCCGCGGTGGTGCGGTTCCTCGCGGCGCGGGTGAAGCTCACCTAGGGTCCGTCGACGCCCGGTGCAGCTCGGCCTCGATCGCCGCGACGCGCCGGGCGTCGATGCCCCACGGGTGGGCGACCCCGACCTTGCTGTCGAGATCCCACAGCACGCAGGTCTCGTCCGGTCGCGCGACCATCGACCAGGCCACCACCGTGCGGCCCAGCTGTTCGGCCATCGAGCCGTGCGCCACGAGCTTGCGCGGCGGCGCGTCACCGTCCGGATAGTGGTGCAGGAAGCGGCCGTAAGCGGCCGTGCAGAACGCGGCGTAGCGCTCCGTGCACAGAATCAGGCCGTGCCAGGCCTCGTCCACCGCGTGCGAGGGCATGCCGATGACCTGGCCGTCGCGCATCGCCGCGCCGCAGCAGCGCAGCCACTGACGCAGACCGGTCTCCACCAGCTCGCGCGGCTGCCACGGGCACGTCTTGAAGACGGCCTCGGAGAGTTCCAGCTCGGCCACGGCCTGCTCGACGTCGCGCAGGTCGACCTGGCGGCGGAGGCGCTGTCGGGAACGGAAAAACTGCACGATTCACTGTACGGCCGCGCGCCGCTACCATTCCGTCATGACGGCTGCGCTCATTGTCCTGAGTCTCATCCTGACCCTGCTGATTGTGTGTGCCGTCGTGGTGTTGGTGGTGGCGCTGGTCAAGGCGGTCAGCACGCCCCCGCGGCAGCCGGGGTGGCCGCCGAACCGCAGCCAGGGGCCCTGGTTCGCGGGCGGCGCCGGGATGGGACACCGCAGGCACGGGAGCGGGTGCGGTGGCGGCGACTCGGGGAGTAGCTGTTCGGGCGGCAGCGGCGGCGACAGCGGGTGCGGCGGGGGCAGTTGCGGCGGGGGAAGCAGCAGCTGTGGTGGGGGAAGCAGCAGCTGCGGCGGAGGGAGTAGCAGCAGCTGCGGCGGTGGCAGCAGTTGCGGCGGCGGCTCCTGAACCACGCGTCATGCACTACCGGCCGCGCGAGTGATCTGACTCCCCGGCTCTTGACCTCGACTGGACTTCAGGTTTCATGCTTGGCGCTGTTCGACCAGATGTGATCAGGAGGTCAGTGATGCGAGCTGTGCAGGCAAGGGAATTCGGTGGACCGGAGGTACTCGCGGTGCGCGAAGTACCCGATCCCACCCCAGGTTCCGGGCAGGTGGTCGTCCGAGTCGCGGCGGCCGACGTGATGTTCCTCGACACCCGGCTGCGCTCGGGTTGGGGAAGCGAGTACTTCGAGATCGAAACCCCTTACGTGCCGGGCGGGGCGATCTCCGGCGTGGTCGTGGAGGTGGGCGCGGACGTCGATCCGTCGTGGCTCGGCAAGCGCGTCGCCACCAGCACCGCCGCGAGCGGAATCGGCGGCGGACAGCCCATCGGCGGCTATGCCGAGAAGGCGCTCGCCAAGGCGGAGACTCTCATCGAAGTGCCGGAAGGGCTTTCGCTGACGCAGGCCGTCGCGCTCACCCACGACGGCCGGACCGCGCTCGCCGTGTTCGACCGCGCCGCCATCCAGCCGGGGGAGTGGGTCCTCGTCACCGCGGCGGGCGGCGGCCTCGGCACGCTGCTCATCCAATTGGCCCGCGCCGCAGGCGCATACGTCGTCGCGGCGGCCCGCGGGCACGCCAAACTCGAGCTCGCCGAGCGGCTGGGCGCGCACGCCGCCGTCGACTATTCCGAACCGGACTGGACCGCCAAGGCGCGCGCCGCGACCGACGGAGCCGGGGTGAACATCGTGCTCGACGGCGCGGGCGGTGAGCTCGGCGCGGCGGCCGCCGAGACCATCGCCGATCACGGCCGATTCCTCGGATATGGCGCCGCGGCAGGCGATTTCGCCGCACTGGACCGCGACGCGCTGGCCGCGCGCGATATCGCCGTGCTCGGCCTGTTCGACCTCACCGGCGCCGACATCGACTGGAACGCGCTCTCGCGCCGCATCCAGGCGGCCGTCGTCGCCGGTGACATCGAGGTCGTGATCGGTCAGACCTTCTCCCTCGAAGACGCCGACAGTGCCCATGCCGCAATCGAATCCAGGAAATCTCTCGGACGAACGCTGCTCACATTGTGACTTGTCCGGCATTGTGTGCGATCGGTCTGAGACAGCGCTAATGTGCCTGCCGTGCAAACTCTGATCGTTATCGGTGTTGTCGCCGTCGTCCTCTTCCTCGTTTTCGCCGTTGTCCAATTCGCAAGTCGCCCACCGACAATGGAGAGCCGATGGGACGACCGCGTGCCGGTGGACAAGGGTCAGTGGGGAGACGGCGGCGACTGACGGTTCACTTGGTCTGCGTCAAAACCACCACTGCGATGGGCCGTTTGGTCATCTTTTGATAGGCGCTGTAGCGGCCCTTGTTCACTTTGTCGACGATCGCCCACCGTCGTGCGTAGTCCGCATCATCCGGATACGTCGCTTGTGCAACCACTTTCACCCGGCGCCGCCCGACTTGAATCTCACACTCGGGCGTCGCCTTCACATTCGCCAGCCACCCCGGCGGGCGCGGCGAGCCGCCGTTCGATGCGGTCACCAAGTACGCCTCGCCGTCCCGCCCGTAGGTCAACGCCGAGATCCGTTCCTGACCGGACTTCCGCCCCACCGTCCGCAACAGCAGGGTCGGATTGCCGAACAGCAGCTTGTGGCCGACCAGCCCACCGCTGTTCTCGTACACCCACTGATGAACCCGCAGCACATTCGCGAACACACTGGCCATATCTGACCCTCCAGTAAGTTTCGGTTTCGGCCCACACTAGTGGACGCCGGCAGCGGAACGCCGCACGAAACCCCGCGTGTGAGCGTCTACCTGCCCAGCCGCCGGGGAGTCAACTGGTGCCCGCCCCGCCACGCCCGGTAGCATCCCTGACAGTCGCGGTTCCACCGCGCATGCGGGGCGGTAGCTCAGTCGGTTAGAGCCGTGGACTCATAATCCATTGGTCGCGGGTTCGAGCCCCGCCCGCCCCACAAACCCCCGCTGACCAGCAGGTTTTTGTTTTTCACGAGAGTTTCGATCTAGAACAGCGCTCTTCCAAGCGGTAAGGGTATGCGCGGCGGCGTTCGCCGCCTACCCCCGACGACAAGGCGTGTGGCGATGCGCCTCGAGCTGCACGCCCAGGGACGCCGTATCGGGTCGACCGACGAAGTTGAGAGCAGCGGCCGGTCGCGGATGCGGTCAGGTCATCCTACGAGCAGTGCGCCTCAGCGCACGTTGCTGCTGGGCAGCGCCATATCTACCAGGTAGAAGTGCCAGCCCGGATGGCCGCTCGCAGAAACGAGTATGGGACTACTCGTTCATCGAGTGGTGTGTCGGCCCAAAATGGAAGTTACTGCCCGGCACCAGGTTCCTTCGTTCCGCAAGGAGGCAATATGGCCACACCGACGGTGTGTCGGAAGCCAGATGCGACCGCGGGGTTGACGATAGTGGCTCGTGGGCTCATCGGGTCTGAACGTTGTGTGACCAGATGTCGCGCGTCTTTCTAAGTCATTCGAGCCGGGACAATCGCCATGCGATCGCGTTGAAGCGTTGGCTCGAGCAAGCCGAGCCGGGGTTGGCCGGCGAGATTTATCTCGATCTGGATCCCGAAACCGGTATCCGTACGGGGAGGCGCTGGACGGAAGCGCTGTGGCAGGTGAACGCGCGCTGCGAGGCGGTGATCTGCCTGGTGTCGAAAGGTTGGGTGGCGTCGAAGGAATGCCACGCCGAGTTCCGTCAGGCCGAAGGCATGGGCAAACCCGTCTTCTGCGCCCGACTCGAGGAACTCGACGAAAGGGATGTGACCCGCGCCTGGCAAAGCTGTGACCTCTTCGGGGCGGGTCCGTGGACAGAGATACCGGTCGACGAGGAACCGCCGGTGCGGTTGGCCAGTGACGGCCTGCGTCGGCTGCTGGCCGGGCTGAGAGATGTCGGAGTCGGTGCATTCAGCTTCGCCTGGCCGCCGCCGGGGGATGCGGACCGCTCACCGTACCGGGGTTGGCAGCCGCTGGAGTCAGTCGATGCGGCGGTCTATTTCGGACGTGACGCGCAGATCGCGCATGCTCTCGATGAACTTCGTGATATGCGCGGCGCCGGTCAGGAACAGATGTTTGTCATCCTGGGCCCGTCCGGGGTCGGGAAATCATCCTTTCTGCGGGCGGGACTGTTGCCCCGTATGCGACGCGACGACCGACGTTTCCTGACATTGGGCGTGGTGCGCCCGGAACGTCGCGCACTGACCGGCGACACCGGTCTGGCTCGCGCGATTCACCGCCTGCGAGTCGACGTCGGTCTGCAGGCGCCGAGCTTCGGCGACGTCAAGAACGCGATATCGGATTCGGAAAGGGTGCGGGGGTGGCTGGTCGAAGCCGTTGCGGCCGCGCACGACCGATTGCTCGAAATGCCGGCGTCGGAACGGTCCCCGACACTCGTACTCCCGGTCGACCAGGCCGAGGAGTTGTTCGGAGTCGACGCGGGAGAAGAGGGGCCGACGTTTCTGGCGCTGCTCGGCCGACTGCTGAGCGACTCCGATTTGGACATGATCGTGGTCGCCACGATTCGCTCGGATCAATACGAGCCGCTGCAGACCGCACCGCAGCTGTCGACCGTCCAGAGTCACCTGTTCGACCGGTTGAAAGCGATGCCGCAGGCTCAGTTCACCGAGATCATTTGTGGGCCCGCCCGGCGTGCTGCCGAGTCGGGATCCAGCTTCACGCTTTCCCCGGAGCTCGTCGACCGGCTAGCCCAGGAATCCTCCGGCGGCGCCGACACGTTGCCGCTGTTGGCGTTGATCCTGTCGCGGCTCTACGAGGACTACGCCGGCAGCGGTGATGCCGTCACCGTCGACCGCTACGAGGCGACCGGCGGCATGCGGCGAGTAGTGCAGAACGAAATCGACAACCTGCTGTCGGCGGATCCATCGGAGCGCCGCGAGCAGCTGGACCGGTTGCACGATGCCTTCGTTCCCTGGCTGGCGACGGTGAATTCGGACACCGATCAACCGATGCGCCGTATCGCGCGCTGGGCCGATCTACCGGAGGACAGTCATGCGCTGCTGAACGCTTTCGTCGGTCGGCGGCTCATGGTCAAGGGCGAGCGTGACGGCCAGGTCGTCGTCGAAGTGGCGTTGGAGAGTCTGCTGCATCAGTGGGAGGAGCTGGCGAACTGGTTACGGACCGAAGCGTCGGACCTCCGCGACGCCGACGCGGTCGAGCGGGCCGTCGTCGCGTGGGTGCGAAGCGGCCGCCACGACGACTGGCTGCTCGACGGCGCGCGCTTGGATGGGGCCGAAACGCTCAGTGCGCGTCCAGGATTCGGGGCGCGCCTCAACTCCGCCGGTGAGTTCCTGCTCAACTCGCGGCGGCGCGCGAATCGCAAGCTGGAAGACGCGAAGTCGGCGGCGGAAGCGCACGCGCGCTCGCTGCGGCGCCGCTCGCAAGTGCTGGCGGCGCTGCTGGCCGTGATCGTCCTCGTCGCGGTCGTTGCCGGCATCAGCTTCGAACAAGCGAGGGACGCCGAGCAGGGTGCCCGCCAGGAAGCCCAGCGGGCGATCGCGGCCAAGCTCGTCGTGGAGTCGCGGGCGATGCTCGATGGAACCCGGCTCGGCGGCGATCGGCGCGCGATCCAGCAGATGCTCGCCGCCGAGGCGCTGGCTCCCCGATCAGACCCGGATGCCCTGCTGAACACGCTGATCGATGCCCGACGTTTGGAGAAGATCATTGCGACACCGTCGGACGTCACCAGTATCGCGATCAGTCCCGATGGCCGACAAATCCTTTCGGCCGGGGATGACGGCCTCATCCGCAGGTGGGACCTCGAATCCGGCAAGCCGGTCGGAGATCCGCCGGCCGGGCACACGGGGAAGGTTTGGGCCGCCCAGTACAGCAGGGACGGGCGCTGGATCGTTTCGGCCGGGGAGGACAAGACCGTGCGCATTTGGGACGCGAATACCGGTGCAGCCGTGCACGTGCTAACCGGTCGACTCGACGACGCCTTGAGTGTGGCCTTCAGCCGCGATGGTGCCCTGCTCGCCACGGGGAACCGTGATGGCACAGCCCGGCTGTGGAACGTGGCGACCGGCGAGCGGATGGGCGAGCCGATCCGCGGACACGACGGCTGGGTATCTGCGGTCGCCTTCAGCCCGGACGGATCCCAGCTGGCCACGGGCGGGGCAGACGGTGTGGTCCGACTGTGGCATGTCGACAGCCACCAGCCGGCGGACCCGCCGCTGCCTTCGCACAAGGGCCCGGTCGTCTTTGTGGACTTCAGCCCCGACGGCCGGCGCGTCGCCTCGATGAGCTCTTTGGTCGCGGGCAACCCGGCGGATTCGGAGCCCTCAGCCAAGGGCACCGGCACACCTGTGGACGCGTCGCAGCTGCGCATCACCGACGCGGCCACGGGCAGGCCGGTCGTCGACGGGCTGACCGAATTCGGCTATGCGGGACGCGACTTGGCGTTCAGCCCCGACGGGCGACGCGTCGCCATCGGGACCTCCGATGGCAAAATCGTCGTGCGCGACGCCGACACCGGGGCGGCGGTCGGGCCACCATTGAGCGGTGACACCGACGCCGTGAAGGTGGTCTACAGCGGCGATGGCACGCGGATCATCAGCGGCGGCGGCAATGCGATCCACGTGTGGGCAGCCGAGCCCGATCAACCCATCGGAAAGAGATTGCCAGGCCTCGCCTTTGTCCGGTCCGTGCCCGCGGTGGTCAGTCCCGACGGGCGCATCGCCGCGACACGTGACGCGGACAACGAATCCGACATCGCGTTGTGGCGGATTGACACCCGCGCGCTCATCCGAACGATTTCGACCGGCCACGTCGGACCTGTCTCCGCCCTGGCATGGAGACCGGATGGGCGGGCGATCGCGTCCGCCGACGGTAAGGTCAATACGGTCCGGATCTGGGATGCGCAGACCGGTGAGCCATATGGCCCGCCCCTCACCGGCCCCACCGACACCATCCCAGGTCTGTTCTTCAGCCCGGACGGGCAGCACATCGCTTCCATTGGCTTCGATCCCTGGCTCTGGGATGTCGCAACGAGCCCACCCCACGGCAGAGCGCTGCACGGCGAAGAAGACTTCGTGGCCGCCGTGGGATTCAGCGCCGACGGGCACCGGCTGATCACCGTGGCGCCAGTGCATACCGCCTCCGGCGACGACAGCACGATAATGGAGACAGGCAATATCTTCGCCAGCTCATACGAATTGACATCGTCCGCTGTCCGGGTATGGGACACCGACACCGGCGCGCCTGCCGGCCCACCCGTTACCGGACGCGGCGGCCGCTTGGTGGACCTAATGGAAGGCGAAGACGAACTGCCGATCTCCGCCGCCGCGATCAGCCCGGACGGCCAACGCATCCTGGTCCGTACGACTGGAGAGCTGCGCCTGCACGATGTGGCCACCGGGCGGCCGGTCGGCGAACCGTGGATCGACATCGCAGGCAGTGGAAATGAAAGTCGCGTCGCGTTCAGCCCCGACGGCACCTACGTCGTTTCGGCAGGCAGGCGTACATCAGCAATACAGCTGCGCGAAGCCAAGACCGGCCGGCCCGTCGGCAGCCCAATGTTCGGCCACACGGGTCTGGTAACCAGTTTGGAGTTCACCGCTGACGGCAACCATATCGTGTCCCGCGGAGACGACGGGTGGAGGCTTTGGCCCGGCCCAAGCAGATGGCGCGACGAACTGTGCAACAGGCTCACCACCAACATGAGCCGAGCCGAATGGGACGAGTGGGTATCGCCGACAATCGAATACAAGGCCGCCTGCCCCTCGCTGGACGTGCCCGCGTGATCCGTTGACATTGCGCGGCCAGCGTCCGGCCGAAAACGGGTGTGGTGATTTCAGGCAATTACCGGCGGCATCGGTGCGGCAGGCCACCGAATTACCGGCACTTTCGACCCGCTACGGCGAGATCAGTAATGCGGCGGGTATTGCGGCTGACCGTGGGGCGGGCCGGGGTACACCGGCGGTGGACCCGGTTGACCGTACGGGGGTTGGCCATATGGAGCGCGCGGACCGTACGGTCTGAGACGTCCAGGTGCTGTCGCCAGCCAGCGGGTGGTGGAACTGGCCATCGTGAGTCCGAGGACGAGGGCCGCCACCCCCAGACCGATGAAACTGCCGATCGCGGCCGCGGGCACTTGGGAATCGAGACTGGCAATGCCGGAGTACAGGCTGCTGACGCCGCCGATGCAGGCCAGCAAGATGAGCATGATGCGGCCCGCGGATTTGCGAGACATCAGTAGCAAGCCGCCGATCGACCACAGCACACCGATGCGGCCCATATGGATAGCTCATATGTCGACTCCCCTCTCGCCGTTCCTGTGGGAACCCTACCGGCCACGTCCGTGACTACGTCATCACGAGCACCGTCGCGGGACCGTCGGGTGGCGGCGGTGGACCGGTCGAACCAGGCAACGCTGCCAGGAGGTTTGCGGCAGGGGGCAATTCGAATTCGGAAACGTGCTCGAACGGCGCTCCGACTGGCAATGATGTACACCTGAGTCGTCACCACATCGATCGGGAACATCTGCACCGGGGAGACACAGTGGTAATCGCAGCCGATGAGGTTGTCCTGAGCGACAATTGGTGGCGCGCCATCATCGCCGTGGTGGCTGTGATCGTCGGATTCGTACTCAAGGAAGTCGCGGATCAGCTTCGCGATCGCAAGAAGGTCAAGCGCCTGACCTACAGCATGAACGTCGGTTCGACGATGGCCGACGTCCCGCAGAAGCTGGCGCAGAAGGTATCCGTACAGTTCGGCGGCTTGCCGGTGGAAGGCCAGGTCTACGAGGTCACGTGCCGGGTCGAGAACACCGGCCATCTGGTCGTGAAAGACGAGTACCTGAGGTTCAGCTATCCCGCGCGCTGCCAGATTCTGGAGGCTTACGTACTCGGTGATCCGCCGCTGGAGTACGGGATCGAAGAGGCGCCGCTCGCCGGTCAGACGGTCGGTGATCAGCGTTGGGTTGTGGCGCATCTGGAGCGTCGCCAGTCGGTGAGCTTCGGTTTCCTCGTCGCGGGTCCGACGGCGTCGGCGCCGCAGCTCTTCGGCCACAACGACGAGGGCGATGTCGAACTGAATCCGAAGGGTAGGACCGCTGATCGCGAAGACGTATCCCACGTTCGCCCATTGCTGACGTATGTCCTGCTCAGTGTTCTGGTGCCCACCTTGCCCTTCTACGAGCTGGGTGAATCCATCAGCGCCCTGGTGCGGTTGGTGCTTCTGCTTCTGACCATCCCGCACCTGTACCCGGTCGGGCGCGTGCTGGCAGCCTTCCTCACCCGGGCCGACGAGGCGCCGAACACTACCGCCGACGTCCTGATCAATCAGGCGAGTGTCGGCGGCAATATCACCATCGCGAGCCGGGGGAGCGACCTGGCGTTCGGCGCGTCGCCGACCCGGCCGGACGAGCATCCTGTGGTGTAAGACGTCCGGTCGGGCGCATCGGTGATCGAGCTGGCCTCGGTGGCGAAAAGGCTCAGCGTCGGGTCTGAACCACGCTCCACAACCTCCGCGGCAAGGCTCCTTCTTCGAACTCATCGATCTGCCGCAGGTCCCAGCCTTCGGCGAGTTCGTCGACGAAAGCGCGTGAAAAGAAGTGCACCGCGAACCCGCCGTGTTCGAAGATGTCGTCACCGTGATCGATGCCGGCGCCGTAGTGCGGGTCGCCGGTGTGGCGCACCGTGTAGAAGAAGGTACCCCGCGGACGTAGCACACGGTGAATCTCGCGGACGAGGGCGACGATCTCCTCGCTCGACAGTGCCATGCACAGCAGCATGTGGGCATACACCGCGTCGAACGACGCGTCGGGGAGTGGCAGTGGCGCACGGACGTCGATGATCCCGGTGGTCAGCCCCTCGACGGCTTCGCTGTCGGCGCGCTCGCGCAACTGGTGGAGTCCGACGTCGCTGAAATCGGTTGCGTGCACGCTGAATCCAACACGGGCGAAATGCAGGGCGTCCCGCCCGTGGCCTGCGCCCAGTTCGAGAATCGCGCGCACGTCGGCCGCGCCGAAGATCTGCGCGGCCTGTATCGCGGGTGCCGAGGGTTCGTCGCCGTACATTTCGGGGTTGGCTCGATAGGTCGACTGCCAGTGCTGACGCTGGATGTCGCCCAGGTCTGCGGGGTCGCCGCCGCTCACCGCATCCTCGTTCGTCACGTACACCATTATCGTCACGTGGTCCGGCCGAACCGCGGAGGCGGAACGGTGCGACTTTCGGCCGACAGCCGTTGCGGCGGTCGGCCGGAAGGGGCTCGCCCCGTGATCACTCCCGGCCCGCCAGTGGGGGCATGGTGTCCAGCCCCAGCTCCTCCCGCAGAGCGGACAAGACCTTGTACTGCGTACTCCAGAGGCGATTCAGCAATTCGGGTGGTACTTCGACGGCTGCGCAGTCGGCGCGGGCCGCGGCGATCTGCCGGGCGATCGTGACCACCTCCAGGCAAGCGTCGGAGACCTCGACGGACGTGCAGACCAGTCTCGTCGCCATCCACGCTGAGTCGAGCCGGACCTTGTGGCGCAAGCCGCGTTCGTCGAAAAGCGGAGTCATCTCCCCTGGAATTCGTGGATGCGGAATCGCTACGACCTTCACGGTCTCGCTGAGAGCGTAGGCGACGAACTGGCGGTAGGCGACCACGAAGTCGTTGTAGGTCGTCAGCCGAATGTCGAGCCAGTGGCGCTCGTAATCCCGTCCCCACCATGTGCTTCTGGTTGCGCAGCGTCAGCCATCCACCGATCAGGACGCCTGCCAGGACACCGGCCGCGGAAATCGCATTGCCCAGGACATTCATGACTCCTCCCCCTCCGCGGGACGCCTGCGACGCCGGGATGCGCGGCGTCGCAGGCGATCCGGCTACGCGACGGCTCTCACCCGATCGTGCGGAACGGCCGAATATTCTGCCAGGAAGCAGGATTCAATCTGCCCAACGTGTACCCGTTCAGCACGACATCGACGATCCTGCGGGCGATGAGCTGATACACCGCCTCCGTGGGATGGGCGAGATCGCTGGTGGTGAGGGCGCGGCGGAGCTTCGGCACCAATATGTCTTGCCTGCCCTGGTAGACGACCGGCCCATGCTCCTGGGCGATCGGGGTCAGGTCGAAGTTCTCCGCGTGCTGGGAGACGAAATCCATCCAGTCGGACATGGGTACGAACGAGATGTTGGCCGGATTCGCACCGGGCCCTTCGTTCTCGCCGGGCGGCGGCCAGCGCGTGGCCAGATTGCGCAGGGCGGCATTGAATTCGGCGACATTGCGCACCACCTCGGCCGCCGCGTCCGCACCTTTGTCGGCGACCTTGTCCTGATAGCGCACGGAGACGAGCGGACTGGGTAGATCGATGAGGACGAAGTGCTCGTGGGCGGGATTGGTCGGAAACGAGCTGGGGATGCGGTTCACCAGACGACGAATCTCGTCCACCATCGGTTCGATTCCGGTCCCCGCCTTCGCCTTCTTCGGGTTCTCGGGGCAGGGGCGTTCGGCGGTGATGAGGTCGTTGAGGCCGATCCAGAGGATGTGCAGGGTGTGGCCGGTGTACTGATCGTGCGCCGTGCCGTCCAGCACCGCCTGGGTGTCGCCTGCCAACAGTGCGCGGCGCGCCTTGATGTACGCGTCCACTTGCGTTTTCAGGTAGCCGAGGCCGGCTGGGCTCCAGTCGGAGGCCGCGACGGCGCCGCCTTCGGCGTAGTTGGCGTACCGCACCGGCGTGAGGTTCCCCGCATTGCTGCCGAGGACGTTCGACTGCACGGCGGTCAGGGTGCGATGGACCTTGGTCAGCGATTCGGTCTCGTCCTTGTCCGCGCCGATGAGCGACGTTCCGCCCATCCATTCGACTAGAAAGTCGGTCCAGTTCCTGCCGTCGCTGTAGCGGCCGATCTCGTTGGTGCGCATCAGTCCTGCGGCGCGGGCGAACCGGCCGGCCGGCGCTGTCCGCTTGATGCCGATGTCGGACAGGCTGTCGCCGAGAACGATCAGATTCTGAATGGGGGTGGGGGCGGGATGCATGAGAACTCCACGGCTGGTTTCGTACCGCCGGGTCCGCGCCGCAGCGCGCACGCGGAACCGACTTGATCATGAAAGGTGTAGTGGCACAATGTGTTCCGAGCATTCAGAGGATACGTCGTCGATGCCGCCAGCGGAGGGCGAATACGTGCGGGAGCATCCCGGCTCTCGGCGCGCACATCGCCGAGAGCCGGGAAGCCGAGAAGGTCAGGCGCCGAGCGGTGGCCTGTGCAGCACGAGTTTGGTGGTGTGCGCTCGATACGCCTCGGGCGCGTCTTCCCAGTCGGCGAGCAGGGTGGTGACCTCCTCGGCGGCGAAGTCCGTGCGGGCGACGAAGTCGAGCAGGTCGGGCAGGACCGGACGTACGTGCGAGATACCGATTCTGAGCGTCGCGTCGTTCGCGTACATGTGCATCAGCGGCACCTTCGTCCCGGGCGGCAGGTAGTAGCCGACCGGTGCGCAGATTCCGCCGGGCTGCAGGGCGCGTAGCGCGAGGTCGACACCGGCGCCGGTGGAGGTGCCTTCCACGACGATGTCGTAGCGGCGCGCGGGCAGGTCCGCTCGGCGGAGTTTGCCCTTGGCGACCGGATGTGCCCGGGCGCCGAGCTTTTCGGCGATCGACAGGCGCTCGGGGCGGTGGTCGACGTAGTCGACGACCTCGGCGCCGTGCGCGACGGCCAGTCCGGCGGCGTAGAGCCCGATGCTCTGCGCCGCGCCGCCGAGGATGAGCACCGAGCCTCCCGGCCGTGCGGCCAGGGCCGGGACGACGCAGCGCCACGCGTCGGCGAGATTGTCGCTGGCGGCGGCCACCCGCAGCGGGTCGAGGCCGTCGGGCAGGCGCACGAGCATGTGGTCGGCGTAGGGGATGCGTAAGCGGTCGGCGACCATACCGCCCCACGGGCCGCTCGCCGGTCCGAATCCGAACGCGGCGAGGGTGCTGGTGCGGGTGGTGGCGCACTTGGCGGTGAGTCCGCGGCGGCATTCGAGGCAGTCGCCGCACGACACGGCCCACGGCACGACGACGAACTCGCCGCGCGTGAGGCCGGTGACGTCCGGGCCGACCTCGAGTACCTCGGCGATGCATTCGTGGCCGATGCCGAACGGTCCCTGGAACGGGACCGGTCCGCAGATGGTCGCGACCACCGGGTCGACCATGCCGACGCGAATGCCGAGCTGCATGGCGCGGGAGACGTGCCGGTGGATGGGCATGGTGTCCCCGTCGCAGCGGCCCGCGACGAACGGGCGAACGATCGCGTCCCGCGGCCCTTGCAGTACCGGGTCGGGCCGTTCCCGCCATTCGAGGTGGTGAGCACGGATGAATTGCAGCTCCCGCATCAGCCGCGCTGCCCCTGCGCCATGGCCTTCAGTTCGGCGAAGCGCACGATGTTTCCCGCTGCGCCCCAGGTGCCTTCGGGCTGCTCGTGGATGAGCACCCACACCCGCAATGCCGCGCTCTGGTCGAGTCCGGCGGCGGCGAGCACCTCCGCGGTCACCTGCTCGATCAGGCCCTGTTTGCGGCGATCGGACAACGCGCCTTCGGGCACGGTGACGTCCACCCGGAAGCGCGGCAAGTCGTCCTCCGCGTTGACGAACGCGCCCTCGGGCGTCTCGTCGATCCGGCACCAGGCCTGCGCACGGAAGAACGCCGTGTCGGGCGCGCCTTCCCAGTGCAGCAGCGTGGCGGCGAGGGTCTTCGGCAACCCGCTGCGGGCCTCGGCGGACAGGACGCCGCTGGGCAGGGTGAGCTGGATCATCGGCATGACAACACCTCCGTTATGACGACTGTTATAAGCGGGGACGGTACGCTATGACAGTCGTTATGGGCAAGAGAGGTGTGTGATGGCGCAGTCGGAGGCGCGGGATCGGATGGTGGCGGGTGCGGCCGACATGCTTCGGCGGCGTGGCCTGAACGCGACCAGCGTGCGGGAGCTCGCCAAGCACTCCGGCGCCCCGCTCGGCTCGACCTATCACTATTTCCCCGGCGGCAAGGCGCAGCTGGCCGCCGAGGCGGTCCGCTTCGCCGATGCCCTCACCGCGCGCAAACTGGCCAAGGAACTGCCCGCGGGGCCGGTCGCCGGCCTGCGGGCATTCGTGGATATGTGGCGAAAGGTTGTGCTGGACAGCGACTTCCGGGCCGGGTGCCCGGTCGTTGCGGTCTCGGTGGAGGACCAGCCCGACGAGGACGACGCACCCCGCCGCGCGGCCGCCGAGGCCTTCGATCGGTGGACCGGGTTGCTGTCGGATTCGCTGCGCGCGCACGGCGCGACCGAGAGCGCCGCCCAGCAGACCGCCACCCTGATCGTCGCCGCGCTGGAGGGAACCGTCGCGATGTGCCGGGCCCAGCGCAGCACCGACGCGCTCGATCAGACCGCGGACGCCCTCGAATCGGTCGTCCGCGCCGTCACAGATTCCGCCGGGGACTGAGCGGTCGCCGCTCGGGTCTGATTCAGTACCCGATCACCCGAACGACGGTGTGCGCTTGTCGAGGAAGGCTTGGATGCCCGCGAGGCCGTCGGGCCTGTCGATCACCTGTGCGATGGTGGCCGCCTCGTCGTCGAGCTGCGCCGGAAGGTCGCGACCGGCGGCCGCGGTGACGAGTCGTTTCGTCTCCGCGAAGGCGATGGGCGATCCCGACCGCAGGACGGCCACGACCTGTGCGGCGACGTCGGCGAGCTCGGCGGCCGGTACCGCGCGGCTGATCAATCCCCATGCCGCGGCTTCGGTTCCGGTGAGGGTGCGGTTGGTGAGCGCCAGGTCCAGCGCGCGGGCGGGGCCGAGGCGGTGGGCGAGCGCCCATGTCGAGCCGCAGTCCGGAGTGAGGCCGACGGCGGTGTAGGCCAGGCGCATGGCAGCGTCGTCGGCCATCAGGACGATGTCGGCGGCGAGGGCGAGCCCGATGCCGCCGCCCGCCACGGTTCCGTGCACGACGCTGACAACCGGAATCGGGGCTCGGGTGAAAGTCAGGATCGCCTGGTGCAGTTCGGCGGCGACGGCGGCGACATGGGGTCCGCGGTCGGGGGCGGTGGCGAATTCCCGCAGGTCGCCGCCGACGCAGAAGGTCGGTCCCTCGGCGGCGATCACCGCGACGCGGACGGACCCGTCGACCGCGCCGTGCGTCACCCGATCGGCCGCCTCGCGGAGGCCCTTGGCCGCGGCCATGTCGAGGGCGTTGCCCGCGCCGCGGATCAGGGTGATTCGGGCGATCCGGTCGGTCACCGTCCAGCTCACTCGGTCGTGCAGAATTTCGGACACCGGTGCTACCTCGCTTCTGATTCGTGTCGGTATGGGGAAGGGACGCGGGGGAATTCAGTCGGCCATGGTCAAGCCGCCGCTGACGCTGAGCACCTGGCCGGTGACGAACGCGGAGTAGTCGCTCGCGAAGAACAGCACCGCGTCGGCGATCTCCTCGGGCGTGGCGAGTCGGCGGAACGGTATCGCGCGGATCAGCCCGCCCCGGACCTTCTCGGGAAGAGTGGCGAACAGCGGCGTGTCGGTGGGGCCAGGGCAGACGCAGTTGACGTTGATCCGGTGCCGGGCCATTTCCCTGGCGAGCGATTTGGTGAATGCGATGAGGCCGCCCTTGGTGCCCGCGTACACGGTCTCACCGAGGCTGCCGACCCGTCCCGCGTCGCTGGCGATGTTGACGATCTTCGCCGTTCGTCGCCCGGCGAGGATCGTTTCCAGGAAGGCGTGCGTGAGCCGCACGGGTCCGAGGAAGTTCACGGCGACCAGCGATCTCCACAGGTCGTCGTCGTTGTCCATGAACGGCTCGACCCGGTCGAACCCGGCCGCGTTGACGAGCACGTCCGGAGCGCCGTGCGCGGCCACGATGTCGTCGCGCACGGCGCGAATGGCTTGCGGATCGGACAGATCGGCGCGGTGAGCGGTGGCACGGCCCGCGGTCGCTTCGGTCGTGGCGGCGAGTCTCGCGCTGTCGCGATCGACCGCCGCGACCACCGCGCCCGCTTCGGCCATGCGGAGGGCGATGGCGCGGCCGATGCCGGATGCCGCCCCGGTGACCACCGTGACCTTGTCGTTGAGATCCATGCTCTTCCTCTCGCCGGTCTCGTCTCGTTCGACACGTTACCGACCTAGCGATCTATTTTTCAACCCTTGGGTCGAGAAATGCCCCGATGGGTTGATTGAGCGTGGGGATCGAACGGCGGTTCGGCGTCAGGCGGTGACCAGAAGGGCGGGCTCGGCGCTTCCCGCGCGGGGCCTCTGTCGTCGCGCACGGTCATGGGAAGAGCGGCGGATGGCCGCGGAACGTGCACGGAGGCAAGCGTCGAGAAAGAGACCGTCGCGAAGGCGCGAGAAGGAGCGCGTCGCGAAGGCGTGAGAAGAGGGCGTTGCGAAAGCGCGAGAAGGAGGACGTCGCGAAGGCGTGAGAAGCTATTGCGCGCCGCCGCAGCGAAAGCCGCGAGCGCGCAGCGAAACGGCGCGGGAGCCGGTCAGGCTCGCGCGAACAGGCGGATGGCTTCGTCGACGACGGCGTCGCGAGTGCGGCCGTCGGGATCGGCGTCCGGGCGCAGCCAGATGGAGGCGTGGTTGAGGATGCCGTGCAGGCAGTGCAGCGCCACCGACGGGTCGGGGCAGTCGAATTCGCCGGAGTCGACGCCTTCGTCGACGACCCTGCGGAAGATCCGGTCGTGGCGGCGGCGCATCGTCTTGATCGCGTCGCCGTGCTCGGCTGGCCACGGTGCTGGGAAGGAGAAGAGCGCGCCGACCTCCGGATACAGCACGGTCAGCACGTGCAGCTGCGCGGCTACGAGCGCGCGCAACTGCTCGGTCGGCGACTGCTCCGCGACGGTGTCGAGGACTTCGCCGAGCCGGGTCAGTACATCGGTGGTGAGCTTTTCCAGCGCCGCCGAGACGAGCGCGTCCTTGCTCGGGAAATAGTGGTAGAGAGTCGCTTTCGCGATGTCGGTGCGCTCGGCGACATCCTCGAAGCGCAATCCCTGATAGCCGTTGCTGGAGAGGATCTGGAGCGCCGCCGCGATCATCTCCGCCTTGCGGCGGTCGCGACGCCGTGCCGCGCGCCCGGTGGACGCGCCGGTGTCCTCTCCCACGGTCGATGTCACCGCCCGATCATATCCGGCCGGATCGTCGGTCGATCCACCGCCGAGTGGGGAAGCGAACCCTTGCGTTCATTCTTCGACCTGGCCGAATATTCGATAGTCAACTCGGCATCGCGGAGGGGAACTTCGGCGCGCGCTTCTGCCGCAGCGCGGCGACGCCCTCGACGACGTCCGGTCCGAGGAACGTCAGCATTTCGTAGGCGGCGGACTGATCGAAAATCGGTCCCGCGGTGCGCAACCAGTTGTTGAGACTGCGCTTGGTGAGCCGGATCGCCTGCTGTGATCCGGTCGCCAGGACGTCGGCGACCCGCAGCGCCTCGTCGAGGACTCGATCGCGCGGCACCGCCTTGGCGACCATTCCGAGGCGCTCGGCCTCGGCGCCGGTGAGCATCTCGCCGGTGAGCAGGTAGTAGCGAGCCTTCGCCATGCCCGCCAGCAGTGGCCAGATGATGGCGGCATGATCGCCCGCCGCGACGCCGAGCTGGACATGCCCGTCACCGATACGGGCGTCCTCGGCGGCGATGGCGACATCGGCGAGCAGCGCCGCGACCGTGCCCGCGCCGACCGCGACGCCGTTGATCGCCGACACGATCGGCTTGTCGCAGTTGACGATGTTGTAGACCAGGTCGCTCATCTCCCGCAGCATGTGCGAGACCCGGTCGTAGTCGCCCGCCATCCGTTCGACCATGCCCAGATCACCGCCCGCGCAGAAGGCCTTGCCCGCCCCGGTGACGACGGCGACGCGCACCTCGGGGTCGTCAGAGATGTCGTTCCACACCCGCGTGAGCTCGGTGTGCATCGTCTCGTCGGCGGCGTTGTATTTCTCCGGCCGATTCAGCGTGACCAGCAGGACCCCGTTCTCGCGCCGCGTGAACGTCAACTGCTCGTAGTCGTCGAATCTCGACACCATGGCTCCTCTCGTTCGGCAGCGGCCCGCCCGCGCGGGCCGGACACCGTGAAGTCAACCACAAAGATTGCCACTCGACTAGTAGAAATGAAATTCGACCCGTAGGTTGAATTCTGATGTCCGGTTCCGTGAACCGGGGCCGCAGCACACAGAGAGGTGTTTTCCCTTGACCGGAACGGCCGAACCCGAGTCCTATTTCGAGCGGGTCGATGCCCACTCCTTCGTCCCCACGCGCCACGCGGGCGGCGCGTGGGCCGCCGACGAACAGCACTTCAGCCCGCTGGGCGGGCTCATCGTCCACGAAATCGGACGAACGCGGGCGCGCGAAGGCAGGCCCGATCTACTGATGGGCCGCATCGGCTTCGACGTCCTCGGCCGCATCGCATTCCAGCGGTTCGACATCCACGTCGAGACGATCCGGGCGGGCCGCACCATCGAACTCGTCGAGGCCACCGTCGTCATCGACGGTCGCGCCACCGTCGCGGCCCGCGCGTGGTTCATGACGACCCAGGACACCGGCATCGTCGCAGGCGGCGAACCAGAGGCGCTCGCCGCACCGGAGACGCTGTCGTCCTGGCCGTTGACCTCCGTGTGGCCCGGCGGCTACGTCGCGTCACTGGACACCAGGCCGGTCGGCATCCCGCAGCCCGGCCGGACCACCGCGTGGTTGTCCTCGCCCCTCGATCTCGTTTCCGGCGAGCAGGCCAGCGCTCTCGCGTCCTTCGTGGCCCTGGTCGACACCGCCAACGGCATCGCGGTCAGGCAGGAGCCCGCCAAATGGATGTTCCCCAACCTCGATCTGACCATCCACCTGTACCGGCAGCCCGAGGGGCCGTGGACGGGACTCGACACCACCGTCACCTTCGGTCACGTGGGTCAAGGCCTGACCAGCACGGTGCTGCACGACGTCCGTGGTCCCGTCGGGCAGGCGCAACAGATCCTGACCGTCCGTCCGCAACCGGACGCGTAAGCGAGTTCCCGCCGAGTGCGAACGGTCGAATGTCGATGCGTCTCCGCGAAACTCACACGGCGGACGCGCTCCGGACGAGTCAGTAGCGTCGGTCGACGGTTTCTTGGATCTCCCATTCGTCGGTGATCGCGAAAGCGTTCTCGGCGCGGCTTCGGGCGTCGGCGAGGAGAGCGTGGGAGTGCCTGCTGCGCTTGGTCAGCTCGTAGCGGCGAGCTCCGAGGCTCGTGGTGGTCTGGAGCTCGTAATCGAGATCGTCGACCAGGCGGTGTAGTTGCTCGATCCTTTCCAATGTCGGCTGGTCGTTCGTGTTCTCGAGCTCATCGATGGCGTCGCCGAACCGGTCTTCCAGACTGCGCATCGCGCGTCCTCCCCTGTATCAACCTGTGCCCCTTGCAATCTCAGAGTATGACGGAATCCGTTGTGGAGCTGAACATCGGACCGGTCCGCGGAGCCCCGCAGATCGAGTCGTGCGCAATGGGTCGACCGATAGCGGGTATTGCCCGATTCGGGCGTGCGAGGCGTGCTTTGGTTAGCATCTGACCGAGACGTACGGGTTTTGGTGTGGAACGGGCGGAAGCTCAGCGGCGGTACGGGGGCCCATGAAACAAATACTGTTCTCGGCGATGATCGCGCTGGCGGTCTCGATCATGGTCACGCCTTTCCTGATCCAGGCCTTCGCCACCAGGAATTTCGGTCAGGAAATCCGGGTCGACGGACCGGCCAGCCACCAGGCCAAGCGCGGCACCCCGACGATGGGCGGCATCGCCATCCTCGCCGGTCTGTGGGCCGGGTACCTCGGCGCGCACCTGCTCGTCGGGGACGACGGCGTGGACGGTCTGTCGGCTTCCGCGCTGCTCGTCCTCGGCTTGGCGACGGCGCTGGGCATCGTCGGGTTCCTCGACGATTCCATCAAGCTGCGCAAACAGCGCAATCTCGGCTTGACCGCCACCGGCAAGTACGTCGGACAGCTCTCCGCCGCCGTGCTCTTCGGCGTGCTGGCGTTGCGCTTTCCCGACAGCACCGGGCTGACGCCCGCAAGTCGGCACCTGTCCTATGTCCGGGATATCAACGCGGTGTCGTTGGGGCTCATCGCCTTTCTGCTCGTGGTCTGTTTCCTCGTGGTGGCCTGGTCCAATGCCGTGAACATCACCGACGGCCTCGACGGGCTGGCGGCCGGATCGATGAGCTTCGCGCTCGGCGCCTACGTGATCGTCACGTTCTGGCAGTACACCAACGCGTGCTCGACGGCGCCCGCCGTCGGCTGCTACGAGGTGCGTGACCCGCTCGATCTGGCGATGGTGTGCGCCTCCGGGGTCGGCGCGTGCATCGGATTCCTCTGGTGGAACGCCGCACCGGCGAAGATCTTCATGGGCGACACCGGTTCGCTGGCGCTGGGCGGCCTGCTGGCCGGACTCTCGATCACCACCCGGACCGAGGTGCTGATGGCGGTGGTCGGCGCACTGTTCTGCGCGGAGATCCTCTCGGTGCTGTTGCAGATCGTCGTCTTCCGAACCACTCGCCGCCGCTTCTTCAAAATGGCGCCGTTCCACCACCATTTCGAACTCAGCAACTGGGCCGAAACCACGGTGATCATCCGCTTCTGGCTCCTCGCCGGCATAGCCGCCGCCCTCGGTCTCATGCTTTTCTACGCCGAATACCTCGCGGTTGTCGGCTGACCTCGCAGGCTGTTCGCACGCCGCACAGAGGTTGCGGCCAGTGCGAGGCGTACGAAACCTCTGCGAGGTCGGAGGTCGTCGCTGTGGTGTGCGCGTGGATTAGTGTGAAGGGCGATGACCGACTCACCGCGTAAGGCGCCGCGGCAGCGGCGGTCCAGGGAGACCGTGGACACGCTGCTCGAGGCGGCCGCGCAGATGTTCGGGCGCGAAGGGCTGGCGACGACGACGAATCGGATCGCCGAGCGCGCGGGAGTGTCGATCGGGTCGCTCTACCAATACTTTCCGAACAAGCACGCGCTGTTGCACGCGCTGGCGGAACGACATGTGGCCGAAGGCGTGACGCGACTGGAGGCGGTGTTCGCCGAGGTGCGCTCCACCGAGCCCGGTTTCGACGAGACGATGCGGGCGATTCTGGACGTCGTCGTGGATCTGCACCGGGATCGGCCCGCCCTGCACGCATTGCTGCATCGGGTGGCGCCGCGGTCGGCGGGGGAGCTGGCCGCGCTGCGGGCGTTCGAGGACCGGCTGGTGGAGGAGATCGCCGGTCAGCTCGTGCGGTGCGGTCGTGGCGGCGACGATCCGGTGTACCTCGCGCGTACCGTCGTGCATGCCGTCGACGTTCAGGTACACCGCGTGCTGATCCCGCATCGGCTGGACACCGAGCTGTTGCTGGCGTTGGTCTCTCGAATCACCGCCGATCCGGCGGCGTGACGTTCGCAGTGTCGGCGAGGACGCCGCGCAGCGCGGTGGCCAACTGGCTCAGGCCGGGTTCTTCGATCGGGAAATGGCCGCAGTTCTCCAAGAGGACGGTTCTTGTCGGTGCGGAGATGCGGGCCAGGAACCGCAGGCTCAGCGCCGGTGGCGTCCACCGGTCCGAGGCGGGGTGCACCAGCGTGACCGGAGTCGAGGTGAACTCCTCCGGGGGCGTGTGCCGGTAGTTCATGAAGTCGGCGAGGAATCCCAGCGGCACGTGCACACCGCCGCCTCGGGGATCGCTGCCGCACAGGGCGGACAGTGCGGGATCGAGACTCATGTTCCGCATATCCGCCAACCACCGGATCGGCACCCGCAGTCGTCGAGCCCGCGGCGGAAGCGAACCGAGCAGCCGGGGCGCGAAGCCGCCGGTCCACGACCAGCGCGCCGCCGCGCGCCGGGCCGCGGGGTCGGCCGGATCGAGCAGACAGGTCGCGATCACGTGGGCGACGGCCCCGGTGCGCGCGGCGATTTCGTAGGCCAGCATCCCGCCGATGCTGGCGCCGAACACGATCAGCGGCCGTCCATCGGATTCCCGTTCGGCGCGCACGAATTCGGTGAGCAGCAGCACCCAGTCGGAATAGCGCACCGAGCTCGGCGCGGGTTCGACGGTGTCGCCGTAGAGCGGAAGGTCGATGGCCATCGCGTCGACGCTCTCGGCCGCGGCGAGCGCCGCGAACGGCCACACGAGTCCGGCGTGCCCACCCGCGCCGTGGACGACCAGCATCCGCACGGTCGCCTCGGGGCGCGCCGCCCTGGCGACGTGCACGCGCCGGCCCCGCCACGGCCACCAAGTGGCGACCGGTTCGATCAGTGGTTCGCGCCGGTAGTCGGCGGGCAGGAACTCGGCGTATCGCAGGTATTCCATGTCTTCAGCCTCGGGCGCGGCGGGCTCGCGGACAACTCGCGTTTGCGCCTGCGGTCTCGGCTTCGCGCGGCCATCGTGAGCTGGGGCGATCGGTAGGGAATCGAGACGAAGGAACCGGTGGCTCGCATTCGTGGGCGGCGGCTGGCGCGTGTGCTGTCGAAGGTCTGTCGCATCGCCGGTCCGGCGCCGCGTCATCGCTGCGGAGATCCGATATGGCGCCACCGCGGCGAAAGTCCGGGAGAGCGCCGGAGGCTCACTCGGGCTGCGCGCGGCGGCGTGACGGGCGCAGTGGTCAGCAATATTCCGGTGTGGCGGCACGGTGGGGAAGGCTTGGTGTGGCGGCACCGTGGGGAAGGCAGAGTGTCGCGCCATCGCGGCGAGGAGCCGGTGTCGTGTCATCGCGGCGAGGGCCCGATGTAGCGCGTCCGCACCGAACCCGCGCTCCCGCCGCGGACGACGCGCGCGGGCCGGCGTCACGGATCGAGTTGTCTCACAGCGGGATCGGCGTCGCGCTGCTAGAGTCGCGCCCGAGCCTGAGGGAGGTGAGGCTTGGTGATCGTGGGGCGCGCCGAGCTGCTCGAACTGATCGACACCCTGGTGCGGGTTCCGAGGGGGAATACCGAGACGGCCGGGAATCCCGTGCTGGCGCTGGAAGGATACGGCGGCGCGGGACGCACCACCGTGCTCGAACAGGTGCTGGACCGGTGGCAGCGACGGACGCCGACCGTGCTGGTCCGGCCGCTGGAACGTCCCTACGACCAATACAATCCGGCCCGCCCGGTGCTCGCCGCGGCCATGCTCGGCCTGAGCATGGATCTGCCCGGCTTTCCTATCGCGTTTCCGCGCACCCTGGTGGCGCAGCTCGCGATCAACGAGAACTTCACGGAGGTTCCCGCGACCGAGCATCGGGAGCGGTTGCGCACGGTGCTGAATCGGTACCGGGACCGGGCGGCGCTCGTCGGCTTCATCGGGGATCTGGTCGGGCTGGTCGGCGCACAGGCCGCCAACATCAAGCTGCCCGGCGCCGCGGTGATCGCGCCGACGCTGAGCCAGCACCTGTCGAATCTCGTGGTCGGCAGGCTCACCCGCGGCAGGCTGATCACCAAGATCACCTGGGGTTCGGCGGTCTCGTGGTACGGACACCAGGATCTCGGGCTGCGGGCCGACGCCGAGACCGTGCTCATCGAACTCGCCATCAAGGCGGCCGTCGAGGATCCGGACATCCGGCGCGGCGTGGACGACCTGTTGATCAGCGCCTTCCTCGCGGATCTGCGCAACAGCGCGGCGCGGGTCGCGGGACGGCCCTCGAATGTCGTCGTGCTGCTCGATGACGGTGACGCCCCGGCCGCGGTCGCGTTCACCAGTGCGCTGCTGCGCTCGCGCAAGGCATTGGCCGCCGCCGGATCCTCGCTGACCGATCCGCTGACGTTGATCACCACCAGTTCCGGCGTCCTGGCGGAGGAACTCGACGGGCAGGTTCCTGCCGCCGCGACATGGACGTCTCGGCAGCGCGCCGATCCCGCCGCAAACGAGGCGTGGGCACGATTGCCGCTGAACGATCTGTCGGAATTCGAGGTCAAGACCCTCGCCAAGGACGTCACCGCGATCGAGGCGGATCGCATCGGCGCCCAGGTGTATCGGCTGACCGACGGCCACCCCGCCGCGACGGGCTATGTGCTGAACCGGATCAAGCAGGCGCGGCAGCGGTCCGACGACCTGGAAGCATTGCTGCGCGACAATCACGCGGGACCCGGCACCACCGTCCAACGTCACCTGCTTGGGCTCTTCGCCAGGGACCTGCACCCGCGCAAGCAACTCGACGAGGGCATCCTCGACGCGCTCGTCACGGTGTCCGCGGCGCGCACCAAGGGCGACGCGCTCCGGCTGCTCACCCTGGTGCCATCCGGGATCGGGGACCGTTCGCCGCTGTTCCGATCGCCGACGCTGTGGAGCGCGCCCACCGACGACGGGGTGCTGCCCGCCTTCACGCGGCGCATGGGACTTCGCGATCTCGCCGGGCGAACGGACGACACGCCGCCCGGCTGGGACCGCGTGTTCGGCATGCTGCTCGACACGGTGAGTTCGGAGGATCGCGCAGGCAGGCTGCACTACACCCGGCTGCTGCACGGCGGCGCCGCCATCGTGGACGAACTCGCCGACCTGCTGTCGACCTCGGATACGACGAAGTGGTTGTCGCTGTTCGACGAGATCGTGGAGATCTCCGATCCGCGCAGGCCGGATGCGGGCCTTATCGACGGCAGCGACCATGCCACCACCCCCGGCGAGCACATCGCGGTGCTGCTCGCGGTGGTGCCCGCGCTCGAGTCGGACCTGCGGATCACCACCGTGCAGCGCAGGGAGATCCTGTGCGCGCGGGCGGGGCACAGCTTCGACCGGCTCGCCGATCACGCCTTGGACCGAACCCCGATCCTTGTGCGCGCCAACGTCTATCACGACTGCGCGCGCCGATCCCGTTGACCTGACCTCGATGAGGAGTCCGCTGTGGAGTCGCGTTACTGGGTAGGAATATTCCCGAAGCGACGCAGGCCGATGCCGCGACCGTGGACGGACTGGGTGCGGCTGGGTGCGGTGGTGATTCTGGTGGTGGGCACACTGAGCGGGATCGCGGCCCGCGAGCCGCTGCGGCGGCTGGCCACCTGCAACGACGGGTGGCCGAGCGCGGCGGCGTGGGCGGCGGGCGGCGAATGCGTCGGATTGTCCGAGGGGCCTTACGCTTTCGGGCTTCCCGCGTTCGACCACGTGATGCGTGTGATCGACGAGCAGAACCGCACTTCGGCCGAGGGATGTCTCGGCACGCCGGTGACCGTGGGCGTGCTGCTGACCATGACCGACGAGCTGGCGGGCAGCCGCGCGGTGCACGAATTGGAGGGGATGGCCACCGGTCAGCGCCGGGCCAACGACACCGGATGTGTGCATCCGATGCGGCTCGTCGTCGGCAATCTCGGCGACTACGGCGGCGAGGGCGCCGCGACGGCGGTCGCGCGAGAACTGGCGCAGCGCGGCGATGTGGTCGCCGTCGCGGGCGTCGGGCTCAGCGACCAGACCACGGCCGAGGTCGCCGATCTGCTTGCCGCCGAGAAGATTCCGATGGTGTCCGACCTGGTCACCGCCGAGGGTTTCGATCAGTCCGGCTCCGCGGGCGACGATCCGGATTTCACTCGATGCGACGAGGACATCACCTATCCGCATGGCGTCGGCAAGGACTACTTCTACCGGGTCGCGTTCCGGGTGGCGGTGCAGGTCCGCGCGCTCGGCACGGTGGCGCCTGCCAGGCCGGATTTCGTCATGGTCCCCACCGGCGGGTCGGACCCGTACACCTGCACGACGCTGCCCTTCCTGCACCGGCAGTACGGCGGCGACCCCCTGCTCGAGGTGAAGTTCGACGCCGAGGAGCCGACCACCGTCTTGCAGACAGCCCGGCGCGTCTGCGCGACAGCCAAGGACGTGACGATCGCTTATCTGGCTCGCGGACGCGACCTCGGACGCCTCCTCTACAGCCTGGACGAGGCCTACACCAACGGGCAGTGCGCGGCCACCTCGATCACGGTGCTGAGCACCTCCGACGGAAATCGCCTGCGCACCACGGAATCCGATCCCGCGCTGGAAGACCTGCGCAGCAAGGCGCTGAGCTCGCCCAGCTTCACCGGCGGGCGCGTGCGTCTGCTGTTCACCCGCGTCGCGGGCGCCGACGGACCCGAGCAGGGCAATCCGCAGTGGTCTGCCTTCGAAGAAGCCTATGCCGCAGCGGGATTCGATCTCGCGCACATCGGCGACGGCTGGGCGGTCAACGCCTACGACGCGCTGAGCACCGTCGTGACCGCGGTGCGCGCGCTACCGGCAGCGTCGACGGTGCAGCGCAGTCAGGTCAACATCACCATCGGTGGTTTCACCTCGCCCGAGCTGGCGGTGGCCGGTGCGGGCGGCCCCATCGTCTTCGACAACAGCGGCAACCGGGCCGGTGCGGGCCCCGCGGTCGTCCGGCTGTGCCCGGCGGGCAGCGCAGGCGGTCGGCCGTACGTGCCGACCGTCGAGGCGAAGCCAGGCGAGCCGACCCCCGAGTGCCTGCGTGGAGCGTGATTTAGCAAGGGGCGCTGAGGATTCGACGCCAAACGAAGCTGTCGTCAGTGCGTGATACGGTACGGCGCGGACGGCGAAAGGCCGTCCGTACGGGGTGAGGGGGAGTGGGCGAGTCCGCCGCGTGATCCGTGCTTCGGTTAGTCGATCGTCGTGCGCGTCGGGGCGCGCGACGGTCGGCTCGTCCGAGGACGCGTGGCGAGCCTTCCGCCGATCGGGCGCATCGAGTTACCCGGGCCGACCGCGCCTCGGCCACGCACGAGGAAGCGTGAACATGAACTACCGCAACAAGCTGACGCAGCTCCTGCTGGCGACGGCGTTGGCGACGGGTCTCGGCGCGGTGTTCCCCGCCGTCGCGCAAGCGCAGGGGGTCGCCTATCCCGGCATGACGATCACCACCGGCGAGAGCATCTGCTCGGTCGGCGCGACCGGGCACATGGGTGAGGCGAAGTACGCGGTGACCGCCGCGCACTGCTTTCAGGAAGGGCGGCGCGTCTACGACGAGAACGGCCGCCTGATCGGCTGGTACGAGCAGAGCTACGGTGACGACGCCACCATCGGCGGGATCGGTTTCGCGCTCATCCGGCTGGCCGCTGGGGTCGGGGTCTCGGCCTCGCTCGGCAACTTCGGCATCGAGTCCACCTACACCGATGCTCGAGTGGGACAGGAGGTCTGCCACGTCGGCTGGGCAACCAACTGGACCTGTGGCCGGGTCAGCGAGGTCGGCGACACCTTCTTCATCGCGGATTTCGCTGCCGACAAGGGTGATTCGGGCGGCATCGTCTACTTCCCGACGCCGCAGGGCCGCGCAGCCTTTCTCGGCATCGTGATCGGCACCCTGGAATCCGGTGGCGTGCTGGTCGAGTCGGCCAACTATCTGCGCGATACCATCGACGCACACGCCCAGGGGCCTGACCACTTCCGTTGGTACGTAGAGTGATTCGGAAGATGAGCGGGCTGACCGCCCCGCTCTCCCGCGGCTGTCGCGATCACGTGTGCGCGTTCCGATCTTGGGCGCTTGTCGCCGGTTCCGCCTACCCTCGACATCGGCGGGAAACGGTGGAAGGGGAGTAATCATGGGCCATCTCGAGCACTCGGCGACCGGCCGCGCGCCGGTGGATTTCGCGTTCGCGTACGTGGCCGACTACCGCAATGTGCCGAAGTGGCTGTTCGGGATTCGGCATTACACACCGGTCGGGGAGCAGACCTCCGGTGCCGGCGCGGTATTCGACACGACCGTGCAGCTGGGCCCGACCACCCTGAATCTGCGTGTCGAGATCGTCGAATGGGAAGACGGCGCGAAGATTTCGCTGCACGCGATCAAAGGTATCGAGGGCACCGTCCGATGGGGCTTCGAGTCCGTCGGCGAGGACAGCACCAAGATCGACGTGGTCGTCGACTACCGGGTGCCGGGCGGATTGGCCGGACGGGCGCTGGACAAGATCATTCAGGCGTTCGTTGGCCCGGCCATCCGGCACACCGAGAAGAGTCTGCGCGAGCAGATCCTGGCCGCACATCGGGCGTCCCTGGACAGCACATCCGAGCGCTGAGAACGATCCGGTCCCCGGGACGCCTGTCGTACGCTGAGCCGGGCGCGACGGCAGGAGTTTTCGGTGGGCACATCCTTGGTCAAGGGTCAGAACGGACCTGTGGCGGCGGCGCGGGTCGTGGTGTCGGTGCGCACCGAGGCGGCGGTCGACCTGTCGGCGCTGCTGGTCACCGAATCCGGCACGGTGCGCTCCGACGCGGACTTCGTGTTCTTCAACCAGCCCGTCGCGCCCGGCGTCGAGCTGACCTCGGGATCGCCCGCCGCGCTGGCGATCTCCCCCGGAGCGCTGCCCGGTGAGATCGCGCAGGTGCGCGCGGTGCTCACGCTGGACGATCCCACCGACACCTTCGGACGCTACGCGCCGCCGGTCGCGACCGTCGCGGACGACCGGGGAAACATGCTGTACGAGTACGTGATCGAGGGGCTGGGGGCCGAATCGGTCGTGATCGCCCTCGAGCTCTACCGGCGAGGTGAGCAGTGGAAGGTGCGTGCCGTCGGCCAGGGGTACGCGGGCGGGTTCGCCGCGCTGGTCACCGATCACGGAGTGGTCGTCGACGACGAGCCCGACCCGTCGCCGAGCGCCGATCCGGCATCGGCGCTGCCGACTGCGCCTACTTCACTTCCCGCGTCGCCGCCCGCGACACAGTCTCGAGCGGCTGCGGACGACTCGGCTGTCCGGCAGACATCGAGCCCCCACATCGCGGCGGCCGGTACGGCGCCGTCAGCGACTGTTCCGGCATCCGAATCCGTTCCGACGTCCGGGGAATCCGGATCCGCCCTGACACAGGCCAAGCAGCCTCTCGAGCCGGACGTGCGCACCGTGCCGGGCGAGGCGACGCTCTCCTTCGAGAAGCGCACCGTGCTCGATCTGCGCAAGCGCGAGGTCGCCAAGGTGCTGATCGACCAGGACGCGCTGGGTGTCCGGGCGCGAGTGGTGCTGGTCATCGACAAGACCGGCAGCATGGTCAAGCAGTACCGGAAGAAGGTCGTGCATCGTGTGGTGGAGCGGATGATCCCGGTCGCCACCCAGCTCGACGACGACGGGACGCTCGAGGCCTACCTTTACGCGCTGTCGTACACCAGGCTGCCCGATATCGCAGTGGCCGAGGGCGATCGCTGGTCGGAGACCTACCTGCACCTCAGCGGCACGCACGCGGGCATCGACTACAGCGGGCTCGGCGGCCGCAACGACGAGTTGCCGATCATGCGCGCCGTCATCGATACGCTGCGGCCCGGCGGCCGTCCGACGCTGGTGTTGTTCTTCACCGACGGCGGGTTCGCCAAGAAGCCGGAGATCACCGCCCTGATGCGGGAAGCGTCTCGGCTGCCCGCGTTCTGGCAGTTCGTCGGGCTCGGCCAGGCCAACTACGGACTGCTGCGCAGTATCGACGAGATGGACGGCAGGCTGGTCGACAACGCCGGATTCTTCGCGCTCGACGACATCGACCGCGTCGACGACGCCCAGCTCTACGCCAGGCTGCTAGGCGAGTTCCCGCAGTGGTTGCGCGCCGCGCGGGCCGCGGGCGTGACCAGCTGACCCGCGCCGCCGTGTCTTCCGGAGCGCACCCGATGACGAAGCCCAGCCGATGACAAAGCTCAGCCGATGACGGCGTTCATGATGGTGCCCGCGCTGGTGGCGACCACGCCGCCGATCATCGCGCCCGCCACCATCTTCGGCGATTCGAGGCCGCCGCCCGTCCACTTCTCCCAGGCGAACCGGCCGCCCGCGTAGATGATGCCGCAGACACCCGACAACAGAACGAACCAGGTCAGGTAGCGGACGAGCTGGAGGATCTTGTCGGACACCGGCGGCGCCTCGGGCGTCGGATTACCGATCTGCGCCAGGGTGTCGTATGCGATGGCCAGGATCATCGTGTGCTGCTCATTCCGGGTTCGGGACAAGGAGAATCGCTGTAAAGGATGGTATCCGGTTCTGCGGCGTGGCGCAGAAGCCTCGTGCCGCGACGCGGACGCCGCTCGACCGTGCACACAGACGCCGTTGTCGTCCAGCGTCTTGCGAGCGGACGGGTCCATCCGGATCATGGGTGGAGCGTGGTGGTCGACCCGGCTGCCACGAACCGGTGAATCCCGAGGTAACCAACAGTGAGCATGATCTTGATGTCGGTCGGGGACACGTATTCCATCCTGGCGCAGATCGGTAACCCGACTCCCGAGGCGCCGCCGTTGTCGGACAAGCTGATGCAGTTCGTCCGCTACGGGACCTGGTTCGCGATGCTGTCCGGCGTCACGAGCATCATCTACGCGGGCGGCCGATTCGCCTGGGAGAAATGGTCCGGCGGTGCGCTCCAGTCGCCGAAGATGGTGGCGGGCGCGATGCTCGGAGGCGTCGTCGCCACCAGCGCGGGCACCATCATGAACGCCGTCGTCGGCAGTTGACCTGGACCGAGCGCACATTCCGGATATCCGCTCGGCGACCGGTGCGTGCCCCGGGCAACGGGCCGCTCAGCCCTCCCAGGTCCAGAGCGGCACCGCGCGGATCGGGTGCAACTCCCCGTCGGTCTGCGCGTGCGAGTTCTGCTGCGCCACTTGCGCACCGAACTCCACGTGCGAACGGACCGCGTCGCGGAACGCCTCCGACTCCAGCAGGCCGGCCTCCTCGAACGCCTCCATGTACAACTCGGCGAAGCGCTCGCGCTGTTCGTCGGTGATCTTCAGGTGCCGGTGCACCGCGATGAGGTAGTCGAACCCCAGTTCGCGGCTGAAGCGATCCGGGCCGCCGAACGATTCCGAGGTGAACCAGGTGAGGTGGTCGACGTGGGTCGGGAGACGCTCGGGGAACAGCGACTTCAGCACCGGATCGGCGAGCACCTTGTCGTAGAAGGCGGACTCCACTCGGCGCAGCGCCTCCTCGCCTCCGGCGTGTTCGTACATGCTCGTCATGGGTGACCTCCACTGCGTGCGGGCTGCGCTACCCATTAGAGTCCCGCGCACCGGAGGATGCGTCCGATTTCGCCGAGAGCGGACCCGAAATCCATGTTTTCTCAGGGTGATTCCCGATATCCAGGCCCGTGTTCCGAGCTCACTATCGATGCGACGGGAATCGATCAGGGGAGAAGAAATGACAGATCGGACCAAGGACGAGGCGCTGATCCGCGAGGTGGTGGCGCGCGCCGCGCAGGCGTGGGACGACAACGACGCGACGGCTTACGCGGCCGAATTCACCGAGGACAGCGACTACGTGGCGTTCGACGGGACGCTGCTGCGCGGGCGGGAGGCGAACCGCGACTTGCACGCCGGGCTGTTCGACGGAGTGTTGTACGGCACCAGGATGGACGGCGCGATCGAATCGATCCGCTTCCTCACCGACGACGTCGCCGTCATCCACGGCACCGGGTCGGTGGTGTTCGCCTGGCAGCGCGAGGTGCCCAAGGGACGGCGCTCCCGCAATACCTGGGTGCTGGTGCGCACGGCGGACGGCTGGCAAGTCGCCGCGTTCCACAACACGCGGGTGCGGCCGGTCCCGGGGGAGGGGCCGGTGGTGCGGTTGTTCGGTAACTACGTGCGTTGGCGGACGGAACGGGCGCGCGCGAAAAAGTAGCGGGCGACGGCCGGGGAGAACATCGGTCTGGCAGCCGGCTGACCAACGTTCTGCGCGAGTGTCATCGGCGCACGACCCTGGCGATCGCTGCCTTCGGAGGCCTGCGGCCGCCGCCACAACCCTCAGATCCGCGCGCCCTTCGCGCGATTGCAGGCGCGGCAGAGGATCTGTAGGTTGCTCGCGCTGGTCGCGCCTCCGCGGCTGAGCGGAATGACGTGGTCGAACTCGAGGTAGTGACCGCTGCCGCACTCGACGCATTTGCCGCCGTCGCGCTGCCACACCTCGGCTTTCACCTCCTGCGGGATGCTGCGCGTGTCGCGCTGCCCCGGCGTGAGCACCAGGCGCTTCGCGACCCGCAGCGCGCCTTCCAACGCGGCCGCGACGTAATCGGGGTCGGCGACTTCGAAGCTCGCGCCGCCGCGCGCCGAGGTCGCCGCGATCGCCACGACACCGGCCTCGATGTGCACCGAGACGACCCGCGACCAGGGCATCTCCACGCCCGCGCCGCTGCCGACGAAGCGGAGCTTCTTGTTGCTGGCGATCAGCCTGCCCTCGGTGAGTTTCGGGCCGCGGGCCAGCTGGCGCACGTGCGTGGCGACCAGGTCGAGATGCACCTTCTCTTCCGAATCCAAGTGCAGGCCGGGCGTGCGGACCACCGGCAGATCGCCTTCACGCAGCCTGCACAGCGTGCGCCCGCGATGCATCCGCCTGCGCAGATCCTCGACCAGCGGGCCGGTCAGCGCCAGCTCGCCGACAGCGCGTTCGAAGGTGTCGTATTCGTCCTGCTGGATCGCCCCATCCGCGAACGCGAAGGTGACCAGCCGCTCGATGTAGCTGAGTCCGACCTCGCGCAGCGCCGTGCGGCCGATGTTCTCGTCGATGCGCTGGTAGCGCAGCGACGCCCACAGCGCTTCCCAAGGCTCGCCCTGCGGACCCGACGCGACCAGCACCCGCCAGGCTCGGGTGTGCCAGTGGGTGAGGAACTCCTCGATCTCGGCCTCGCAGAACTGGCAGGGCACTGCGCCGCCGAACAGCTTGCGGCGCAGCGTGTTTCCGCATCGCGCGCAGGCCCGTGGGCCGGCTGGGGTGCGGCGGAAGGTCGCCGAGGTCCATTCGGCGCCGTCCCACCAGCGCAGGCGCGATGGGTCCTCGGGGTCCGGATGCCAGTCGGCGCGTTCGGGATTCGGCGGTGGTGGCGGCGGGGCCGGTTGCCGCGTCTGCCGCGTCAGATCGACGCGCTGGGGAGTGCGCGCGGGCCCGCCCGCGGCGGAAGGCTCGAATGCGGTGGAGCTCACAGGGGCGGGTGTCGAAGCGGCTGCGGCGGATTCACCGCGAGGCGGCGCTTGCCGCGAGACCGCAGGAGGGCGTAGCGCGCCGTCCTCGTGGTGCGTGGAGGTCGCCGCGGCCTCCGCGTGTTCGGCCGCCCGCCGCGGCGCGGTCTCCGGGACCGGCCGCGTCGGGTAGGGGGCTCCCGAGGGCAGATGCCGGTCCTGCGGTGAGGACGGTTCGGTGGCCGGTCGTGCGTTGCGCGGCGGAGCGGTGTCGTGCGCGGCAGGTCGTTCGCGCTCGGCGTCCCGCACGCCACCGGGGTGCGGCCGGGCGAACGGATCCGAGGGTCGCGGGGTGCGAGCCTGCCGGGGCGAGTCGTCGACCGCGACGCCGAACTCGGTGACCAGCCCGGCCAGGCCGCTGCTCCAGCCCTGACCGATGGCGCGGAACCGCCAGCGACCCTCGCGGCGGTAGAACTCGCCGAACATCATCGCGGCCACCGCGTCGGCGTCCTCGATGTCGAAGCGGGCGACCGGTCCGTCGGCGGCGAAGACGGTCACCGTCAAACCCGCTATGTCGCCGAATGTTCCGTGGTCGAGCGAGCCGCTGACCACGATCCGGTCCACGTCGCTCTCGGTGCGCGGCAGCGAGACGCTCAGCCGCGCGGTCCCCGGCGCGGGCTCCTGGTCCACGGTCACCGCCTGTGACATGTGCCGAGGCGCGTTGTAGAACACCAGATCCCGGTCCGTGCGCACCGTGCCGGTGCCGTCGAGCAACAGCGCCTGCGCGTCGACGACATGCTCCGACCGCCATGAAACGACCACGGCTAGAAGGGATGTCGGTACCGGCGCGTGCGCGCCCTTGCTGAGTTTCATCGTGCTCGAATATTGCCACGCCCCTCCGACACGCCGAATTCGTCGGGTCCGCGCGCAGGCGCGCCGAGGCGACACAGACCGGGCGGTCGGGGAATTACCGGTGTTCGGGCGTCCGGTCGGGCACAGTAGTGCCATGACTACCCCGAGGGGGTCGGGCCGCAAGAAGCAGACCCCGAAAACAGCGGGACCGCGCGTCCCCGGCCCCGCGGAGATCCTGGCGGCCGCGCAGTCGGCGGTCGAGGCGGCCCAGTCGGTCGCGGGTCAGGCGCTGGAATCGGCGCAGCTGACCGCGGAACATGCGTTCGACGCCGCGGTCCGGCTGCCTCCGGCCTCGGCCCAGCTGGCCGCGCAGCTGCCCGATCTGCTCGAGAACCTCTCGCTGGCCATCGACCGGCTCAACGCGACCATCGACCGGCTCGACCGGACGCTGGCGCTGGCCGACCCGGCCTTCGCGGCCTACGACCGGCTGCTGCCGCGGTTGGAGGCGATGATCGGCCTCGGCGAGGACGTGCTCGGCAAACTCGCCCGGCTGCCCGGCATTTCGTTGCTCGGCAAGGTGACGGGATTGGGCGGCAGGCGGCCCGGTGACGAGGAGCCGCCGCCCGCGCCGCCGAAAAAACGGCGGCGCTGACCGGATTCAGCGGGCGGCGGCGCGATAGGCGGCCGCCGCTTTCAGCAGCACCTCGCGGTACTCCTCCTCCGGGTCGGAGTCGAGGACGATCGCGCCGCCCGCGCCGATGCGCCACTCGCCGCCGTGCCGCACGGCGGTGCGGATGACGATGTTCAGATCCGCCGTGCCGCCGAGCCCGAGGAACCCGATGGTGCCGGAATAGACGCCGCGTGCCTCGGTCTCCAGTTCGTCGATGATCTCCATGGTGCGCAGTTTCGGCGCGCCGGTCATTGAGCCGCCGGGAAAGCAGGCGCGCAGACAGTCGACCACGTCGACGTCGGGGCGCAGCGTCCCGCGCACCGTCGAAACCAGTTGGTGCAGTGTCGTGTACGTCTCGGTGGCCATCAGCTTGGGCACGTGCACGCTGCCGATCTGGCAGACGCGGCCGAGATCGTTGCGCAACAGGTCGACGATCATCAGGTTCTCGGCCCTGGTCTTGGGGCTGTCGGCGAGCTCGCGGCGCAGGCGCTCGTCCTCGGCGGGGGTCGAGCCCCGCGGCGCGGTGCCCTTGATCGGTTTGCTCTCCACGGTGCGCGCCCGGTCGACCTTGAGGAAGCGTTCCGGCGAGGAACAGGCGATCTCCAGGTCGTCGAAGCGCAGGAACGCCGCGTACGGGGCCGGGTTGCAGCGGCGCAGGGTGCGGTAGAAGTCGAGGCCCGCGGTGTCGGCGGCGACGGTGAGGCTGTCGGTCAGGCAGATCTCGTAGGACTCGCCCGCGTGCAGCCGGTCCAGGCAGACGTCGATGTCGGCGAGATAGCGCGCGCGGCCGCGGGCGAGCAGCCCCCCGACCGCCGTGATATCCGAATCGACCTCGAGCGTAGGCGGATTCGACCAGGTCGGCAGGGCGGCGAGCGCCTCGGCGGTGTCGCGCAGCCAGTCCGCCGCCGCGCGCGGGGTGTCGCCTGCGGGATCGGTGAGGGCCAGCAGATGGGTGCGCCCGGCGACATGGTCGACCACGACCAGCCGGTCGGCGAAGATCCACTGCGCGTCGGGCGTCGGGGCGCGGTGCGCCGCGTTCGCGCCGCAGTCGGCCTTCACCTCGTACCCGAGATAGCCGACGTACCCGCACGCGAAGTCGAACGGCAGATCGGGGATTTCGGCGGTGCGCCAGCGCAATTCGGCGGCCAGGTAGTCGAGCACGTCGCCCGCGACCGTCCGGCGGTCGCCGTCGGCGGTCTCCACCACCACGGAACCGTCGCCGACGCGGTACCGGACGACCTCGGCCAGCGGCCCGCTCGCGTCGCCGAGGAAAGAGAAGCGGTCCAGGCCGGGTTCGACATGCTCGCTGTCCAGCCAGAACGCGGTGGGCGAATCGCGGTACAGCCGCAGGAACGCGGCCTCCGTGTCGACGGCCCGATCGATGATCTCGTGGCGCAGCTGCCACGGACGCTCGGGTTCGCCGCTGCGGTAGGGACTTTCGCTCTCGGGCTCCGGCGACATTCGGGGCGGCGTCTTGACCGCGCCCGGCCCGAGGTCGATCACCGTGCGCTCGGTGGTGAAGCCGGAGGTGTCGGTCGGCCAGGCGGGAGCATCGGTCGCGCGGGCCGGTCGGTGGCGGGTCGCCGCGGCCGAAAGGGATGCCGTCGCCGGGAGTCGTGGAGCCGTGGTGACGTTCGCCGTTTCGGCCGTTCGCGGGAGTTCGACCGTCGCCGCCCGGCCGCGCCCGGCCGGTACGCCGACGGGTCTGAGTCGAGTGCCGGTGGTATCCGATCGTTCGTAGTGCGCCGCGGTGAGTTCGGCGAAATTGCGCAGCAGCGTGGCGCCGTACTCGCTGGCGATGGACTCGGGATGGAACTGCACGCCCCACTGCGGTCTGACGCGGTGGCGGACGCCCATGATCACGCCGTCGGGCGTGCTCGCGGTGATCTCCAGGTCGTCGGGCAACGGACGGATCGCGCACAGCGAGTGGTAGCGGACGGCGGTGAAGTGCTGCGGGAGACCGGCGAACAGGTCGCTGTTGTCGTGGCCGATCTGGTCGAGGTAGCCGTGCCGCGCGATCGGGGCAGGCGCGACGAGACCGCCCGCCGCCACGACGATGCCCTGGTGGCCGAGGCACACGCCGAGCAACGGAAGCTCGGTGGTGGCGATGACGGCGGCGGAGATGCCCACGTCACGGGCGATATCGGGACGCCCGGGGCCGGGGGAGACGACGACATTGGCGAAGCGATGCAGACCCAGCCGGGCCGGGTCGTCGGCCTCGTCGTTGCGCACGACCGTCGGCTCGACGCCGTTCACCTCGCTGATCAGCTGATACAGGTTGTAGGTGAACGAGTCGTAGTTGTCGATCAACAGCGTGTGCATGGTGTGCCAAACCCTACGCCTGGCCCGGCGGCACGAACTGTTGTCACATGCCTTCAGTTGCTGGGGGTGGGTGGTGCAGAATGTGGGGCATGTCTGTTGCGCAACCGGTCGAAGTGGATCGCGAGGTCGTCGATTTCGCGATCGTCGGGAAATGGATGGAAGAGCAGGGCCTGCCCGGCGGCGCGTTCGAGGGGGTGACCTCGCTGGGCGGCGGCACGCAGAACATCATGCTGCGGTTCCAGCGCGGCGGCGGGGACTACGTACTGCGGCGCGGGCCGAAGCATCTGCGCGCCAAGAGCAATGAGGTCATCCGTCGGGAGGCGCGGCTGCTCGGCGCGCTCAGCGGGACCGGCGTCCGCGCGCCCGAGGTCGTCGCCGCCTGCACCGACGAGTCGGTCATCGGCGCGGTCTTCTATCTGATGGAGCCGATCGTCGGCTTCAATCCGCAGAACGAGCTGCCCGAGCTGCACGCGAACGATCCCGAGATCCGGCGGCAGATGGGCCTGTCCGCGGTCGAGGCGATCGCCCGGCTCGGCGCGCTCGACTACCGGGCGCTCGGCCTGGAGGATTACGGCAAGCCCGAGGGGTTCCTGGAGCGTCAGGTGCCGCGTTGGCTGGGCGAGCTCGAATCCTATTCGGCCAATGAGGGTTACCCGGGTCCGGAGATTCCCGGCGTGCAGCAGGTCGGGGAGTGGCTGGACCGCAACCGGCCCGTGAACTGGACGCCGGGCATTCTGCACGGCGACTGTCACCTGGCCAACATGATGTTCTCCTACGAGGGGCCCGAGGTCGCGGCGATGGTGGACTGGGAGATGTCCACCATCGGTGATCCGCTGCTCGACCTGGGCTGGCAGATCGCGACCCGGCCGGAGCCGGGCACCACCGGCGCCGCGCTGATCGGCAAGCTGGGAGCGGTCGGCGATCTGCCGACCCCGGCGGAGATGGTCGAGCACTACGGCCGGTTCTCCGAGCGCGATCTGAGCCACGTCACCTGGTACACCGTGCTGGCCTGCTTCAAGCTGGGCATCGTGCTGGAGGGCACGCACGCGCGCGCCTTCGCGGGTAAGGCGCCCAAGCAGGTCGGCGACTTCCTGCACGCCATCACCCTGGAGCTGTTCGAGCGGGCGCATCGTCTGATGGAGTGACGGACCGTATCTCGACGAAGTCTGGCCGTATATGGATGGAAATTCATATACGGCCAGCTCTATTTTCGACGCATGCCGATCGTTCCCGACGTGAAGAACTGGACCTGGGTGCTGGAGCGCGCCTGCCCCGAATGCGGATTCGACGCCACCGCCACCCCGTACGAGCAGGTGCCCGGGCTGGCCCGGGCGAGCGCCGACCGGTTGCGCGCGGTGCTCGAACGTCCCGATGCGCGGCGTCGCCCGGACGAGTCGACCTGGTCGCCGCTGGAGTACGCGGCCCACGTGCGCGACGTGTGCCGGATCTTCGCCTATCGCGCCGCGGTGGCCGCGCGCACCGCCGCGGTGGATCCGCGGGTGCCCGCCTTCGACGCGTGCGGACGCACCCCGGAGGAGACGCCGGACGGGCTGCCGGTCTTCTCGAACTGGGATCAGGACGCGACCGCGATCGCCGACGGCTACGACACCCAGGACCCCGGCGCGGTCTCGGGAGAGCTGGCGCTGGCGGCCGAGACGGCGGCGCGGGCATTCGAAGCGGTGCCCGCGGCGGATCGCGGGTTGCGGGTGCGGCGCGGCGACGGGTCGGTCTTCACCGTCGACTCGCTGGCGAAGTACTTCGTGCACGACCTCGTCCACCACGTCTACGACGTGCGTGGCTGAGAACCGGGGCCGAATCTGGAACGCGTTCGGGCATCACGCCATCGCGCACCGATGAATTTTCGGACCGGTACTAGAACGCGTTCCACTTTTCTCGTACTGTGGGTGCAGTCACATTGAAGCACTGTGCACGCGAGAGGTCGACAGGAATGAAGACGAAGGGCGCGATCCTGTGGGGGATCGACGAGCCGTGGTCGGTGGAAGAGATCGAGGTCGGCGATCCGGTCGCCGGCGAAGTGCAGATCCGGATGGAAACAGCCGGTATGTGCCACTCGGATCACCACATCGTCACAGGTGCGACACCGATGCCCGCGTTCCCCGTGATGGGCGGCCACGAGGGCGCGGGCGTGATCACCAAGCTCGGGCCGAACGTGCCGGGCGACCTCCAGGTCGGTGACCACGTCATCCTGTCGTTCATCCCCGCGTGCGGCCGCTGTCCGGCCTGCGTCTCGGGCAACATGGCGCTGTGCGATCTCGGCGCGGGTCTGCTGCTCGGCCAGGCGATCAGCGACGGCACCTATCGCATCCAGGCGCGCGGCCAGAACGTCATCCCGATGTGCCTGCTCGGCACCTTCGCGCCGTACATGACGGTGCACCACACCTCGGTGGTGAAGATCGACCCGACCATCCCGTTCGAGGTGGCCTGCCTGGTCGGGTGCGGTGTGCCGACCGGTTTCGGCTCCTCGACGCACGTGGCCAACGTGATGCCCGGCGAGACCGTGGTGATCGCGGGCATCGGCGGCGTCGGCATGAGCGCGTTGCAGGGCGCGGTGCTCTCCGGCGCGTCCAAGGTCGTCGCCATCGACCCCAACCCGTGGAAGCGGGAGCAGGCGCAGAAGTTCGGGGCCACCCACACCTACGCCAGCATGGCCGAGGCCATCATGCCGCTGATGGACGCCACCGAGGGACGGATGGCCGAGAAGGTCATCCTCACCATGGGCGAGATGCACGGCGACTACATCGAAGAGGGCCTGATCCTCACCGCCAAGGCGGGCACCCTGGTGGTCACCTCCATGGGCCGCATGGACGCGGGCGAGGTCAAGATGAACAGCTTCCTGCTGTCCATGCTGCAGAAGACGGTGAAGGGCTGCATCTTCGGCGGCGGCAACGCCCGCCAGGACGCGCCGCGCCTGCTGTCGCTGTACAAGTCCGGCCAGCTCAACCTGGACGACATGGTGACCCGCAGCTACAAGCTGGAGGAGATCAACCAGGGCTACCAGGACATGTTGGACGGCAAGAACATTCGCGGCATCATCCGCTACACCGAAGCCGACTGGTAGATCAGCCGCCGACCCGCTCGGCGAGCCGGACCGCGACCTGGGTGACCAGATCGTGCGGGATCGGCGCGTCGAGCGGGAACCGCAACGTCCCCTTGCCCGCGCGGTAGGGCTCGATCGCGAGCTCGAAAGCCATGTCGCCCTCCGGGATCGGGTAGAGGCTGACGTGCTCCTTCCATCCCGCGAAGTGCACGATATTGCGGCCGTGCAGCTTGAAGGTCGGGATGTCGTAGCTGATCGACTCGACGGCGCCGGGCAGGGCGGTGTGGATCGTCTCGCGCAACTCGGTCAGTACCGCGCGCACGTCCTCGGGGAAGCCCGAGATGTACGCGTCGATGGTCGCGGGATGCCCTGCCACGAGGTCCTCCGATCGGTGATCGATGGATGAGTCCGGCGATGCCTCGCCAGTGTACGCAGCGGGGGTGGCACGGGCGGGTACCCGCGCCCGGCGGTTCAGGCTTTGCAGCGCAACAGGGCTGCGCGCAGGTTGCGGCTGCGCACGTCGTCGAGGACGGCCATGCCGAGGCGATTCATGGTGTAGCCGAAACCGAGACCGGTGCTCGGATCGGCGAAGCCGAAGGAGCCGCCGAGGCCGGTGGTGCCGTAGGCGCGTTTGTCGGAGCCGAACCGGAACGAACCGCGGGACTTGCGGAAGCCCAAGTGGTAGCGACTCTTGGTGTGCAGCACCAGATCCTCGGCGGGCACGTCGTCGGCGGTGTCGGCCGCGGCGAGCAGGCCGAGCAGGTCGTCGGCGATGGGCAGCGCGCCGGTGCGCGCCGCGGCGGCGCCGTAGACCTTGGCCAGCGAGCGGGCATTGCCCACGCCGCCGTGACCGGGCAACTCCACGCCGAGGAACTCGCGGCGAGTCGCGCGCGCGGGCGCTCCGCAGCGCGGATTGGTCAGCGCCGCATAGGAATGCCCGCGTTCCAGGAAGATCTCGGCGCCGATGCGCAGCGGCATGTCGCGCTCGTAGCGCAGGATGTCCAGGCCCTTGGTGGCCGAGAGCACGGCGACGCGCTCGATCGGCTCGTCGGCGGGCAGGCCGATGAAGAAGTCCGCGCCCAACGGCTTCGCGATGTCCTCGGCGAAGACGCGCCCGAGCGTCCGGCCCTCGGGATCGACGCGGCGTACCAGCTCGCCCTGGTAGAGCCCGAGGGTGATCGCGTGATAGCCGTGCCGGGTGCCGGGCTGCCACGCGGGTTTCTGGGCGGCGAGGATTTCGGCGAGGCCGTCCAGATCGGCGATCTGTGACAGCTTCACGATGGTGTCGAGACCGGACAGTCCGGCCTGGTGATCGATGAGCTGGCGCACCGTGATCGCACTCTTGCCGTGCGCGGCGAACTCCGGCCAGTAGTCGGCGACCGGTTTCTCGTAGTCCAGCACGCCCCTCGATACGGCGGCGGCGACCACGAACGCCGCCATGCCCTTCGTCGAGGAGAAGACCGGCACGATCGTGTCCCGCTCCCACGGCTGCGTGCGACGCCGGTCGCGGTGTCCGGCCCACAGGTCGACCACGGGCTGGTCACCCGCGAAAACGGCTACGGCCGCTCCGATTTCGCCGTGCCGGGAAAAATTGCGACGGAACGCGTCGGCGACCGGGCCGAAGCCGGGGGCCACGTCGCCGTGGATCGTGGGTGCACTCATGCCTGTGCCTCGCTGACGCTCGGCTGCGGCATGCGCGCGGCACGCTGGCACATGATTCGCTCACTACGTTCACTCATGGTGAGTCGATGGTACCGGCGGTACCGAGATCTTCCCCGGGGATGCCGCGCACCGGATCGATTTCCGGTCGCGGTGCTACGGCGCAGGCGCGGTCTCGTTAGGCTCGTTTCGTGCGTGCACTCGAGCAGATCAAGGACTGGCCGGTTCGACACGCGGCCGCAGGTGTGGTCACCGGCGCGGGCGCGGTCTCGCAGGGCGACGCCGAGCGCGTCTTCCCGCTCGCCTCGGTGACCAAGCCGCTGGTCGCCTACGGTGTGCTCGTCGCGGTGGAAGAGGGCGCGATCGAGCTCGACCAACCCGTGGGTCCGCCAGGAGCGACCGTCCGCCATCTGCTCGCGCACACCTCCGGCCTCGCCTTCGACACCACCGACGTGCTCGCCGAACCCGGCGCCCGCCGCATCTACTCGAGTTCCGGTTTCGAGGTGCTCGCCGAATTCGTCACCGAGCAAACCGGTATCGCGTTCGACGAATACCTGCGGGACGCGGTGTTCGAGCCGCTCGGCATGAAATCCTCGGTGCTGTCCGGATCCGCCGGGCACGCCTGCCGGTCCACCGTCGCGGACCTGCTGCTGTTCGCCGCCGAACTGCTGGACCCTCGGCTGATCTCCGGGCAGACCCACGCCGAGGCGAGCACCGTGCAATTCCCCGGCGTGAACGGCATCCTGCCCGGCTACGGCTCGAAGCGGCCCAACGACTGGGGACTCGGATTCGAAATCCGCGATGGGAAATCCCCGCACTGGACCGGCGGCGCGAACTCCCCGCGCACCTACGGCCATTTCGGCCAGTCGGGCACCTTCCTGTGGGTCGATCCGGAAATTCGGGTGGCGTGTATCGCGTTGGCGGACGAGAATTTCGGCGACTGGGCACGGGAGGTGTGGCCGGTCCTGAGTGACGCCGTGATCGCCGAAACGAGACTCGCGGGCAACACACGCGCGAAGTAACATACGTAACTTCGGGCACTCCAGTACACTCAGGCAACGCCAGCTGGACGGGTCGTTGGGGAAGACGTCCCTCGTCTGAGCTGGAGGTAGTGGTGCGCGCATCGAGTCAGTTCGCGGACGCGACGGCGGGTGTGGTGTGGATCCACTCGTCGCCCGCCGCGCTGTGCCCGCACGTCGAGTGGGCACTCACCTCGGCCCTCGGTTCCCCCGCGAAACTGCGGTGGACCACCCAACCCGCCGACGGTCAACTGCGCGCCACCAGCGACTGGATCGGGCCCGTCGGCACCGCCGCCCGAATCGCCCAGTCGTTGCGCTCCTGGCCGGTGCTTCGATTCGAGGTCACCGAGGACCCGAGCGACGGGGTGGACGGGGAGCGCTACAGCTTCGTGCCCGGTCTGGGGTTGTGGCACGGGTCCACCAGTGCGAGCGGTGATGTCACGCTGGGTGAGATGCGGCTGCGAGCGATGCTTCAGGCAGCGCGAGAATTGGGGAAGTACTCGGCGTACGACCTGGCCTCGGAGATCGACCGCGCGCTGGGGACGGCGTGGGACGAGGATCTGGAGGTGTTCCGCTCCGGAGAGTGCGGTGCTGGTGCGGAAGTGACGTGGTTGCGGCGGGACGTGGGGTAGGGCTTCGGCTGTCGCTGCGGACCGGTCGGGTTCTGCGCCGCGGTTGGGTGGTCGGGGCGAGAAGCCCTGTGCCGCAGCGTTTCTTCTGATCTGCTCGGTTTCTTGGGTTTCGTTCGGGTGGGCGTTGTGGGCGCGTTGGGTGACGCGGTTCCGGGGGTAGGCCTGCGTTTCATGCGCAGTTGTCTGCAAATCAGCCGTGTTCGGCCCTCGGCGAGCTCGTCGCCTGGTTCGCAGCAGGCAGCCTCGGCGTCGACGCGGAGCGGACCCACGGCCAGGTCATCAAGGCCCACACGACGAGCAACACGACAGCCACGGTCCCCAGGTACCAGGGCCATGGCCCGAGCACGTCGAGCAGCGACAATGTCGAGGGCTTTCGGTTGACGAAACCGTAGTTGGTGTCGGCGAGGGAGTTGAAGACGAAGGTGATCGCGACCCACACCACGGTGACCGCCACGGCGAACCAGTAGCTGCGCCAGTTCGGGTGCATACCGATGCCCCAGGTCAAGTAGATCGCGGCCCAGACCACGGCCAGGTGGATCGCCCAGAAGGCCAGGAACACCTTGTTCGGGAAGTCGGGGCTCTCCAGCGCCGGTGAAATGAGCGCCTGTGTGCTCAGAGTGAGGCACCAGTAGTAGGTGAGCGCGTATGCCCAGCGCTGGTGTGTCAACAGCGCGTAGCCGGCGACGATGGTCGCGAGATCGGTCAGGCGCAGCGGCACTGAGCGTCCGAGGGCCGGAGGGAACAAGGTGGTGATGTAGATGGTCAGGTATATCCCCAGCGTCACCGCGCCGAACGTCCGGCTGAAACGGCGTGCGGCGAAGTCGTTTCGATGCCTTCGTCCGATCACGACGACCAGCACCGCGCCCACCGCGAACAGAGCCAGCACAATCCAGTGCGACAGCCCGTATGCGGAGAACTCCCGCTGCGCCGTGGGTGCGTCCACCTATTTAGTTTAGTGGCGGCGAGCCGTGGATTTCGTGGATGCAGCACGGGGCGAGTCCCCGACCAGCGCCTCGATGCCGCTGCGTTCAGTAGGTCCGGGCCGGGACCCGGTGCCGATCGCGACGTTCGCCAGGATGCGCGCGGTGAGCACGCGCGTCGCGTCCATTGGACAGAGACCGCGACGGCTGCGTCTTCGGCGGGCAGTTAGTCCGGCGTGTGCCACATCGTCGTCGACGAGGCACCGCGGCCGCCGTCTGGCGTCATGTTCGCCGAGGAGGGCGAGTGCGATCCCGGCGCGCGAACTCCGTGTACATCGAGCATCCGCTGCCGACCGGACAGGCGATCAGCCGTGTTGTGGGGAGGTTATCCTCGACCTCCCCGCCGCGGCGGTCGCTCCCTTCGACGGAGTCGTCGAAGAGTACGGGTCGGCGGGGTCCCCGAGGCTCAGGCCGCGACCGCGGTGCGGCGGCGAGCGGCGGTGATGCGGCGGCCGATGACGCCCTGACGTGGAGCGAACAGGTATACGAGCGTGAAGGCGACGCCTTGGACCACAACCACCATGCCGCCCGGCGCGGTGTCGAGGTGGTAGCTGATGTACAGGCCGATCACCGAGCAGAGCGCGGATACCGACGGAGCGATCAGCAGCATGCGGCCGAAGCGATCGGTGAGCAGGTAAGCCGTGGCTCCGGGGATGATCAGCATGGCCACCACCAGGATGACCCCGACCGCTTGGAGCGCGAGGACCGCGGTCAAGGCGAGCAGCGCGAGGAGCGCGGTGCCGAGCAGGCGAGGACGCAGGCCGATGGCGTGGGCGTGGGTGGCGTCGAAGGCATAGAGGGTGAAGTCGCGTCGCTTCAGGACCAGGGCCGCGAGGACGATGACGGCGAGTATGGCGATCTGGACGAGTTCGTCACTGCTCACGCCGAGCAGGTTGCCGAAGATGATGTGGTTCAAGTCGGTTTGGCTCGGCGTCACCGAGACCAGGACCAGGCCGAAGGCGAACAGGGTGGTGAAGACGATGCCGATCGCCGCGTCTTCCTTGACCCGGCTGGTATTGCGCACGACGCCGATGAGCCCGACGGCGAGGAAGCCGAACACGACCGCGCCCACCGCGAACGGCGCACCGACGATATAGGCGAGGACTACACCGGGCAGCACCGCATGCGATACCGCATCGCCCATCAGGGACCAGCCGATCAGCACCAGCCAGCACGACAGCGTCGCGCACACCACGGCGGTGACCAGGGTGGTGGCCAGCGCCCGCACCATGAACTCGTAGCGCAGCGGATCGACGAAGAACTCGACGAGGGACATCTCAACCCGCCTTCGGAAGTGAATCGCGTTCCAGCACATCGAGTCCGAAGGCCAGGGCCAGCTTCTCCGGGCGCAGGATCTCGTGGGTGTCGCCGTGCGCGAGCACCTTTCGCATGAGCAGCACCGATTCGTCGGCGAGGTCGGGTAGCGCGTGCAGGTCGTGGGTGGAGACCAGGATGGTGGCGCCGTCGGCGGCGAGTTCACGCAGCAGTGTGGTGATGGTGGCTTCGGAGCGCTTGTCCACGCCGGCGAACGGCTCATCGAGCAGCAGAATCGTTGCACCCTGGGCGATTCCGCGCGCCACGAAGGCGCGTTTGCGCTGTCCGCCGGACAGTTGGCCGATCTGCCGATCGGCCAGGTCGGTCAGTTCCACTCGCTCCAGGGCGTGTGCCACGGCCTCTCGGTCCGCGCGACGGGGGCGGCGGGTGAAACCCATGTGGCCGTAGCGCCCGGTCATCACCACATCGCGCACCGAGAGCGGGAAGCTCCAGTCGACGGCCTCGCTCTGCGGCACATAGCCGAGCGTTCCGGCGCGCCGTGCGCCGGCGGGATCGGTCCCGCCGATATGGACCGTGCCCCGATCGGGTCGCACCAGACCCATGATCGTCTTGAACAGCGTCGACTTGCCGGAACCGTTCATGCCGACCAGGCCGCACACGCGTCCCGATTGCAAGGTCAGATCGACGCCGTCGAGCGCAAGCACCTCGCCGTAGTGGACTGTGACATCACGGATTTCGATGCTGGGTGTCATGGCCGGGCTCCCGTCAGCGCCGCACTGATGGTCTTGGCGTCGTGCCGGACGAGATCCAGGTAGGTGGGCACCGGGCCGTCCGCCTCCGACAGCGAGTCCACGTAGAGCACACCGCCGAATCGGGCACCGGTCGCCTCGACCACGCGCTGCATGGGCGCATCCGACACCGTCGACTCGCAGAACACGGCGGGCACCCGGTTCGCGCGGACGAAATCGATGGCCGAGGTGATCTGCTGCGGAGTGGCCTGCTGTTCGGCATTGACAGCCCAGATGTACTTCTCGGTGAGCCCTGCGTCGCGAGCCAGGTAGGAGAACGCGCCCTCGCAGGTCACCAGCGCGCGCTCGTTGGGCGGCAGCGTGGCCAGGGTGGTTACCAGTTCGTCGTGGATCTTCTGGAGTTCGGCCTGGTAGGCCGCTCCTGCGGCGTGAAAGTCGGCGGAATGCTCAGGATCGAGTTCGCTGAAGGCGCGAATCATGTTGTCCACGTAGGTCTTCACGTTCAACGGCGACATCCACGCGTGCGGGTTCGGCTTCCCCTGGTACGCGTCCTCGGTGATCGACATCGGCGCCACACCCTCGCTGACGACCACATGCTTCACGTCGACATCCTCGACGAACTGCGCGAACCACGCCTCGAGGTTCATGCCGTTGTCGAGGATGAGATCGGCGGTCGAGGCCCTGCGCACATCGCCCGGAGTCGGCTCGTAGCCGTGGATCTCCGCGCCCACCTTCGTAATCGATTCGACGGTGAGATGCTCACCCGCGACCTGCCGAGCGATATCGGCGAGCACGGTGAACGTGGTCAGCACGACCGGCTTCTCGTTCTGGTTCGCGGATTCACCACAGGCGGCGAGCGCGGCGGTCAGTGCGACGGTGCCGAGCAACGCGGCGAACACGCGAGCGGGAGTGCGGAACAACGGGTGGAGCCAAACCTTCACGAGGCGAATGATAAATTTCGGGTTACCTAAATTTCAAGTTCAAGGGGTCCAAACTGACCTTGTGATTGATGCCACATCGTGCTAGGGCAACGACTTCACACAGCGGATCGGACCCCGCCGCGCCGGTTGGGTTCGCGACGGCGGTACGTCACCAGGGCGAACTCCCGGGATCGTCCAGTACAGTCCGGCACGGTATGGACCGACCATCCGATCGTCGGACGGTGGGCAAGGCTGAGGCCACTTTCTCCGCCCGAGGCGGAACAATCGTTGCGCTGGCGTCCTCGGTGCTGAGTGCGGTGGCGACTCTGCGCGCGGCTTCGTGGAGCGGGGTGCCGAGCACATCGGTCGCACCGCGTCGGAGTCCTTCGCCCTCGATGTCCGCCGCCGACCGGACCCGCCGTCCAGGACCGGCGAGGGAGTCGGCGTACACGGATTCGGGGCGGGTGCTCGATGCCGGGGCTAACCGACGGCGTCGTTGGCGTAGATGTCGCGATTGAGGCCGGGGGGTCTCCGCCGAATCCGTGACGAGGAGAACGCCGACGGACTTGCGCCACAACCATGTCGAGGTCGATCGCGTCCGGCTGCGCTATGTCGAAGCCTGCGGCATCACGCCGCGAAAGACCTGCGGTGTGCGAGGCCGAGCCCTACGCTCGGCCAGTGCACCTGGAACTGATCACGATCATCGTTGCGGAGTACGACCCAGCCATCGAATTCTTCGTGGAGACTCTGGGTTTCGATCTGATCGAGGACTCCCCATCCTTGACCGACGACGGGCGTCCCAAGCGATGGGTCGTCGTTCGCCCGCCCGCCGCCTCCACCGGAATCCTGCTGGCACGCGCCGATGGTGACAGGCAGCGTGCTGCGGTCGGAGACCAGGTCGCAGGTCGGGTCGGGTTCTTCCTGCGGGTCGAGGATTTCGATGCCGCATACCACCGAATGACCTCTGCTGGTGTGGAATTCGTGATCGGCCCGCGCACGGAGCCGTACGGTCGAGTCGCGGTCTTTCTCGACATCTCCGGCAACCGCTGGGACCTCCTCGGCCCTACGGAAACATCTACAGCCTGAGCGCGAATCGAGTAGCCGCGGGCATGGGGGCGAGGATGCCGTCGAAGGTTTGGGGTACACCAGTGCTGAAACCCGCCGGGCGGAGTGTGGGGCTTCGCCTGGTGACCGGATGTCGTGGGTCAGTAGCAGGTTTCGGGCAAGACCGTTGTCCGAGCGCGGTGGGCTTCGTCGAGTTATTCGCGGACTCGAGCGTTCATTGTGGGATGCGCGTCCCCGCTGTCCGCGCCCAGGCCCGCGAGCAGGCGCAGCCCGTCCTCGGTGGGGCTGCCGGGGGCCGCGGACAGCACCAGCAGCTCCATGCCTGATTCGTCCGGTAGCGCGAAGTTCTCCTGGTGCAGTTCCAGCAGTCCGACCAGCGGGTGCCGGTACGCCTTGCGTCCGTGCGTGCGGGCGCACACGTCGGCACGAGCCCAGAGGCGGCGGAAGCGCTCGCTGCCCATCGCCAGCTCGCCGATGAGCGAGGCCAAGCGGGGGTCGTCGGGGTATTTGCCCGCGGACAGGCGCAGGTGCCCGACCACGTCGAGGGTGCATTTCTCCCAGTCGAGATCCCCTCGCTGCACCTGAAGGAGGGACTGGAGCCCGCGGGCTGCACGGGGTTCGGGCTGCACGTGCGCGGCTGACCGCCGATCGACAGGACGAGCTGGGCGGGAACCCGAGGAGCAGCCCGAGGGCCGTGGCGGTGGTGAGGGTGAGCGGCACTTCTGGTATGCCTCCGACCGTGTATCGGCGCCGGGTGGAATGGTCCATGAGTAGCGCCGAGATCGATGCGAAGAAGTCCGCAGCCAAAGGCGCAGCGGGACATGTCTTACGGAGCTGTTCGGCACCGAGCCTGAGGCGCAGGTCAGGGAAGCGCGGCATCCGGGATCGACCGGCTCGGGGCCGGGGTTCCGGAGGCGAAGGGTGGCACCAGGTAGGCGGGCTCGAGGTGGAAGAACGCGGCATCGGGATCGGCGGGCCTCCGGTCGGGTCCGGAGAAGGCGGGACCAGGGGTGTCCCTATGGTTTTGGTCAAGCTGGATCGGTCGTGGTCGGTTGCGCCGCTGTGGCGTTCGGTGTCAGTTCAGCCGTAGTAGGCCGGCGTCGGTGGTTCGGAACCCGCAGGTGTCGCGATAGAAGCTGTTGAGGTGTGGTTCGTAGTCGACGTGGAGCCACTCGATACCGAGTTCGCGTAGGTCGCCGATAAGAGCCGCGACCAGGCTGGTTCCGATGCGCTGATGCTGGAAGTCGGGGGCGACCACGGTGTCGAGGAGGAACGCATGCCGACCTCCGCCCCAGACCGCGTGCACGAACCCGACAAGCCGATTGCCGACGAACGCACCGACCCACGATCTGCTGTGCCGTTCCAGGCGCGCCGTCCAAGGGCTCGGCACGTGGTCACCGCCGAAGGCGTCGGTGTGGAGCCGTGAGAGCTCCTCATCGTCGACAGCGAAACGGATGCGGAGATCCGCGATCATGCGGTGTCCTCTCAGCGCAGGTCGTCATGACGAATGAAGTCACGTCATCGTGGCATCACGTCGATGCTGGGACCAGCGGATTTCGGTAGGGCTGTTTGGTTTTGAGCATGGCGTAGAGGACGTCGCAGCGGCGCCGGGCCAGGCAGACGAGGGCGGTGTTGTGGTTCTTGCCCTCGGCGTGCTTCCGGTCGTGGTAGGTGCGGCTTGCCGGGTCGTGCAGGGCGGCGAAGGCGGACAGGAACAGGGCGCGTTCGAGTTTGTGGTTGCCTGATCGAGCTGGTGATTCCCGCGGATGGAGCTGCCGGATCGGTGGGTGACCGGGGCGATCCCGGCGTAGGAGGCGAGGTGGCCTGCCGAAGCGGAGCGCGTCGGCGAGTTTCGGTAGCACGACCTCGGCGGCTTTCGCGCCGGGAACGGTGACGGTCTGTGCGGGCAGGGCGGCCAGGACCTCATCGACCAGGCGTGTGTCCATCCGGGGCGCGTGCTCGGTGGCGATCGTGGTGAGTTTGCGTTTGCCCGCGGCTCGGATCCCTGCTGGACCGCCGCACCGGGACAAGATCTCCAGAACCGCAGGATGTGAGATCAGGGGCCCCAAGACGCGTTCGAGAGCTGGGTGGATGCTGGTCAGCAGGCCACGGATGCGGTTGCTGGTGCGAGTGGCTTGGCCAGCCAGGTCGTCGTCGAAGCCGACCAGGACGCCGAGCTCGGTGAGGGCTTCGTCGCCGGTGTCGAGCCTGGGAACTAAGCGCGGCACCAAGCGGGCACAGCATGGGATTGTCGAGCCACAGGTCGGGGTCCGGAGAAGAGGGTGGCACCAGGTAGGCGGGCTCCGGGCCGAGTCCTGGTGTGGCATTGGGATCGGCGAGTCCTGGGGTGGGCCCGGGGACGAAGCGCGGCACACCAGGTGGGACGGGCCTGGAGGGGAGCGCGCCGTTGGGATCGGCGACCCTGAGGCCGGGGGTCCGGGGGCGAAGCCCGCCGGGTGGGGCGTGAGGGCTTCGCCCCCACAAAACACGACGAAACGAGAGCGGCTCATGCTCTCCATGAGCATGAGCCGCCTGCGAGTGCTGTGGGCGCAGAGGGGATCGAACCCCCGACCGCTGGTGTGTAAAACCAGTGCTCTACCGCTGAGCTATACGCCCGTCCGCCGCCGAGGGATCGGCGGCAACGGTCTATGAATCTAGCGCGGCGAGCGCTTTCTCCCAAGCCGCCTGGTCACGGGGCTCTCCGGGGCCGTTCATCTCGGAGAAGCGGATGTATCCGTCGCGGTCGACGACGAAGGTGCCGCGGTTGGGATAGCCGGACTTCTCATTGAAGACGCCGTAGGCCTGGGCGATGGCGCCGTGCGGCCAGAAATCGGAGAGCAGGGGGAAGGTGTAGCCCTGCTCGGCGGCCCAGATCTTGTGTGTGGGCGGCGGGCCGACGGAGATGGCGAGGATGTCGGCGTTGTCGTTCTGGAACTTGGGCAGCTCGTCGCGCACCTTGCACAGCTCGCCCTGGCAGATGCCGGTGAACGCCAGCGGATAGAACACGATCAGCACGTTCTTCTTGCCCCGGTAATCCGACAGCGTGACGTCCTGGTTGTTCTGGTCCCGCAGCGTGAAATCCGGCGCGAAGGTGCCCACCTCGAGCGGCATACGCGAATCCTCCATCGGTTCGGGTCTCCACCGGGCGGCGGTAACACCGCCCGGCGAAACCATAGCGAAAGGCTCAGCGCTGCTTCGACGGAGCCTTCGGCTGTACCAGTCTGCTGCCGATCCAGGCGCCGAGGCTGATCGCCGAGGTCTGGGTCAGACCTGCGGTCGGCGCTGCCTCCGCGATCTCGCTCGGATCGACATGGCCAGGCAGGCCGGTCTTGGGAGTGAGGACCCAGATGAAACCGTCGTCGGCCAGGGGGCTGATGACCTCCATCAACTCGTCGGCCAGGTCGCCGTCGCCGTCTCGCCACCACAGCAGCACGGCGTCGACGACCTCGTCGGAGTCCTCGTCGACCATCTCACCACCGCTGGCGTCCTCGACATCGGCCCTCAGGTCGTCGTCGGTATCTTCGTCCCAGCCCAGCTCCTGGACAACCAAGCCGTGTGTAATGCCAAGCTTCTGAGCGTAGTTCTGCGCGTCCGCCGCGGCGACCACGGTGGTGTCCTCCTCAACTCCCGACAGTAGATAGTTGCAAGCGAACATGGTTATCGGCTCGAGCGCAAGCCGATCGGCCGAAATGATCATCGAATGTCGCGTCGGACGCCGTGTCGTCAGCGTTTCGGGCACGCGTCGCGGACCGCGTTGCGCGCGTCGTTCACCCGCTTGCTCGCCTCGTTGAGCGCGCCGACGGGCGCGGTGTAGGTCATGGTGCGGGTCTCCGCGGCCAACGCGCGTGCGGCGGCGACGTATTCGTTGAATTTCGCGGCCAGGTCCGGGGGCAGCGGCTCCGCGGCGGTGTTCACGCCGGTTTCGACTTTCGTCGCCGCGTCCTCGAGGGTTTGCGCGGCCGCGTCGCGCTTCGCGGCGTAGTCGGGCGCGTTGGAATCGTGTGCGTCGACGAAGTCGTTGTAGCTCGACACGCCCGCACCGGTGACGGCGGGGAATTGCGCGCAGTTGTCGGTGATCGCCTGGGCTTGCGCCGCCGCCTGCCGGGACGAGGTGGCCGCGGCCGACGATGCCGCCGCCTCGGTCTTGTAAGCGGCCAGCTCCGACGTGTTCGGATAAGCGCTACCCGCCACCTGCTCGGCGCAGCCTGCGACCGTCAATCCGGTCGCGACGGCGGCGGTCGCGCACACCAGTCCGAACCCGCGTGGGTTCAGCAGTTTCATCGTCCTCCCCGCTCTTGTTCGTCCATCGGCGGTCATCGAAAAACACGTGTTCAGGCGGCTGAGCGACGCCCGGTTCCCGGCGCGTGCCGGGGCAACTGGGGAGTAACCAGTTTCCTGCAAACGGTACTGGATTTCCTGCTGACATGATGACCTGGGACGCATCCTCGGCAAGGATGGAGGGTGCGCCCGAACCTTACGTAACGGGTGGTCCGCCCACCAGCGCGCCCGCCCGGGGAAACAGACGCCACAGCATGTCCACCCCCTGTACGAGGAGCACCTTTGACCGACCTGATCGACTCTTCCACTTCAGCGAAATCCGCTGAAAGCACCGCCGCCCCCGCTCCCGCCGCCGGACGCGAATCGAACGGTTCGCAGCCGCAGTCGGGTGGACGTGTGCGGGTGATCCGCGAAGGGGTGGCGTCCTACCTGCCTGACATCGATCCGGAGGAGACGAGCGAATGGCTCGAGTCCTTCGACGAGATGCTCGACCGCGAGGGCCCGGGCCGGGCCCGCTATCTGATGCTGCGCCTGCTGGAGCGGGCCGGTGAGCGCCGGGTCGCCATCCCGTCGCTGACCTCCACCGACTACGTCAACACGATCCCCACCGAGAACGAGCCGTGGTTCCCCGGCGACGAAGAGGTGGAGCGGCGCTACCGGGCCTGGATCCGATGGAACGCGGCCATCATGGTGCACCGCGCGCAGCGGCCCGGCATCGGCGTCGGCGGCCACATCTCGACCTATGCCTCCTCCGCGGCGCTCTACGAGGTGGGCTTCAACCACTTCTTCCGCGGCAAGAACCACACCGGCGGCGGCGACCAGATCTTCATCCAGGGCCACGCCTCGCCCGGCATCTACGCGCGCGCCTTCCTCGAAGGCAGGCTCAGCGCCGACAAGCTCGACGGGTTCCGGCAGGAGTACAGCCACGGCGGCCTCGGCCACGGGCTGCCGTCCTACCCGCACCCGCGGTTGCTGAACAACTTCTGGGAGTTCCCGACGGTGTCCATGGGCCTCGGCCCGATGAACGCCATCTACCAGGCGCGGTTCAACCACTACCTGAACGACCGCGGCATCAAGGACACCTCCGACCAGCACGTCTGGGCGTTCCTCGGCGACGGCGAGATGGACGAGCCGGAGTCGCGCGGTCTCGCGCACGTGGCCGCCATGGAGGGCCTGGACAACCTGACCTTCGTGGTGAACTGCAACCTGCAGCGCCTGGACGGTCCGGTGCGCGGCAACGGCAAGATCATCCAGGAGCTGGAGTCGTTCTTCCGCGGCGCGGGCTGGAACGTCATCAAGGTGATCTGGGGCCGCGAGTGGGACGCGCTGCTCGGCGCCGATCGCGACGGCGCGCTGGTGAACCTGATGAACACCACCCCCGACGGTGATTTCCAGACCTACAAGGCCAACGACGGCGCCTACGTCCGCGACCACTTCTTCGGCCGCGACCCGCGCACCAAGGCGCTGGTGCAGAACATGTCCGATCAGGACATCTGGAATCTCAAGCGCGGCGGGCACGACTACCGCAAGGTGTACGCCGCCTACGCCGCCGCGATGGCGCACAAGGGTCAGCCGACGGTGATCCTGGCCAAGACCATCAAGGGCTACACCCTCGGCAAGCACTTCGAGGGCCGCAACGCCACGCACCAGATGAAGAAGCTGACGTTGCAGGACCTCAAGGACTTCCGCGACCTGCAGCGGATCCCGATCACCGACGCCGAGCTGGAGAAGGATCCGTACCTGCCGCCGTACTACCACCCCGGTATGGAGGCCCGCGAGATCCAGTACATGCTGGACCGGCGCCAGGCGCTCGGCGGCTTCCTGCCCGAGCGGCGCAGCTTGGCAAAGCCGCTGCAACTGCCGGGCGACGAGGCGTACCGCTCGGTGCGCAAGGGCTCGGGCAAGCAGAACGTGGCCACCACGATGGCGCTCGTGCGGTTGATGAAGGAGCTGTTGCGGGACAAGGAGATCGGCAAGCGGATCGTGCCGATCATCCCCGACGAGGCCCGCACCTTCGGTATGGACTCGTGGTTCCCTTCGTTGAAGATCTACAACCGCAACGGCCAGTTGTACACATCGGTCGACGCGGAATTGATGCTTGCCTACAAAGAGAGCGCGATCGGGCAGATCCTGCACGAGGGCATCAACGAGGCCGGTTCGACGGCGTCGTTCACCGCGGCGGGCACCTCCTACGCGACGCACGGCGAGCCGATGATCCCGCTGTACATCTTCTACTCGATGTTCGGCTTCCAGCGCACCGGCGACGGACTGTGGGCGGCCGCGGATCAGCTCGCGCGCGGATTCGTGCTCGGAGCGACCGCCGGGCGAACCACGCTGACGGGCGAGGGTCTGCAGCACAACGACGGACACTCGCTGCTGCTCGCCTCCACCAATCCCGCGGTGGTGACCTACGATCCGGCCTTCGCCTTCGAGATCGCGCACATCGTGCGCGACGGCCTGCGCCGGATGTACGGCGGCGGCGTCACGCCGCCGCATCAGGCCGCGCTGCCGGGCACCGAGCCCATGGAGCGGCCCGACACCGACACCTTCGGCGGCGAGGACATCTTCTACTACATCACCCTCTACAACGAGCCCTACCAGCAGCCGGCCGAGCCGGACGACCTGGACGTGGCTGGTCTGCTCGAGGGTCTCTATCTGTACCGGCGCGGGGGCGAGGGCGACGTGCGCGCCCAGATCCTGGTCTCCGGCGTCACGGTGCCCGACGGCTTGCGCGCGCAGGCGCTGCTCGCCGAGGAGTGGGGTGTGCAGGCGGATGTCTGGTCGGTGACCTCGTGGGGCGAGCTCCGCAAGGAGGCGCTGGCCAAGGAGATCGCGGCGCTGCGCAAGCCGGGCGAGGATCCGGGCGTCCCGTACGTCACCGAGGCGCTGTCGCGGGTCGAAGGCCCGTACGTCGCCGCGACCGACTGGATGCGCGCCGTCCCCGATCAGGTGCGCAAGTGGGTGCCCGGCGACTTCACCACGCTCGGCACGGACGGGTTCGGCTTCTCCGACACCCGGCCCGCCGCGCGACGCGTCTTCAACGTCGACGCGCAGTCGATCGCCGTCGCGGCCCTGGCCGGGCTGGGACGGACCGGCAAGATCGACCCGGCCAAGGCCGTCGAGGCCGCCGCGAAGTATCGGATCGATGATGTGGACGCCGCGCCGAAGGCGGCGGTGGGTTCGGACGAAGATCTCGCATAGCGGAACATTGGATCGTGGAACGTAAACCGCCGCGGCCCCGTCGGATCACCGAAGGCTCCTCCGAGCACGAGGTGTATCTGCCGACCGGCGCGCTCTCACCGAACCGGCAGAATCGCGACCCGCTCCCGGACACACTGCTCAAACGGGTGAAGCAGTTCTCGGGCCGACTGTCCACCGAGGCAGTGGGATCGATGCAGGATCGGTTGCCGTTCTTCGCCGATCTGGACGCCGCGCAGCGCGCGGGCGTCCAGATGCTGGTGCAGACCGCGGTGGTGAACTTCCTGGAGTGGCTGCAGGATCCCGACAGCGACATCCGATTCAGCCTGGACGCCTTCCAGGTGATTCCGCAGGATCTGGCGCGGCGGCTGACGCTGCGCCAGACCGTCGACATGGTCCGCGTGGCCATGGAGTTCTTCGAACAGTGGCTGCCTGCGCTGGCGCGCAACGACCGGCAGCTGGTCGCGCTCACCGAGGCGGTGCTGCGATACGGGCGCGAGCTCGGTTTCGCGGCCGCCTCGGTGTACGCCAGCGCCGCGGAATCGCGCGGCGCGTGGGACACCCGCCTCGAGGCGCTCGTGGTGGACGCGGTGGTGCGCGGCGACACCGGCCCGGACATGCTGTCCAGGGCCGCGACGCTGAACTGGGACGCCACCGCGCCCGCCACCGTCCTCGTCGGCACGCCGCCGGGGGAGCAGGGCGTCTCGTCCGTTGGTTCGGTGCACGCCATCGCGGCGCGGCACGGGCGGGCGGCGCTGGCCGTCGTGCAGGGCACCCGGTTGGTCATGGTGGTGAGCGGGCATCTCGGCGACGCCGGGTACGTCTCGCCGTTCCTGGCCGACCTGCTCGCCGAGGTGTTCTCCGACGGTCCTGTGGTCATCGGCCCGACCACCCGCACCCTCGGCGCGGCGCACGCGAGCGCGGTGGAAGCGCTGGCGGGCATGGAGGCCGTGGTGGGCTGGCGGGGGGCGCCGCGTCCGGTGCACGCGGCCGAGTTGTTACCCGAACGCGCTTTGTTGGGTGATCGAGGTGCGATCAACGCGCTGAACGAGTATCTTGTCCTCCCGTTGGCCGCCGCTGGATCGGCGCTCGCCGACACCCTCGATGCCTATCTGGATTGCGGGGGCGCGGTCGAGACGTGCGCCCGTCAGCTGTACGTCCATCCAAATACTGTTCGCTACCGACTCAAACGGATCGCGGAGATCACCGGCCGTGATCCGATGAATCCGAGGGACGCGTACGTACTCCGTATCGCGGCAACGGTGGGTCGTTTGACACGAACACGTAACGAAACGTCAACACCAGCCCCAGAGGTAACTCCGATCCCGATCGGTCAAGAAGGGCTGTAACGCGGAAGGCGGGTCGGTCGATCGGGGCAACCCACGTGGGATTTTGTGGGACCTCCACAAAACCCGTCCGGAAGCTTCATTCGCGCCGACATCTCGTGCGGCGGGGCTCACAGTGTTTTCTTAGAAGCGTGATCGCGTTGTTCGCCCCTGGACAGGGGTCCCAGACACCTGGCATGCTCGCGCCTTGGCTCGACCTTCCCGGCGCGAATGATCGCCTCGCCCAGTGGTCCAAGGCTTCCGGTCTCGACTTGGTTCGTCTCGGCACCATCGCGACGGCCGAAGAGATCGTCGACACCGCGGTGACCCAGCCGCTGGTGGTCGCCGCCGCGCTGCTGGCCTACTCCGAAATCGACCAGGATTCGCTTCCGGCCGCTACGATCATCGCCGGACATTCGGTCGGCGAGTTCGCCGCCGCCGCGGTCGCGGGCGTGATCAGCCCCGACGAGGCGGTCGGTCTCGCCGCTATCCGCGGCGCGGAGATGGCCAAGGCGTGCGCGCTGGAGCCGACCGGAATGTCCGCGGTACTCGGCGGCGACGAAGCCGCCGTCCTGGCGCGACTCGCGGAACTGGACCTCGTTCCGGCCAACCGCAACGCGGTGGGCCAGATCGTGGCCGCGGGCAAGCTGGACGCCCTCGCGGAGCTCGCCGCGAATCCGCCGGAAAAGGCGCGGGTTCGGGCGCTGCCCGTGGCGGGCGCCTTCCACACCGCGTTCATGGCTCCGGCCCAAGACGCGGTGGCGGAGGCCATCGCCAAGATCACGCCCAACGATCCGACCCGGGTGCTGCTGTCGAACTTCGACGGGCAGCCGGTGGCCTCGGGTCAGGACGCGATCGACAAGCTCGCCGCGCAGGTCACCCGACCCGTGCGCTGGGATCTGTGCACCGAGACCGTCCGGCAGGCCGGCGTCTCGGCGGTGGCGGAGCTGCCACCGGCCGGAACACTGGTCGGCATCGCGAAGCGGGAGCTGAAGGGCACGCCGACACTGGCGCTGAAAACCCCCGAAGACCTCCCCGCGTTGGCCGAACTGACGACCTCCGGCTAGCTTTCTCCGCGACCGTGCATCGAAATAATGCAAGGTCGTGACCGAACCAACGGTAACTACCGGAGTGCTCGGCCCGAAAAACAAAAAGAAGAAGCCCTACAAAGTAATCAAGAAGGGAGCCACCAAGTGGCCGCTCTGACCCAGGAACAAATCGTCGAGGAACTCGGCAAGATCATCGAAGAGGTTACGGGTATCGAGCCCTCCGAAGTGACGATCGAGAAGTCTTTCGTCGATGACCTGGACATCGACTCGCTGTCCATGGTCGAAATCGCTGTGCAGACCGAGGACAAGTACGGTGTGAAGATCCCGGACGAGGATCTGGCCAGCTTGAAGACGGTCGGCGACGCTGTCGCCTACATCCAGAAGCTCGAGGCCGAGAACGCTGACGCGGCCGCGGAGCTCAAGGCCAAGTTCGACGCCGAGTAGGGCCGAAAAAGTGACCACTCCTTCCACCTTGAACGGGAATTTCCCCAACGTCGTCGTAACGAGCCTGGCGGCGACCACGTCGATCGCGGGCGACGTCGATGCGACGTGGAAGGGACTCCTCAACGGCGAGAGCGGCATCGACGTTCTCGAGGATTCCTTCGTCGAGGAATACGACCTGCCGGTCCGCATCGGCGGCCACCTGAAGGTCAACCCCGACACTCTGCTGAGCAGGGTCGAGATCCGTCGCATGGCCTATGTCGAGCGACTCGCGACTGTCCTCGGTCGCGAGGTGTGGAAGAACGCGGGCAGCCCGGAGGTCGACCTCGACCGTCTGGGTGTGGCGATCGGCACCGGTCTCGGTGGCGGCGACGCGCTCATCGACTCGGTCGACAAGCTGAAGAACGGCGGCTATCGCAAGATTTCGCCGCTCGCTGTTCAGATGGTCATGCCGAACGGCCCGTCGGCCTGTGTCGGACTCGAGCTGAAGGCCCGGGCAGGAGTGGTCACTCCGGTCTCGGCGTGCTCGTCCGGATCGGAAGCCATCGCCAACGCGTGGCGGATGATCGTGATGGGTGACGCCGACATGGTCGTCACCGGCGGCGTCGAGGGTTTCATCGACTCGGTGCCGATCGCGGCGTTCTCCATGATGCGCGCGATGAGCACGCGCAACGACGACCCCAAGGGTGCGTCGCGTCCGTTCGACAAGGACCGTGACGGCTTCGTCTTCGGCGAGGCCGGTGCGCTGATGACCCTCGAGACCGAGGAGCACGCCAAGGCGCGCGGTGCCACGATCCACGCCCGTCTGCTCGGCGCAGGCATCACCTCGGACGGCTTCCACCTGGTCGCCCCCGATCCCGAGGGCACCGGCGCCGCCCGCGCGATGACCCGCGCGATGCAGACCGCCGGCCTGTCCAAGCAGGACATCACCCACATCAACGCGCACGCCACCGCGACGCCGATCGGCGACACCGCGGAAGCGAACGCGATCAACAAGGCCGTCGGCAACCACCCGTCGGTGTACGCGCCCAAGTCGGCACTGGGCCACTCGATCGGCGCCGTCGGCGCGCTCGAGTCCGTGCTGACCGTGCTCAGCATCCGGGACGGCATCGTCCCGCCGACGCTGAACCTGGAGAACCAGGATCCCGAGGTCGACCTCGACGTGGTGAAGGGCGAAGCCCGCCGCCAGGAGATCGAGTACGCGATCAACAACTCCTTTGGTTTCGGTGGGCACAATGTCGCGCTCGCCTTCGGTCGCGCATAGCCGCACGACTGACTGCAACAACGATCCCCGGTGGGGTCGGCCAGCAGGACTGGCCGACCTCACCGGCGGTTCGCCATACGCAGCCGCAGTAGCGGCACTCTTTTGATTGAGGAGAAGACGCGATGACAATCGTGGCTCCCGCGTTTCAACCAGAAACCGCGACCGATCCGCGTGACCCGCTGGGCCGGCTCCAGCGTTTCTTCGATCCCGGCACCGTTCTCCCACTACACCCGCGCGACAAGTCCGGTGTCCTCGCCGCCATCGGCGAGGTGGACGGGGTTCGCACCGTGGCTTACTGCTCCGACGCGACCGTCATGGGCGGCGCGATGGGCGTCGAGGGGTGCAAGCACATCGTCGACGCGATCGACACCGCCATCGATTCCGGTGTTCCGGTCGTCGGCCTCTGGCACTCCGGCGGCGCCCGGCTCGCCGAGGGCGTCGAGGCGCTGCACGCGGTCGGCCTGGTCTTCGAGGCCATGGTCCGCGCGTCCGGTCTCGTCCCCCAGATTTCCGTGGTGCTCGGCTTCGCCGCAGGTGGCGCCGCCTACGGCCCCGCCCTTACCGACATCGTGATCATGGCCCCCGAGGGCCGGGTCTTCGTCACCGGCCCCGACGTGGTGCGCAGTGTGACCGGCGAGCAGGTCGACATGGCGACCCTCGGCGGCCCGGAGACCCACGGCAAGAAGTCCGGCGTGTGCCACATCGTCGCCGATGACGAGGCCGACGCCATGCACCGCGCCCGCCGACTGGTGTCGATGTTCGCCGAGCAGGGTGAGTTCGACCTCGGCGCCGCCGCGCACGGTGACGTCGACCTGAAGGCGATGCTGCCGGAATCCGCCAAGCGCGCCTACGACGTCAAGCCGGTCGTGCACGAGCTGCTCGACAACGTCGACGGCGAATCCACCTTCGAGGAGCTGCAGGCCGGATACGCCCGCAGCATGGTGGTGGGTCTCGGCCGCCTCGGCGGACGCACCGTCGGCGTGCTGGCCAACAACCCGCTGCGCCTCGGTGGCTGCCTGAACTCCGAGAGCGCCGAGAAGGCGGCTCGGTTCGTGCGGCTGTGCGACGCGTTCGGCATCCCGCTGATCGTCGTCACCGACGTGCCCGGCTACCTGCCCGGTGTCGGTCAGGAGTGGGAGGGCGTCGTGCGCCGCGGCGCGAAGCTGCTGCACGCCTTCGCCGAGGCCCGCGTGCCGCGGGTCACCCTGGTCACCCGCAAGATCTACGGCGGCGCCTACATCGCCATGAACGCCCGCTCGCTGGGCGCGACCGCGGTGTACGCCTGGCCGGGTTCCGAGGTGGCCGTGATGGGCGCCAAGGCCGCGGTCGGCATCCTGCACAAGAAGGCACTCGCCGCCGCTCCCGAGGAGGAGCGCGAGGCGCTGCACGAGCGGCTCACCGCCGAGCACGAGAAGATCGCGGGCGGCGTCGAGCGCGCCATCGCGATCGGTGTGGTGGACGAGGTCATCGACCCGGCCAAGACGCGCAGTGTCATCGCCGCCGCGCTGGCCGCCGCGCCCGCGCGCAAGAGTCACCACAAGAACATCCCGCTGTGATGTGAGGACTCCGCGTGGGCCCCGGGAATCTTCCCGGGGCCCACGCTTTTTCCATCCGAAGGAGGTTCGCTGTGCCGGAACGCTACGAGGTCGGCAAGGTGCACAGCTGCGAGTTCTGCGGCACCGAGGAGCAGATACTCGGCGCCTGCTCCGACGTGGCGGACGCGCGGTCGCTCGCCGAACAGGACGCGCGCCGGACGCTGGAGTGGCGCCGTGTGCTCGAGGCGGAGCCGTGGCCGTTGCGCGCCGATCCGGAGGACGGGCATTTCGAGTACGTCATCCATCGGCGCGAAGACGTGTGAGAGACCCAGGCCGCGGGGAGAGCGGCGCTGGGTAGCATCGAAGGGTGCGTTACGAGGATCTTGCCGACGAGCCGTGTTCCATCACGCGGCCGCTGGTGGTTCTCGGTGATCGGTGGACGCTGGTCATCCTCAAGTACGCGTTCTCCGGAATTCGCCGGTTCAACGCCTTCCAGAGCGCGCTCGGCATTTCCCGCAGCAGGTTGCAGGACCGGCTGGACCGGTTGATCGAGCACGGCATTCTGGTGAAGCGTCCGGCGGCGGTCGGCGCGCACGAGGAGTATCGGCTCACCCAGAAGGGGCACGACATCTATCCGATCCTGATGGCGATCCGGGATTGGGGCGATGCCTACATGGCGCCGGACGGGCCGCCGGTGCACTACGGTCATCGCGAATGCACCGGCGAGGCGCACGTCCGGCTCGAATGCGACGTCTGCGAAAGCGAGCTCACCGCCCGCGATGTCAGCCCCGAACCGGGGCAGGGGCTGACCGGGGCGGACCGTCAGGTCGGCTGATTACTCCGTGAGAAGTATTGTCGCGGTGCGGATTTGATCAGTCGGTGAACCAGGCGGCGACCTGGTCGGTCTGCTCGCGGCTGGTGCGGAAGCCGTTCACCGGGTGGTCGGTGTCGGGGTAGCCGAACGAGATGGCTGCCACCACGCGGCGGTTCTCGGTGAGCCCGAAATACTCGCGCAGAAAAGGGGAGTAGGAGGCGAGGGCCGCCTGCGGTGCGGCGGCGAGACCGAGGCTCTGGGCGGCGAGCAAGAACGTGCCGAGGTAGAGGCCGCAGTCGACGGCGCCGTAGACGCCGAGATCGGCCTCGGTGCTGACGATCGCGACATGCGGCGCGTCGAAGAGTTCGAAATTGCGCATCGCCTGGCGCATGGTGCCCGCCTGATCGCCCTTGACGATGCCGACGCTCTCGTACAGTTGCAGCCCGCACTCGCGCCTGCGGTCACGGTAGATCCCGGCGTACTGCCCCGGGAACGCGAAATCCGGTTCGGGCGCGGCACTTTGGACGTGTTCGAGCAGCTCTTTGCGGAACCGATCGGTGGCCGCGCCCTCGGTGACCGCGACCTGCCACGGCTGGGTGTTGCACCAGGAGGGGGTGCGCTGAGCCGCGCGCAGCAGCGCCTCGATGGTGGGCCGCGGGACCTGGTCGGAGCGGAACTGCCTGCAGGTCCAGCGCTCATCGAGGATTCGGGTCAAGGTCTCGAACGCGTCGGTGGGCGCAGTGGTCGGGCTCATGGACCGGCCTCCTTCATTTCGGTTCCATTTCGAGACTGAATGCTAGCCGCTGTGGTCTTTTTTTGTAACCGGCGAACTGGGCGACCGGGCGGTGGCGGGTTGGCGAGACCTCGAAATTGGGGGCGCGCTGGACTCGGGAGTTTGCGCGAAACGGGCGGTTTCGTTGGTGCCGACTTGTAGTCTCCGGCTGAAGTGAAATACGCATGCTCCTGATTTGAGAACGGAAACGACCATGAAGCGTTGTCTCGCGACCGCCCTCGCCAGCGGTGTGGTGCTACTCGGTGCGGCAGGCTGCGGCGGCGAGACGGAGACGCACGTCGACCACGCCCCCGCGAGCACCGCTCCGGCGGCGACCAACACTGTTCAGGAGAGCGCTCCGGCCCCCGTTCCGACCGCAGAGTCGACTCCCGAGGTGCAGGCCCCGGCACCTGAACCCGCGCCCGCCGCGGAACCCGCACCCGCGCAGCAAGTCCCGCAGCAGGCGCCGGCCCCGAAGCCCGCACCGGTGCAGCAACCCGCGCCCGCGCCGCAACCCGCCCCGGCACTCACCGCACCCGGCTTCGAACCCCGGGCCGGTTACTGACGGCGGCTCCGATGACACCGTTTCGAAACAGCGTCCGCCGCAGAGGGTTCGGCGCGACCGCGCTGGTACTCACCGCTGCGGTCGCGTCGTCCGCCACCGCAGGTAGCAGGATCGCTTCCGCTGGGTTCGAGTCCGCCGGAGCCGCGTTCGCTGTGTCCGCACCCGGCACGGCAGCGGCTGCTCGTTCGATGGCTGTGCCCGCTACTTCCGGGGAGGCTGCTCCCGGCGTGGTCGGCACCGCTATGCCCGCCCGCGCGGTCGCTGCCGTCGGGACCGCGCCTGCGCTGACCCGTCACGCCGCGGCCGCCCGTGCGGTTGCGGGCATTGCCAAGGTCGCTCCCGCTGTCGGCTACGTCGAGGCCACGCCTGGCGTTGCGCCTGGCGTTGCGCCTGGCGTCGCCGTGTCCTCCGTGGTCGATCCCGCCGCGTTCGTCCGAACTGCGTCCGACGCCGCCGAGGCTTTGCCCGCCGTATCGGTCGGCACTGTGCCGGCCGTATCAGTCGGCACTGTGCCCGCCGTTTTCGACCCCTCTCGGGCTGCGCCTTCTGCCGGGGTCGCGGCTGTTGGGACCGCACCCGTCGCAACTGGCTCCGCAGGGGCGGCACCGGCTCCGATCGATTCCAGCGAAGCTGCGCCCGTCGGGGCCGTGCCTGCCGTGGTCGACTCCGTGGGAGCCGCGCCTGTGGCGGTCGATTCCGACGGAGCCGCTCGGGTGGTGGCCGACCCCGTCGCCGGGAGCCCCGCAGCGGGAAAGGCGTTAATCGTGCTCGGGGATTCGTTCACCGCCAACGGGTTTCGCTGGGATGCCAAATCCGAGGAGTGTCTGCGGGGGCCGAGTTCGTGGCCGACCCAGTTGAGCGGCTTGATGGGTGTGGCGGGGACCGAGGACTTTCTCGATGTCTCGTGCTCCGGTGCTTCGATCGATACCGGGCCCGGCTACACCCTCTCGCACGAGGCGATCGAGGCAGACAAGGTCGGTGCCTTCGGGCCCGAGACCCGGTTGATCGCGCTGCAATTCGGGCTCAACGACGAGTGGGGCGCGTCCGAGACCACCATGTGGACCTCGCTGCTGCCCTGCGTGTTCAACCACACCGATGGTTGCGGGCTGGAGGCCGCCGAGCAGGGCAGGATCACCGACTATCGGGGCGTGTCCGGGGCGCGCTTCGCCGAACGGATGCGGGCGGTGATCGAGTACCTGCGCTACTTCGCCTCGAACGCGCGCATCGTGCTGGTCGGCTATCCGGAGTTGTTCCCGGCGGGCCAGGACACGGCGTGCGTGAACGTGCTCGGCATCGGCCAGTACGTGCAGCCGCGGGGCCGCGCGGTGGTCGAATACCTCGACCGTCTCGACGCCGCGCAGCGGGAAGCGGCCGGATTGCTCGGCATCGAGTTCTTCGACACCAGGGCGCTGACCGCCGGACACGGACTGTGCTCGCCCGACCCGTGGGTGAACGGTGCGCTGGATCCGCGCGCCGATCTGATCGGATTGCCGTTCCATCCGTCGGCGCACGGTGACGCGGTGGTCGCGCGCGCGATGCATGAACGGTTCGGCCGATGACCGCGCAGCGGGAGTCGCACGTCGATACGTCCGGGAACCGCACTCGCACAGGGGTTTCGGTCGGCGCGAGGTTTACGCTCCGATCGACCGGTAGCTTGCCGGTTGAGGCGGGCCCTACTGGTAGCGAGCCGAGTACGTCGGCTGTGAGCAAGTCGGTAGGTAACTGGTCGACCGAAAGCCCGGCGGAGAACGGCTCGGCGAGACTGCCCGAGCCCAGCTCGGCCGACGCGACGCGCACCCGCCCGGCCCTGCCCTCGCTGACCGGCGCGCGCTGGTGGGCGGCGTTCGCGGTGTTCCTGCTGCACGCCTTGGTATTCCTGCCGGTGTACCCGTTCCAGAAATCGGAGCTGTTCCGGCACCTGCATCAGGCGATGCCGATGCAGCTCGGGGCGGCGGGCGTGACGTTCTTCTTCGTGCTGTCCGGGTTCATCATCTACTGGTCGTTCCGGCCGGGGAGTTCGGTGCGGCGGTTCTATCGGCGGCGGGTGCTGAAGATCTATCCCACGCACCTGGTGGCCGCCGTCGCGTTCGTTCTGGTGGCGAGCGTGCCGCTGACCCGGCCGGTGGTGTGGGCCCCGGACCTCGCGCTGGTGCACACCTGGGTGCCGAAGTGGTCGACGGTGGGCGGACTGAACGTGCCGTCCTGGTCGCTGGGTGCGGAAATGCTGTTCTACCTGTGCTTCCCCTTGGCGCTGCCGCTGGTGCGGCGGGTGCGTCCCGAGCGGGTGCTCTGGGTGATGGCCGGACTGCTGCTGGCGATCGTCGCGCTGCACGCCGCCTACTTCCTCTGGGTGCCCGGCCCCAAAGGCATCGAGAACGCCTTCGCCCCTCGGCTGGTACCGGGTGAGGCGTCACCGTTCTTCGAATTGCACGCCTCGCCCGCGTGGTTCGCGCAGCCGGATATCCCGGTCGCACAGTCCTATTGGCTCAGTTATATCTTCCCGCTCTCGCGGCTGCCCGAATTCTTCCTCGGGGTGTTGGCCGCCCGGCTGGTGCTCGAGGGCCGCTGGCGCAATACCCGGCTGTCGCCGCCGCTGCTCGCGCTCGCGGTGGCGTACGCGGCGACCTGGGTCGTCCCGGTGAACTTCAAGATGTCGGCGCTGTTGCTGGCGCCGATGACCGCGGTGGTGGCGACGCTGGCGGCCCGGGATCTGGCCGGCATCCGCGGCCTCAACGCCTCGACACGGATGGTGTGGTTCGGCAATATCTCCTTCGCCTTCTATCTGATCCAGTTCCCGGTGATGGTGCTGGTGACGAGGCTGCTCATCGGCGGACGCCAGTTCGGGCCGGTCGGCTGGCTCGGCTTCGCCGCGCTGTGCCTGGTGCTCTCGACCGCGGCCGCGGCGGCCATTTACCACGGGGTGGACGCGCCGCTGATGCGCAGGTTCGCCGGGCGACACGCGGGCGAGCGATCCCGGGCGACGCGCGCGCCGGTTCCCGCCATCGGCCCGCCCGCGGCGTCCTGACGAGGCACAATCCCAACCATGGGTTCGCATACCCACGAGCGCAAACGGCATGGGCGGCACTACACCCCGCCCGCGCTGGCGCGGTTCCTCGCGCGGCGGCTGCTCGCGCACGCCCCGCGTCCCGGCCACGGGGGAGTGCTGCGCGTGCTCGACCCGGCGTGCGGCGACGGAGAACTCCTGCTCGCCCTGCACCGGGAAGCCGCGGCGCACCTGCCCGGCGTCCGGCTCCGGCTGACGGGGTACGACCTCGACGAGTCCGGGCTCGCCGCGGCACGGACGCGGGCGGCGGCGGAGCACATCGAGGTCGACTGGCACGCCGGCGACTTCCTCGCCGACGCCGCGGACCTCGCGGACGGCTCCTTCGACGCGATCATCACCAACCCGCCCTACGTGCGCACTCAGCAGCTCGGCGGCGACACCGCGCGGCTGCTCAGCAGGCAGTACGGGCTGCGTGGTCGCATCGATCTCACCCACCCCTTCGTCGCGGTGGCGCCGCGGCTGCTGACCACGGGCGGCGCGCTCGGTCTGTTGTGCGCCAACCGATTCCTGACGACCAAGGCGGGTGCGAACATTCGCAGCATCCTGCTCGGCGAACTGTCACCGGTCGAGCTGTACGACCTCGGCGACACCAAGCTCTTCGCGGCCGCGGTGCTGCCCGCCATCACCATCGCCACCCGCGGCGGCCGCGGCGCGGTGTGCCGCCACGTCTCGGCCTACGAGGTGCCGATCGATGAATCACTCTGCTCCGGAAACCTTTTCGACGCGCTGGTTGCGGATTCCGGTTCGCTCGTCCGGCACAACGGACGGACCTTCGCCGTCGAGGTCGGCACCCTCTCGACAGGTGTGCCTGCAAGCCCCGCCCTCCGGCCCGCGAGCGCCGCCGAGCCCGCGCCCGGCCGAGACGAAGGCGCGAGTACGCCGAGTGGGCGTAGCTGGACGGAATCCGTCGGCAGCGACGTGTACGGCGGGAGCGAAGACGCAGGTGCGCCTGGTGGGCGCGGCGGGGCGGAGTCCGTCGACAGTGGCGTGTACGGCGGGAGCGAAGACGCAGGTGCGCCGGGTTGGCGTGGCCGGACGGAGTCCGTCGATGGCCGCGCGCATGGCCGGACGGAAGCCGGAGCTACGTCGAGCAGACGTAGCCGGACTGAGTCCGTCGACAGCAGCGCACACGGCCGGAGCGAAGCTGGAGGTACGTCGAGTGGACGTGGCCGGGCAGAGCGTGTCGACAGTGACGCGCACGGCCGGAGCGAAGCTGGAGGTGCGTCAGGTGGGCGTGGCCGGACGGAGTCCGTCGATAGTCCCGCGCACGGCCGGAGCGAAGCCGGAGCTACACCGAGTGGACGTAGCCGGACCGAGTCCGACGACGCCCGCGCGCACCGCCGGAGCGAAGGCGGAGGTGCGCACACCGCGTGGCGGATGTCGCGACCGAGCGTTGACGCCTGGCTGAACCGCGTCGGCGCGGGCACCTGGCGGAGTTTCGGCGAGGTGGCCCGCATTCGGGTCGGCATCAAGACGACCGCCGACCGGGTGTTCATCTCCGACCGCTGGGACCAGGCGCGTCCGTGCCCGGAGCCGGAGTTGCTGTTGGAGCTGATCACCCACCACGATCTGGCGCCGTGGCGGATCGAGCGGTCCGCCGACACCAGGGTGCTCTATCCCTACGACACCGCCGCGCCGCGCCGGGTTCCGGTGGACCTGCGCGAATTCCCCCGCGCCGCCGCGTATCTGCGCCGCCACCGGTCGACGCTGGCCGCTCGCAAGTACGTCACCGGGAGCGGTCGCGAATGGTTCGAGATCTGGGTGCCGCAGCGGCCGAACCTGTGGCGGGTGCCGAAACTGGTGTTCCCCGATATCAGCGAGCGGCCGCGTTTCGCGCTGGACCGATCGGGCGCGGTGGTGAACGGGGACTGCTATTGGATCTCGCTGGACGACCTCGGCGGCGACACCGAACGGGCGCAGCGCCTGGCGTATCTGTTGATGGGCGTGGCCAATTCGGCGCTGGGACTGCGCTACTACGACGCGGTGTGCGGTAACCGCCTGTACTCGGGGCGGCGGCGGTGGATCACCCAGTACGTGTCCCGGCTGCCGCTGCCCGACCCGGACCGCCCGGCGTCCGCGGAGATCGCGGCGCTGATCGCCCAGCTGGTCGACGGTGACCACACGCCCGACGACGCCGCGCGGCACCGTCTCGACGAGTTGGTGGACGCGGCGTTCGGGCTGGGCTCAGGCGGAAGCGCGGACGCCGACCATCGGCAGCAGGGTGCGCCGGGCGAACGCGCGACCGGCCTCGGCGTCGCCGAGCGGGATGAGCCCGTCGGGGGTCAGCGCCAGGGAGAGCGCGAGCCGGGCCATGATCTCGGCGACCAGATCGGCGTCGAAGCCGGCGTCCCCGGCGCGTAGTTCGCGCAGCTTCTCCGCCAGGTAGCCACGGCCGACCGCAAGGATCGGACCGCCCTCGGTGGTGAGCCGGGGCAGGATCAGGTCGGGCTCGGTGCGCAGCAGCCTGCGCAGCAACTCGTTGCCCGCGATCGCCGTGATGAAGGCGACGAAGATCTCCACCAGCTGGTTCTCGGTGCCCTCGACGGTCTGCACCCGCTTGTCGATCTCGGCGACGAAGCGCTGCGCCTCCCGCACGCTCACCGCCTCGACCAGGTCGTTCTTGGATTCGTAGCGCCGGTAGAGGGTCGCGGGACTGATGCCGGCCCGGCGCGCGATCTCGCCCATGCTGGTGCGCTTGATCCCGAAGTCCAGGAACGCCGAGAGGGCACTTTCCAGGAGTTTCTCGCCTTCGCCGACGGGCTTGTCGAGAATGCGCTGGAGCATGGACGGGACGGTGGGCATCGGATCTCCAGTCGTTGGCGCGGAAGCCGGTCCGCAGCGGCGCCGCGACGGTGCGGGTGATGGACGTTCATTATTTCATCCGCGCGTGAGCCGGCGGTCGGAGATCACGGAAGCTGGGAAACAGCGCATGATGGAAACTCGCACCCTCTCGGCATGCTCGGGTGACGAGTCGCGGCGCGCGTCGGAGCGAGCGACACGGCGAATCCGGTAACCGATCTTTCCCGGGCGGCTCCGTTGTGGCTAACCTGGTCGGGTGCCCGAGTCGGGCGTGGGGTGAAAGGGGTTGGACCGTGGGGTATTTCGCCGATCGGGTGGTGGTCGTCACCGGAGCGGGCTCGGGGATCGGGCGAGAACTGGCGCTGGCGCTGGCCCAGCGCGGCGCGCGGCTCGCGCTTTCGGACAAATCCGACCACGCCGTGGCGACGACGGGGAAGCTCTGTGCCGCAGTCGGCTTCACGCCGACGGTGACCGTCCTCGACGTGACCGACCGGGACGCGGTGCTGGCCCATGCCGAGCGGACCGCCGCGCGCTACGGGCGGGTGGAGGCGCTGTTCAACAATGCGGGAATCCTGCACGTCGGCGGGGTGGCGGAATCCCCGTTCGAGCACTTCGAGCAGGTCATGGACGTCGACTTCTGGGGAGTCGTCAACGGCACCAAGGCCTTTCTGCCGTACCTGCGGGCGGCCGAGCGCGCCAACGTGGTCAACGTGTCCTCGGCGTACGGCTTGGCCGCGGTGGCCGGGCACGGACCGTACAGCTCGGCCAAGTTCGCGGTGCGCGGCTTCACCGAATCACTGCGCCAGGACATGCGTGCCGCGGGCGGGCGGGTGCGGGTGACCGGCGTCTATCCCGGCGGGGTGCTCACCACCATCGCGCGCACGGCGCAGTTCGCGCCCGGCATCGATGGCGCGGCGGTGGCCAGGCGCTTCGAGGACCAGGTCGCGCGCACCAGTCCCGAGGCCGCGGCACGCACCATCCTGCGCGGTGCGGCGCGCGGGCACGCGAAGGTGCTCGTGGGGCTGGATGCGATGGTGGTCGATCTGGTCACCCGGTTCGCCGGGCCGTATCACGAGCGCGTGCTCGACCTGGTCATGCGCTGAGTTCGATCAGGCGCTGAGACCGCGCCACGGTCATTGCCGGGGCAGGTCCAGGTCCGCCATTTCCTTTTCGATCGCGTTCGCGGCGAAATCGACACCGCGGGAACGCAATTCGTGAACGCGACGCTGGAGCGCCTCGATCCCGCCCGGTTGGGCCGCGATGTCGGCTACGCTGACCCGCCGCTTCGGTCGGTGCATACTCGAGTCCCGGTACGACACCGTGATACCTCCTGCCTGTGACGCATCATGCTCGCCGTCCGCGCGGTCTCTCCGAGCCGCGGGACGCCGGTCATGCAGGCAAAATGCTATCAGTCGTTTGTGCTGGACATTTGATCAGTGTGCTACGTATCACACCACTTTCGCGCTGCGGTGATTGGCCATGTTGTGTAGGTAGACCGCGCCGTTGAGCCGGATACCGTCCTGCTCGGCCTCGCTCAATTCGCGTCGCACCTTGCCGGGCACCCCGGCCACCAAGGAGCCGGGCGGGATCTGCGCGCCCTCGGGAATCAGGGCGTTGGCCGCGATCAAGCTGCCCGCGCCGATCACCGCGCCGTTGAGCACCGTGGCGCCCATGCCGACGAGCACATCGTCGCCGATGCTGCACCCGTGCAGAATCGCGTTGTGCCCCACCGACACTCCGCTGCCGACGGTCAGCGGGAAACCGGGGTCGGCGTGCAGCACGCAGCCGTCCTGGATGTTGGTGCGCGCGCCGACGGTGATCTGTTCCAGGTCGCCGCGCAGCACCGCGCTGTACCACACGCTCACCTCGGCGCTCAGCGTCACGCGCCCGATCACCGTCGCGTTCGGGGCGAGCCACGCGCTCTCATCGATCTCCGGCGCGAAACCGCCGACCTCAATCCTCATGATGGCAACGTAGCCGCGCCGCGCCGGTCCGTGCGCGCGGGGGCGTCAGCTCGCCGCGCGGAAGAGCGCGCGGTGCGCGGCGGGACTGGTGCCGAGGAGACGCCGGAAGTGGTGGCGCAGGCTCACCGCGGTGCCGAAACCGGTGTCGGCGGCGATCCGGTCCACGGTGTCGTCGGTGGACTCGAGCAGCAGCCTGGCGCGGTCGGCGCGCTGATGCAGCAACCACTGCTGCGGACTGCTTCCGGTGCGTTCCCGGAACCGGCGGGTGAAGGTCCGCCTGGCCATCACCGCGACCGCGGCCCACGCGTCCAGATCGATCGGATCGCCGAGATGGGTACGCGCCCAGACCATGGCGCGCTCGATCGGATCGTCCTCGGCGTGGTCGGGCACGGCCACCGGGATGTACTGCGCCTGCGACCCGCTGCGGTGCGGTGCGGTGACCAGCGCCCTGGCCAGCTCGGTGGCGGCGCGGCTGCCGTGGTCTTCGCGGAACAGGTGCAGGCAGCAGTCCAGCGCCGCCGCGACGCCCGCGGAAGTGATGACATCGCCGAGATCGGACCACAGCGTATCGGCGCGCACCCGCACCGACGGATAGGCGCTGGCCAAGTCGTCGGCCGTCGACCAGTGCGTGGTGATCTCCCTGCCGTCGACGAGACCGCTGGCCGCGATGGCCCAGGCGCCGAGGCACAGGCCGACGATCCTGGCGCCGCGCGCGTGCGCCTGCCCGAGTGCGTCGCGCAGGTCGTCGGAGATCCCGGCGCCGCGCGTCCAGCTCGGCACCACGACGGTGTCGGCGTGCTCGAAGGCGGCGAGGTCGTCGGCGACGTGGATGTCGAAACCGGCGGGGGTGCGCAGGGTTCCGGGACGTTCGGCGCAGACCCGCACCGCGTACGGCGCGTTCCCGCCCGCCCCGACCCGGCCGAAGACCAGGCCGGGCACGGAGAGGTGGAAGGGGCTGATCCCGTCGTAAGCCAGGACGGTCACCGTATGCATGGCCCGATATTAGCGATAGGCGGCTCGCGGGCCACTGTTCGCATGATCTCGCAGCGGCGACGATCGACGTCATGAGCGAAACGATCGAACGCACCGCCTTGGAAGTCCTGCACATCGGCGGCCCCACCGTCCGCTTCCGCTACGGCGGCAGCACCTGGCTGACCGATCCCACCTTCGACGAACCCGGCGACTACCCGGGCCCGATCACCTTGCACAAGCTGACCGGCCCCGCGGTGCCGGTCGAGGAGGTCGGTGCGATCGACGTCGTGCTGCTCTCGCACGATCAGCACGCCGACAACCTGGACACCAAGGGCCGCGCTCTCCTCACCACCGTCGGCACGGTGTTCTCCACGACCGACGCCGCCGAGCGGTTGAACGGCGTTCGGGGACTGCGCGAGTGGGAGCGCGTCCAGGTCGGCGCGGTGACCGTCACCGCGGTGCCCGCGCTGCACGGGCCGGAGGGGTGCGAGCCGTTCAGCGGAGCGGTCACGGGTTTCGTGCTGGAGGCCGCGGGGGAGCCGACGGTGTACGTGTCCGGTGACAACGCCTCGGTGGAACTGGTCGCCGAGATCGCCGGGCGGTTCGAGCGGATCGATATCGCGTTGCTGAACGTCGGAGCGGGGAATGTGGGACGGTTCGGCGACGTCGACGTGACGTTGAACGCCAGGACCGCGGTGCAAGCCGCCGAGGCGCTCGGCGAGGCGATCATCGTGCCGGTGCACGCGGAAGGGTGGGCGCACTTCACCGAGACGCTGGATCACCTGGTCCGCGTTTTCGACTACGCGGGGCTGACCGATCGGCTGCGCATTCCGCCCATGGGGCAGGCCGTCGCCGTCTGAAGTTCACCGGGTGTGCGCGCCGTCGTGGCGAACCGTCGGCGGGTGGGCCACGATGGCGATATGAGGATCGGAGTGCCACGGGAGGTCAAGGAGCAGGAATTCCGCGTCGCGCTGACACCCGCGGGCGCCGGGGAACTGGTGCGGCAGGGGCACCGGGTGCTGATCGAGTCGGGCGCGGGTGACGGGTCGGGATTCGCCGATCGTCACTACGCCGACGCGGGGGTCACCCTGGTGGACGGCCCCGACGGCGTGTGGGCGGACGCCGAGCTGGTGCTGAAGGTGAAAGAGCCGATCGCGGAGGAGTACCCGCGGATGCACCGCGACCAGGTGCTGTTCACTTACCTGCACCTGGCCGCCTCGCGGGACTGCACCGAGGCCGTCCTGAAATCCGGCATCACCGCCATCGCCTATGAGATGGTGCGGGCGGCCGACGGCTCATTGCCGCTGCTCGCGCCGATGAGCGAGGTCGCGGGCAGGCTCGGTCCGCAGGTCGGCGCCTACCACCTGATGGCGCCGCTCGGCGGGTGCGGCGTGCTGCTCGGCGGAGTGCCCGGCGTGCGGCCCGCCGACGTGGTGGTGCTCGGCGGCGGCGTGGCGGGAACGAACGCGGCGACCATGGCGGCGGGCATGGGCGCGCGGGTCAGCGTGCTCGACACCAACCTCGCGAAGCTGCGCGAACTGGACGCGCGGTTCCAGGGGCGGGTCACCACCGTGGCGTCCAATGCCGCCGAGGTCGAGCGCGCAGTGCTCGCGGCCGACCTGGTCATCGGGTCGGTGCTGGTGCCGGGTGCGCGGGCGCCGAAACTGGTCACCGAGGAGATGGTCGCGGCGATGCGGCCCGGCTCGGTGCTGGTCGACATCGCCATCGACCAGGGTGGTTGTTTCGCCGGTTCGCGACCGACCACGCACGCGAATCCGACCTTCCGCGTCGCGAATTCGCTGTACTACTGCGTGGCGAACATGCCGGGCGCGGTCCCGCACACCGCCACTGTCGCCCTCACCAACGCCACGCTGCCGTACGTGCGCGCCATCGCCGACCACGGGTGGCGCGACGCCTGCCTCACTCACCCTGACCTCGCGCAGGGGCTGACCGCGGATCGCGGACGATTGCTTTCCGCCGAGGTCGCCGCCGCCCACGGCTACCCGCTCGCCGAGTCGGTCGGGCTCGCCGGTTGATCGGCGCGGCGGTGGGGTAGCCGCCACCACAGCCGCTCCGCACGCCGCACAACGACGAGATCTCTGTGCGGCGTGCGGAAGGCAGCGCGTCGGTGGTCGGGTTACACGTCGGGGTTCGCCTCGTTCAAGAACCAGTCCGGAGCGTCGGTCTCCGGCAGTTCGCGCAGCTTGTCCGGGTTGCGGACGATGTGCATCGCGACGATGCGGCCCCCGTCGACGGTGAAAGAGAAGACGCCGGTGTGGTTGCCGTCGAAGACGACCAGGCCGGGTTGTCCGTTGACCAGCACCGAGCGGCCCCACGCGCCGTGCGCCGACGGCGCGTTGTACCAACCCAGCAGAAGCTTCGCCACCAGCTCGGCGCCGCTCACGCTCTGGCGGATGGCAGGCACCTTGCCGCCGCCGTCGGCGGTCAGGCTGACGTTGGCGTCGAGCACGCCGAGCAGCGCGCTGAGATCACCCGACCGCCACGCCACCGCGAACGCCGACACCACCTTCTCCTGCTCGTCGGGCGACGCGGGGAATCGGGGCGTGCCGTCCTCGACCCGTTTGCGGGCGCGCGAGGCGAGCTGGCGGACCGCCGCCGGTGTTCGCCCGACCACCTCGGCGACCTCGGGCCCGCTCATGCCGAACACGTCCTGCAGCACGAACGCGGTGCGCTCGGCGGGGGAGAGGGATTCCAGCACGATCAGCAGCGCGGTGGTGACCCGCTCGTCCTGGGTGATGCGGTCGGCCGGATCGTCCACGGTGGTGACCTCCGGCTCGGGCAGCCAGTCGCCGACGTACTGTTCGCGGCGGGCGCGGGCCGAGCCGAGCTGATCCAGCGCCAATCGGCCGGTCACGGTGGTCAGCCAGGCGCGCAGGTTCTCGATCTCGCCCGCGGCGCCCGCCTCGTGCTGGCGCTGCAACCGCAGCCAGGCGTCCTGCACCACGTCGTCCGCGTCGGCGAGGCTGCCGAGCGTGCTGTAGGCGAGCCTGCGCAGGTACGGCCGGTGCTCCTCGAACCGGCGTGCCAGCTCGGCGGCGTCCAGGGACTCGGGTCCTGGCTTCTCGGATGTCACTGGAACCACCGTTCGGTCGTGCGGGCCCCGGTGCAGGGGCGCAGCGGGTGTCGTAGGTATGACGAGGCAGGACCACAGAGTGTGACATCCGGACGATCACGGCGGCCGAGCGCCCGATACTCTCGCCCGGTGCACACGGGGATCTCGGCGGGCGGCGGGCTGCTGCTCGGTTTCGCGCTGGATCGCGCGTTCGGCGATCCGCGCCGGTGGCATCCGGTGGCCGGATTCGGTTCGGCGGCAAGCGCGCTCGAGTCGCTGACCTACGCCGACCGGCGGGTGGCTGGAGTCGTGCACGAGGCGGTCGCGGTCGGCGCCGTGCTCGGCCTCGGCCTGGCGGCGCGGCGCGGCGGCATGGCGGGCACGGCGCTGGCCACCTGGACCGTGCTCGGCGGGCGCAGCCTGGCCCGCGCCGGACGCGCCATGGCCGATCATCTGGAGTCGGGCGATCTGGCCGGCGCCCGCGCGTTGCTGCCTTCGCTGTGCGGGCGGGACCCCTCGGTGCTCGACGCCGACGGATTGGCTCGCGCCGCACTGGAATCCATCGCCGAGAACACCTCCGACGCCACCGTCGCGCCGCTGTTCTGGGGTGCGGCGGCTGGTCTCCCCGGTCTGCTCGGCTATCGCGCGATCAACACCCTCGACGCGATGATCGGCTATCGGAACGACCGCTACCACCGTTTCGGCTGGGCGGCCGCCCGGCTCGACGACGTCGCGAACCTCGCGCCCGCCCGCGTCACCGGACTGCTCACCGCGGCCTTCGCGCCGCTGGTCGGCGGCAGGCCCGCCGCGGTGCTGCGCGCCTGGCGACGTGACGCGGCCAAGCATCCCAGCCCGAACGCGGGGGTCGTCGAGGCGTCGATGGCGGGCGCGCTCGGCGTCCGGCTCGGCGGCCGGACGCAGTACCGGCACGGAACGGAACTGCGGCCAACCCTCGGCGACGGGCCCGCGCCCACGGTTCCCGATCTGCGGCGGGCCGTGCGGATGTCGGAGGCGGTTCAGGTGGGGGCGGCGGTTCTCGCCGCGAGCGCGGCCTTCGCCCTGCCTTCGCTGCGCCGAAGGCTGTCGGTCTCGGGCTGACGCACGCTCGAGGGCCACGGGGCTGTCCCGGGCGGGGAGTCAGCTGCCGAGGAGCGTCCACCGGTCTCCCAGCTACCTCGCCCGTGGTGGCGTCGCTGAAGGACCTGACCGCACCCGAGGAGGTGACGCGGTGGCGCCACTCACCGTCGCGTCGGTAGCCGGTGACGGTGAGCAGTTCGTCGGGCTCGCGGTCGTTGGGTCGGATGCCCGGCCGCCGCGGCGGTGCACTGGGCAGGGCCGCCCGCAGTTGGCGAGATCGGTTCGGGCACCTGTTCCGCGGGCCGGGGTGGGCGCCCGCTGACCGATGAGCCGACCGGTCGCTGGAAGGGCGGTGAACGCGACGGACGTTCGGCGGTTCACAGTGCAAGGCGAACGCGGGTCAGGAGCGGTTGCGTCCGTATCGGTCGGCGAGCTTGGCCTCGGTCGTCGGCGGCGCCGGGGTGGTGGCGGGTTCGGTCGCGGCGGGTTCGGTCGGCGCCGGTTCCGTCGGTGCGGGCTGGGTGGCCGCGGCCTTCTCCTTGCGGCGTTCCCGCAGTTCGGCGTAGACGAAGTAGCCGAGGCCGAGCGGCGCCATGACACCGAAGGCCAGCCATTGCAGCCCGTAGGAGAGGTACGGTCCCGCGTCGAGCTGGGGGAGCGGGGTCGGCGTGAACGCGCCCGGCTGATTCTCCGAGAGCTCGAGATAGCCGCCGCGCTCACCGGCGGGAATCGGGGTCAGCGGTTGCCCGAGCACCTCGGATTCCTGCGCGGTGTCGATCGAATACACCTGGCGGTAGCCGTCCTGGGTGAGCGGCGTCTTGTCCGCACTCACGCCCTCCGACATGCGAATTCGGCCCTCGAGGCGCTGCTCGCCCGCGGGCGCTTCCTGGATCTGCGGCGGCCGCGAGGTGCCGTCGACGCCGGCGACCAGACCGCGATCGACGAGCAGCGTGCGCCCGTCCGTCAGGCGGAAGGCGGCGAGCACCGCGTAGCCGGGCGCGCCGTCCAGGTGACGCAGGCGGACCAGCACCGTCGAATCGGGCAGGTAGCTGCCGGTGGCGGTCACCCGCCGCCATTCGGTGCGCTCGTCGTCCGTGGCGGCGAGCACCGTGGTCACGTCCACCGGGTCGGCGCGCACCGAATCGGCGATCAACTGGTTGCGGTGCTCGGTGGCGGTGTTCTTGCCGAGCTGCCACGGCGCGAGCACGGTGAAGCACAGGTAGGCGAAAGCGGCCACCAGCGCGGCGAGGATCAGCCAGCTGGGGCGGAACAGAAACGTCAGGCGGCGCATCAGGGCAGTCCCTCGGCTACGGGCGCCAGCGCCAGTTCCGCGCGTACCCAGTCCAGCAGGCCGGGGATCGCCGCCTCGATCTGCGCGCGGACGAGTTCGAAATCGGCGTTGCCGCCGTAGTACGGGTCGGGCACGTCAGGGCCGTCCGCGTCGGGATCGAAACTGCGCAGCAGCCTGCGGCGATCGGACGGGACGCCCAACTTGGCCAGCGCGCGCTCGTGCCCGGTATCCAAGGCGACGAGCAGGTCGGCGTCGCGGTGATCGGCGCCCACGACGGCGGCCACATGCCCGGTGGGGTAGCCGTGCCTGCGCAGCGTCTCGGTGGTGCGCGGGTCGGCGTCGTCGCCGATGTGCCAGGAGCCCGTGCCCGCGCTGCTCACCCGCACCCGGTCGGCCAGTCCGGCCAGGCGCAAGTGGTGCGCGAACATCTTCTCCGCCATCGGCGATCGGCAGATATTGCCAGTACAGACGAACGACACGTGCAGGTCACCCACGACAGCCATTCTGGCCGGTCGCCCTGCTCGCCCGCCACGTAGGGTGTGATCCCGTGCCCTCCGACACAGTCGATCACGCGCTGCTTCGCCATCACGGCGACGTCGACGCGCGCCCGGGCATGCTCGATTTCGCGGTCAACGTGCAGGGCAGCGCGCCGCCGCCGTGGCTGCGTGAACGCCTCGCCGCCCGGCTCGCCGACCTCGGCCGCTACCCGAGCGCCGCCGAGGATCTGGCCGCCCGCATCGCCGTGACCGCACGGCACGGCCGCCGCCCGGACGAGGTGCTGCTGCTGGCGGGCGCGGCCGAGGGATTCGCGCTGCTGCCGAAGCTGGCCCCGCGTCTCGCGGCGGTGGTGCACCCGTCGTTCACCGAACCGGAGCTGGCGCTGCGGCAGGCCGATGTGCCGGTCGTCCGGGTGCTGCTCGAACCGCCCTACATCCTCGACCCGTCCGCCGTGCCCGACGCGGCCGATCTCGTCGTCCTCGGCAACCCGACCAACCCGACCTCGGTCCTGCATTCCGCCGACACCGTCCGCGCGCTGCGTCGTCCGGGCCGCGTGATCGTCGTCGACGAGGCCTTCGCCGACGCCGTCCCCGGCGAACCGGAATCCCTGGCGGCCCTCGCCACCCCAGACGTCCTCGTCCTGCGCAGCCTCACCAAGACCTGGGCGCTCGCGGGCCTGCGCTGCGGCTACGCCCTCGGCGCCCCCGACCTGCTCGCCCGCCTCGACCACGGCCGCGCGCACTGGCCACTCGGCGCACTCCAGCTCGAGGCGATCGCCGCCACCGCCGAACCCGCCGCGGTCGCCGAATCCCAGCGCCACGCGACCGCCCTCGCCGCCGCCCGCGCCGCGATGATCGAGCGCCTCACCGACCTCGGCCTGCACGTGCACACACCTGCCCGCGGGCCTTTCCTTCTCCTGCACGTTCCCGGTGGCGAGGTGCTGCGCAAGCACTTGGCCGAACAAGGCATCGCGGTGCGCCGCGCGGACACGTTCCCCGGGCTGGGGCCCGACCACCTCCGCGTCGCGGTGCGGGACGAGGCCGCGGTGGACCGTCTGTGCGCAGCGATCCGCACCGCGCCCGGTTTCCCCTGACGTGCGGCGCTGACTTCGACCGCCCGTGTTCGGGACTGCCGCCGGTGGCAGTAGGTCCGGTCTCGGCAGGACGCACGATACGCAACCGCCATTTCCTCCCGTCAGTAGAGAAAAGGCGGTCGCGTGAGGAGCTAGTTCCAGGCGGTGTCGCATGAGGGCAAACGGGTGCACCACGCCGATGACCACGGCGAGCCGGTGCTCGACTGGTCCCCGCGCCCTCTTGCGCCGGTGGGATAAGACCGGAACCAGGTGCGATGTCGGGCGACGACAGACGCGGCGGGATGATGGGACGGCCGGTATGCGCCGGGACAGGAAATACGGGAGGAGCGAGGTAGGCGGATGGTGACGACGCTGGCGGATCTCATCGGGGTGCTGGACGCGGCGTATCCGCCGAAGCTGGCGGAGTCGTGGGACTCGGTCGGGCTGGTGTGCGGTGATCCGGACGACGAGGTCAGCAGGGTGTTGTTCGCGGTGGACGCGACCGCCGCCGTCGTCGACGAAGCCATCGAGTGGCGCGCCCAGGCATTGGTCGTGCACCACCCGCTGCTGCTGCGCGGCGTGGACAGCGTGGCCGCCGACACCGCGAAAGGCGCTCTGCTGCACCGCCTCATTCGTTCCGGATGCGCCCTGTTCACCGCCCACACCAACGCCGACTCCGCCGATCCCGGCGTCTCCGACGCGCTCGCCGCGGCCATCGGGCTGACGGTGACCGGTCCGCTGGACCCGAAACCGACGGCTGCCGTGGACAACTGGGTCGTCCAGGTGCCGCGCACCCACACCGACGCCGTGCTCGGCGCGCTGTTCGACGCGGGTGCGGGCGGCGTCGGCAGTTACGACGAGTGCGCGCTGCGGGTGCCCGGCGTCGGCCAGTTCCGGCCCATGCCGGGCGCGAATCCGGCGATCGGCGCCATCGGCGAACTGCAGCGCGTCGACGAGGATCGCGTCGAGGTCATCGCGCCGCCCTCGGCGCGCTCCGCCGTGCTGGCCGCGCTGCGCGCTGCGCATCCCTACGAGGACCCGGCCTACCACGTCACCGAACGGGCCGCCCTGCCCTCCGGCCTCGGCATCGGCCGCGTCGGCATCCTCCCGGAACCGGAACCGTTGCGCGACTTCACCGCTCGCGTCTCCGCCGCCCTGCCCGCCACCGTGTGGGGTGTCCGCGCCGCGGGCGATCCGGATCGCGTGATCGAGCGCGTCGCGGTGTGCGGCGGCGCGGGTGACTCCTACCTGTCCACCGCGGCCCGGCTCGGCGTCGACGCCTATCTCACCTCCGATCTGCGCCACCACCCCGTCGACGAACACCTGCGTACCGGCGGCCCGGCCCTGATCGACGCCGCGCACTGGGCCACCGAATTCCCGTGGTGCGCCCAGGCGGAAGGCATCGTCACCGCGACGCTGCCCGATCTGGAGACCCGCGTCTCGACGCTCCGCACCGACCCGTGGACCGTAGGCGCGGCGGACTGACACCGCCGTCGGCCTTCGACCGGCAGGGCGCGCGGCTCGCCCGCCGCCGAAATGGGTTGCCGTTCGGCGAGGTTCCCCGGCGTTCGCCGGAATCGAAGGGCCGCAACCGGGTACAACTACCCCATGAGTTTCCCGGTGGATTTCGGGATCGTGCAGATCGGTTTGATCCTGCTGATCCTGATCGCGGTCGCGCTGCTCGTTTCGGCGCTGGTGAAGATGCGCAGGGTCGGGCCGCGGGTGCTGCTCGGCCGAGGCGCGGGCGGTGTCGCGCTGCTCGTCGTCGCGGTGTTGCTGCTGTGGGTGGCGACCCTCATGCAGACGTACCTGGGACTCAGCGGCGAGATCAAGGCCGCGCACGTGGTGGTGCGCGAGGTCGCGGGTGACGACCATCAGCTCGAGGTCGACCTCACCCTCTACGGGGACGACGACCACTCCGAGCGTCGCGAGAAATTCCGCGTTCAAGGCGATCTGTGGGTGTTGCAGGCCAATATCGTCGAACTGGAGCCTTGGGTGAACGCCCTGGGCTTCCACTCCGGCTACAAGGTCACCCGCCTGTACGGTCAGCGCCTCGACGGCGTCGCCACCACCCAGAACCAGATCTTCCTGAACGGCGACGACGCCGACTTCTTCGCCGACATGAGCGATGGCGCTTGGTGGACCAGCCCCTTCGTCCGCTCCGCCTACGGCAACGCCGTCATCGGGACCCCGGGTGAATACGACGTCTACATCTCCCGCGATGCGATCAAGGCCCGCGCACCCGGCAGCTGATCCGCCGCCGTCCCGGCGACTCGCCCCTCGGCCCGGTCTCGGAACCAACCGGCCCGTAGCCGGGGTACGGTTGAGCACTGGCGTTCGCCCTCCGGCGGATACCCCCGACCCGTCGTCCACAGTGTTCAGGAGTTTGTCCGCGTTGAATGTCGAACCACCGATCCAGGCCAAGCTGCTCCAGCTCGCGGCTGTCGACGCCGAACTGACGCGGATCGCGCATCGGCGCACCGTGCTGCCCGAGCAGCAGGAAGTGGCGCGGCTGGAGGGGGAGCGCAACAAGCACAAGGACGCCGCGGTCGCGGTGGAGATCGTGCTGGACGATCTGGATCGCGACATCCGCAAGCTGGAGGGCGAGATCGACGCGGTCCGCAAGCGTGAGGAGCGCGACCGCGGCATGCTGACGGCCGGTTCCGTTGGCGCCAAGCAGCTTTCGGAGATCCAGCACGAACTGGGCAGCCTGGAGCGGCGGCGCGGCGTGCTGGAGGACGAACTGCTCGAGGTGATGGAGCGCCGCGAGGCGTCCGCCTCCGACCACGATCACGCGGGCGCGCGGCTGAGCAAGACCGAGGAAGAGCTGGCCGACGCGCAGCGGGTGCGCGACGAGGCGCTGGCGGATCTGGATGTGGCGCAGGGGCGCTGCGCCGACGATCGGTCCAACCTGCTCGGCCTGTTCCCCGCGGAGCTGCTCGCCGTCTACGACAAGCAGCGCGCCGAGCGCGGCGTCGGCGCGGCGCTGCTGCAGGCCCGCAAGTGCGGCGCGTGCCGCATCGAACTGGACCGCGGCGAGATCGCGCGCATCGCGAAGACGGCGCCCGACGTGGTCGTGCGCTGCCCCGAATGCGGCGCGGTCCTGGTGCGCACCAAGGAATCCGGTCTGTGACCTGCGGGTTCGATCGGCCGGATGCCGAGGAGGTCCGGTGAGCAACGAGCACGTGATCGTCGAAGCGGACGGCGGTTCGCGGGGCAACCCCGGCCCCGCGGGGTTCGGCGCGGTGGTCTTCGACGCCGGTCACGTCGCGGTGCTGGCCGAACGGCGCGAGAGCGTGGGCATCGCCACCAACAATGTCGCCGAGTACCGCGGGCTGATCGCGGGCCTGGAGGCCGCCGCCGAGCTGGGTGCGCGCACGGTGGACGTGCGCATGGACTCCAAGCTGGTCGTCGAGCAGATGTCGGGCCGGTGGAAGGTCAAGCACGCGGCGATGATCCCGCTGGCCGACCGAGCCAGGCGCCTGGTCGCGGACTTCGACCGGGTGAGCTTCACCTGGATTCCGCGCGCCCAGAACTCGCACGCCGATCGCCTGGCCAACGAGGCGATGGACGATGCCACGCTGGTCGGCGAGGTGCGCGCGGCCAGCGAGGCCGAGACGGCGACCGCCGAAGAGCTGTCCGCCCGAGACACCGCGCCTAGCACCCGAGTCGCCGAGCCCAGCGCCCACGGCGCCGAACGCACCGCGCCCAGCTGGATCGACGAGGCGCGCGCCGCCCAGGTCGACCCCGCGAACACCGAGGCCGTCTCCGGGAGTCCGGGCTGGACCGGTGCGCTCGGCCGTCCGACCCGCCTGCTGCTGTTGCGCCACGGCCAGACCGAACTCTCCGTACAGCGGCGCTATTCGGGTCGCGGCAACCCGCCTTTGACTCGGCTGGGCCGCGAACAGGCCGCGCACGCCGCGAAAATGCTTGCGGCCAAAGGTGATATCGCCGCCATCCTGAGCTCGCCGCTGGGGCGCGCGCGGGAGACCGCCGAGGCCGCAGGCGCCGCGCTGAACCTTCCGGTGCGCACTCACGACGGACTCATCGAGACCGATTTCGGGGCCTGGGAGGGGCTGACGTTTCTCGAAGCGGCGCAACGCGATTCGGAGTTGCACGCGCGCTGGCTCGGTGACCCGTCGGTGGCCGCGCCGGGCGGGGAGAGCTTCGACGAGGTCCGCGAACGCGTCGAGGCGGTGCGCCGCGACCTGGTCGCGCTGTATCCGGGCCAGAACGTGCTGGTGGTCAGCCACGTGACGCCGATCAAGACGCTGCTACAGCTGGCGCTCGGGGTGGGGCCGTCGCTGCTGTACCGCCTGCATCTGGATCTGGCGTCGCTGTGCGTCGCGGAGTTCTATCCGGACGGCGGTTCCTCGGTGCGGCTGGTCAACGACACCTCCTACTTGTCCTGAGTGCGTTCTGTCCGCAGGCCCGGGCCGCTTCGCGTCGCCGGTCGGCCCCGCTCACCCTCGCCATGACCCGGCGCTCGTCTCCGGGTACTGTGGCGCGGCACACATCGCATCGCGCGCACCGGCCGCTACCCCTACGTTGAGGTAGCCGACAGTCGACCGAGGCTGCGTACTCGGTTCGCTCCGCATCGGCGCGGAAGGGGCCGGAACGGGCATCGGCGGAGGTTTCTGTCGGTGCGGTGCCGCACGATGTGTGGGGTGGGTCGATCCCTCGATCGAAATCGAGTGTCGGCCTGTGTCTTTCGAGAAGGAGAGTTACTGCTGTGAGATTCAGGTGGATGGCGGCCGCGACGGCCGTCATCGCGGGTGTGGGCGCAGCTGTCGCGGGCGCCGCGCAGGCTGCTCCGGGGAATGTGGTGCTGGGTGGAAGCTCCGGCCTCGTCTTCGAGAACAACTCCGCGTGCTCGCTCACCGCGATCGGCTACGACAACGCCAATCGTCTGGTGGGTCTGACCGCGGGCCACTGCGCGCCCGCCGGTGCGCGGCTGGCGTCGGAGACCGCGCTGGACGCGGGCGCGGTCGGTGTGGTGGCCTACTCCGACAACGGGGAGGGGCTGGATTTCGCGGTGCTGCAGTTCGATCCGGCGAAGGTCACGCCGGTCCGCACGGTCGGCGCCACCACCATCAACGGGATCGGCCCGACGCCGGGCCCCGGCACCACGGTGTGCTCCAACGGCCGCACCAGCGGCCCCGGCTGCGGCGTCGTCTGGGGCAACCTGGACGAGACCATCACCCTGAACCAGGCGTGCTCGAAGCCCGGTGACTCCGGCGGCCCGGTGACCGTCGGCGACCGTCTGGTCGGCATGAACCAGGGCAGGCTGACCGGTCTGGCGGGCATCGGCTTCGACGTGCCGTGCACCACCGCGGCCAACCCGATCCACTCCCCGGCGTTCTTCGCGCCGATCGACGTCATCCTCGCCACTGTCAACGCCATCGGCGGCGTCGGCGCTGGATTCCGTCCGGTCTGATCCCGTCTCGGCCGAACCTTCACCGTCGCGCGCCCGCGCTGCTTTCGAGACAGCGCAGGCCGCGGCGGTGAATTCGTCTGAGGGGTAAATAAATTCGACGGCGCGTCCCCGGTCGGCACGGTGGCCTCGCGTCAGACGGAGATCAGCGGCTCGCCGGTGTGTGGACGCCGGTCGGAGCGCGGCCGAACCCGCTCTGGTTAGCTACCCTCGTGGACGCTTCGCGTGAGCCGACGGCGTGGACGTCGAGCGAGGTCGCCGATGATTTCGTCCGGTGGGACGACACCGTCGGGTGGCTGCTCGGCTACCCCTTCGTCTTCGCCGCGCTGCGTCTGGAGCAGCCGGACGTGACCGCCCTGCTGGATCTCGGCTGCGGACCCGGGCACGTCGCGCGCCGCGTGGCCGAGGAGCACGATGTCGACGTCCACGCCGTGGACATCTCACCGGCCATGCTGGCCATCGCCCGCACGCACTACCGCCACCCCCGGGTGACCTGTCACCTCATGACCGGCTCGAATCTGGCTTTTCTGCCCGACGCCTCGGTGGACGCCGTCATGTCCTGCTTCGTCTTCGTCTGCGTGCCCGAACGGCAGCAACTCCAGGACATGGTGGCCGAAGTGCGTCGCGTGCTGCGGCCGGGTGGTCGCTTCGCCCTGCTCAACGCCCACCCAGGACATACCGGGGTGGCCTTCGACAGCTTCCAGATCGGCCGACCGGGCGTCGACTACCAGCCGGGCGATCCGATGCCCGTCCGGCTACACCGGACCGACGGCGAGTGGATGGACATCGTGGACACCTACTGGCCCGGCGAGACGTATCACGAGCTACTGCACGACGCGAACTTCACCCCAGTGTGGCAGCAGGAGCCCACGTTGGACGACGCGCGACGCCTGCTGGGCGCGGCGGCGGTCAGCAGGAGGGAGTGGACGGCCGAACGGGAAACGCCTCCGTTTCTCCTGGTGGTCGGGGAGAAGTAAGTCCTCCCCGCCACCGAATTGTCGCGCTGACAGCAGGACTAGCTCGCGACGGCATCCCGGTCGGGCCCGAGGACGGCCTCCAGCTTCGTCAGGAAGCGGGCGAAATGCGGATCGGATTCCGGCACCGCGAAGCGATCGACGTCCCACCAGCGGCCGCCGCCGAATTCCCGGGGGTCGAGGCGGTATTCGCGCGTGCGATCACCCCGGATCACGTACCAGAGGCTCACGTCTTCATCGCCGCTGTGCATGCCGATGGTGGTGGTCACGGTGAGGAACAGCGGCGCGGGGCCGACCACGTCGAATTCGGCGGCGATACCCAGTTCTTCGTGGGCCTCGCGCCGGGCCGCCGCCAGCGGATGCTCGCCCGGGTCGAGGTGTCCGCCCATCGGCAGCCACAGCCCGGCCAGCCGGTGCCGTCCGAGGAACACCGCCCGCGCCGCCGGATCCACCAGCACCGTGTACGCCACCAGATGTCGCTGCGGCACTGCCGGTTTCTCCCTGCGGAACACGTCGTCGGTCGACGCGAGCCAGTCCAGCGTGGTCGCGATGTGCTCGCGCTCGAGCTCGTCGCAAGGATCGATCCCTCGCACGATGTCGGCAACCGCGGCAGTCGCAGCGTTCATGGCCCGCGACTGTAGCCCCGGGCACCGACAACCTCGCCCGGGCATTTGGTCCCGACCGTCTCGGGTACGCGACTCCGAGCACTCGCGACGAGGAGGTTACCCATGGACCCGCGACGCCCGATCGCCCCGGACACCGACAAGCTGCACGAACTCGCCGACACCCTCGGGGATCCGCTGACGTTTCCGACCTGTCTCCGCTAGCAAAGCCCCGCGAGCTTGTACAACACCAGCGATCCCGCCACCGCCACATTGAGACTGTGCCCGGTGCCCACCATCGGGATCTCCACCGCCACGTCGAGCAGTTCGAGTCCCTCCGGCGGAATCCCGTCGGTCTCGTGACCGAGCACCATGACCGTGCGCTTGCGCGCCGTCGGCAGATCGGCCAGCCGGATGGATTCGTCGGTGAGCTCCACGCCCACCACGGCCGAACCGCCGGCCCGCTGTCGTGCCAGCCAGCGGTCGACGCGGCCGTCCACCCAGTGCACACACTGCCGGTGGCGCAACGTGTTTCCCTGGTTCAGCGCGTCCGGTACCCACGGTCGGCGGGGGACGGCCAGGCACGCGCCGACCGCGTCGCAGGTGCGCAGCAGCGTGCCGAGATTGGCGCTGTGTTTGGGCCACAGCGGCGCGGCGATCAGATGATTCCAGCAGCCGTGCGCGCGTTGCCGCCGCTGGCTGCGCAGTTCCGGGCGGCTTCGCAACCGCGCGGCGGTCATCGCTGGACGGGAAGACCCTTCCCAAGGGAGACAAGGAGTTTCATCGAGACGATGCTTCGCGGCGCATCGGGGCCATCGCAGAAGGAATCCGGTACCCGCTACGATACCCGCCCCGGCGCACCGGAAGTGCGCCGGGGACGGTGGTCACGGCCGTAGTACCGAGACCAGGAATTCGGTCTGGTCGTACACCGCCTGCTCGAAGACATCGTCGAAGTACACGTCGAAATGCCCGACGGGATAACGCTTGACGACCGCGTGCTTGGTGCGTTCGGCCGCCTTGAGCGTCGGCTTGGCGGGCGCGATCGAATCGTTGTCGGCCACCGCGTAGAACACCGGCACCTTCAGCGCCTTGGCGTGCCTGCCGGGGGAGTCGAACAACGCAGGAAAAGCGATGCGCGCGGCCACTTTCGGCTCGTAGGTCTCGCTCTCCTCGGCCAGCCTTCCGAAACCCTCCGGCACGTCCGCCGCGCTCATCAGCGCCGCCGACCGCTTGCGCCCGGCCAACCGGATGCGCACCGGCTTGCGCCGCAGCGGGCCGATCAGCAGGTCGGTGGCGGCGATGGTGGCGACCTTGGTCAGGCTGATCGGGCCCTTGGCCCACGCCGAGGCCCATCCGCTGGTGAACGGCACCTGGGCGACGACGGCGGCGAGGTAGTCGTCCTCCGGCGCCACCGTCAGCACGTGCCCTCCGCCGAAAGACGTGCCCCACAGCGCGATCCGGGTCTTGTCGATGCCGCGCAGCGTGCGCGCGTAGGAGATCGCCGAGCGCCAGTCCTCGCGTTGCCGCGCGATGTGCAGCAGCTGGCGCGGATCGCCTTGGCTCGCACCGAAATGTCGGTAGTCGAACACCAGCACCGCCATGCCTGCCGCGGCGAATCGCCGTGCGTACCTGTCCAATCCCATATCCCGCGTGCCCCCCAGACCGTGCCCCATCACCACGAGTGGCCGGGGCTTGGGGACGCCTGCGGGAGGATACAGCCAGGCGGCGCACTGCTGGCCACCTGAGGGAAAACTGACCTCGAGACGTTCCATGACGTCTAACCGTACTGGCGCGAGCGGCTGTCCACCGGACGGGGAGTATCCTGGCACGCGCGGACGAGTTGGTCGGGCGGCCGCGGCGATGGGAACGGGCACACTGTGCCGCCGCCCGTCGCCGAGGAAAGTCCGGACTCCACAGAGCAGGGCGGTTGCTAACGGCAACCCGGGGTGACCCGCGGGACAGTGCCACAGAGAACAGACCGCCCGCGTCCCTTCGGGGGCGCGCGGTGAGGGTGAAACGGTGCGGTAAGAGCGCACCAGCGCCTCGGGTGACCGGGGCGGCTCGGTAAACCCCGCCCGGAGCAAGGTCGAAGGTCGCACTCCCCGGAGTGCGGCTGCGCAGGCGTTCGAGGGCTGCTCGCCCGAGCCTGCGGGTGGGCCGCTCGAGGCACCCGGCGACGGTGTGCCCAGATGGATGGTCGCCGCCCGGTGTGAACCGGGAACAGGATCCGGCTTACAGACCAACTCGTCCGCCGCACTCGGCGCCCGCGATTCGCGTGATCGCGGGCGCCGAATGCACTCGCCAGAACTCGGTGAATCAGACCAAGCAGACTGGGAACGCGGGCGGGACCAGGACCGTGGGTATGCAGAGGAAGCCCGCGACGACCGGCGCGAGCGGGCCGAGCCACGCGAAGGTCAACCCCAGTCCGGCGGGCTGGACCGGTAGTGCGGGAGCCAACTCGGTCACGGGCGCGACGGGCGCGTGATCTGGGGCCGCGATCGCCCCGCCGGAACCGAGAATCAGAGACGTCGTGATGGCCGCTGCTGCGAAAGCAGTGCGCAGGCTGGTGCGTTTCATACTTCTCCCCTCGACTCGTCGATCAACCGGGTTGCCGCTACTTCGCGGGCAGGTTGTCACTCGCGGAGCGAAGCGGCGTCTCGATTAAGCACTGGCAAGGGGATCGCTGACCATCGGTCGGTCCGCTGAGCGGACCGCGCGCCGGGACGTGCGGCCCGCATCGAGGGGTCAGCAGAGGTACTTGGCGGTGGTGTAGATGGCCTGCGCTTCTTCCTTGGTCGCGGCGGTCTGGCCGGACTTGGTGCGGTCGACGATGTTCTGGACGGCGGCGTCCTCGGCCTTGCCGTCCTTGATGTCCTTGCACGTGCCGGTGAAGATGTCGGCGACCTGCGCGTCGCTGCGGCCATCGGCCAGCTTCGGGAAGGCGCTGCGGTAGCTCACCACGAACATGCCCGCCTTCGCGCTGTCCGGCACGGCGGCGCTGTTGGGCTGGCCTGCGGGGGAGGCGGCCGCGGAGGTGGCGGCGGGCGCGGCGGTGTCCTTGTCGTCGCTGCCGCAACCTGCCACGAGCAGGGCGAAGAGGGTCGTGCTGACCGCGATGGCGGCGGAAGTTCTTCTCACGGTGCGGGATGCTAGTGGCACCTGACGAAAGCCGCCTTCCGTGCGGTTAACGGAAGGCGACCGGCGTGTGTCGTTCTCTGTGAGATCAGGTCGGATCGACCATGAAAACCTGCGCCCAATATGCGGCCTGCTCGGGACCGAGCAGGGGCATCAGGTAGTCGAAGATGATCGATGACATCAGTGCACAGCTCCCAATTGTCGACGTACGGTGTCATTTCGGAATGGGCGGTGAGATCAGCGCCCGCACCGGCCCCGAACAGTAGCAGTCCGGCGCGACACGACGAGCCGGGCCGGGTGATTTGTACGTAACTGGCCTAGACGTGACCGACGTCATACAGTAGTCGCCGTTGGCAAGGCCCGGTGCCGGGCACCAGCGGGCCGATTCATACTTCGATTGCGGAAGCAGGTCTCAACTCTATGCGGGTAGTTCGTTCATTGGTCGCCGGCGCGCTCATCGCCGGGGCCGCATCGGTTTTCGCCGCCCTCGGCGCCGGGTCCGCCAATGCGGTCGCGCTGACTCCGCTTCCCGGCGGGGTGCAGGTCGACCTCAGCCCCGCCGACACCAAGTGGGTGGCCGAGAGCAATTTCGGCCTGGCGATCGCCGGTCTTCCGCACCCGTCCGCGGCATCGTTCGGTGAGGCGCTCGACGCCGCGGCCGACCTGTCGTCGACCTATCCGACCGGTCGGGTGACGTTCACGGTGTTCGGTCCGTTCAACGAGCTGAACGGCACGATGCTGGCATTGCAGTAACGTATTTCCACGTGGAACTGCACCAGCGGATCATCTCGGCGCCGGTGGATTTCGGCGCCATCCGATCCGAATTCGGTTTGGCCTCGGCGTACCCCGCCGAGGCCTCCGTGGAAGCCCGCGACGCGGTGGACGCGTTCGCGGGCGACCGGATCGATCGCACCGACATCGAGCTGGTGACGATCGACCCCCCGGGGGCCATGGATCTCGACCAGGCCCTCCACCTGGAGCGCAACGGCTCCCGCTTCACCCTGCACTACGCGATCGCCGACGTCGGCGCCGTCATCGCCCCCGACGGTGCGCTCGCCAGAGAATCGAGCGCCAGGGGCCAGACCTTCTACCTCCCGGACGGCACGGTGCCGTTGCATCCGCCCGTCCTTTCGGAGGGCGCGGCGAGCCTGCTGCCCGAGCAGACCAGGCCAGCGGCCCTGTGGACCATCGAACTCGACGAGAACGCCGAACCACGCGACTACTCGGTGGTGCGCGCGACCGTCCGCTCCCGCGCGCGACTCGACTACGCGGGCGTCCAAGCCGACGCCGACGCGGGCACGCTGCACCCCTCGATCGCGGCCCTGCCGGAATTCGGCACGCGGCGCATCGAGGCCGGGCTGGCCCGCGGCGCGATCGGGCTGCGACTGCCCGCCCAGAGCGTCGTCCGCGACGACACGAACCACGGACATTGGCGGCTCGTCCTCGAGCCGCGCACGGCCGCCGACGACTGGAACGAGCAGGTCTCCCTGCTGACCGGCATGTGCGCGGCGCGCATCATGCTCGACGGCGCCGACAGCGAAGGGCGGCGGATCGGTCTGCTGCGCACCATGCCGCCGCCCGCCGAATCCGCCATCGCGTCGCTGCGCCGCACCGCCGCCGCGCTCGGTGTGGCGTGGCCCGCGGATCAGCCGGTGGGCCGCATGCTGGCCGGGCTCGACCCCAACTCTCCCGCCGCCCTGGTGCTCATGTCGGAGGCCACCGGTCTGCTGCGCGGCGCCGCCTACACCGTGGTGAACGGATCGGCGCCGGAGAGCTTGGCGCACAGCGCGATCGGCGCCCCCTACGCGCACGTGACGGCCCCGCTGCGCCGCCTCGCCGACCGCTTCGCCACCGAGATCTGCCTGGCCTACTGCGCGGGCGTGCCGGTGCCGCAATGGGTTCGGGCCGGGCTTGATCCGACCGTCGACACCATGCGGCGCACCGACGGCGTCGCGGGCAAGGTGGACCGGGCCTGCATCGACCTCACCGAGGCCAGCCTGCTCGCGCAACGCCCCGACGCCGAGTTCGACGCCGTCGTCGTGCGCGAGGCCAACGGCAACCGCCCCGCGGAGGTCTTCATCGCCGACCCGCCGGTGCTCGGTCCCTGCACCGGGACACCGCCCGAAGGCGCGGCCGTCCGAGTCCGCCTGACCCGCGCCGACCCGGTCACCCGCAAGATCGGCTTTGCCTTCGTCGCCTGAATCCTGGCAGACCGTTTCCGCGGTGCGCGGCGGTCGAATCCGCTGCGAGGCGTGTGGACGGGCCGCGCGGTCACCAGAGGCTGGTGGACAGGGCTTCCGCGGATTTGGGGTAGCGGGCGAGGGCGTGGTTGGCGGCGGCGGTCTCCGCCGTGATGAGGCGGCGGTAGCTGGCGGTGTCCTCGCGCGCCGCTTCGGCTTGCGCCGCCCGTTCGATGATCGCGTCGGTGGACTCGATCGCGTCGCGGTGGTCGCCGAGCACGGTCTGGAGGCGCTTGGCACGCGTGCCGAGATCAGCGGCGGAGTCGCCGATGACCTCTTCGGCGGCCTCGCACGAATACCGTAGACGCTTGGCGCTCTTGCGGATATCGTGCAGCGTCTCGATGCGTTCGGCGCCGGGCACTGTCGGCTCGTGCAGGATGAGCGCGGCCAGCCGCTCGTGGTCGCGCAGCAACACCACGCCGAAGAAATCCGTCGCGGGCGCCGCGGCGCGGGCGCGACGCAGCGGCGGGTCGGTGCGCCACTGGGTCAGGCGTTCGCGCAGCGTGCGGTAGCGGTCGGTGTCGAGCGCGGCGAGCACTTCGGCGTGCGCGTCGTCGTAGCGCGCGCGTTCGGCCGTCACCAGCCGGTCGGCCACCGTCTCGGCGTCCGGCACGTCGCCGAGGTCGTGCAGCAGGTCGGCGAAGCGGTCGGCCCGCACCTCCGCGTCGCGGGCGACACCGAGCAGACCGGCCAGCCATTTCAGCTCCGCGCCGACCTCGGCCGCCGGATTCTTTTGGAACAGACTGCGATACGAGCGCAGCACGCTGCGCAGCCGCCGGGTGGCGACCCGCATCTGATGGACCGAATCCGGTGCGTCCGCGCGCACGTCGGGCTCGGCGGACAGCAGCCGGTCGACGTCGTCGCGCAGCGCGGCGATCAGAGCGTCCCCGGCAGCGACCACCATGGCTCAGCCCACCTTCGCGAAACCGTCGGTGGCTCGGACCAACCGGTCGACGATGCCGGGCTCGTTGGCCGCGTGGCCCGCGTCGTCGACGATGTGCAGTTGCGAACCGGGCCACGCGCGGTGCAGATCCCAGGCGCTCACCGCCGGGCAGACGATGTCGTGACGACCCTGCACGATCACGGCGGGCAGATGCGAGATGACGCCGATATCCCGCAGCAGCTGCCCATCCGTCAGGAAACCGCCGTGCCGGAAGTAGTGGTTCTCGATGCGCGCGAACGCCAGCGCGAACCGCGGCTCACCGGTTTCGGCGACCCGATCCGGGTGCGGCAGCAGCGAACTGGTGGCGCCCTCCCACACCGACCACGCGATCGCGGCCGCCGTGGCGACCTCGGGATCGGGGGAGTGCAGCAGCCGGTGGTACGCCTCGACCAGGTCGCCGTCGCGCTCGGACTCCGGCACCGGCGCCAGGAACTTCTCCCACTCGTCCGGGTAGACGTTGCCTGCCGCGCCGTTGTAGTACCAGTCGATTTCCTTGCGTCGCAACAGGAAGATGCCGCGCAACACCAGTTCGGTGACGCGTTCCGGGTGTTTCTGCGCGTACGCCAGCGCCAGCGTGGAGCCCCACGAGCCGCCGAACACCTGCCAGCGGTCGATGCCGAGATGTTCGCGCAGCGCCTCGATGTCGGCGACCAGGTGCCAGGTCGTGTTGTGCGCGAGATCGGCGCCGTCGGCGATGTGCGGCGTGGAGCGCCCGCAGCCGCGCTGGTCGAACAGCACGATGCGATAGGCCGAGGGATCGAAGAACTGCCGGTGGAACCCGGCGGTGCCGCCGCCGGGGCCGCCGTGCAGGAAGACCACCGTCTTGCCCTCGGGATTGCCGCTGACCTCCCAGTACACCGACTGGCCGTCGCCCACGTCCAGCAGGCCCGACTCGTACGGCTCGATCGGGGGGTACAGGGTGCGCATCACAGGCCCACGATGATCGAGGCCAGGTCGGGCGTCTCCAGCGCTTCGATGGCCTGCTGGCGCACGTCCGGGCAGCTCTTCAGGGTGACGGTGTCGACGACGGCCTTGTTGCCGAGCACGTCGATGCCGTTCTGCAGACCCCACGGGTGGACGATCAGGTTGAGGCCGACCCGCCCCAGCGTCGGACCCTGCACCCGGAAGTTGGACAGCTCGGGCCGGATGGCGTCGCACAGCTGCTTGGCGGCGGCGTCGGTGACCTCGACCGTCGGCTTCTGGGTGCCGGTGCCCTGGGCGCGGGTCGTGGTGGCCGAGGCGGGCGCCGACGTGGTCGATCCCGTGCTACCGGTGGGCTCGGGGTTCCCGTTCGTCCCGCACGCGGCCAGTGTCGCGGCGGCGAACACGGCGGCCACCAGCGGGGTGCTACGGGAAATCCAACGGCTGTGCGGCATCGGTACCTCTGATCGAGTCGGGAATGTCGGCTTCGAGTCTGCCATTGTTTGCCCGAGGCGGCCCGTGCACTGCGTCCCACGAGCGGGCAGGCAGGCCGCCTCGCGGCAGTGACACCCGCACCGCGTCGCGGTCGCCGTCGAAGGCTCGCACCGTAGGGCGAAGAACTAGAATATGAGTACCCAAAGCCCCCGTGTATCGGTAAAGGGAATGGCCATGACCTGGGATTCTACTGAGCCGCGCCTCACATACACAGACGATCATGGGCATCGCCGAGGTGTGACCCTGTCCGGCGATGTGCCGCGGGTGACGGTCGGCAGATCGTCTCTGGCCGATATCGCCCTGACCGCTGATGGACAGGTGTCGAGGCTGCACGCGACGGTGGAGCAGATGGGCGGGCAGTGGACCATCGTCGACGACGGGCTGTCGCGGAACGGCACGTTCGTCAACGGGGAACGTCTCGCCGGCCGCCATCGGCTGCAAACAGGGGACAGCATCCGGATCGGCAACACGGTGCTGACCTATCTGGATCTGGGCCGCCGGGCGACCAGTGCGAAAACCCAAGCCGATTCTTCCCAACGCATGCCGACGCGACGGTCGTTGACGGACGCGCAGATGGCCGTGCTGGTCGCGCTGTGCAGGCCGTTCAAGCACAACGCCACGTATGCCACTCCGGCATCGAATCAGCAGATCGCCAAGGAACTCTTCGTGACCGACCAGACGGTGAAGACCCACATGCGAGCGTTGTTCGGAAAGTTCGGTGTCGAGGATCTCCCACAGAATCAGAAGCGGGCCAAGCTCGTCGAGCGAGCCATGAACAGCGGAATCGTCAGCGAGCACGACTTTTGATCTCGGCTTTGCGGCGATAGCGTCGACGCTGTCCGATCCGCCAGGCGCCGACGGCTCCCGCGACGCCTGCCAGCGCTCCGAACACCGCCGCGGTCACCAACGTCGCGATCGTCGGCTGCTTGCCGAGCAGAATCCACACGGCGCCCACCATCCCGACCGCGACCAGACCCGCGCTCGCGGGAACGCCCACACCGCCGGACACTCGACGTCGGCGGTGGCGTAGCGAACGCAGGAACGACTCCAGATACGCGAGCGCGAACAAGATGAGCGCCGCGACGCCGACCGCGGCGGCGGTGGATATCGCCGGCTGCGTCGTCCTGACCGGGAAGCTCGACGTGGCGGGCGGCACGCCCGCTTCGGTCAGCGCCAGTTCACCGGTGAGTTCGCCTGCGAGCAGGTACCGGCCGCCCAGCGGGGGCAGCGTGGCCACGCTGCGGCCGGATTCCGGGACCAGCGGGGCGCTCTGCTGAGCGACCGTGGCTCCCAGCGCCTTCAGCCGTAGCTCGGCCGTGGTGGCGGAGGGCGGCCCGGCCGCGCTGACGACCACCGGTTGGTTCAGGTCGATCTCGATCTTTTCGCCGGAGGCGGGATCGACGCCGCCGACCGTGGCAGCTCCTGGCGGCAGGGTCCCGCCGGTGCTCGGCGAGCCGAGGCCGATCACCGCGACGGCGAGCGCGATCAGCGTCAGGCCCGCCGCCGTCAGCAGTGGCACCCGGGGCGACCGCAGCTTCACCACCTCCTTGACCGGGATCAGGTCGGCTTCGGCGACATCGGCCAGGCGCGCGCCCTGTGCACGCTCGGCCGGCACGGGCCGCACGGTCGGCGTGGCCGGCGCGGTCGGCCCGTGTGCGAAGGAGCGCGCAGCGACGGTCGTGGCTACCGGGGCGGTCGTGCGTGTCGCCGCGGCGGAGATCGTCTCCGCACCCATCACCGGAATGCCCTGGGCAGCAAGCCAACCCGGCCCCCATGGCTCGGTGGACGCCTCGGCGAGGGCGATTCCGAACGCTTCGGCCGTCGGATACCGCTGCGCCGGATCGGTAGCCAGACCGCGCATGACCACATCCGCGAGGTGCTCCGGGATATTCGGAGCGACCTCACCCAACGGCGTCGGCTCGTCGAAGGCGTGCATGAACAGCGTCGCCAGCGCATCCGTCCCTGCGGGGAAGGGCAAGGAGCCGGAAAGCAATTCGTAGAGCATCGTCGCCAGGGCGTAGACGTCGGTGGCCGGGGTCAACTCGCCCCCGCGAGCCTGCTCGGGGGCGATGTAGGACGGTGTGCCGATCACCTCGCCGGTTTTGGTGGCCATGGTCTCGTCGCCGCCGACCACCTTCGCGATGCCGAAATCGGTCACCTTGAGCGCCCCGGAGGCGGCGAACAGCAGGTTCTCCGGTTTGACATCACGGTGCAGGATGCCGCGATCGTGCGCCGCCTTCAGCCCCGCCGCGCACGACAGCGCGACGGCGACCGCCGACGGCGCGTCGAACCCGTCACCGGTGAATCGACTCCACACGGTGCCGCCCGGCAACAATTCCATGACCAGCAGGCACAGCCCGTCGCTTTCGACGTAGTCATAGACCGGAACCACGTGCGGATGGTCCAGCGAGGCGAGCATCCTGCCCTCGGAGGCGAATCGGCGGCGCACGATCGGGTCGGCGGCGAAGGTCGAGGGGAGTTGTTTGATCGCGACCGCGCGGTCGAGGCCGCGGTGCCTGCCTGCGAGGACGACACCCCAGCCTCCCTTCCCCAACTGGCCGCCGATCTCGTAGGCGGGCAGCGCCGCGGCGATCCGGTCGACATCGGTTGTTATCGGATCGGTAGTCATCGGCCCGATACCTCGAGACCGACCGGCACGGTGCGCTGCTCGCGCTCGTCCTCCTCCTCGAGTTCGGCCTCTTCCTCCTCCCGCTCGGCCGCTTCCTCTTCGGCGGTCGTCGGGGTGGGGGTGAGGTAACCGAGCACGAAGAACCCGCCCGTGACGACCAGTGCGACGAGCACCCACCGTTCGGCGCTCGGCACCCAGAATCGCAGCGCCGACAGCGAGAACACCAGCACGAGTCCGATGCCGAGTCCCGGCCCCATGAGGCGCATGCCGCGCTGCCAGCGGTTGGCCGACATCCGGTGCCGGGCAACCATCAGTGCCGCATCGGCGATCGCCACCAGCGTGAGGACCAACAGCGCCAGCCCGAACAGGCCGTATACCGAATGCAGCGAGCCACGCACGTCGGTGACGGTCGCGGTGCTACCGAGCACAGTGTTGCCGGAGTCGAATGCCGTCACCGATCCGCTGATCAATCCTGTTGCCTGTTCGGCCAAACCGGACATCTCGAGCGAATAGCTGAGTCGCCCGGTCGATTTCGGTGGGACGGTCAGATTCACCGAAGTGCTGAAGGAGTAGAGCGTGAGCCCGGCCACTTGGCCGGACAGTTCGATGCGCCGGACGGTGACCGGATCGTTTCCCTCATTGGTGACATCAACGTCCACCGCCGCGGAACCGTTGGGGTCCAGGCGAATCGGATCGGCCTCGGTCGCCGTGGCGATGTCTCGGCCGTTGATGCGGACCGCAAGGCCGACGGAATCGGCTGCCGCCTGCGCCGGTGCGGATGCGGGTGCGAGCACGCTGAACACGACCAGCGCGATGAATATGCCAAGGGTTTTCACTATCGCTCCTCTGGTCGCGGCGGCGGGCTCAGCAGCCGCCGTGTATAAACGAAGACCCCGATCAGCACGAAGAACGCGATCACGGCGAGCGTCGAGGTCGCTGCGTCGACATTGCTGGCCAGCACGACGTCCAGCGCCGCGGTGAGTACCGGTCCGCACGCCGCGGTGACCTGGTGGTGGCCGACCGGGATCGAACCCGTATCCAGCCGGGATTGGAATGCGCCGGTCTCGTCGGCGACGGTCGCGCCGGCCGGTGCGCCGCCGACGGCCATGTCCACTGTGGCTCCGGCTGGGCAGCCGTAGCCCGAACCGGAAACGGGCTCACCCGGGGCCACGGCCGGTGCGCTCAGCAGCAGCGCACCACCGGGCTGCCGAACCGGCGGCAGCGGCGGGGGGACCGCCTGGCTGGTTTCCTGCTGCGGCTGCGGCGGATCCTGGGGCTGTTGTCGCTGCGGCTGGGGCTGCGGCTGCTGCGCTTCCTGTCGCGGCTGTTCCTGTTGCGGCTGTTGCTGTTGCGGCTCTTGATGCTGTTGCTGACGCGGCTCTTGCACCGGCTGCGGTTGCGGCGGCTGCGGCTGCGGCTGCGGTTGCGGTTGTTGCTGCGGCTGCGGCTGCGGTTGTTGTTGCTGCGGTTGTTGTTGCGTTTGCGGCTGCTGCTCCGTGCCGCGACCACCCGGTGGTGGGTTTTCGACGACCGGTGGAACGACGACCGGATCCTCCTTGGGCGGATCCTTCTTTGGATCCTCCTGCGGCGGATCGGCCGTGTCGTCTGGGGGACCCACATCGTCCCCGCGCGGACCATCCGAATTGCCCCCGCCTCCGCCGTCCTGGCCGGGCGGCGGCCATGCTCCGCCTCCGCCTCCGCCTCCCTGGTCGGGTGGCGGGTCGGATTGTCCTCCGCCGTTCTCGCCGGGCGGCGGCCATGCTCCGCCTCCGCCTCCGCGTCCCTGGTCGGGTGGTGGGTCGGATTGTCCTCCGCGTCCCTGCTCGGGTGGCGGATCGGCCTTGGCGTCCGGGGGACCCACATCGTCCCCGCGCCGACCATCCGGATTGCCCCCGCCCCCGCTCGACGGATCGCTCGGGTTTGCCCACGGCGAATTCTGTTGCTGTTGCCCTGGCTGCTGTTGCCCTGGCTGTTGCTGTTGCCCGCCCGGTCCCACCGGTTCCGGTCCGGCGGGCGCCGGTCCGACGGGTTCAGGTCCGCCCGGTCCCGGCCCGGGCCCACCCGGCTGTCTGGCCGGCTGCTGCGGCCACTGCTGGTGAAATGCGGGCGGAGTGGGAGCCGCGTGCGCCTCGAGGTCCGGCGTGAGACCGCCGAAGACCGCGAATCCGCCGATGACGATCAGGAGGCAGGGCCGTGCGACTGCACCTATAGGAGTGCGTACATCACCCATCCGTCTCACCCCCGAGCGTGTGCCCGTACGTCCGAGTAGTGTTCGCCCACCCGTACGGGACGACAGTGGGGCGAGTCGCGGCGGAACAGTCCGCCAACTGCCGAATCGTGCTCCGCGGTCGACGAGCAATGCTCGCTTCCTGTGGAAGCGGCAGTGGACGCCGTCCGGTCGCTTCGTCGACGGCGTCGGATTCGGCCAAGACGTTCGGGATACTCACTGGGATTATGCCTTCCGAATGGAGAATTGCGGTGCGTCAATCGTCCATCCCGCCGACGTCCGATGCATCACCCTCAGGGGTGGAATGACATCACCTTGGGGGGGTTCAGCAAATTGTCAAAGTGGTTGATACTACGGATTATCGAGCTGGTTGAGATCGCAACGGTAACCGCGATATCAAACCTCGGGCGGTGCACATCCGACAGCCACGACGATCTTTCCGCGGGTATGACCGGCTTGGCTCTCGCGAAAACCATCGACCGCATTCTCGAGCGGATGGACGGCCGATATCTGCGCGTGCATTGTTCCCTCTTCGGCAAGCGCGACCATTTCCCGGATATCGGTCGAGATCGGCTGGGCGAACACGTACGTGCCGCCTGCCGAGCGCACCGCGGGATCGGCAACCGATGCCAGCCTCCCGCCCGCCTTCAGCAGCGGTGCGACGGTGCGCAGCGTCCGCTTACCGGACGCGTCGAGCACGGCGTCGACGCCACCGGGAGCGAGTGCGGCGACCGATTCCGTCAGTCCGCGGCGGTAGCCGACCGGCTCGGCTCCCAGCGAACGGAGGAAGTCGTGGTTGTGGTGGCCGGCCGTTCCGATGACGCGGGCGCCGAGACTCAGCGCGTACTGGACCGCCATCGAACCCACTCCACCTGCGGCTCCGTGCACCAGCACGACCTCACCGCGCCGCACGGCGAGGTGCTTCATGCTCTGATACGCGGACAACCCGACCAGCGGGAGCGCGGCGGCCTCGAACCAGTTCAAACACGACGGCTTTCGGACCACGCAGCGCGCGGGGGCGGATGTCAGTTCGGCGAGGGTTCCCCGAGACAGGTACTCGTCGTTCGGTACACACCCCATCACCTCGTCGCCCGGCGCAAGGCCGCGGACACCGAATCCGACGCGCTCGACGACGCCGGAGAAATCGATGCCGGGGATCACGGGAAATATCGAGTCCATCAACCTGTCGTACAAGCCTTCGCGGGCCTTCCAATCGAGCGGGTTCACCGACGCCGCCGCGACCCGAACGAGTACCGAGGAGGGACCCATTTTCGGCTCGGGCAGGTCGCCGTACTCCATGACATCCGCATCGCCGAAGGTGCGGTAGAAAATTGCTTTCATAGTCGTTCCCTCGAATCGTGGGTTGGTAGCGAGAATTTTTGATCCGAATTGCTCAGCGCCCGCGCGGCACAGCGCATCTGGTTCCGCTCGGCCGCGAAGAGGATTTTCGGATAGGTCGAACGCATGAATGCTTCCCGCATTCGAACCAGGGCCGGATGCTCCACCGCCGCCATTCGTCCGAGCCACCAGGCGGCCCGCTGCAGGCGCGCGGTCCGGGCCCGGCGTTCTTTCTCGTAAGCGCGCAGCGCGGATACCGGATCGGCCGGTGCCGAGGCGAGGCATTCGGCCAGCACCACGGCGTCCTCCACGGCCTGGCATGCGCCCTGCCCGATGTTGAACGCCATGGGATGTGCCGCGTCCCCGAGCAGCGTGACCCGGCCTGCGCCCCACCGCCGGTCCGGCTTTCGGTCGAGCGCCTCGCTGCGGATGATGCCCGACGGCGGTGTCGCCGCCAGAATGTCCCCGACGGGTGCGGCCCAATCGCGATGACGTTCGGTGAGCGTCCGAAGGACACCCGGGTCGTCGTGGCCTGCGGCAGGCCCGTTGGCTACCGACATCCAATGCACGACTCCCGGCGCCACGTCGTAGTAGACGAACCGGATGCCGGGACCGAACATGGCGTTGAAGCTTCCCGGTGGAATCAGGTCGTGACGTAGAAAAGCCTTGCCACGCTGCGCGATATAGCCGTTGTACCGCGGTGGCCTCGTTCCGTGTAGCCCGGCGCGCACCGCGCTGTGGATGCCGTCCGCGCCGATCAGGAGGTCGCCGCGTTCGACTTGCCCGTCGGCGAGCCGCACCGCCACGCCGCGCTCATCCTGCGTGCAGCCGATGACACGTGCTCCGGCATGGATCTGGCTGCCGCCCAGCGCATTCCGCAACGCCGCGTGCAGAGCCGAGCGCTCGACGCCGATCGTGGGCTGGCCGTGCCGTTCGGCGAACTCGCCCACCCGCCAGGCGGCCATGACCTCGCCGCGCCACGTGCTGAAGTGGCAGAACTGCTGCGCGACCGTGCTTTTCAGCAGGTGGTCGGCAACACCGAGCGAGTCGAGCGCGAGCATCCCGTTGGTCCAGAGGTGGACTCCGGCGCCCCCGTCGCGCAGCGCCTGCGCCCGTTCGAAGACGACCGAGTCGAATCCCTTGTGTTGCAAGGCCAGCGCCGCGGCCATCCCGCCGATGCCGCCGCCCGCGACGATGACTCGGCGAATACCGGTCATCGTTGTGTCCCTTCGGCTCGCCTGCGCGCTCGCGCCGACCGGAATTTCCCGGCCCGCAGCCGGCCGCGAGCCAGCCACCCCAGGCCGAGCGCGGGCAGAATGCCGGATCCGATGCCCAGGTCCCAGCGGTCGGCGATGCGCCCGTCTATCAGGCGCCACTCGGCGACGCCCTGGTACTCGATGGAGCGTCCGGTCGGTGCGATGCCCAACAATTCGCGCGTGTGGGTGCCTCGCCAGGTGTAACGGATGACCACGCGGTCGGCGTATGCGTGGCTCTCGTCGATCGTCACGTGCAGGTCGGGGAAGCTGTCGCGCAGCACGGCGATCGTGTACCGCACCCCCTCGCGTCCGGCGGGTGCGCCGGGTAATGGCTGATGATCGACGACATCCGGTCGATAGATGTCGTCCACCACGGTGAAATCGCCTGCGTTGACCAGTTCGTGGAACAGTCTCCGGATGACGCTCTGGTTCAGCTCTTCGGTGGTGGTCATGGCGTCGGCGCCTCCCACGGGAGGGTCAGCCCGGCATAGAGATACCGGCTGGCCTCGATCGCCATCAGCGCGACGGTGTGGCCGGGGCTGATCTTGCCCTTCACCCAGGCATCGTCGAGCGCCAGCGGCACCGCGGCCGAACCCGTGGCGCCCACGTCGCCGAGGTTCTCGGTGATGCTCTTCTGGAGCGCCGCCTGGTCCTGCGCCGAGATGCCCGCGGCCGCGAACTCGCCGGCGAAGTAGTCCGCGTTGCCTTCCGGCAGGACGACGGAGTCGAGGTCGCCCATCTCCAGTCCGGAGCGGTCGAGCAGGTCCCGAAGACCGGCGGCCAGGACCTGCGGTCCGAACCGGGTGGTGCCAGGAATGTCGATCCGAAGTTCGACGGGGCGCTTGCGGCGCATCTGTTCGGCGGCCGAGGCGTGCGATCCGCCACCGATGATCTGCATGCCGGGTGTGCGGTCGCCGCCCATGCACTGGGTCGCGAAGACGTATCCCGGTGCGGCGGGCTTCTGGGTATCGCTCGCGCGCAGCAGCACCGCGCCCGCGCCATCGCCGAAGGTGTAGATCGGCAGCCGGTCGCGCATCCGCACTCGCTCGGGGTCCTGGTCGAGGTACAGCGGGGCAAGCATCGGCGAAATCGATTCGGCGCCGATGACTACGGCGCAGTTGTACGTGCCGTCCGCCAGGTAGCGCCGGGCCAGATCCAGGCCCTGCACGGCGCCGACACAACCGGCGCGCAGCTCGATCACGGCGCAGCGGTCCAGTCCGAGGTACTCCTGGACATAGGTGCCTGCCACCGGAAGCGGGTAATCGGGGCTTGCCGTCGACATGACGATCAGGTCGACGTCGCCGGGCTGCAGGCCCGCTCGGTCGAGAGCTTGCCGTGCCGCGGCGGCGGCCATCGCGGCGGTTCCGGTCCGGTGCTCGCCGGTTTCGGGATCTATCATCCAATGACGTTGTCGCACTTGGATTCCATCGAGGACCTCGTGCGCCAGTGGTCCGCAGAGTCGTTCCAGATCACGGTTGTCGATGGGAGCGCCGGGCAGGTGCGATCCGGTTGCCAGGATCGATACGTGGCGGTTGGTCGGGTGAGACATGAGGTGGCTCCGTCAGTTCTGGGGCGGTCGGTTCTGGGGTGGGTGAAGGACGAGGCTGGTGTGCGTGCCACCGAGCGACGAGCTGTTGATCAGGACGGGTCCGGCGGAAGTGTCGTGCCGGAACGACGCGGTCGCCAGGGCCGCGGCCAGCTGAGCGCCCGCGCCGATCGGTTCGCCCAGTACCCGTTTGGGCGCTTCCCTCCGGCAGCGCTCCGGGGGGCCGAGACGGTCGATGGCACGTATTTCCGGCCCGTCGACAACCCGCAGTCCGGCGGCGTTCGTCCAGATCGCCGAGAGCTGCGCGGCATCGATCCGGGCGTCGGCCAAGGCGTTTCGCATCGCGCGCTCGATACCGTGGCCGTAGCGATCCCAACGTCCGATTCCGAGGGCGTCGGAAGTGGTTGCGTGTCCGGCGAACTCGGCCAGGATCGGGGCCCCGCGGGAGGCCGCCGTCGACGCTCGCTCGAGCAGCAGCGTGACGCTGCCCTCCGCGAGCAGGTAGTCCCATCCGGTCCGGCCGCCGAACAGTGGCATGCCCCGGTAGGCGTCGATGACATGTTCGGTCAGTTCGTCGACGGCGGGACAGAGGATGGCGTCCGCCTTACCGGTGCGCAGCAGGTCGAACGCGATGGTCAGGGCGGAGGCGCCTGCGGCGTGCGCCGCCGTCGCGGTGGACGTCGGACCCTTGGCTCCGAGCACCATGGCCACCTGGCCCGCCGCCGCGTTGAAGACGGTGTTGGGGAAGATGGCGGGACTGGACATCGAGGGACCGCCCGCCAACATCGGCAAGAAGAAGTCCTCGATGCTGCGCATCGGGCCGATTCCGGTACCCAGTACGACGCCGGTCCGCTCGTCGGGCTCGAGCCCGGCGTCCTCGAGAGCGATGCGGCAGGTCGCCACCGCGAGCCGGCCGAATCGGTCCATTCGGCGTCGCTCGCGCGGCGTGGTGTACGCATCGAGATCGGCCTCGAGCTGCGCGACGCGCAGCCCGCGCTCCTCGCGTCCGAGCCGGCGCCCAGCCCGAAAGGTCTGCCACAGCTCGTCTGCGCTCGTACCTCCCGGCGCGAGCACACCCAGCCCCGTCACGACGACGGCGTCGGTGTCACCCGCCGCGGGGTCTCCGCACAGCTCGCCGGGCCTGCGGAAGGCGACCGTCGCGTTGGCTCCGCCGAATGCGAAGTTGTTCGACAGCGCGACGCCGATAGCGGCGGGGCGTGCGGTGCCCGGCGCGGCATCCAGGCCGCAGCGCGGATCGACCGCGGTGAACCCGGCGGTGGGCGGCGCGAGCTGCTCGCGCAGCGCCAAGACCGTGACGATGCCCTCGACCGCGCCCGCCGCGCCGAGCAGATGCCCGATCATCGATTTGGTGCTGCTCAGGACGACCTTGTCGGCGGCGTCACCGAACGCCGCGCGGACCGCATTGCATTCGGCCGGATCGTTTTTCGGTGTTCCGGTGCCGTGCCCGTTGATGTAGGCGACATCGGTGGGTACGAGCCCGCCGCTGTCGAGCGCGGCGCGGATGGCACGCGCGGCGCCTTCGCCCTGCGGATGCGGCGCGGTCGGGTGATAGCCGTCGGCGGACATGCCATAACCGAGCACCTCGGCCAGGATGGGCGCACCGGCGGCACGCGCGATCGACTCTTCCGCGAGGACGAGCATTCCGCTGCCTTCGCCGAGGGACAGGCCGTCGCGGTCCCGCGAGTACGGCGCGCACGGCCGCTCGGACAGGGCCTCCACGCTGTCGAACCCGGCGAAGGCCGACTCCGTGAGGGCGTCACTTCCGCCGACGAGCATCGCGTCGGCGCGTCCGGCGCGAATGATCTCCGTGGCATGCGCGATCGCGTGCGCCCCCGACGCGCACGCGGTGTTGACCGACACGACAGGTCCGGCGAGTCCAAAGGCCGCACTCAGGGCCTCGGCCAGGCCGTGCGGCGGTACGAGCAGCAGGTGCCGGTCGCCGCCCGGCGTCGCGGAGCCGTGGCGAGCTCGGCGCAGTGCCTGCTCGCCGCTGAACGTTCCACCGTTGCAGGTTCCGAACGCCACACCCCAGCGGTCCGCGGGGACCGCTATCCCAGCCGCCGCCATGGCCTCCTCGGCGGCGACCAGGGCGAAGTCGAGCGCAGGTTCCGGGTGCTCGATGCCGAGTTCGGTCAGGTAGTCGTAGGTGGGGCGGCGCATGTCCGGCACCTGCCCGCCGATCGACGTGCGGTATCCGGTCAGCGGAAGGCCCTGCACGGGCCGGATGGCAACCCGGCCGTCGCGCACGCCCTCCCACAGGGCCGCGACGCCCGTTCCCTGTGCGGTCACCGCACCAACGGCCGTGATGACAACGCGTCGCGTCGCGGTGGTAACTTCGTTCATTTCGTCTGTCCTCCTGAGGTTTTCAGCCGTCTTCGCGTCAGTCGGCTTTACGCAGCGCGATGGCGACGGCCTGGCCGTGCAGCCCACGCGCGAGAGCGAGCGCGGTCTCGGGTCTCGATTCCCGTGCCGAGCCCGGTATCCAGTCCAAATCGCATCCGGCGGCGGGGGTTTCGAGATTCGGCGTCGCCGGAACTACGCCGGAATTCAGCGCCAAGGCGGCGACAGCGACGTTCAGCGCCCCGGCGCCGCCCACCAAGTGACCGGTCTGTGGTTTGACGCTGCTGATCTGCGCGCGGTATGCGGCGGCGCCGAGCGCGTCATGGAGCGCGCGGGTTTCGCTGATGTCGCCCTTCGGTGTGGCGCATCCGTGGGCGGCGATGTAGTCGGGCGCACCCTGGCCTGACGCGTCCGTGAGAGCGCGGCCGATCGCCCGAGTCAGACCCCTGCCGCGCGGGTGGGGCGCCGCGAGACGTGCGCCGTCGTTCCCGGAACCCATGCCGGTGACCTCGGCGTAGCACCGCGCCCCCCGCCGCAACGCATGCTCGCGTTCCTCGAGGACGAGCACCGCCCCGCCCTCGCCGAGCACCGAACCGCTGTGCTCGCGGTCGAAGGGCCGAAATGCGCGTTCGCGCAGGTCGTTCCGTGGGCTCAGCACCCCGAGCCCGTCCATCTTGGACATCGACCACCAGGTGACCGCGTCGTCGTAGCCGCCCGCAACCACCCGGTCGGCTTCACCACGACGTATCGCGCGCATCCCGCGGCCGATGCCGGTGATCCCGGACTCCGCCGTGCCCGCGAAGAATGCGTTGGGCCCGCGCATGCCGAACTTCTGCGAGATGTGAAAGACCGCGGCCGGTTGGAGCGCTTCGACATACACGAGCGGTGAGACGAATTCCGATACGCCCTCGCCGATGCGGCGCAGCGATACGTTGCCCTCCGTGTCGCGCAACCCGGCAATCTGGGTGAGCGGCTCCAGCCGCGCCATTTCCTTGTTTCCGCCCAGGAACAGGCCCGTGCGGTAGCCGAGTTCCGCGTCGTCGAGACCGGCGTCCTCGAGTGCGAGTGTCGCGGCGGCGATGGCGAATTGGTCGCCGCGGTTGGCCATGCGCAGCGATCGGCGCGAGACGAAACGGGCCGGGTCGAAGCCGATGATCTCGGCGCCGATCCTGGTCCGCAGCGGCGCGGGGTCGTAGCCGCGCAGCGGACCGATCGCCGTCCGTCCGTCGACGATCGCCTCCCACGTCCTGGCCCAGCCCTCGCCCAGCGCCGTGATCAACCCGATTCCGGTCACTACTACGCGGCGCTCGTTCACCGGTTCACCTCCAGTTCGCACCGGTCCATCTCCAGCGAGCGCGCCGCGGCGACCAGTCGCCCGTCGACCCGGGATTCCGCCTTCCATCGACTCGTGTCCCCCGTATGGGCGAGCAGGTCGACGGTGATGGTGACCTGGTCGCCGGGCACCACGAACTGCCGGAATCGCAGACCGCGGACCGAGCGCAGCCGCCACGAGCCGCCCGCGGTCACCGCCGCGAGCGCGGCCATGCTCTCGAGCATCAGCACGCCCGGCAGGATCGGATAGCGCGGAAAGTGTGTGCTGAACAGCGGCAGGGTCGCGGGGACGTTGCACAGCGCGACGCCGCGCCTTCCCGGCTGTAGTTCGAGGATGCGGTCGAGGTCGGCACTGAGATCCGACTCGGCGAATGTGGTGGTCATTGCTGCTCCTTTGGTCATCGGCCTCGGCTCGGCGCGCCGACGACGAGACTGGTGTTGGTTCCGCCGAAGGCGAAGGCGTTGACGAGAGCCGCGGCGACTTCGGTGTGCCTGGCTCGATGCGGGACGTAGTCGAGGTCGAGGCCGCGGTCGGGCCGGTCGAGGTTGACCGTCGGCGGTATCAGCGAATCGCGCATGGCGCCGATCGCGACGAGGACGTTGAGCGCCGCGGCCGCTCCGGTCAGATGGCCCGCCATGGACTTGGGCGAGCTGACCACGAGACGGTAGGCGTCATCGCCGAAGACCGTCTTGATCGCGGTGGTTTCCGACGCGTCGTTGCTCGCGGTTCCCGTGCCGTGGGCGACGATGTAGTCGATTCCGGCGATGCCGAGGCCGGACTCGGCGATCGCCGCCTCCATCGCCTGGATGGCGCCCGACCCGTCCGGCGGGGAATCGGTGATTCGCCACGCGTTCATCGTCGAGCCGTAACCGAGGACTTCGGCGTGTATCCGGGCGCCCCGGGCGCGCGCCGACTCCAACTCCTCCAGGACGAAGACGACCGCGCCCTCGCCGATGACGAAACCGGAGCGGTCCGCGTCGAACGGACGCGAGGCCGACCGGGGATCGTCGTTGTGCCGGTCGGTCATGGCCCCCAGCAGGCTGAAGCCGAGGATGTCGATCCAGCTGGTGAGCGAGTCGTAGCCGCCCGCGACCATCAACTCCGCGTCACCCTCTTGAATAAGGCGGAAGGCCTCGCCGATGGCGTGTCCCGAGCCGGCGCAGGCGGTGCTGATGCCGACCATCGGCCCCGTCGCGCCCGCCATTCGCGCCATGGCATCGAGCGGGGTGTTCTGATCGCTGGCGTAGACCGATTTCGGCGGTTGCACCAGGAACGCGTCCGGCTTGGTTTCCCGCAGGCGCCCGATGTCGATCAAGTACTGCAGATCGGGACGTCCCATGGTGGCGCCCATCGCGACACCCATCCGGTCCGAGTCGTAGGTGTCGCGGTCGGCACGGGCGTCGAGCAGGGCCTCGGCCACTGCCGCGAGACCGAAAGTCCCCGCGCGGGAATAGATCCGGTGGTCGACATCCCCGGGTAACGCGGCCTTCGGGTCGAAGTCGTCCGGAACCTGGCCTGCGATGCGGACCGGGAAGCCGTCGGTGTCGAAGGTCGTCAGCGGGCCGATTCCGCTGACGCCCGCCGCCAGATTTCGCCAGGTGGTTGCGGCGTCCGTGCCGAGCGGCGTCACCGCACCGACGCCGGTGATCACGACGCGCCTCATCCGATCGGACCTTCCCCCAGCAGCTGCCGCGCCATGCGCCCGGTGTCGGCCGGGTCGTCGAGGCGTTCGGCATCGATCAACGCGCACATGATGTTTCGTGCGTCGAGGACAGGCCGACCGGCCACCTCCACGCGGCCGTCGACGATCGCCGCATTGCCTTGGATGGAGACGACCTCGGCATGCAGCCGCAACGTGTCGCCCGGCGTGATGTCGCGATGCATGGTGACTTCACCGACCGTCAGCAAGGCCGCGCGCAGGCGGTGATCGGAGCTCAGCAGCACCAGCCACGCCCCCGCCTGGCACAGGGATTCCAATGCCATCCCGAACGGCATCGCCGGTCCGTGCTCACCGTGCTGCCAGAAGGACTCGCGCGCGGAGGTCACCTTCCTGGCCGTGATCCGCCGCATCGGCTCCCAGGATTCGATCCTGTCGATCAGGTGAAATCGCATGGCCTGCTCGACTCTCGGAGAAAGGACAGGGCGGTCGCACCGGCGAAGAACGCCACCTGCGCGCCCATCCCGCCGTCGACGTGGACGAGTTCGCCGGTCATATACTCGGCGTCCGGGCCCGCAAGGAATGCCGCGACGGAGGCGAGTTGTTCGGCCGTTCCGTACTGGCGCATCGGAATCTGTACCGCCGCCTTGCCGTTGTCGTGCGCCAGGAGGCCGCTGATCAGGTCGGTCGGGACAACCCCGCCGAGTACGGCATTGACACGGACGCCGAAGCGCGCCAGTTCGGTTGCCGACGCGCGGGTGAAGGAGTTCAACGCACCCTTCGAGGCCGAATACGCCGACAGGCCGGGGCGCGCCGAGACCCCCATGACCGAGGAGATGTTCACGATGGATCCGCTGCGCTGGGCCATGAGATGCGGTGCGGCGGCGCGCGTGCAGTTGACGGTACCGCCGAGGTTGACTCGCAACACCTCCCACCAGGCGTCGTCTGCCATCTTCCAGAGCAGGCCGTCGTTGGTGATTCCCGCGTTGTTGACCAGCACGTCCAGGCCGCCGAACGTGTTCATGGTGCCGGCGACCAGATCCTCCGCCGCCGCGGGATCGGAGACGTCCGCGCGGAGGGCGACGGCGCACCCGCCGAGCTCCTCGATCTCACGCACGACCTCCATGGCCTCCGCTTCGCGCGTGCGGTAGTTGACGGCCACTGCCGCGCCACGCCGCGCCAGGGTGGAGGCGATTGCTCGCCCGATCCCGCGGGAAGCGCCGGTGACCAGCGCGACCTTTCCTTCGAAGGGCTGCATCTGTTCTCCTTGCTCTCTCTGGGTGATCGACCGCCGTCAGGCGGCCGCCGCTCGGGCGCGGTCGAGGACCAGATCCACGAGGTTCTGGACCGTGAACAGCCCGACCACCTGATCGGCGGTGAGCGGGCCCGACAGTTGAGTGCGGTCGAATTGGGGTAGCGCCCGTTCCAATTGCGCGAGCCCGGCTTCGGTGACGACCTCGTCCTCGTCGAACAGGTCGGCGCCTTCGGGGCCTCGCATCAGCGCCTCGATATCCGATACGGCGACCTTGATTCCCGACTCGCGCTGGATGCGGAACAAGATGTCGAGCATGTCGATCGATTCCGCGCCGAGATCCCCGATCAGGCTCGCCTCTGGGACTACCTCCGCCTCGTCGACGCCCAGTGCATCCGCGACGGCGAACTGGACGATCGGGAGCAGGTCCTGGTGGGTGTGCTGTGTCATGTGAATTTCCTTTCTTTGGAGGGTTTTTGGATCAGCAAGCTTGCAAAAGAGCTGCCACTCGGCGTTTGTCGTTGGTGCTGCGCACCGAGGCGCCGCTGATCATTCGATTGGCAAAACCGCTGAGGACCCGTCCCGGCCCGATCTCGACGTAGTCGGTGATGCCGTGTCGCTGTGCGGCGGTGAGCACATCGACCCACCGCACCGGTCCGGCCAGCTGGCATCGCAACAGCCACTTGGCCTGGTCCGCGGTGGTCACCGGCGCACCGGTGACCGAGCTGAGAACCGGAAGCCGCGGGTGCGCGAAGTGATACCGGTCCAGCTCGGCCGCGAACTCGTCTTCGATCTCGTCCATCAGCGAGCAGTGGAACGGCGCGCTCACGTCGAGCAGGAGAACCCGTTCCGCGCCGTACCGGAGGGCGATCCGCGCTGCCTGGGCCACGGCGTCGCGGGTACCGGAGATGACCGTCTGCCCGGGCTCGTTGTGGTTGGCGACCTCGGCGACTCCGTCGGCGCGGAGGCCGGCGCAGATCACTTCGATCACTTCCACTGCCAACCCGAAGATCGCCATCATCGCTCCGGGGACCTGGTCGGACACCCGTGCCATCAGCTCACCGCGGCGGCGGACCAGGCGGAATGCGTCCCGCGGCGTCAGCGCCTGAGCCGCGACCAGCGCGGTGTATTCACCGAGGCTGTGTCCGGTCACCAGCGAGGGGCGAAAGCCCTTCTCGCTCAGTACTTCGAGAACCGCCAGACTCGTCGCGACGATCGCGGGCTGCGCGATCTCGGTGCAGGCGAGTCCGATGGCCGAACCCGAAACACACCATTCGGTGAGCGAGAATCCGAGCGTCCTGTCGGCGAGGGCGAATACTCGGCCAGCGGTTTCCGGATATTCGGAGAGCAGAAACTCCGCCATACCGACGCGTTGTGAGCCTTGGCCCGGAAACATCGCGAGCGCTTTCGGTGTGCTGTTCAACGCAGTTTCTCCTTCCCGCTTCGCCGTGCTGCGAACAACTTCAAGCTTGTTCTGCGGAAGCGTGGGAAACATCGACCGCGGGTACGGTGCGGACCGGCAGTGGGGGTGGCTCTCTTCCCCCCGAGGGGTGAGGCCGCGGCCCGGTCCCCTCCACAACACTCGATATGTCGTATTCCGCTGGACGATCCAAGGGGTTGATGTTGTGTCCGACCGCTTTCGAACGAACTCGAGCACCGCTCTATCGACACATGCCGGTGTCGAGTACAGATTCGGGCAAGTGTTGCCGCGGCATGCCCGGCTGACGCTGGCAGTCGTGTGCATGAGCATCTTCATGCTCTTGTTGGACGTCACGATCGTGGCGACCGCACTGGCGGAGCTTCAGGTGTCCTTCGATGCCTCGCTCGATGATCTGCAATGGGTGATCGACGGGTACACACTGCCGATCGCGGGGTTACTGCTGATCGCTGCCACGATTGGTGACCGGATCGGCAGGCGCCGACTCTTCCTGATCGGATCGGTTCTCTTCACGGCATCGTCCGCCGGTTGCGCGATGGCGCCGAACATTCTCGCGCTGAACGTGATTCGCGGTGCGCAAGGTGCCGGCGCCGCGGTGTTGTTCGGGGTGGCGCTACCGATCATCGGGGCGACATTCCCGGAAGGGCGGCGCCGGGCGGTGGCGGTCGCCGTCTACGGTGCTGTCGTCGCGGGGGCCGCCGCCATGGGGCCGCTCATCGGGGGCGCTTTGGTCACGAGCGCCGGATGGCGATCGATCTTCCTGGTCAATCTGCCCGTAGGTGTGCTCGCCATCGCGCTGACCTGCCGGTATATGGAGGAGTCGCGTGATCGTGAACCTCGCTCGACCGACTGGGTTGGCGCAGGCGCGATCAGCACCGCACTGTTGGCCGGCGTGTTCGGACTGATCGAAGGAAGCCGGTTCGGCTGGACATCCCCGATGATTCTCTGGTCCGGCGCGCTCTCGCTGGTCGCCCTCGGCGGTTTCGTCTGGTGGGAACGGCGCGTCGCCGAACCGATGCTGGACATGCGACTGCTCGCCAAGCCGGACTTCGCCGCCTTGGCGCTGGTCGGAGTCGCTGTCGGCGGTACCGTTTTCGCCGGTATCAACTACCTGGCGCTCTACTTCGTGAACACGCTGATGTTCAGCCCCTTCGAAGCGGGCGTGCGCGCCCTGCCCCTGACATTGGCGGCATTCGCGGCCGCGCCACCAACCGCGATGTTTCAGCATCGAATTCCGCTCCGATGGTCGCTGCCGATCGCGCTCGCCCTGGTCTCGTTGGGCTTGTTCCTCTGTACGGGCGTCGACGTGAACACCGAATGGACTCACTTCGCACCCGGCTCGGCTGTCGCGGGACTCGGGCTCGGCGCGGCAACGGTCATCGTCTCGCAGCGATCGCTCACGCATGCTCGCGGCGGTCGGTACGGCATGGCGACGGGAACTGTCTTCACCGCCAGGCAAGTCGGCACCGCCATCGGCGTAGCCGGGGCCGGTGCGGTCTTCTCGCATGTCGCGACAGAAAGTGTGGAGTCTTCGCTGTCCGGCCTGCGGACGTCAGGCGTGACAATTCCGGCCGGCCGAACCGCGGAGTTGACCGAGGCGCTGAGTTCCGGAATCGGGCAGAGGGTCGTCGACTATTTACCCGAGCAATTCGAATTCTTCGCGGGCACAATCGGAAAGATCGCCGTGGCGGCTTCGGCTTCCGGTATCGACAAGGTCATGTGGTCCGGTGGCTTCGCCGCCGCACTATTCGCGGCAGCGACCTTCGTCCTGTGCCGATTGCCTGCAACGGAGAGCGCGGCCGAAAAGGAGAGACAGCAGTAGCCTCTTCCGCGGACCCGGTCTCGAGCCTCCGGGCTGGCGAGCGGGGCCGGCGGCTGGTCGAGCAGCGCCGGCAGTGCCTGCGCCACTCGACCGGTCTCATCCGTGCCGGATCAGAAGCTGTGCTCCGGGCCGGGGAAGACACCGCGGCGCACCTCGTCGGCGTACGTCGCTGCCGCCGTGCGCAAGTGGTCGCCGACCTCGGCGAACCGCTTGACGAACTTGGCGGTCTTGCCGCTGGTGTAGCCCGCCATGTCCTGCCAGACCAGCACCTGGGCGTCGCAGTCGGCGCCCGCGCCGATGCCGACGGTCGGGATGGTCAGCTTGCGGGTGACCTGCCCGGCCAGCTCGGCGGGAACCATCTCCATCACCACCGAGAAGGCGCCGGCCTCCTGCACCGCGATGGCGTCGGCGATCAGCTGCTCGGCGCCGTCGCCGCGGCCCTGCACCCGGAAGCCGCCGAGGGTGTTGACACTCTGCGGGGTGAAGCCGATGTGCGCCATCACCGGGATACCGGCCGCGGTGATCACCGCGATCTGCTCGGCGACCCGCTCGCCGCCCTCCAGCTTCACCGCGTGCGCGCCGCCCTCCTTCATGAACCGCGTCGCCGTCGCCAGCGCCTGCTGCGGGGAGGACTCGTAGGTGCCGAACGGCAGGTCGGCCACCACCAGCGCGTGCGGCGCGCCGCGCACCACGCCGCGCACCAGCGGGATCAACTCGTCGACGGTGATCGGCACCGTGGTGTCGTACCCGTACACCACGTTGGCGGCCGAGTCGCCGACCAACAGCACCGGAATGCCCGCCTCTTCGAACAGGCGGGCGGAGGAATAGTCGTAGGCGGTGAGCATCGCCCAGCGCTCACCGTCGGCCTTCATCTGCTGAAGGTGGGGGACCCGCGTCTTGCGCCGTGCCTTCTTGGTCTCGGCCTGCGCCGCGCCGTAGGCAGGGGTTTCCGCATCGGATACGGACATCATCGTCCCTTTCGGAGTTGTCGCCTCGAGGCCCTGGCGGGTCCCCGGGTTGCCTGACGCCTCCAGTGTGCCACCCGTCTCGACGGTCGCTTAAGAGCGCTGGACGGTGCGATTGGTCACAGGTGCGGGCCGGATCGCGACATCCGGACATGCCGCCGCACCTGGGCCCGTCGCGGCGTCCGCCCGACGACCGTCTTCGCGTAGTGCCGGACCGAAGTTCGGGTAGTCGGACACGCTAGCCCGGTTACGCGGACCGCCGGACGATCGGTGCGTGGCGGATCCGGAGACGTCACGTCACGAGTAGCCCCCGAAGGAAGGCAGTGCAGTGACCGGATACTCCTTGCATATCGGATTGAATCAGGTCGATCCCGCCGAGTACGACGGCTGGGACGGCGCCCTCGCGGGCTGTGTGAACGATGCCAACTCCATGGCCGCGATCGCCGCGGCGGAGGGATTCGCGACGACGAAGAAACTGCTCGACAGCGACGCGACCTCGTACGCGATCATCGGGGAGATCGGCAGCCTGGCCAACGCCGCGCGGCCGGGTGATCTGGTTCTCATCACCTATTCGGGGCATGGGAGCCAGGTGTGGGATGTCGACAGCGAAGAGGACGACGACAGGGACGAGACCTGGGTGGCTTACGACCGCCAGATAGTCGACGACGAGCTCTATCGGATGTGGGCGCAATTCGCTCCCGGCGTCCGGATCGTCGTGTGCTCCGACAGCTGTCACAGCGGCACGGTGGTGCGCGAGATGCTGAGCCGCGGCACTCGCGATGCCATCGTTGAGAGAGCCGCCGCCCTGCACAGTTCCGGTGAACACGGCGCCGTGCGGATCGTCCAGGGCGCCGTGAAGGCGATGCCGCGTGAGGTCGAGCTCCAGGACAACAAGCGACGGCGCCAGCTGTACTCGTTCGTGCAGCGTCTGAGCGGGCCGCAGACCCGAGCGAACATCCAGGCGGGCGTGATCCTGCTGTCCGGCTGCCAGGATTCGCAGGAGTCCTACGACGGCGCTGTGAACGGGCAGTTCACCGCGGCGCTGCTCGACATCTGGGCGAACGGATCGTTCGCTGGTGGGTATTCGCAATTCCACCGCAAGATCGCGAACCTCATGCCGCCCGACCAGACTCCGAATCTGTTCACTCTCAATGCGGGCGCCGACTTCACGGCCCAGCGTCCGTTCACGCCGTAGGCGGACCGGGAGGGGCATCGCCTATCCGACGCCCCTCCCCGGCCATTCGGTCTCCAGAGCACTCCGTCAGGCGTGCCATTCGGCGGGCAACACGATCGTGCCGACGAAGACGTTGCGTTGGGTGAGCTCGGGGGGCAGTTGCGGATCGCTTGGGCCGGAGAGGTTTTCGGTCTCCCGCAGCCGCAGGCGCAGGCGTCCCGTAGCCGCGACGGGCAGCGGTAGCGGCGGTATGGATCCGTCTTGGGCCCGCAGGACCGCATGCCCCGGCACGGGCCGCCAGGCAGGCAGCGCCGGTTCCAGGTTCGGGTCGTCGATGACGATGTCGACCTGTTCCGGCACCGCCGTGGCCGGGCAGGTCTCCAGGACGACCTCCAGGCGATTGAGCGGGGTGGGCGCGGTACCTGTCACCGCGATCTGCAGGTGCGATCCGTTTCGGTCGACGGTCACCCGGCGGTCGGGCAGCAGCGGGACACTTTCGGTGACGACCACAGGGGACAGGTGGAGCCCCTCGATGCTGTCGCGCTGATACCGTGCCACGGCCAGCCGGACGAACGGGTTGTAGGACTGACGGTTGCCAGGGACCGCGAGTTCCACATCGGCGAACCAGTGGTCTCCGCTCGGGGTGACCTGATACGGCACGACGGTGACTTGCTCGCCCAGTTCGGGCAGGTCCGCGAGGGCAGGCGGCGACGCCGAACGGAAGAACGACGACGGTGGGAACGGTTCGGTGGCCGGTGTCCCGAATACCGGGTCACGGCCCATGCGGCTGACCACACCACGCAATGCGTCTGCCGGGCCTCCGGCGGGGGCGACGACGACAGCGAGCTGTTCACCCTCGCCCGTCTCGTACCACGGGCGGGCCAGCTCCACCCGCAGGCGCTGCCCCGACCTCGTCAGTTCGATCCGGTTCACGCCGACCTGTTCCTGACGCCACCGGAACGCCGGAACCACGCCGAGCACCGTCGGCGCGGTCGGCCGCGCGGTGGACGGGATGTCGACCGGCGCCTGAGCGCGAGCGACCTCGAACGCGGACTCGGGTTCGCCGGCCTTGAAATACTGGCGGTACCGGCTGATCGCTTCGACCGTGTAGGTGACCGTGCGGTGTTTGGTGTCGCCGAACTCGTGCCGGAACCGCAACTGCGGTGCCGCGCCTGGCGGGATTGTCTGGCCGTGCACCCGAGCTACGGTGACCGGACGGGCACCCGGACCGGCCTGCGGCCCGACATCGGCGAATTCGGTCCACTCGGCCGCGATGTCGATCCGGCCCGTGCTGTCGGCGTCGAGCCCGGCAACCGGACCGGCCGACGCGAAGCTCGGTTCGAGCAGCGCGGTGGTGTCGTGGTGGTTCCGGATCACGGCCTCCGCCGGGAGATTCCACCGTGGTTCGAGCAGTGGACGTTTGACCGCGTGCACGACGAGGACGCGCCGCGGCGGCGTGACCACAGGGTTGCGGCCGCGTTTCGTGCTGTCGGGTGAGATCGCCGGTTCGCCCCCGGCGCCGCCCGCGAGAAAGTCGCTGATCGCCAGGTGGTTCGACAGCTCGCCGTCGAGCGTGGAGGTCAGCTCGATCGTCGCCTGCTTGCCCTTGGCCAGTGTCACTTTCAGTGTGTTGCCCGACCAGACCATCGTGATCGGCTTGACGCCGGGTTCCTCGTCGAGCCGAATCGTCTTCGGCGCGTGGTCCGGCCAGGACGACGACCAGCCGCTGACGTCGCTGATCGAGGTGGCCAGCCCGAGCTCGGTCTTCGCCACGAACGCGTGCACGCCGTCGGCCACCGGATCCGGGAGCCCCGCGCCGCTGCCGTCGGACTGCATGGCGCGCCGAGCGAGCGCGAACGATTCCTCGTCCGTCAGGTCGGGGTTGTCGAGCATGCGGTGTTGTTCGATCAGCGGAAAGGGCACCGTCGGCGGGCGCAGGACGCGCGATTCGGTGGCCGGGTAATCGGGGTCCGCGTCATGGATCTGCGCCACCGTCCTGTTGTGGTCGCTGCGGATCACGAGACGATCGATGGCCGCGCCCACCGCGAAGCTCGCGGTGCCGTGCAGCGTTGGCGGTAGGACGGGGTCGTGGCGCAGGTAACTGACGCTCACACTCGCGACCGTGGGGTCCTGCAATTCTTCGCGCGTCAGCCCGCCGCCTGCCATGTCGGCGATGCGCACGCGCATCTGATAGAGGTCGGCGAACCGCAGGGCAGGCAGGCTGCCCTGCGGTGTCTTGAACTCCCATTCGAAGTGGAAGGGCATGGGCTGGGCGGGATTGCGGACCGGTCCGGGGCTGTCGCCGGCCAAGTTCGGATGAGAGACAGCCAGGCTCCAGCCGTCCCAGCGCAGCACGACCTCGTCGGCGCGGAGCTGTCCGTCTGCGCCCCGCACCGCCGCGAACGGTTTGACATGCCCTTCTTCCTGGCCGCTGACGATCGGGATGTCGTTGACGCTGTAGGCGGCATCGCGTCCGCACACCGAAAGCCACTCCGCGCCCTCGCGGCGGACATCCACCCGGTAGCCGAGGACGAGATCGTCGGCCGAGAACACCGCGTCGCCGATCGAGGCGGCGCCGCGGCGACCCGCCGCGCCGCGCCGCTCGGCGAATTCCGCGCTCCGGCCGGGCCGGATCAAGGCGATGCCCGACGACCGGAACGGCGGCACAGTGGCCTGTTTCGGCGGGTTCAGCGCGAAATCGTGTGCGGCTTGGCGTAATCCGTCGGCCGCGCCGTCGACGTCGAAGGTCGCGATCGCCCAGTGACCCGGATCGTCCGGGGCGGTGGGGTCGGTGAGCGACACGGAGCTCGACAGGTCGAGGACGCCCGCGCGGATCAACGAGGCGGAGCCCGGGTCCGGTGCGGGCCGGAAGACGGTCTCGGTGAGTTCGTACCGCGTCCACGGTGCGGTCACGAGGTTGCGCAGGAAGGGTGGGTCGACACAGCGGACCGACAGCAGCCCGCTGCCCGGTTCCAGGTCGGCGACGTCGATGTCCAGCTCGAACACCAAGCCGAGCTCGAGCAGCACGGCGGGGTGCTCGCGCAGAGTGGCGACCGTGCGGTGGAAGTCGGTGATCACCGGCGGCGGCGGTTCGGCGCCGTCCGAGGCAGGCGGCGCGGTGGCGTCCGCCCACGCGGCGACCTCGGTCTTGATCGCGGCCTGGGTTTCCTCGCGCGTCTTCTCGGCCCCGGTTCGGACGAGTGTCCGCGCGGTGGTCGCGGCATTCCTTCCGACCTGGAATGTCTCCGACATCTCGGGCGCCGGAACCGTCTTCTGCTGCCATTCGTTGGCGAAACCCGCCTCACCGCCGAAGAATTCGGCCCACAGCTCCGATCTCGCCCGCGGTACCAGACGAACGTCGTGTTGCGCGATCCGTTCACCCGCCGGCGTGCGGAGACGCAGCTGGAACTCGGCCACATCGTTGAGAGTCGACGGCCAATCCCCGAGTCCGAGATCGGTGAGGGGGCCCTCCGCCAGCCGCGGAACGACGAGCACGCGCAGCGACGCTCGTTCCCCGTGCCTGCCGTCGGGGACGGCCACCCACAGCAATTCGCTCATTCTTCCCTCATCTCGTAGACGCGGGCGACGTTGTCGGCGCAGGCCGTGGCGAGCACGCTGCGATCGATTCCGGATGCCAAGTGGCTCACGGCTTTCGGATGGATGAGCCGCTCGATTTCGCGACCGGTGCCAGGATCGACGATCGCGACGACCTGATGCTCGGTCGCGATGGCGAGTTGCCCGTCCGCCCCGAACGCGAGGTCGTTGACGACGGCGCGGGTGGCGAGGCGGTGCAGCAGCACCGGTTGTGCGCCGTCGATACGCCAGAGATGACAGTCGTTTCCGGTCCCTGCGGTGGCGAGCAGCGCGGCATCGGGCGACACTTCCGCGGCAGTGACCTTGCCGGGATGTTCGAGCCGGAACCGGCGTTGCCCGGAGACGGCGTCGATGACCAGCGCGCTGCCGTCGTCGCTGGCGGTGACCAGGGTTGTGCCCGCGACCGCAAGGGCGCGGATCTTCCCGTCGTGCTCGAACGGGCTGTGCAGTTCGTCGCCGGTCGAGCCGGAGAGGATGCGGACCTTGCGGTCGAGGCAGGCGGTCGCGAGCCAGGCCGCCGCGGGCCCGAGCACGACATGGCTGACGCCCTGAGGATGCTGATGCGACCACAACGCCGTCTGATCGTCGGGGTTGGCGCCCGGTGTCCGGTCGAACAGTCGAGCGGTGCGGTCGGCACTCGCGGTCGCCACCCGCTTGCTGTCGTCGCTGAAGGCCACGGCGTTGACCGGTGCATTGTGTTTTCCGGTCCACCGGTCGCCGGTCAGCGTGTCGAAGTGCCTGCAGCGGCCGTCGCTGCTCGCGGTGACGACGCTGTGCCCGTCCGGACTGACCGCGACGTCGCCGATGGTTCCGGGATGGTCGCGCTCCAGCATCGCCTCGCCGGTCGCCGCCCGGAAGACGATGAGGTTGTTGTCTGCCGCCGCGGCGACGATCCCCGCCGCCGCGGCGCTCGTCGCCACCGCGGAGACAGGCGCTCGACAGTCGTGTCGTGAGCGTGCCGGGAGGCCGAGTTCGTAGACGAGCAGGGAGGTTTCGCCGACAGCGGCGAGGCGGGCGCCGTCGGCGCTCAGTGCCAGGTCGACGCACTCCAGACCGGGATCGGACCAGAGGGTCGCACCCGTTCGAGTATCGACGACGCTGATGCCTGCGCCCGACATATCGGGCGGCGCAGGTGGAACCGGGATGTTGAGGACCAGCTGCTTGTCGTTCGCGCGGAATGCGGCCGCGATGTTGATGGCGGGCCTGGTTTTCGGGAACCGATGCAGGACGCTGCCGTCGATCACGGAGATCAGGACCAGCTCCTGCTGACTCAGCTGCAGAATCATGCCATGGCCGGGACTGAAGGAGATCGCGCCGATCCATTGGTCGGCGCTGAAGAGCTCCGGCGCGTCGACGACCGACCGAACGACGGCGGAGCCGTCGGGGCCGGGTTCGAGCTGGAAGACGAAGATCGTCGCCTCGGGAGCGGTGGCGAAGAGGACGGCATCGTCGTCGTCGGTGAAGACCGCGGCGGACGCAACGTTCTCGTGATCACCCTCCGTCCACCGCAGCGTGCCCGTCGATGCCTCGACGAGCGAGGGACATCCTGTGCACATCAGCCGTGAATCGGCGGTGAACCCGGGAACGGCCATCGAAGAGCCCTGTTTGTGCAGCAGAGTGCCGCTGTCTGCCGCGAGCACGAAACTGTGTGGTGCTTCACCAGGTTCGGACACGCCGTCGACGCCGAGCAGCGTCGCATCCGGGCTGAACGCGAGGAACCCGGCTCCTGGGACCTCCCAGAGTTTCTCGCCGTTCGAGACCCGTAACAGCTGTATTCGCATGCCGTTGTTCTGGTCGAGCACGCTCACCGCGAGCCGCTGCGCGTCCGGTGTGAACGTCAGGTCGAGGCAGTTTTTCAGATCCGCTGTGGTCCAGACGATCTCGCCGGAGTTGCCATCGACGATGCTGAGGCCGCCCTCGTTCGCGCCGAAGAGTCGCCACCCTGCGCCGACGGCGAGCCAACGACCGTCAGGGCTGAAGGCGACTCGTTCCGCAAGGTGCGGCAGGTCGACGTGCAGTGGGATGTGGAAGTACTCGGATTCGTTCATCGCTCGTGACTTTCGGTCGTGACGGCAGCGAGCGGCGGCTGCTCGCGCCGCACGCCCGCGAAGGCGGATCGGTATTCGCGCCATTGCGCGAGGGCGGTGTCGGTGTCGCGAGCCATGAGGCGGCGACCAGGCGCTCCGGCGAGCACCCACTCGCCGCTGTCGAGTTCCACGCTGTCGGACCAGAGCGTCAGATCGATCTCGATCACCAGTGTCGCCCGTCCGACCAGCGCGTTGCGTTCGGACTGATAACTCAGCGAAAGGCACAGCTCGATCGACACGCTGATCAGACCGAGCACGTCGACACAGCCGCCGATGCGCAGGTATCCCGTCAGTGCCACGGCGCCGCTGGGCTCCAGCGTGTATCGCACGCCGCCCAGCGCGTGCACCTCGCCCGACGCGACGACGAAGTCGACGGCCACGAAGGCGCCGAATTCGAGCGACGCCTCGAGGCGTTTCAATCCGTCCCGGTCGAGTTGGATCTCGAGATAGCCACCGCCGCCGAACATCAGCACGCTGAGCTGGAAGGGATTGGCGCGGCTCGCGAAACCGAGCGCGACGCCGACCGGGTCACCGTTGAAGGGGATGTCGATGCCCGCGGTGAGAGCGATGTTGCGCATGACGAACGCGCCCGCGGCCACCGGCGGCAGCGGTAGCGAGTACCGCACCGCGACACCACGCGGGGACACGTCGAGCAGTTTGCCCGCCGAGCCGAGGTCGATCACGTCGCGCAACTTGTCCAGCAACTTCAGCTCGCCGAGGAACTCGGCGTCGACGCCGTCGACGGCGACGTCGGGCGCACCGCCGTCGCGCTGCGCGAAGGTCAGAGTCGCAAACGTCAGGCGCAGCACACGTTTCGGTCCCGGCGGCAACTCGAGCGTGAAATCTTTGACACTGCATACGGTTTCGTTGCGCTCGGCGCTCGCCGTGACGGAAAGGTCGAGTCGCGTGCTCGGTCGGGCGACGAAGGAACCCGCCGAGCGCAGCGTGATACCGCGCCACTGCATCCGGACCTCCGGCGGCGAACCCGCCTTCGGGATCGCGGTGATCTCCGGCGGTACCCGTAACTGGGTCAACAGCGATTTCAAGGGGAACCCGAGCAGCGCGGCCTGGTCGGAGGGAAACAGCGCCGCCGGATCGATCAAGCCGGTCGCCGGATGCGGCATGGCCTGGAGGTTGACCGGTCCCAACGTCCGCGAGATCGCGTTGGTGACGTACTTGGGGGCGACCAGCCCGCCCGACCTGTCGGCGCTCTTGGCGAAATCGATCTCCCTGCCCTGGTCCGGCAACATCTCCAGCAGGACGTCCTCGGATCCGTTGCGCAGGTACTTCTCCGTGAATCGCACCGACGAGAGCTGTGCGTCACCGCGCAGTACCCGCAGCGCGGGCAGCGCGATCTCCAACTGGGTGAGCGCCGGTCGGTATCCGCCGGTGAGATCGGCCTGCTGCGCGATGCCCGCGATGGTCACGCCGTGTACCTCGTGGACATCGCCGGGTCCGCGGGCGCGGGCGCCGACCAGGTCGACCGGTGTGGGCGCGAACCGGACCTGCGCGGTGCCATAGTCGGCGGCAAGCCGCTGAGCGAGTCCGGGATCGGTGAGCGAGGTCGACGTCGGGTTCATCGCGATCCGTGCCACGAAAAGCAGCGGCATGGTGAAGGTCGCGTTCGCGCCGCCGGTGGCGCACCGGATCGGAAACAAGACGGGTGCACCGGCGCTGGTCGTCGGACGGAAATGCGTGGCCTGCGTGCCGATTCCGGGCAGTGCGGTCATGCGCCACGCCGCGCCGGGAACGGTTGAATGGGGAGAGGCGATATCGGTGAAGGTCGTCTGGGTGATCTCGACCTCGCCGAGCGGGAATCGGCGGCGCATCGCCTCGGCGGCGGGCTCGCGCCGTATCGGCTCGACGATGGTGAGGATGCCGATTCGCCGGAGCACCGCGGCGCCGCCTGCCGTGGGGTGCGCGTCGAACTCGCGCGTCACCACCTCCAGGTATTCGGCCTCGTGGCCCAGCGGATACACGACACCTTCGAATCGGGCGCGAACCTTCATGTCGCGGCCGAGCGCCGTCTGCTGCTCCCATTCGAAGCCGGGCCACGCGCCGGCCGCGTACAGCGTCCCGCCGAGGGAACTGAGCTCGAGGCGAGTGGCGGTCGCCGGCCGGCTGTTCGTCTCCAAGGCGAGCCGGGTGCGCGCCGATCGAGGTAGCGCGAGCGTGTTGTTCGGCGCTTGCGGACCGAAGGCGGGATCCGCCGTATCGGCGAGCGCGGGATCGGCGACCCGCAGTGCGAGCCGCGCATCCGGCGCCGCACTCGTCGGCGACAGCGTGGCGTCGACCAGCCGGGTGCGCCACAGTCCGCTGACCTCTCCGTCCGAGACGGGCGCGCTCGGATGGCGGCACACCACAGCGCTGCCCGGCGTGTGTGTCGCGGGCGCGAGCAGTACCCGCCACGGCAACTCGATCGCGGTGTCGTTCGCCCCGGGGACACCGGAGGACACCACCAGCGGAACATTGCCGACGGCATCCAGAATGCCGCTCGCCGTCAAGGCGATCCGTCTGCCCTGGGGGACCTCGATCACGATACGGCTGGATCCGGAAAGGACCGCGCGCCAGCCGGGGACCGTCGTCCCCGCGGTTCCGGCCGGAAGCGACAGCGGCGCCGCCGAGGCAGGCGGCGAGCACTCCTCGCCCACGTGCTGCGGCGGAAACAACAGGCTCAGCCGCGCCTGGTTGCCTGCCGTCAGGACAGGTACGCCTGCCGGGCCCGCGCCGTCCGTCGTGAATCCAGACCAGCGGACACCGATCAGTAGATGGTCCGCGGGGCGAATCAGCAGTACCGACCCCATGGCGACGAACTCCCTTCGCCGCGCCTTGCCGACAGTGGCGCACGGCACCGGATTTCGATTACAAGCCTTGCCATTCTCTCGGCGAACGCAGCCGTGGGGACGCGTAGTGGACTACTCGAATCGAGGCGGCGGCGTCTCGAACGCCTGTGGGTTGCTCGATGTCGGCCACCCTGCTCATGGCTCCCTGGCCCGAAGTCGCGGCGTCGGATGCGCCGGTGAACGGGATTGCGGGCCCGCCTGTGCGGCATGGTCGCGGGGGCCGCGGGCACTCCCTGGCAGGATCGAGGCATGGAATGGCGTGGGCGTGGTGTGCTGGTAGCGGCGGTGCTGGCCATGGTTGCGGCCGGGTGCACCGTCGAGCGGGCGGAGCCGAAGGCACCGATGCCTGCGCCGGAGCAGGGGTTGGAGCGGTTCTACGAGCAGACGCCGGCGTGGGGGGAGTGCGCGGGGTTCGGGGATCCGAACGACCGGTTCCCGCCGAACGCGCAGTGCGCGAAGATCACGGTGCCGATCGATTACGCGAACCCCGACGGGCCGACAGCGCAGATCGCGTTGAGCAGGATCCCCGCCTCGGGGGCGAAGATCGGGTCGCTGCTGTTGAACCCGGGCGGGCCGGGGGTGTCGGGGCTGTCGATGTCGGGGATCGCCAATCGCACGCCGCTGTCGGAGCGCTTCGATCGGGTCGGGTTCGATCCGCGCGGTGTCGGCGCGTCGACGCCGTCGATCGCGTGCCTGACCCCGCAGGAGAACGACGCGGAGCGCGCCGAGCGCCCGGAGGAGAACACTCCCGAGGGGATCGCGGCCGCACAGGCCGAGAACAAGGAGTACGCCGACAAGTGCGTCGAGCGCAGCGGTGACGAACTGCTCGCGCACGTCGGCACCCGCGAGGTGGTGCGGGACATGGACGTGATCAGGGCGGTGCTCGGCGACCCGAAACTGACCTACCTCGGCTACTCGTACGGCACCAAGCTCGGCTCGCTGTACGCGGAGCAGTACCCGGACCGGGTGCGGGCGCTCGTGCTGGACGGCGCGGTCGATTCCTCGAAGGATCCGGTGCAGGAGTCGCTGCGCCAGGCGGCGGGTTTCCAGACCGCGTTCGACGCCTACGCCCGGCAGTGTGCCGAGGAACCGGACTGCCCGCTCGGCACCGATCCGGCCAAGGCCGTCGCGCGTTTCCGCGACCTGGTGAACCCGCTGTGGGACACGCCTGCCGCGACCACCGACCCGCGCGGCCTCAGCTACAGCGACGCCATGACCGGCGTCACCCAGACGCTCTACTCCGACGACCTGTGGCAGGTGCTCACCCTCGGCCTGGACGAACTGCGCGACGGCCGCGGCGACACCCTCCTGCAATTGGCCGACATGTACGACGGCCGCCGCGACGACGGCACCTACAACAACACCCAGGACGCCTTCAACGCCATCCGCTGCGTCGACGACCCTCGGGTCACCGATCCCGCGGTGGCGGGACGCCAGGACGCCGAGTACCGCAAGGCCGCGCCGTTCCTGGACGACGGCCGCGGCACCGGCCAGGCCCCGCTGGAGGTGTGCGCGAGCTGGCCGGTGCCGAACAGCGGCAACCCGCACCGGATCTCCGTGAACGGTCTGACGAAGGTCGTGGTGGTGTCCACGACCGACGATCCGGCGACGCCGTATCAGGCGGGCGTCGACCTGGCCGCCCAGCTGGACGCCGCGCTGATCACTTTCAACGGCAACCGCCACACCGCCGCGCTGGTGGCGGGCGATCAGTGCCTGGACGACGCGGTGACCGCCTATCTGGTCGATCTGGAGGCCCCCGAGCCGGGATTGACCTGCTGACGGCTCGCCGAAAGTGCTCACCGTCACACCGCCGCGGCGGTGAGCTTCGTCCCGAATAGTCCCTCGCGCACCCGAAACGCAATCCCGAGCACGGATGTAACACGGATTTAACGCCGGATGCTTACGCTCGCGGACATGGATCGCCAGAAGGAATTCGTGCTGCGGACGCTCGAAGAGCGGGACATTCGCTTCGTGCGGCTCTGGTTCACCGACGTCTTGGGCTACCTGAAATCCGTCGCCATCGCCCCCGCCGAGCTCGAGGGCGCCTTCGAAGAGGGCATCGGCTTCGACGGCTCGGCCATCGAGGGCTTCGCCCGGGTGTCGGAGGCCGATATGGTCGCCCGTCCCGATCCTTCCACTTTCCAGGTGCTGCCCTGGGCCACCAGCAAGGGGCATCAGCACTCCGCGCGCATGTTCTGCGACATCACCATGCCCGACGGTTCGCCGTCCTGGGCCGACCCGCGCCACGTGCTGCGGCGGCAGCTGAACAAGGCGGGCGATGTCGGGTTCAGCTGCTACGTGCACCCGGAGATCGAGTTCTTCCTGCTGAAGAACGGCCCGCAGGACGGCACCCCGCCGCACCCGGCCGACACCGGCGGCTTCTTCGACCAGGCGGTACACGACTCGGCCCCGAACTTCCGGCGCCACGCGATCGACGCGCTCGAGTCGATGGGCATCTCGGTGGAGTTCAGCCACCACGAGGGCGCGCCCGGCCAGCAGGAGATCGACCTGCGCTACGCCGACGCGCTGTCCATGGCCGACAACGTGATGACCTTCCGCTACCTGATCAAGGAAGTGGCCATCGACGAGGGCGTGCGCGCCACCTTCATGCCCAAGCCGTTCGCCCAGTACCCCGGCTCGGCGATGCACACGCACATGAGCCTGTTCGAGGGCGAGAACAACGCGTTCGCCGACCCCGACGACCCGATCAACCTCTCCGAGACCGCCCGCGCGTTCATCGCGGGCATCCTGGAGCACGCGCCGGAGATCAGCGCGATCACCAACCAGTGGGTGAACTCCTACAAGCGGCTCATCCACGGCGGCGAGGCCCCGACCGCGGCGTCGTGGGGCCGGTCCAACCGCTCCGCGCTGGTGCGCGTGCCGATGTACACGCCGAACAAGGCGTCCTCGCGTCGCGTCGAGATCCGCAGCCCAGATTCCGCCTGCAACCCCTACCTGGCGTTCGCGGTGCTGCTCGCGGCCGGCATGCGCGGCATCGAGAAGGGCTACACGCTGCCGCCGGAGGCCGAGGACGACGTGTGGTCGCTGACCTCCGCCGAGCGGCGCGCGATGGGCTTCCGCGAGCTGCCAGGCACGCTCGACGAGGCGTTGCAGGCGATGGAGCGCTCGGAGCTGGTCGCCGAGACCCTCGGTGAGCACGTCTTCGACTTCTTCTTGCGCAACAAGCGCCGGGAGTGGGCCGACTACCGCAGCCAGGTGACTCCGTTCGAGCTCAAGGAGTACCTCGGACTGTGACCTGGGCGCGCGAGCCGGGCATGTAGTTTTAAGACTATGGTCCGGCCACCGTCTGCGCGCTCCGCTGTCCCCGGTGTCGGTCGGCTCGGATTGCTCGAGCCGACGGCCGCAGCTTCGCTGCGCGAATTGGGCTGGGACAACGTCGAAAGCATTCCGGTCCTCTGGGCGCTGTCCAGGGCGCCCGACGCCGACCTGGCGCTGAGCACCCTGATGCGCCTTCGCGAGGGACTCGGAAGCGACTGGGCCGCAGTGGATTCCGCGCTGCGCACCGACAAGTCCTTGCGCGGCAGGCTTTTCGCGCTGGTCGGCTCGTCGAGCGCCTTCGGCGACCACCTGGTGGCCGAGCCCGCTTCGTGGCAGCTGCTGCGCCGCGCCGAGCTGCCGACGCGCGAGGACGTGCTCGCCGACCTGCTCGACGTCGTCGACGCGGTGCCGGAAGAGGGGTCGCACACATCGAACGCAGCGACGCATCGCGACTCGATGGGCCGGGGGACAGGCGGGCTGCTGTTCCGCGCCGGCATCGCGGGGCCCGAAGCGGTGCCGCTGCTGCGCAGGCGCTATCGCGACCAGCTGATGGTGCTCGCCGCGCTGGATCTGGCGGCCACCGTCGAGAACGAGCCGGTGCTGCCGTACCAGGTGGTCGGCATGCATCTCACCGATCTGGCCGACGCCGCGCTCACCGCGGCGCTCGCGGTCGCGGTCGCGCGGGTCTGCAAGGACGGCCAGGTCCCCGTCCGGCTCGCGGTGATCGCGATGGGCAAAAGCGGTGCGTGCGAACTGAATTACGTCAGCGACGTGGACGTGGTGTTCGTCGCCGAACCCGCCGACGCGATCGCGACCCGGCTGGCGGCCGAGACGATGAGCGTCGGCAGCCTGGCCTTCTTCGAAGTCGACGCGGCGCTGCGCCCGGAGGGCAAACAGGGAGCCCTGGTGCGCACCCTGGAGTCGCACCTCGCCTACTACAAGCGGTGGGCGCGCACCTGGGAGTTCCAGGCGCTGCTGAAGAACCGTCCGATGACGGGCGATCTCGAACTCGGGCGCCAGTACCGCGACGCGGTGATGCCGATGGTCTGGACCGCCTCGGAGCGCCCCGATTTCGTCGCCGACGTGCAGGCGATGCGCCGTCGCGTGGAAGACCTGGTGCCCGCCGATCTGCGCGAACGCGAACTGAAACTCGGCCACGGCAGCCTGCGCGATGTCGAATTCGCCGTGCAGCTCCTGCAATTGGTGCACGGCAGGGTGGACGAGTCGCTGCACGTGCAGGGCACCGTCGAGGCGTTGACGGCGCTCGCCACGGGCGGTTACGTCGGCAGGGACGACGCCGCGAATCTCACCGCCTCCTACGAATTCCTGCGGCTGCTCGAACATCGGTTGCAGCTGCAACGGCTCAAGCGCACCCACACGCTGCCCGCCACCGACGACGAGGAGGGCATGCGCTGGCTGGCCCGCGCCGCCCACATTCGTCCCGACGGCAGGCAGGACGCGGTCGGCGTGCTCGGCTCCGAGATCCGCCGGAACGCGGTGCGGGTGCGGCGATTGCACGCGAAGCTGTTCTACCGGCCGCTGCTGGACGCGGTGGCCCGGATGGACTCCGACGCGCTGCGGCTGAGCCCGGACGCCGCCGTCCGGCAGCTGGCCGCCCTCGGCTACGCGGCGCCGGAGAACGCCCTCGGCCACCTCAAGGCGCTCACCGGCGGGGTCTCTCGCAAGGGTCGCATCCAGGCGCTGCTGCTGCCCACCTTGCTCGAATGGCTCGGTGACACACCGAATCCCGACGCGGGCCTGCTCGCCTACCGCCGGGTGTCGGAGGGACTGGACGACCAGATCTGGTTCCTGCGCGAGCTGCGCGACGAAGGCGCGATCGCGCAGCGGCTGATGATCGTGCTCGGCTCCTCGGAATACCTGCCCGATCTGCTGATCAACGCGCCGGAAACGATCCGCATGTACGCCGACGGTCCCGGCGGCTCGCTGCTGCTCGTCCCGCAACCCGAGGACGTCGCGCGCGGCATCCTCATGGCATCGGCCCGCTACGAGGACCCGAAACGGGCTGTGGCGGCGGCCCGTTCGCTACGCAGGCACGAACTCGCCAGGGTGGCCTCGGCCGACCTGCTCGGCATGCTCGAGGTGCCAGAGGTGTGCCGGGCGCTGTCGTCGGTGTGGGTGGCGGTGCTGGAGGCCGCGCTCTCGGCGGTGATCCGGGCGACCGAAGCGGAGACGGGAGCGTCCGCGCCCGCCGACTTCGCGGTGATCGGCATGGGCAGGCTCGGCGGGATGGAGCTCGGCTACGGCTCCGACGCCGATGTGCTGTTCGTCTGCGATCCGCGCCCCGGCGAGGACGAGACCAAGGCCGTGAAATGGGCCATCGGCGTCGCCGAGAAGGTGCAGCGGATGCTCGGCGCGCCGAGCACCGATCCGCCGCTGCACGTCGACGCGGGCTTGCGGCCGGAGGGACGCAACGGCGCGCTGGTGCGCACCCTCGCGGCCTACCGCGCCTACTACGAACAGTGGGCGCAGCCGTGGGAGGTGCAGGCACTGCTGCGCGCGCACCAGATCGCGGGCGATCAGGGGCTCGGGCTGCGCTTCCTGCACGTCATCGACAAGGTGCGCTACCCGGTGGGCGGTGTCTCGGCGGAGGCGGTGCGCGAGATCCGCCGCATCAAGGCCAGGGTGGACGCCGAACGCCTGCCCCGCGGCGCGAACCCCGCGACGCACACCAAGCTCGGCCGCGGCGGCCTGGCCGACGTCGAATGGACCGTGCAGCTCATGCAGCTGCGCCACGCTCACGAGGTGCCCGCGCTGCACAACACCTCCACCCTGGAATCGCTCGACGTCATCGAGGAGACGAAACTCCTGGACGCCGAGGACGTCGCGCTGCTGCGCGACGCCTGGCTCACCGCGACCAAGGCGCGCAACGCCTTGGTCCTGGTGCGCGGCAAGGCCACCGACCAGCTGCCCGGCCCCGGCCGCCTGCTCTCGGCGGTCGCGCGGGTGGCGGGGTGGCGCAACGACGACGGCAGCGAATTCCTCGACAACTACATGCGCATCACGCGGCGCGCGAAAGCGGTGGTGGAGCGCGTCTTCGGGGCGTGAAGCAGGCATGCCGCGCTGGAGAGCGGGCAGGGTCCCGCGAGCACGGCGCGGTGAGCGCGGCGGCCAGTGGGAGGCATTCCACGATGCGTGCGTCGACGCCGCGCCGGGAGATTCGTTCCGCGCGATGCGGCCTCAGCGGCGATGCAGTCTGTCGACGAACGCGCGCAACGCGAGCCGATCCTCCTCGGGTCCGCGACGGCCGCCTGTCACCGTCACCGTCACGGGGCTGCCCGCTGTCATCGGCAGCACGTCCCACGCCACCGGCAAGACCAGCGCGTGCACGTCGCGTCCGCCGCAGCTGACGGTGACGCGTGAGGTGTAGCGGCCCGCGAGCATCGCGAGTTCCTCAGCGTCGTCGGCCGATAGCGGTCCAGCGGCCGTGAACTCTTCGATATACATCGTGGATACCCTCGTGTCCGCGCGGCATCGGCGCCGCTCTCGCCAGTGTAGGAATTGTGCGGATCCTGTGGCGTTATGGATCGCACAAGTTTTCCGCAGGCGAAGCCGCCTAGGGTCGATCGCATGCGTGTATGGGTGAACCGGGTGCTGCTCGCTCTGGGGTGGTGCGCTCTGGCCGTCGGAATCGTGGGCGTCGTGCTGTATTTCAGCACGTGGCAGCGGCGGTTGCCGGTGCTCGTCGCCTCTGGGGCCTCGTATCTGATGCTCGGCGCGGTGGTGGGGCTGCTGCTGTTCGTCGTCGCCAGGGGATGGCGCAGCGCGGCGGCCGCGGGCGTCGTCGCGGTCGCGGTGCTGTGGACGCAGCTGCCGTTGTTCGTGCCGGACGGGCGGGCGGCGAGCGGCCCGGAGATCCGGGTGCTCCAGTCGAATCTGCTGTTCGGCGGCGCCGACCTGCCCGTGGTGGTGCGCGAGGTCCGCGAGCGTCGGGTGGACGTGCTCACGCTCGAGGAGCTGACACCCGAGTCGGCCGCGCGGCTGACCACCGAACTGGCCGGCGAGCTCCCGTACCACTACCTGGAACCGGGGAGCTGGGGATCGGGGAGCGGCATCTTCAGCCGATACCCGTTGCGCGACACCAGGAAATACGACGGCTTCGTGATGGCCAATCTCTCGGCCACGATGGAGCACCCGCAGCGCGGGCCGGTCGCGGTCTACGCCTTCCACCCGATGCCGCCGCCGCTGGATTTCGCGGCGTGGAGCGCGGAGATGCGGCATATCCGCGAAATCCTGGACGCGCAAACCGGTCCGGCGCTCGTCGGCGCGGATTTCAATGCGACACGCGATCATTCGGCCTTCCGTGATCTGGTGCGTGACCGATTCGACTCGGCCGCCGATCTGGCCGGAGCGGGCCCACTGCCCACCTATCCGACCGACCGGCCGTGGGGACCGGTGATCGGCATCGACCACATCCTGATCGCAGGCGGCACCGCCGAAGAGATGGAGAGCCTGTCCATCCCGGGCTCGGACCACCGCGCGGTGTTCGCCGTGCTGAGGTTCGACGCCTGACCGGCGCGCGGTGCGCTCGGCCCAGGAACCCAGGGCGCGCAACGCGATACGCGCGCACGGATGCCAGCGATTACCATGTGAACGCTCGACCGGCGGTGTGGGTAGACCACCGTCCGGCGGCGCGGGCGAGTGCCCGCAGGACCGGGGAGGAAGACCTGATGAGGACCAAACGGCTGCGGTTCGCCGCGATCGCGGTGCTGACGGCGGTCGGCGCGACGCTCGCCGGCTGCGGCAGTTCGCAGACCACGACGAGCTCGGAGGGCGTCACCGCCGTCGATCCGAACAACCCGTGGATGGCGGCGGGCGCGGCGACCAGCACCGGCCCGAGCGGCCCGCGCCCCGGCGTGCCGGACGCGCCGCTGACGGCGGAGAACGGCGACGGCGGACGGGTCGACCGGCTCGCCCTCAACGCCATCGGCGACATCGAAGAGTTCTGGAAGGCCGAGTACGCCAAGACTTTTCCCGGCGCCTTCAAGCCGGTGGACAAATACATCTCCTGGGACGCGCGCGCCCCCAAGGAGCAGTCGGTGAAGTTCTGCAAGGCTGACACCTACAAGCTGGTCAACGCGGCCTACTGCGGGCTCGACCACACCATCGGCTGGGACCGCAGGGTGCTGCTGCCGCTGCTGGAGGACAAGTACGGTCCGATGTCCGTGGTGATGGTGCTCGCGCACGAGTACGGGCACGCCATCCAGGGGCAGGCCAAGATCGCCGGGCTGTTCACCGGCGCGCTGGTCAAGGAGCAGCAGGCCGACTGCCTGGCGGGCGTGTTCCTGCGGCATGTCGCCGAGGGCGACGCGCCGCACTTCACCATGAACATGACCGACGGACTGGACGGCGTGCTCGGCGCCACCATCGCGGTGCGCGACACCGATCCCAGCGACCCCGACAACGTGCACGGCTCGGCCTTCGAGCGGGTGACCGCCGTGCAGCTCGGCTACACCGAGGGCGCCGAAGCCTGCAAGAGGATCGACAAGAAGGAGATCAAGCAGCGTCGCGGCGACCTGCCGGTGACCTTCGAGGTGGACGACGAGGAGAACCAGCAGCTTCCGGTGGACCAGGCCTCGCTGACCAGCGTGAGCCAGGCGCTGGCCAAGAACTTCCCGCTCACCGCCGCACCGAAGTTCGACTACTCCGGCGTGGTGCGCAACTGCTCGAAGGTCACCGCCACCGAACCGGTCTCGTACTGCCCGAGCACGAACACGATCGGCACCGACGTACCGAAACTGGCCCAGCGCGGTGGTCCGCTCGACGGCGACGCCGAGCCGCTGTCCGCGGTCGTGCAGGGTGACTACAACGCATTCGTCGTGTTCGTCTCCCGCTACATGCTCGCCGTCCAGCAGGAGCGCAAACTCTCGCTGACCGGTGCGGCGACCGCGGGCCTGCGCACCGCCTGCCTCAGCGGCGCCTTCACCACCAAGCTGAGCGAGCCGACAAGCGACCCGCGCCTGTCGGCGAACGACCTCGACGAGGCTGTCTCCGGACTGCTCGCCGACGGGCTTGCCGCCGCCGACGTGGACGGCAAGGTCGTGAAGAGCGGCTACCAGCGGCTCGAGGCGTTCCGCACCGGTGTGCTCGACGGCGAGCAGGCCTGCATGACCAAGTTCCGGTGAGCGGGTCCGCCGCGGCCGGAGTTATTCGGCCGCGGCGGGCAGCGCGCGCAGCGAGCTGAGCGTGGTCGCCAGCGCGCGGGCGGCCTCGGCGCCCTTGGTCACGAAATGCCCGGTGAAGTAGTCGACGTGCTCACTGTGCTCGTGGAAGTGGTGCGGGGTGAGCACGACGGAGAAGACTGGCACGTCGGTGTCCAGCTGCACGCGCATCAGCCCGTCGATCACGGCCGAGGCGACGAAATCGTGCCGGTAGATGCCGCCGTCGACCACCAGCGCGGCCGCCACGATCGCCGAGTACCTGCCGGTCTGGGCGAGCCGCTTGGCGTGCAGCGGAATCTCGAACGCGCCGGGCACTTCGAAGACGTCGATGGTGGCCGGGTCGAAGCCCAGGTCGGTGTATTCCGCGGTGAAGCCCTCCAGGGCCTTGCCGACGATCGAGCTGTGCCAGGTGGCGCGGACGAACGCGACGGATCTGGTCGGTGTGGTTCCCATGACCGGATCCTACGGCTCGGTGATGTGCGCCTCCAGCCATGTCACCACGTCGGTGAGCACCCGGTCCTGCTCCGGCTCGTTGAAGATCTCGTGGTAGAGGCCGTCGTAGCGGATGACGGTCAGGTCCTTCGAGGCCGCGCCGCGTTCGATCAGGTCGGTGCTGGACGGAGCCGCGAGGACGTCCGCGGTGCCGTGCAGCACCAGCAGCGGGACGGTGAGCTTGTCCAGCCGTCGCTTGACCGTGTCGGTGGCGTTGAGGATCTCGGTGCCGGTGCGGGCCGGGAGCTTGCCGCGGTAGACCAGCGGATCGGCGTCGTAGGCGGCGACCACCGCGGGGTCGCGGCTGATCATCGACGAATCCAGTGTCAGCACGCCGAGATTCGGCGTCAGCCGGGACAGCACCGGCGCAAGTAGTCGCTGTGCCGGATTGCCGACCGGAATGTCCAGCGGCGGGGCGGAGAGCACGATGCCCGCCACGTCGATCGGCCCGCGGGTGGCCAGATACAACGTGATCAGGCTGCCCATCGAGTGCGCGACCAGGAACTTCGGCACGCCGGGCTGCTCGCGGGCGGCGATGTCGAGCATGCCCTCGACGTTGTCGGCGGAGCCCGCCATGGAGCCGATGTTGGCCTTGCTGCCCGCCGACTTGCCGTGGCCGAGGTGATCGAGCGCGTAGACCGCGAACCCGGCGTCGGCCAGCCGCTTTCCGACGTGGCCGTACCGGCCGGAATGTTCGGCGATGCCGTGCACCAGCACCACCACCGCCTTGGCCGTGGTCTCGGGAAGCCATGCGCGCCAAGCGATCCGGCTGCCCGTGCCCTCGAAATCGCCGTCCTCGATGCGGGTCACCTGCGCTCCTCTCGGGTAGAACCATGCGCGAGTTCCTCGATCAGCCGCCGATTGAACTCGATGAGCCGAGCGTAGTTCACCCGGGAGATGCGCTCGTCGGTTCCGTGGATTGTCGCCAGGTCGGCCTCGGTCAGCACGATCGGCGCGAAGTTGCACCGAGTAGCGGCGAGATCGTCGTAGTGGCGCGAGTCGGTGGCGCCGGGCACCAGGCCGGTGGTGACGGCGATGCCGGGGACGATGGTCTCGGCCAGCCGGGCGACCAGCTCGAACGCGGGGCCGGGCGCAGTGGTCTGCGACGGTTCCGACGACATCCCGACCAGCTCCAGCTGCACGCCGGGATCGCGAATCACCTTGCGGCAGTGCGCGAGCACCCCGGCCACCGAATCGCCGGGCAGGATGCGGAAATTGACGAGCGCCTCGGCGCGCTGCGGCAGCACGTTCGCCTTCACGCCGCCGCTGATCACGGTGGGGGCGGTGGTGGTGCGCACCAGCGCCTCGGTCTGCGGGCGGGCGGCCATGATCCGGGTGATCATCGGCCCAGCGAGACCGGCGATCCCGAACAACCGCCTGCGGGTCTCCGGCATCACCGCGCGCAGCCGGGTGAGCATGTCGGCGATCACCGGCGTCAGCCGCAGCGGCATCGGATGATCCTGGATCCGCCCCACCGCCCTGGCGATCCGGCCGACGGCGGTCTGCCTGCCCGGCATCGAGGAATGCCCGCCGGTCTGCTGCACCTGGAGCCGCACGGTGGCATAGCCCTTCTCGCCCAGCATGATCGAGGCCACCGGCCGGTCGACGCCGTCGGCGACGCCCTCGGTGATCACGCCGCCCTCGTCCAGCAGCAGCTCCGCGCGCACGCCGTGGCGGCGCAGATGATCCGCCATCCGGACGGCTCCCTCGTCGCCGAAGATCTCCTCGTCGTGCCCGAAGGCGAGGTAGACGGTGTGCCGGGGTCGCACGCCTTCGGCCAGCGCGGACTCCACCGCTTCCAGAATGGCGATCAGCCTGCTCTTGTCGTCGATGGCGCCGCGACCCCAGACGAACTCGTCGTCCACGACGCCGTCGAAGGGGGGATGGGTCCAGCGTCGTGCGTCGTCGACCGGCACCACGTCCTGGTGGGCGAGCAGGATCGCGCACACAGGTCCCGGTTCGGCGCCGGGCCAGCGGTAGAGCCTGCTGTGGCCGAACAGCTCGAGCTCGAGCTCGGCGTGCACCAGCGGGAACGAGCGCTCCAGGTGCGCGGCGAGCTGCTCGAAGGCGGCGTCGGCGGCGTCGGCGGCGCCGGTCGAGTCCTCGGTGGACACCGTGGCGCAGCGCAGCGCCGCGGCGAGCCGCTCGGCGACGAGGTCGTCGACCCCGGCGGGGGTGGTCTCTGGCGTCATCGGGCACCGGTCGGGGGCGGCGTGTTCGTGAACATCACTGCATTCTTCAACACGGGCGGCGGCGACTGGGACAGGTCGGTCGGCTCGCCCCTTCGCGCGACCGGGACGGACGGCTCGCTTCGTCACCGCGCGGCGGGCAGGTCGACGGAGGTCGCCGGGTCGTTCAGGATGTCGGGACCGAGCTGGAAGCTCTTCTCGACGCGCCACCTGGCGTGCATGTCGGGCGTGCCGCCGGTGAGGTCGGGGCTGCGCGGGGCGGTGAGCACGGGCAGTTCCACGTAGGCGGCGTGCACGGTGACCGCGGCATTGCTCGGCGCGTGCGACCAGACGTCGTCGACCACGTCGGTGATCTTCGCGCCGAGCCGATGGCCCGCGGCCAGCGGCCAGTCCTGGGCCAGCAGCCGGAGATCGACCTCGGGGCGCACCGGGGCGATGCCACGGGTGACGATGGTGGCGCGTCCGTCCGGCGCGATGTCGTAGAGCTCGACGGCGACCGTGGCCGACTCGGGACCGGTGAGCCGCAGCGCGGCCGTCGCCATGCCGGACAGGTGCGTCGGTTCCGCCGACGGCTGTGACACCGACCAGATCTCGCGATCGCGGCCGGGCAGCAGACCGCGATCGATATAGGAACCGGTCCGCAGTGGCAGGACGATGCGCGCCGAATCCGCAGGCGGCCACGCCGTTTCGGAACGCCAGCCGCCGTCGAACTGGCCCACCCTGACCCGGGGGCCCGGCACCTCGACGTCCTTGCCCGCCACGTGCCGGTCGAAGAACGCCATCAGCTCGGCGTCGAAGAAGGATGTGCCGCATTTGGCGTGGCAATCGGTGTGGCCCCACTGGCCGAACCAGGCGCGGTGTTCGCCGGGGCCCAGGCCCTGCCACATCTCGAAAACGCGGTCCGGCCGGGTGTTGGCGTCGAGGAAGCCCTGGCTGACGAACAGCGGAATGGTGGTGCCGCGCAGGTCGTCCACGAGGTCGCGCTCGCGCCACCCGGGGTTGGCCGCGTCGTGGTCGGTGGTGAGGTCGACGTAGCGCTCGGCGCAGCCCGGCGGCATACTCACCGCGTTCGCCTGATACTCGGGCGAGTCGTCCCAGTGCGCCGGGGTGGAGGCGATGGCGAGATGCTCCAGCCCGACCTGGTCGGCGGGCCGGATGCCGTTGTCCGTCACCGGTTTTCCGGAGAACTTCCACGAGACGCCGCGCATGTACAGATACGAGTACGGGTCCACCACCGGCGCGAACGCGGCCACCGCGGCCAGGCCCTTGGGTTTCGCCGCGAGCGCGAGCATGCCCGTCCACGCCTCGTAGGAGGTGCCTGTCATACCGACCCGCCCGGTCGACCATGGCTGCGAAGCGGCCCATTCCACCGCGGTGACCACATCCGACCGTTCGCCCGGCCCGCCGTAGTCCGGGCAGCCGTTCGAGCCGCCGAACCCGCGCAGATCCACCAGCACGTAGGTGTAGCCCGCGCGCAGCGCCTCATCGGCCGGCAGGTTCTCGACGGACGGGCCGCCTTCCGGGAGCGGGTGGGTCAGGTAGGCCAGGTGCGAGCGGTACGGGCTCACGGTGAGCAGCACCGGCGTCTTGGCGTCGTCGGCGAGGCCGGGCGGGCGCAGCACGTCCGCGTGCAGGCGGGTGCCGTCCGGTGCGGTCAAGTAGGTCTGCCACCACGTGAACGGCACGCTGGGCGGTTCAGCCGCCACGGGCGTCGCCACCCCCAGCATCAACGCCACCCCGGCCGCCACCCGCGCCACCACAGAACCCACTCGCACCAGAGGACTATGGTGCGTCACCTGGGCTGCCGTCCAGCCCCGGAATCTGGGGTGCGATCGGCCGGTCGTCGCGAACACTCCCCAGGCTCTGCCCGCCACGAGGATTCGCCTGGTGTCTCAGGCAGGTCGGCGTATGATCGGGCCCTAGTGCGATCGACCGGGGGAAATATGACCGAGCCGGTGACCACGGATTGGGACCGATTCGTGCAGGCGCTGGCCCGCTGCCTGGCCCAACTACCCTCGCGCGCCACGCTGATCATCGCCGCACCCGGCAATCGCTACGTCCAGTTCGTGCAATTCGACATCAAGTTGTCGGCCGAACTCGCGGGCAATCGCTATCTGGCCCAGCCGATGTCCGCCGACGCCGAGCGGATGCTGCGCGAACTCGGCTGGCAGGCACCGGTTTCCCGGCTCGAGATCGACAACTGGCAACGCAGCCTGTTCTGGCCACTGGCCGAGCACGTCCTGGTCGAATTCTCTCGATCCGTCGCTCTCGGCTTGCAACACGCGCTCGGCGTGCGCGCGCCGAGCGAACTGCGCGCCATGGGCTGGACCGAGGCGTCCGGCGATCTGGATCTCACCGTCCTCGGGCTCGTCCCGAAACCGAGCACCGACAACTGAGACCTCGGAACAGCGCCGAGCCCCCGCCACCTCGGGTGGCGAGGGCTCGGATCAGAGGTTTCAGCTGACCAGGTTCTTGCGCAATTTCAGGATCGTGCCCGGATCCAGCCCGAGGCCCTGGGTGAGGAACTTTCCGAAATCGCCGTAGCTCTGTTCCATCTGCTGGATGGCGGCGTCCAGGTAGGCGTCCCGCACCTCCTGCAACGGGATCAGCAAGTCCGGATTCTGCATCAGCCCGGCGCGTTTCACGTCCTCGCGCAGCTTGGCGTCCGCGGCGGCGCGGTACTGGTTGGACAGCAGATAGTCCTGCCGCGCGGTGCCTTCCGGCACGCCGACGGCGCGCAGCACCACATAGGTGAGCCAGCCGGTGCGGTCCTTGCCCGCCGTGCAGTGGTAGAGCGTGGCGCGGTCGGAGTTCGCCAGGTCGCGGATCGTCTGCCCGAAAGCGTTGCGCGAGGCCTCGTTCAGGAAGCTGCGATACACCCCGGCCATGATCTGCTCGGCCCGCCCGTTGCCCAGCAGCTCCTCCTGCTTCTGCGGATCCCGCGACTGGATCGCTTGCAGCATCTGCTGGAACAGCCCGGTGTCGTCGATCGGTCGTGCGACCGCCGAAACACCCGCGGGCAGCTTGTCCTTCCCCGCGAACTGCACCTCGGCCGGTGTCCGGAGATCCACCGCCGCCCGCAGATTCAGCGTACCGAGCTTCTGCACGTCCGCATCGGTCAGCTTCTCCAGCGAATCGGCCCGAAACGCCTTGCCGGACTTGACCCGAGCCCCGTCATACGTCCGATACCCGCCGATATCCCGGACATTGACGGCCCCCTGTAACTCGATGCGAGCCGCCGCCTCCACGGTCGGCTCGGCCATCGCACTGGGCGCAGCAGGGGTCGACACCAAGGCCAGCGCACTGAGCGCCGCACCGATGAGAGCAATGAATGAAATCTTCATGCCGGGCGACACTAGAACGTGTTCTAAGGGAGTTCTCAGGTTCGTCTCGGTCCACCCGGTGAGCGGGATTTCCAATCCGCCCAACGGGATCCAGGGTTTCCGGCCGCAGCTCCCGCGAATTGCTTCGGCGCAGCTGTCGGCAACCTCTTGCTGCACAAGGCGATTGTGTGGTGAGCGGCCCGTAGTCGTAGTTGCCACCTCGTTGCCGGAGCGTTCGAAGTCGAGCGCGCACTTGGTCGAAATCGTTGCTGCTGAAGTCGATCACGTACTTTTCCGGCTCGACGCTGCGGGCATCTTCGGCGCGTTCGGTCCGTCTGCCGAGCGCTCGGGCTGCGATGCGACAGCAGTACGCAGTAACTGCCGGTTACGGCGTCAACAGCACAAGCGGGATCTCCCTGGAAGTCCTTCGCTGGAAACGGTCGTACCCCTTCCATGTCTTACACACGCGTGGCCACAGCGCCGCGCGTTCGTCGGCGGTGGCTACGCGCGCGGTCATCGACTGTTCGGGACCGTGCTGCACGGACACCCTGACCGCCGGCGTCTCACGCAGATTCAGAAACCACTCCGGATGCGCGGCATCACCCGCCCGCGACCCGACGATCACGATCGTGTCGCCCTCGACGATCGGAGTCATCAGGACCACGGTGTGCTCCCGCCCGGACTTGCGCCCGATCGTTGTGAGCTCGAGCGTCGGCATCCCCGCCACTTTTGTTCCCGCCCGTCCGTGGCTGAGCGCGAGCAGGCGGCGGTGCGCCCAGTTCTGGACCTTCAGTCGAATTGTGTTCGCCATGGCAATCGGGGATTCCGGCAGACGGAGGCTCCCCCTCCTCACTACGCTCTAACACGTCCGTCCCTTCACGGTACCGAAACGGGCCAAGCCCCGGCGTCGAAGCATTGCCGAGGCGCGCTCTCCCGTTCTCGCCGGGCTTTCGGCATGGCATGTGCCCCCGATTGGCGGCCCTAGCGGTTCTCGAGGATGGAGAGATACAGGCGGGTCGCGACGGCCTCCGCGTCCTCGGTGCGCGGGTCGGCGTAGGTCTGCGCGCCCGGCAGATTCGCGGCATAGGTACGGGCAGCGGCGGCGAGAACGGACATGAGGCCGGAGGACCGCTGAATGGGCGACTTCGCAGCCCAAGCGAGAGACTTGACCTCGGCGGGCAGCTGTCGATCGGCAGCGATCCGCAATGCGAGCTTGTCCACCTGCCGGCCATCATGCGCGCCGAAAAGCACTGGCGGCGCGAACTGTTCGGCGGCATGCCACCAGCGCACGGTCTGGAAGACGTGGACGAGCCGATCGGCACGGTCATCGAGAAGCGCCGAATAGAAGTGCGGAACCAGACGCGCTTCCCGGAAGTTCGCCGCCGACTCGGCGCGGATGAGCTGATCGAGCTCCACGCGCGCCTCATCGGATCCCACCGCGTACGACAGCTTCCGTCCTCCACCGAAGATCGCGTCCGCGCCACTACCTGTGAGGATCGCCCCGAGATCGTCGATGATGTCGAGGCGGCGGCGGGCAGCGAGAATCGGTATCCCAGCGGTGACTTCCCACAGTTCCGACGTCCCGAGTCGCGCCATCACATCCCGCGCGAGATCGACGACCTCAGCCGCCGAAAGCCGGACGATATCATGGCGAAGCCCCAGCGCCTTCGCCGCGGCGGCCGCATTGCCTTCGTCGGACTGCCCTTCGGTCACGATCGTGATCGCGATCGGTCGCATCCCGAGTGAAACCGCCACGGCCGCAACGTATATCGAATCAACACCACCGCTCAGCAGCACCATCGGTGTGCCGACGAACCTGTCCAAAACCGCCGCGATGCGTGAGCGAGTCTCAGCGGCAACGATCTTCGCGGCTTCCTCTGGATCGGTGACGACTCGCGCCCCTGGATTCGGCTGCGCGATCACGTCACCGAGCAGATCGGTGACGAACTGAAGCGGTTCGGAGGTCTGCGGCGCCCAGCTGGCTACATCGGTCATGCCACCGTTCTAGCTGCGCCGACCCAGAAGTGCTTAAGCTGTCGTCGAGTGGTTCCGAACTGAGCTCTCATCATCACTACGCTGGAGTTATCTCGCGGTTCCGGCGTGTCGGCGTGGTGGTCCAGGGTGTGTCTCAACATTCGCTCCCAGTTCTGCGACTACTAGGTATGACGCTAAAGCGGGTTACCGGAAGGCGGCGTGCAACGGCGCGCCAGCCAGTGTGGTGTTCTACGTGCGTTCCACTGCCGACCGTGGCCGGTGCCCAGTTAGCACGCTGGTTCCAGCGTCTAACGCCACATGACCGATCCTGGAGCGTCGACGTCCGGTATCACTACCCCCAACGCTTGGGCGCTAACCACACATCTCTCCTTGAAGGCTGGGAGACGACAGGTGTCGGTTGGGGGATGTCTGCAAGATGACCGATTCTTCAGTCAATCGAGGATCCGCCGAAGCGCAGCAGAGATTCGAGGAGATCTTTCGTCGCCATTCGCCCGCCGTGTTCCGGTATGCCCTCAAATCGCTGAGCGGGGACGCAGATCGTGCCAACGAGATAGTTCAAGAGGTTTTCACCGCAGTTTGGATTCAGCTCGACCGCGATTTTTTGAAAATGTCCGACTACTCGACGCTACCAATGATAATGAAGATTGCCACGCGCCGAGTCGCAGATTGTGTGCGCCGGCGCCGAAAGAACGTCATTCTTGTACCGGATTATGTAGACGATCAAGTCTCACTGCTCGCGCCACATGGAAGAATAAATCCGCTCGACCTGATGCTTAGTGAGCTGGATCTCGAACACTTCCGAGACATGCTGCTAAATGAGCTTACCGATAACGAGTATCAGGTAGCGCTCATGTCGTGGGAGCTCGGGTTCAGCGACTCCGAGATTGGGGAGGTCATGGGAATTCTTACCGTGACCGTGCGATCGCATAAAAGCAGGGCGCGCGCCAAAGTCCACGCCATCGTTGAACGAGGTGACCATCGTACAGACAATTCAAAAGAAAATTTAGGAAGAAATTCCTCAAATTTGAGGAAGAGTAGCGGAGGTGAAGTAATAGCATGAATATTGGAATGGAAAGGAACTGTAACGGTTCGGTTGACGATTACGAAACAAGCCAAGCGTGCGTCGATGATGCACAACACAATACGGAAGTGCAGTACGACGTTGAGGCCGGCCTTAAGCAGCTACGGCGACGGCTCGGCTTTCATTACCAGCCAGAGAATTTGTGGGCAGGCCCCGCGCGGAATGCAAACGGGAGAACTGTCGAATCGGTGCCGACGGTTGCAGCTGACACTCCGAGAGAATCAGCGGACAGTCGACGCCGCGAGGTCGTTGAACGCATCGAGGGCCTGATTATCACTCCTCTCAAGATATCGAGCGTGATCTCGCCGGAAGTGGCCGTCCGTCTGGGCGATGGGAACAATGGAGAGCGGTGGGCTCTCAGTTGGTTACCTAAGACAGTTCTCACTCGGCGGCAGGCGATAAGCGCGATGGTTATCGATGAAATTCTTGCCGATCCGAAGGAACTTGACAGTGCCGCGATCATTTCTATTCTTCGTGAGCTTTCAGAAGACCTGGGGATGTCGCTGGAGAATATGCTCTTGAAACTCTCATCAATAAAGACTGATTGCTATCCTCGTATGCCTCGCAATGGTGTTTCGAGGCAGTCGCTGTCGTTGACGGTGGATGCGGAATCGGAGATTGCGCAATAAGGCCATTGGTAATTTCACTAACGCGGTACTGTGAATAGTGGCGGGGAGCCGATAAAAAGGGTCATGCTCACGAGAGAATCTTGCATTTTGTCGCGCGCAGCAACGAAATCGTCAACGTAACCTGCCACGTTTGCGCAAGAATATCGGATATTCTCAACCTTTCATTTGCAACCAATAGAAATGAGCGCCAAGCGATGCCGCACTCTTCTAATAATTTCTTGCCCACTTTGCCGGCTGCCGGTAGTTGCTGTCCGGAAATGCGCGGCAATAGTCCGGTTCTTGATCTCATCGTCTTGGTTTTGACTATCTCTGCGTCGGTTACGATCGTCGTGGTGGGTGATGCCGATGCGACGGTCGTAGCGGCAGTCGGTGGGCTCATTGGCATTGTTTTCGGCGTGTGGCGGAAGCGCGATGCAAAGGAGTCTGCACCGGTCCGCCCGCCGAGCAATCGCGGTCGAGTTGACGCGCCTTGAAACTCAAATGCACTCGGTTTGATAGAAATTCGATTACATTCGCTGCTTTATGTAATTGTCGAACGCTGGGTGCGCTGACCGGGGGGGTCGGCTTCCCGCCAGGTGCGCTTGGGGTCGGTGCGGCCCTCGTCGGTGATAGCGTGGGTGGCCAAGTTGAAGAAGGCGCGCCCCCGACGCCGATCTCGATCCCGCGTGCGCTGACGTTGCTGTTGTCGGCGGCGCACAAGAGGTGGCCGAATGATCACATGGTGAGCAACCGGGGAAGGCAAGCCGTTGCCGCCGTGGATCATCGAACGGCGGTCCGCGAATTGTGACAGGCGGGGCGGTGCCGGGTCTGCCCGATGAGTTCAGCTTCCACGATCTGCGGCACCTCTCCGCGTCGCTGCTCATCTCCAAGGGGCCGACCTCAAGACGGTTAAGGCACGGGTTCTCCACGCCAGCGCCAAGACGACCCTCGACACCTGCGGGCACTTGTGGCCGGACGCAGACGAGTCCACGCGCTTCGCAATCGGTGAAGTGATCGCGAAGCGGGCGGACTCGTTGAAACCGACTGCGGACGAGCTGCGGACGGACTGCGGACGGCGAGCCGGAGCTCGATTCTCTGTCCCAAAACGGGACGAGCCCTCCCGCACCGAAGTGCGGGAGGGCTCGAAACGCCTTGCCGTACGACGACTTACACGTCGAAGTAGAGCTCGAACTACTCACTAGGCGTTTGCCGTTGCTGGCAAGGTTGGCCTGACGCCACCGACCAGCGGGTTTGCCGCTGGTTGCGTTGGCTGGCGAATACTGTTCGCGGAGCTACTGCGTACCTACTGCGTACCAGACGGGGCTACTCGACAGGCGGCGCTGTCGGCAGGAGCTCGTGCGGGGACCGTGCGCGACGTCTGGGTCCAGGATGCCGCACTCAAGAAGCCAGGGCACGGCGACGTCTACGCGATTGGTTGACATGCGCAATCAAGTGCTTCATCGAGTTCGACAAGCAAGCTCATCAAGTTGTCGATGACCAACCACTCTTCCTGAGGCTCGACTAGTTGTCTGGCGCGATTCACTCTGGTGTGGGCCGCCGGATTTCGATTGTCGGCCACGGAGTCCAGACGGTCGAACAGTTGAGCATGCTTGTCGAGGTCGCCATTTCGGAAGCCTAGCGGTATCAGGAGCCCTTTGAGCTTACTGCCATTGATGCCGTGGTTCTTACTCACAAGGTTTCGATACCGTTCAATCGCTTTGTCGATACTGTCAGAGCTCATATATTCCGAATTTTCGACGGGAATAGGAGATTGGCTACTAACTGCATTCCAGACCAGCAAGCACTTTGAGGCGCGGGTGGGCCGACGCTTTCTGTGTTCGGTTGCAGCGATAGCAGCAGTCTCTGCGCATCGGCTTTCGAGGAAGTGTTCCAAATGAGCGCTGGCAAGCAGTCGAAAACCTAACGCGCGCTGATGATCAGCCGCGGTGTATCGAAAGTCGTCCCTTCGTTCAGCGATAAGGCTTGTTTTCAAGACTGAAATCTGCTGCTTGAAAGATATAAAGAGCGGTGATGGCACTATTTCACCGATCCCGCATTAATGCTTCGGAGCATGGGCGATAAGGGTCTCGGCCCTCCTTACTACACTTAGACTGAGCCCTGTTTCCTCTTCCACGGCGCGGCCAAAAGAAATGATCCGTCGCGCAGTAGCCCGAGGGGTCTTCGTCGTCGACTTCAGTGCATCGGAGAATTCGGTGTCCCGGAGGCAGAGTTCTTCGAACCGGTGCTTAAAGGTGTCGCGATGATCTTCTACGATGCTATCGGTTACCTCGGGCGACGAAAGGACCATGCACATCAGGTCGAACACTGCGACATTAAACCGACGAACATATTCAGGATGTTCGCCGTCGATGTAGCGGAGGAAGGTGTTTCCTGCGCCGAAAATCATCTCAGTTCGTTCAATCGACTTTTCGGTAGCCGCGGCATGCTTCTGATACTCTTCTCTCCGGCTCGCCCAATTAGCGTTTCCGTTTTCGCACATTCGATCAAGAAATTCGCGCAGGTTTCCGTCGTAGCTCTCGATTGCTTCCTGGAAAGCGATGCTACGGAGCAGTAGTTCGGCATCTCGCATGCGGAAATCTTCTCGCTTCAGTCGCCGCGCTCGTTGAATCGCCGAACTGTTAGCGGACGTCTCATTAATCCAAGTTGAGAATTCGCCAGGGAAGAGAGCTTGGCGCAGTTCTTGCGGCGACAATGGCAAGCTTCCCTGGTTCAGTCGGCGGAAAACTTCATACAGGACTTCAGTTTTACCCCAATTTCTAACGACGATAGTGCGCACTGGTTGATTCAAGAAGCTCTCAGCCCATTCGGCGGTTTCACTCGATTTTTGGATCTGGTCAAACTTCTTGCCGTTAAGCTGCTCCAGGAAATTCAGTTTGCGGAGCCTGAACGCCCGAAATTGGCCATCAGGTGCCCCAAACTGTTTCATTGTAACGAGGCGCTGTTTTCCATCCAAGACGATGAATCGTTTAGAGTGCTTGTCTTCCGCCAATACCACTTGAGGAACTGGGAGGCCAAGCATCAATGATTCGATGTACCGACTCTTCCGCTCCGCGTTCCAGGCATCACGTCTCTGGAAAGCGGGGTTGATGTCGAAAGTGCGTCCGATTCGATCTAAAAGACTTTGAACGCTCCAGTCCAGTGTGTACAACAGGACATCCTGAACGTCCTCTGCGGTAAGTTTGCCATCACCCTCGGACTCGTCGACGAGCTCGTCAGGGAGTTCGTCCACGGCATCGCTCTGTACGTCGTCGCCGTCGAGGTCCAGTTCGGTCACAGCCCCACCTTCCTATTATGTTGCGCTCTGTCGCAACGACAATAACTCTGATCTCCGGTCAGCTGTAGCGGTTTCTTTGCGCGCACCAGCAGCCTGATCGGCCCCCTACGTCATGAACGGCGGTCCCTACTCTGAGCCGGCGCATGCGAGACTGGCGATCGGTCGAGGCGGCGGGAACACGGGTCTTCAGCTCGTTCGCCCTGGACGGCTTCGCCTCGGCGGCAACTCGTTACGGGGCACTCGACCCGAGGGGGCCTTCCCCACGGCTGTCGGTGGCAGGGGTGTACAGTCTCGAAACATGTTGGGGGATGGTCTCGATGAGGTGCTAAAGCTCCAAGCCCACCGCACCGCTGCGCTCGCTGATCTCTCCATGCAACGGCGAACCGCGATCGTTGAGCGGGAGATTCCACAGCTGCTCGAACCGTGGGTCGCGGCGGTTTTTCCGACATGGAGCGCAGAGGGCAGCGGCGGCAAGGGTAGCGCCTCGGAGGTTCCATGGAGTCGTTACTTCGATCCGGAACTTAGTCCGAGTGCAACCGTCGGCTGGTATGTCGTCTATTTGTTCAGCGCGACGGGCGACGCTGTATATCTGTCATTGAATCAGGGCACCACCACATGGAGCACCGCGATCAAAGACTTTGTGCACCGCCGGCCTGCCGATCTGCTACGGCGGGTGGAATGGGCCCGTTCGGTACTTGCCGCAGATAAGGCTGAGCTCGGTGAATTCGAAGATGTCACCGACTTGGGTCGCAATCGGCTGGCACGTGGCTACGAATTTGGTAACGTTCATGCGATCCGATACGCAGTTGGAGAGATCCCGCCCGATGAGAAGTTGCGTGCAGACTTCGTCGAGATTGGCAAACTGCTTGGGAAGTTGTACGCAGCGGATGCGGCGACCGCATATCTTCCGGGTGACGAGCCTCCGGAAATTGCAGATGCTGATCATGCTGTCGAGGAAGCTGCCGGCAATGCTCGTCATCGCCCAAAGTCCGGCCAGGGTTACCGTCTGAATACTGCTGAAAAATTGGTGATTGAGAAGCATGCAGTCGCCGTTGTCCGAGAGCACTTCGAAGATTCGGGATACAAGGTGCGCGACACTGGCGCAACTAAGCCTTACGACCTGCTAGCTACGAAGGAAGGTGAGACGGTCTACGTCGAGGTGAAGGGCACTACCTCGCCTGGTGACGAGGTAATCCTTACTCGTGGCGAGGTGGAACACCACCGAGAACACTATCCGAACAATGCTCTGGCGGTTCTGCATTCGATCCACCTTGACCGCAATGGTCTCTCCCCAATCGCTTCGGGTGGTATTCTCGCCGTCACGCACGAATGGAAGATCGAAGACGATGCCTTGACTCCGATCTCCTTCCGGTATGAAGTCCCGAAATCGTCACTGCCTACCGATACGGAGTAGGGCTCAGTTCTCTCGGTTCTTATAGATAGACGGCAAGGACTGAATGGTAAACCATACTCTGAGCGGTCGCGACTGACGAATACCGGTTGACCAGGGGCGCGTGCTCGCTACGGTCTGCTCCGGAGGCAGGTCAGTAGTTGTTGGGCTGGTCTTGGCCGGTCAGTTGGCTTCGGTGTTCTCGCGTTTCAGTTCGCGTTGATCCAATGGTGTCTGGAGTGGTTATATCACTAGTGTTTCCTCGACCTCATGGCTGAAAGTAGCTCGCTTCACTCGACCTACGTGAGCTGGCTGGCAAGGCTCACCAGCATTCCAACGACAGTGATCGCGCCGCCCCAAATTGCTACCTTGAAGTCCTTTCCAGCGCTGACGTTCAGATCCGATTTGAAGGTCTCCAGCGCGTCAGCGACAGCAGCGTCCACGTCGGATGCACTAATGCGCGGTGCTCGTTCGACTCTGGCGACGTATTCGTGCAGCTCTGTGATGGCTTCTCGCATGTTACGGGTCTCCGCTGCGAGGCCTTCGATCTGCTGGTCGACTCTCCTCTTGGCCCTGGCGTGGGTGTGCGCGGGACTCTGCCGGGACAACGCCGGGACTGTGCCGGGACTCGCCAACTCCCGGCGCAGTCCCGGCGGCATTCGCACGAAACCCTAGATGAGCTGCGGTGTTTGGCGCTACCCCTCCCCGCTCGGCTTCCCAACTCTCTATGGCTTCGCTGTTCATAGAGAGTTGGGAAGCCGAGCGGGGAGGAACAACACCAAACAAGGGGGAAGTGAGGAAGAAGTGAGAAGTGAAGGGGAGAGAACCACAAAGAAGTAACCACAATGAGGGGCTGGGCTGGCAGAGTGGTTGCGCTGGGGGAGCGCCGGTTGCGTTCTCGACGCGCTTGGGTGTGTGGTTGCGGTAAGTGGGGCGGCTGCGGTTGGGCACGCGACTAATCGAGCGGGGCAATTCGGATACCGCAGTCCGTCCTGTACGCGACCGAGCGCCCGGGGCCGGAAGGTGGTGCAGTGCGGTCAGCGGGCGTGTCGATGGGGACCACAACGAGGAAGTGGTGCCCGTCAGCGTCGACTCGCGGCCTACCCCTGACGGCGCAAACCGACGCCAGTCGGCGAAGCGCCGACCTCCGCTGTTCCAGCAACCCCTGTGGGCCGCAATCGGCACAATCGACCGTGTGACGGGATTCCTACTGACGCCAGAGCGTCGAGACGAGCTAGCCGAGCTGCTCGACGACCAAGAACGTTTCCGCACCGAGCATCCGAGGGTCGCCGACTACCTCGAGACCTCCCCGAGGTTGCCGGGGACTGGCGACGATGACGCCGATCGGGCGTTCGATCTGCGAATGCTCCACTACATGACCGGCGGCGAGAGCGAAAACCCGTACTGGGACATCGTCGCGCCGGCCGTCGTCGCGCCAGCCGGAGGTCGGCAGCGCCGAGAAGTCAACGGGGGGAGGCCAAGCGGGAGTGCCCGTCTCGCGTTCGCACAGACGGTGCTCCAGGAGGCATATGCGTATGCGATCCCATCTCCTGAAACGCTCGCGTGGATAGGCAGGGTCCGCAATGGCCGCAGCCTGCTCGAGGTTGGTGCGGGGCGCGGGTACTGGGCAGGCCAGCTACGGCGACTCGATATCGAGGTGCTTGCGTACGATTCGGAGCCGCCCGACCAAGTGGATAACGTTTCGTTCCGGGGCGGCGCCGTGTGGGGCCATGTCGGCGATCTCGACGAACTCGCGGCGGCACGCACGGAGGGTGCCGAGTCCGACTGCGTGCTGTTCCTCTGCTGGCCGCCCGGTTGGGGCGATCCGATGGCGCTCGAAGCGCTTGAGTCGTATGAGCGTGCTGGCGGGGATCGGCTGATCTACATCGGCGAGGCGCGCGGCGGAAAGACGGGCACCGACGGCTTTTTCGACAAACTCGCGACGGAATGGAATCTCGAAGACGAAGACACTCAGTTCGTCACATGGTGGAACTTGCAGGACCATGCTCAATGCTGGTCGCGCCGAGGGTAAAGGAGGGTAACTCGGCAAATAGCCCGGAATAGTTGTCTGTATACGCAGTTGCGTATACAAAGAGTGGGCGGTTTTTCGAGTTCTCAACTATTGAAGGGGTTTCATATGTCAGAGCCAGCATATGTACGGATTGCGGGGGAGTACGCCCGGCAGATCCGATCCGGTGAGCTCCCTCCTGGGACGCAGCTGCGTAGCTACTCCGAGCTGGGGGAGCGCCACGGCGTTTCGCAGATCGTGATCCGCAAGGCGGTCGAGCTGCTGCTCGGTCAGGGGCTTGTCCGGAGTGTGGCGCGCCGCGGTGTGTTCGTCGCGGACCGGCCGAACCTCACCCGGGTGTCGCCTGAACGGCAGTTCGAGAGCCCCGAGACGACGTTCGAGAACGAGTCCGTCGAACCCGTGGAGGTCGAGCGGGATACCGCGACGATCGCGGCGACGGACGCGCTGGCCGAAGCGCTTGGCATCGAGGCTGGCGCCGACGTGACGCACGTGATCACGCGCGCGAGTGAGGGAGGGCGCCCGATCTCAGTCTCGGACAGCTATCAGCCGTTGGGTGCGGCAGATGTCGAGACCGCCGCATTCCTCGAGGAAACGATCGCTGACGCTCTGCCGGAGGAGCGTCATGCCGAGTGGCTCCGCACCCCATCTGGTGAGCTGGTCAAGTCCGTGTATCAGCGCTACCTCGACCGTGACAACCGTGTGCTGATGATCTCCAAGGTCTCGTACCCGCGCGATCGCTACGACTCCTTCCTCTTCCGGATGGCGCTCGACCCCGAGGGCGCCGCCTCCTAGCTCAGGGATTCCCTGCCAAAGGGCCCGATCGGGTAACTGATCGGGCCCTTTGTCATGTCCGACGGGCGCTGTGTATACGCAATCATTGTGCGTATACACAACTGCGTATACAGTGATGCGTATACACAATGACAAGTCGCCAAAGGAGTGACACATGAGCAGGCGAAACCTCTCCAACAGCAAGACACTGATCAGCCTCCGAGACGCCGCCCAGCTCGCCGGTGGGGTCCACCCCAGGACCGTGCGGCGCTGGGTCGACGGTGGTCTCCTGGAGGGCTTCCAGGTCGGCCCGCGCCTCATCAAGGTCGACCGCGACCAGGTCCTCGCGTTGGTCCGGCCGCTGCACCAGGGCGGGGCAGCGTAATGAGCCTCCGAATGGTCCTTTTAGCCGTGTCGGCTATGGCCGTTGGCTACCTCCTGCTGACCGCGCCGGAGCTGATCGGGTTCACGTTGATGCTGTTCGGCGCGGTCGCGCTGTGGCGGTCCTCGCGTCGGTGGGGGGTGCGGCGATGAACCAGGACCAGCAGCCGACGCACGGGTACCTCGTTGCCCCGCACGAGCGGGACAGCATCGGTCGGCACACCCTGAACTCGCTGTCGGGCCCGGAGTTCACTGGCGCGGGTGCTGTTTTCGCGCCGCTGCGTGCTCTTCCGCCGGGTGGGCAGTTGCTCGTGTTGGCAGTGATGCTTGCGGTCGGTATGGCCGGGTGCACCGCCGCATGGGTCGACTACCAGGACTACACGCCTTCTCCGAACGTGTGCCGCGCCGCGGACGCCGGAGTTCCGGCGGAGCGGCCGGGGTCGTGCATCCCGCGTGAGCGGTTGACGGGGGTGCCGCGATGAGCGCGCCGGACCGCCGCCGGGAGCACGCCGAGTTGGAGGCGGAGTACCAGCGGTTGGACACCGCCCAGGGCGTGCTGTTCGACATGGTGTACGCCGCTGGGGACACGTCCGCAGCGAAGGGATTCCGCGACAACGACTTCGAGTCATCGAGGACCCAGTACGCCGGGTGCAAGCACACAGAGGTGTATGCCGAGAAGTCGGCGGTATGGGACCTGCTGCTCGATTACCGCCATGGCTCGGAGATGGCCGCGAAGATCCGCGCCAAGATCGCCGCTGGCCGGGCCGACCGTGAGCAGCGGGAACGTTCCCGCGGGATCGAGCGGTCGCGATGAGCAGAAGCCGTTTTCACGATCCGGAGGGCCGCGAGTTCGGTGTGCCGACGTGGCCGTGGGGTTTGGCGCCGCAGCATCTGCGGACCCGCCGCCAGCTGGCCCGCGAAGGGTTGCGGCCCGCCGGTGAGCACGAGGCGCAGGTACTGCGCGCGCGGAGCGGGTCGCGTGGCCCGTTGACAGCGCATCTGTTCGACGCGGAATCGGCTGTGCCGAAGCGGGTTCCGAGCCGAGCGCAGCTGGAGGCGCTGGAGTTGGCGCGGTGGATGCGGTCGGCGGACGCGTGCGAGCGGCGCGGGATCGACGCGACGGATATGCGCGAGGTGATCGAGCAGGCCCGCGCCGATATCGCCGCCCGCCGCCGCAGCGCCGGTCGCAGCCGCGAGCAGCGGCAAGGAAGGGAGCGAAGCCGATGAACCACAACACGAAGGCCCGCTACGCCGAGCTGGAGTTGCAGCACCGGCCGCAGGTGGTGGAGGGGCTGCGCTGTGCAGGGATGTCCTACAGGGAGATTGCACGCACGCTGGAGATCTCGGCCCGCAAGGTCGAAGCCGTCCTCGGCGAGGCCGCCGCGCTGCGCGCCAGCGGGCACAGCCACGCCGAGATCGGCCGAGTCATCGGCCTGCCCCGCACCACCGTGCAGGACATGCTGCGTGAGCCGAAAAGGGCGCAGCTGACCGAGCGGAAGACGGCCGCAGCGGTGGCGCTGGTGGAGATGCACGCCATGCAGATCGACGTGCTCGCCCACTTCCTCGGCATGGGTCGCAACCACACCTACATGCTGGTCGCCGAACTGGAGCGAGTGAAGTTGGTGCGGCCGTTGCAGCAGGTGCAGCCGGGCGCGAAATGGGTTGTGCCGACGCGGGATACCGCAGCGCGGTATCTGGGGTGGCGGCCGAAGGACTGGACGCCGCCGCTGATGTACGCCAACCACTACCGGGCGGTCGCGCAGGCGCGGATCATGCTCGTCGGCTCCGATCCGGCCCGCTGGGTCTCCGAGCGTCGTTTGCGGCACGAGGCCGAACAGATGGGCCGCGATGGTGTGGTCAGCACCGGCCGGGCCCCGCGGTCGGACCGCCCGCACGTGCACGACGGCCGGTTCCTGCGACAGACACGCGCTGGGCGTGAGTGGTGGGCGGTGGAGGTCGAACTCACCCGCAAGACCCGCGAGGCGATGGATGTCGCGTTGCGGGGCGCGATCCGCGCGGCGCGCGATGCCGAGCCGGAGCCGTGTGTCGGCGTGTTGTACCTGTGCCGATCGGCGCAGGTGATCGATGGCGTCAACGCCGCAGCGAACCGTCTGCCCGTCGAGTTCCTCTCGCTGGCAATGGATTTGGTGGTTCAGGACTTCGACGACCGATGGGTCGAGTTCCTGGCCGAGCAGCAGAAGAAGCGGGCCGCCGAGTCGGTCACCGCGCGGGCCCGTCACGGGCTGCACGTCACCAGGGAAGCATCATGAGCTGCACTCCTATCCTCACCCCAACCGACTGCGGGCCCACCGCCACACCGGAACCCGCGCCGCCCGCGATAACGATCTCACCGGAGCCGCCGCCGGGCTTGCCGGAGCTGCCTGCCCCGCCGCCGGTCACCGAATGGAATCTGCCGGACGCATCAGGGCTGGTCGACGTTGCGGGGACGTCGGCGGTGATCGCGGTCGCGATCATCGCGATCCTGATCATGACCGTAGCGGTCGCCGCCGCGTGGCCGCTGGACCCGGGCCGGTTGCGCAACTTCGCGACCGCCGCTCTGGCGCTGCCCGCGTGCTCGGTGGCCGCGGGCGGGTCCTGGACCACCCCGCTGGCCCTGTTGTGGTCCGGCGCGGAAACCCTCGCCGAGGGCGATTGGTCGGGGCTGGCACCGATGCTCGCGGTGACGCTGCCCGCCGGGATGCTGCTGGCGACATGGTGGTGGGCGAACTTCCTGATCAAGAACGCCTCGGTAGGTCAGAAGTCCCTCGCCCGCACCGAACAGGTCCGCGCGGCGATGGCCGAGCGCCGTACCCGTGCGGCGGCGCGCACCGCGAAGGCCGGCGCCCCCTACACCGAGGGCGATTCCATCGTTCTCGGGGTGCTCGCCGAGCAGGTCTCCGCGGCGCCGCTGGGCATGTGGCGGTCGCTGACCGCGCGGCACATGCAGTGGCTGACCGTTCCGCACTCCGATGTTCGCCGCCACCGCGCAATGATCGCCACGACCGGCGCGGGCAAGACCACCATGTTGGAGCGTGACGCGCTGGCGGTGCTGACCACCGAGTGGCGGGCCTGGCACCGCTGGCGCGACGTGCCCGGTATGCGCGCCAGGCACCCGCGCCCGCAGCTGGTGATGATCTCCTGCAAGGGCGGCAAAGACGACCTGGCCTTCGGCGAGACGATCCGCGATGACGCGCTCGCGCTGGGCTTCGACCGGAACCGGATCGGCATGGTCGTGCCCGGCGGGGACCGGCTCGACGTGTGGGACATGCCCGCCCGCGACCTGCGCGCGGTCCTGAGCGATCTGATGGTGGCAGGGGAAGCGAGCACGTCGGAGGGGCAGCACTTCGACGAAATGCGCAAACGCATCGTCTCCCTGGTGGTCGACGCCCCGGCCGGGCCGCCGCGCAGCTCGACGGAGTTCCTGGCCCGGCTGACCGAGCAGACCCTGATCGACGCCTGGGGCGGGGCACCCGATGTGATCCGGCAGGTCGCGGCCTTGCAGGCGGAGAAGGTGCCCCAGCTCGACGACGCGCTGATCAAGATGTCGAACCTGTTCGACCAGCTCAAGGACCACAACGGGCAGATGGTATTCGACGGCGGCCGCGACCTCGACGAGCTGGACGTGCTGTTCGTGACCGTGCCCGGCATGGACCCCGACGCCGGGCGAGCCCAAGTCGCAGCGATCATCCGCATGGTCATGCAGCGCGCGGGCCGCACCGCCGCCGCCGACCGCCGGTCGGTATCGCTCTACATCGACGAAGCCTCCGCCGTCGCGACCGCGCAAGGCTCACTCGGGTTGGAGCAGGTCGCCGAACGTGGCCGCTCCCAAGGGGTTTCGGTCACCTTCGCAGCCCAATCCCCGGAAGGGCTGGCGCGGGATCAGTGGTCGCTGAACCGGCTGTTGAAGGCGTGCGCGGGCGGGGTGATCCTCGGCTACTGCGAGAACGCAGGAGATCTGTGCAAGCACTTCGGGTCCATACGCAGGGCGCTGCCGTCCCGGCATCTGATCAAGGGCCAGCGCCACGGCGACGAAGGCCAGATCAGCTACGGCGAGGAATGGCTGGTCGACCCCGACCGCGTCCGCCAGCTCGCCACCGGCGAAGTCGTCTACGCCAAGGCCGGACACGCCTACTACGGGCGCGTCGTGCCCGTCGACCGCACCCAGCTGCGCCCGCTGCCCGGCACCCACCCGACCCGCACCACCTCGACCGACGCGCCGAGCGCCACCGGCGAAACCGCCGCCGCCTGAACCACTCTCACGAAACGGAGACCCCCTGATGCGTATCGCCCGCAACTTCGACAACGACCCCGACGATAGCCGCAACGAGAAGGACCAGGTCGAGCAGGCCGTCGAACAACTCCTCGACGAGGCCGAGGACTTCCTCGCCGAACACGCCGCGGCCAACCCGTACCACCCCGACACCGGATCGACTGCCGCGGTGGAGCCGCAGCCGCAGCGTCCGGCACCGCGGTTGCGGCTGGTCAAGAACCCCGACCCGACAGTGCCCGTCGAGGACGAGCACCTGCCGACCGTCCTGCGCCCCACCGTCACCGCCCCGCCCCGCCGACGGGTCCCGCGCTGGATGCCCACCGCGCTGCCCGGCTCCCTGATTGTGGTCCTCGCCGCCGCCGTGCTGGCCAACGGGCAGCCGGGTGCAGTGATCGCCCCGATCGCCGTCTACGCCGCCGGGTGGGTCGCGTTCCTGGCCTGGAACGCCGCCTACCGGCCCCCAATCGCCCAGGTCGCCGTCACCACGATCTCGCTGCTCGCCCGCACGATCGCCGCCGTCATCGGCGGCACCGTCCGCACCGCCCGCGCGGTCGTCGACCGGATCGACACCGCCCGCCAGCGCACCGAAACCACCCGCACCGCCCGCTGAGAAAGGAACTGAAACCTGATGCACGACAACGAATATGGCCGAACCAGCACGGACAGGAGTGACTCCGATGGCTGACCAGAACAGGAGGATCCTGCCGATCCCCAGCGATCTGGACGAGCAGCTGTGGGAGTTCGAGGAGCGCATCGAAGAGGTGCGCCGCGACCTGCGGGCGATGCAGCAGCGTTACACCGAGCTGTCCCAGGCGCCCGAGGCGATGCGGGTCGATTCGCTCGGCGAACTGATCACCCCGGAGCAGGCGACCGAGCAGGTACTGATCGCGCTGGTCGGTGCTGACGCGCGCCTCGCCGAGACCGCGGGCACGCTCTCGCGCTCTCGCCGCTACTCCAGCCGACTCAGCCTCACCGACGCGGCCGCCGAGCGGCGTGAGCAGCTGCTCAATGAAGCCGACCGCCGCCAGCGTCCGCACCGTTCCCGATAACCCACTCCTGGAAAGGAATTCACCATCATGACCGACCGTAGCGTCGAAGACGAACTCGCCGCCGAGGCCCGCAAATTCGGCCACGCCATGGCCCAGCTGCTGCGCCTGCACGCCCAGGCCGGAACCTGGCTGGAACGGCGCAAGCTCCGGAAGGAAATCAGCCGCACGCTGCGCGAGCAGCGCCACACCGAGCAGGTCGACCGTGATCACCAGTTGTCGTGGACCGAGCAGATGATCGACCGCTACCGCGCCCACTCCCTGGCGGTCACCGACCGCGCTGCCGACCCGACCGTCGATCACGACCGCCGCTACCGCGACGCCCAAGCGCTGGCACGTCACGGCGACGAATTGCGAGCCCGGATCGTCACCAACACCAGGTTGACCCCGATCGAGCAGGGCATCGCCCTCGACGGTGTCGATGCCGCGACCACCTTCCCGCACTTCGAAACCGGTGGCGGACGACTGTTCTCGAACGCCCACAAGGTCCGCGGGGTCGAGGCCCTGCGCTACCGGGCCCAGGTGGCCCGCGAGACGGTCGTTGTCAACGAGCGTGCCGCCGCCGAGCGGACGCAGTGGCGGCAGGAGGGATTGGACGACGCGCGCCGCGCCAACGCCGAGGAGGCGTTGCTGGCTCGCATCAACGCCGCCCAAACGCCTCGCCACCGGTACCGCGCCGAAATGACGTGGAGCAACCCGGACGGTGGGGCGCTCATCGAATCCCGCGAGTTCGCGACCGAGCACACCGCTACCGACTGGATGAAGGCCAACATCAGCCGCGCGGCGTGGAACGACGGCACCGCCCTCCACGTCCAGACCATCGACGGCCACAGCGGTGCAGTGCAATACAGCGACTGGGGCCCTCCCGAGGCCGTCGCCGACCAGCTCGCGGTACGGAAGAGCGTGTTGCGTGAGCGGACGCTGAACATGTTGCGTGAGCGGACGCTGACCGGGCGGGTGCACCGCGAGTACCCCGCGGAGCGGACCGGTGAGACGGTCGCCGACCGCGAGCACGAGATGCCGCAGCGCGGCGGCATCGAGCGCCCGCCGGACCAGCCGACGACCAGACGCACCGAGCAGGACGCGGGAACCGCGGCCGCGGTCGGGCAGCAGCGGTTGGCCGAGATCGAACGCCGCTTGCGGGAGATCTCCGAGGACCGTGACCGCCTCACCTCGCGTGTGGGGATGTTGCAGCGCGGGATGGACGCGGTCACCGCCGACCGTGACCAGATCCGCAAGTCCCTGGCCAGCGCCGAGGGCCGCATCGAGGAGCTGAAGAACCGAAACATCCGCCTGGCCAACGAGATCGGCGAACTGCGGGACCGGCCCGACGCCGCCCAGGTCGCCGAGGAGCGTGACCGCTACAAGCGCGAACGCGACGAAGCCGTGGCCAAGCTGCACGCCCGCACCCCGGCCAAGGACCGCTACGGCAGCGCCGAAAAGGTCGCCCACGAACGGCTCGGCGACACCCAGGCATGGCCCGCACCCGAACGCCCCACCGGCGCCCAGCGCAACGGGCACGGCCGCAACGGCATCGACAGGAGCCGCTGACATGCAGCGCGAACACGAAGAAGCCATGCGCGTCGACTACGCCGAGCACGACCGCCTGTCTCGGGCGATGTTCGCCGACGGGGTCACCGACACCGACATCGACCGAATCGACCAGCAGCGCATCACGATTGAGCAGCGGTGGCGCTCGGGCCCGCATGTCGAGCACTGGGACTACCTGTCCGACGCGCATGAGGATTGGCGGGGCTCGCCGAAGGTGATGCACCGGCTGCTCGCCGACGTCGACCACAACGGCGGAGCGGGGATGACCGATGTCGAACACCGCAGCCAGCAGCAGGCCCGGCAGCTGACTGGCAACGACCGGCCCGCCCGGTCGCAGGTAACGCGGGAGCGCTGATCATGGATCCGCACTCGCACCACCAGGCCGGCCGGAGCTGGGAGACGATCATCACCGCGTTGGAACGCGGCGGATACGGTCCCGGCAAAGGCAACGGAGCCCCGGAGTCCTGGCAGCGGTACCTGTGCCCGGTCCACGAGGGCGACGGCCGACACCACACCCCGAGCCTGGGTGTCCGCTACGACCCGCGCCAGGCCAAGACCATCGTCCGCTGCTTCTCCGGCACACGCTGCGACGACGAGCAGGTGCTGTCCCGGATCGGTCTGCGAGTGCGGGACATGTTCGACCGACTACCCGAACGCACTCAGGGATCAGCCCGCCAGCCCACCGCTGGCGGGCGCCCCGCCCGCCCGGCCGGGCAGGTCGCGTCGCCGGTCGAGCGAGCGATCCTCGGTGCCCGTTTCCCGATCCCCGCGAAACGGGACCTCGGCGCTCACACCGGCCGCCCGGAGGTCGTCGACTCCTACATCTACCGGTGGCCGAACGGGCGCGTCGAGGGGGCGGTGCACCGCGTGCACACCCCGCGCGAGAACGGGCACGCCAAGTCCTTCTGGCAGGCCCGATGGACCGGAACCGAGTGGGAGAAGGGCGGATTCGCCCCGCTCCCGTGGAAGCTCGCGGACATCCGCGAGGCCCTCGACACCGGCCGCGAAATCTTCGTCGTCGAGGGCGAGAAGGACGCCCAACGCGCGCGGCAGGCCGGACTGATCGCCACCTGCAACGCCATGGGCGCCGGGAAGTGGAGCCCCGAGCACGCCAAATGGTTGCGCGGCGCGGCGCGGGTGGTCGTGGTCGCCGATCGCGATCAGCCCGGCTACCGGCACGCCGACAAGGTCGCCGCCTCGCTGGCCGGTCGCGTCGGCGAGGTCCGGGTGCTCCAGGCCCGCGGCGGCAAGGACCTGGCCGATCACTTCGACGCCGGATACGACCTGTCCGACCTCGACCCCGTCCCGTTTCTCGATCGCCACTACCGCCAGATCACCCCACACCCGCCGCAGGAGCGGTCCTTTCGCCGCCCCGACCGAACCCGAACCCGTTGAACCACAACACGAAGGAGACACCCCCATGACCAACACGCTCACCAACCGGTTCCGTCGCGCCGCCCGACCCCCGGCCGCGTTCGGCAAGAACACCCAGCCCGGCACCACCGTCACCGGCTACATCACCGCCATCGCTGAAGAACCCAAGCTCAAATTCGGCGGCGCCCCCGACGAGGTCGAACTCGACGAGAACGGCCAGCCCATTACTCAACTGGTCATCACCGTCCACACCCCGGCCGGGCCGCGGCTGCTGTTCGTGTCCTGGCGTATGGAACAGGCCATCGGCCAAGCCCTCGAAGCCGCCGGGGACGCCGAGTTCGAGACCGGCGCGACCCTGTCGGTCACCTTCACCGGACCCGACCCGGACTACCCGAAGGCCCGAATGTTCACCGCCAGCTACACCCCCGCACACCACACCAACCGCGGCCAGTAGCACCGTCACCCACCCGAAACGGCCGGGGACACCGCCAGCCAACGCGGTCCCCGGCCCCAGGGGCACCCGTTTCGACCGGCCCGATTGGAGAGGACCACCCGATGCCCGCGACACCCGCGTCGCCCACGACGACAGCAGGCGACAACCGTGCGACACATCCCGCTCGACCGGCGACACCCCGCGACAGCGGGGCGACGGCGGTGTTGCCTCGCCGGTTCGACCCCGCCGAAATCACCGCGCTGCTGATGACGATCGTCATCGGCGCCGGAGCGTTCGCCTGGTCGTTCGCAGCGCTGTCCGATCTATCGGACATGGCCGGAATCACCCCGAAACTCGCCTGGATCGGCCCCGTGTTCGTCGACGGCGCGATCATCCAATCCACCGTCGCCTTGGTCTCGCTGCAACGCCGCCGCAAGACCGGCGTCACCGTCCCCACCACGACCACCGGGTTCTTCTGGACGCAACTGCTGTTCGCCGAACTGGTCTCCATCATCGGAAACGGCCTGCACGCAGCCGAATCCGGCGAACGCATCCTGCCCGCCACCATCGCCGCCTGCGTCGCCGGCGCCGCCCCCGTCGCCGGACTCGCCGCCACCCACGGCCTCACCGCCCTGCTCGAAGTCCCACGCCACACCGAACCCGCATCGACCACCCGGGTCGAACAAGTCGACACCGTTCCGGAGACGAACGCCGATAGCTCGGCAACGCCAGGCGACACCCAGGCGACGGGAAGTGACAGCCCAGCGACACCAGGCGACACCCAGGCGACAGGCCCCTCCGACACGGCGACAGCGGGCGACACCTCGACACCGGTCGACCGCGACACCCACATCCTCGCCCTCGCCGATGCTGGGCACTCGACCCGCGAAATCGGCGCCGCTGTCGGCCTGCACCACGCCACCGTCGCCAAGATCATCGCCCGCCACCGTGCCAACGACGCCGACTCCAGCGCCGACGCCGGACTGCGCCTTATCACCGGCAGCCACTGACCAACTACGAGATAGCCAAGGAATAACGATGGTCGCTACGACCCCGCCCGCTGATCGCGCCCTGATCACCGTCGTCGCCGAAGCCTCGGCCACGACGCCGATGCCGCCGCATAACCACAAGGAGAGGAAGACGACCCCGATGACAAACAACAGCCGACCCGCACCTGAGCGTTACCTCCAAGCGATCGACTGCGAGGTGCTTACTGGAATTCCCGCTGCTACATGGCGTTACTGGGCGCACATCGGCGCCGGGCCCGCCAGCTTCAAACTGGGACGCCGCCGAGTGTGGCGCCTCAGCGTCGTCGAGGCGTGGATCGCAGAACAGGAAGCGAACACCCAGACCGGCGGTGCTGCCTAACAATGGCCATTCGACGGAACCGTCGGGCCGGAGTCGAAGACCTCTGGACGAAGGAGATTCGGGACGAGGGCGGCACGGTCCGGCGCGTACCGTCGAAGCTCCACGGTAAGGGCAAGCGCTGGCGTGCACGCTATGTCGACGACGCAGGCAACGAATACACCAAACGCTTCGCTCGTAAGACAGACGCACAACGCTGGCTCGACAACCAGGTGGCATCGCTCGTCCAAGGGACCCACGTCGCGCCGCGGGATGCCGCGATGACAGTGGGGGAGTGGTGCGACGAATGGCTCAAAGGCTATGCGGTGAATCGCGACGGCACCGTTCGGCAAGCGCGGGTCCATATCGCACAGATCAGGGCCGAGTTCGGTCATATCCGGATGTCAGCTGTACGTCCGTCGGCAGTAAAGACGTGGACCGCGAAGTTGAAAGACCGTGGCCACGAGGCAAGTTACATCTACGCCCTGCACGGTCGGTTGTCCCAGATCTTGGAGGACGCCGTTCTGGACGGGATTCTCGCCCGGAATCCATGCTCCAAGCGCACGTCGCCCCCGATGGGTAAGCAGAAGGTCTATTGTGCTACTACTCAACAACTTTGGGCACTGTATGACGCGATGCCGGAGCACATACGCATTGCAATTCTTCTTGGTGCCTTCGCCGGACTTCGTGTTTCTGAAGTCAGCGGGCTTCGCGTGGCCGAGGATGTCGACTTTGTCCAGTGCGTTGTGCACCCGAAGCAGCAATGGCCAGCGCGACCGTTGAAGACAGACGGCTCGGAGGCGCCCATCCCGATCCCCGAGGAGTTCGCGCTCATGCTCGAGGAGGCGGTGACGGCTCGTTCTGGCGAGCGCGTTGTGACTGACGATTTCGGGAAGCCGGTCCCGCCGTGGCAGATCGAGCGGGCGCTCCGGGCGGTGCGGCCGAGCATTCCCGGTCTGCCGGAGGAGTTCACGTTTCAGGATCTGCGCCACTACCTCGCGTCACTTCTGATCGCGAACGGAGCGAACATCAAGGTCGTCCAGGCGAGGATGCGTCACGCGACCGCCAAGACCACGCTGGACGTATACGGCCACCTTTGGCCGGATACGGACGAGTCCACCCGCCTGGTGATCGCTTCTGTGATCACCGAACGGGTGGACTCGTTGTCCGCCTAGTGCGTACCGACTGCGTACCGAATGCGGTTTTCAGCCGCATTCGCGCAGGTCAGGCTTACACGTCGAAGTAGAGCTCGAACTCGTACGGGTGCGGACGCAGGTTCACCGGGGCGATCTCCTGGGTGCGCTTGATGTCGATCCAGGTCTCGATCAGGTCCGGGGTGAAGACGTTGCCTTCGGTGAGGTAGTCGTGGTCCTGCTCGAGGCGGTCGATGACCGACGCCAGGCTGGTGGGGGCCTGCGGGATGTTCTTGGCCTCCTCCGGCGGGAGCTCGTAGAGGTCCTTGTCGACCGGGGCCAGCGGCTCGATCTTCTTCTTGATGCCGTCCAGGCCGGCCATCAGCATGGCGGCGAAGGCCAGGTACGGGTTACCCGAGGAGTCCGGCGCGCGGAACTCGATGCGCTTGGCCTTCGGGTTGTTGCCGGTGACCGGGATGCGGACCGCGGCGGAGCGGTTGCGCTGCGAGTACACCAGGTTGATCGGGGCCTCGTAGCCCGGAACCAGACGGTGGTAGGAGTTCACGGTCGGGTTGGTGAACGCCAGCAGCGACGGCGCGTGGTGCAGGATGCCGCCGATGTAGTGGCGCGCGATGTCCGACAGACCGCCGTAGCCGGCCTCGTCGTGGAACAGCGGCTTGCCGTCCTTCCACAGCGACTGGTGCACGTGCATGCCCGAGCCGTTGTCACCGAAGAGCGGCTTCGGCATGAAGGTGACGGTCTTGCCTTCCTGCCACGCGGTGTTCTTCACGATGTACTTGAACAGCTGCAGGTCGTCGGCAGCGTGCAGCAGGGTGTTGAAGCGGTAGTTGATCTCCGCCTGGCCCGCGGTGCCGACCTCGTGGTGGCCGCGCTCGAGCTCGAAGCCCGCGTTCTGCAGGTTGGTCGAGATCTTGTCGCGCAGGTCGACGTAGTGGTCGTACGGCGCGACCGGGAAGTAACCACCCTTGTTGCGGACCTTGTAGCCGCGGTTCAGGGTGCCGTCCGGGTTGAACTCCGCGCCGGTGTTCCAGGAGCCGGAGATCGACTCGATCTCGTAGAACGCGCCGTTCATGTTCGACTCGTAACGGATCGAGTCGAAGACGTAGAACTCGGCCTCGGGGCCGAAGTAGGCGGTGTCGGCGATGCCGGTCGACCGCAGGTACTCCTCCGCCTTGCGCGCGATGTTGCGCGGGTCACGCGAGTAGGCCTCGCGGGTGAACGGGTCGTGGACGAAGAAGTTCAGGTTCAGCGTCTTGGCAGCGCGGAAGGGGTCGATACGCGCGGTGCTGTAGTCGGGGAGCAGGAGCATGTCCGACTCGTCGATCGACTGGAAGCCGCGGACGGACGAACCGTCGAACGCTAGACCCTCTTCGGCGAGGTCAGCCGTGAAGGCCTTGGCCGGGATCGAGAAGTGCTGCTGCACACCGGGAAGATCGCTGAAGCGGATATCGACGTACTCGATGTCCTCTTCCTTGATGTACTGGATGACCTCATCGGCCGTGCTGAACGTCACTTGTTCTCCTTACGGATCGGTTCCCAGCCAGTGTCGATTGCATGGGTTCGTCGCGACCAGACGCTATGGATGCGGTGTTTCCCTACAGTCAAGGCTGTGTTTCGCCAGTGTTACACGTGCGGCTGGTCGGGTGGCGATGGCCACCCTGTCTCGCCAAGCATGGTAATCCTCCCATCCGCCGCGCGCCCCGTGACGTTGAGCTCCCCCTTTGCGGTGCTGGGCGCACCAGGGTAGCCGCTGATCAGGCGCTGTCGGGCGTGGTCCGCCGTCGAACCCGCGCCGGGCCGAGTGGAGGCGAGACAGCCGCCTATTCTGGAGGCCATGGCGCGTATCACCGGATCCTGGCTTTCCGGACCTTCTGCGGACCCCGGGGACTCGGCTACGTCCGAGTTTCCTGGCGAACTCCTCGGGCTGCCCCGCGACGGAGCGGGCTCGCTGGCCGGGATGGGCCGCCGGATCGCGGCGCTGTTCGTGGACTGGATGATCGCGGTCGGCATCTCGGCGCTGATCGTGCGCGGTGTGAACGCGAACCTTCCGCTGCTCATCTGGTTCGTCATCGGCGTCGCCGCGGTCTCGCTGTTCGGCTTCACGCCGGGGCAGTACTTCCTCCGGTTGCGGGTCATCCGGGTCGACGCGGCGGCCCCGGTCGGCTTCGTCCGGGCATTGGCGCGCCAGGTACTGCTGATATTCGTGGTGCCCGCGCTGTTCACCGACGGCGACGGCCGCGGCATGCACGACCGGGCGACGGGCACCGCGCTGGTCAAGTCGCGGTAGGACCGCCATTCGAACCCTGCCCGCGGGTTGGGGCGATCGAGCGGAGAGAAATGGTGGTTCGACGCGGCGCCATTTCTCTCCGCTCGATGTGCTGTAGCCGCGTGAGAGGGGCCCGCTACCGGACCGTGCGCCCCAGGAAGTCGCGAATCAGTGCGGCGATCTCGTCGCCGTGGGTTTCCAGGGCGAAGTGCCCGGCGTCGAGGAGGTGCAGTTCCGCGTCCGGCAGGTCGCGGAGGTAGGCGCGGGCGCCGTCGGCTCCGAAGATCTCGTCGTGCTCGCCCCAGGTGATCAGCACCGGCGGCCGGTGGTCGGCGAAGTACTTCTGGAAGTCGGGGTAGGAGTCCAGGTTGAACTGGTAGTCCCAGAAGAGCTGGAGCTGGATCTCCTTGTTGCCGGGACGGTCGAGGTAGGCCTGGTCCAGGGTCCAGGTGTCGGGGCTGACGCGGTCGCGACGGTCCTCGGGGACGCCGTGCAGGTACTGCCATTCGGTGGCCTCGAGTTCGAGCAGCTTGCGGACCTCGGCTTCGTTGGCGGCGCGGTCCTTCGCGTGCGCGAAGAGAATCTCCCAGAACGGCGTGAAGCCCTCGAGGTAGGCGTTGCCGCTCTGCGTGACGATCGCGGTGACCCGCTCCGGGTGGCGGCTCGCGATGCGCAGTCCGATCGGCGCGCCGTAGTCCTGGATGTAGAGGGCGAATCGGTCGACGCCGAGGGTGTCCAGGAGTTCGGCGGTGATCTCGGTGAGTTTGTCGAAGCTGTAGTCGAATTCGTCGACTCGCGGCATGGAGGACCGGCCGAAGCCGATGTGGTCGGGGGCGATCAGGTGGTAGTCGTCGCCGAGGTCGCGCAGGAGATTGCGGAACATCGCCGAGCTGGTGGGGAATCCGTGGAGCAGGACGAGAGTGGGGTTCGCGGGGTCGCCCGCCTCGCGATAGAAGACGGTGAGGTCCTGGATCTGGGCGGTCCGGTGGTGCACGACGGTCATGACTCTCTCCTTGGGTCGGTGTCGAACGGGCTTTAACCACTCAAATCAATTTGAACAGTTAGATACGGGCCGACTGTTCCCGCCTCGGAGAGGTTTTTTCGACTTTTCGGCGGCCGATCGCCTGACCAGGCCTGTCCCGGAAAAGACGAAGGCCCGCGTCCCGGAATGTGGGACGCGGGCCTCGTGAAAGCCGTACTCAGCGCCTGCGGATCGTGCGCTGCACGCCGCGCATCTTGGCGCCCGCGGGCATCGGGCCCTTCGGCAGCGCGGGACCGCTGCGCGAGCTCAGGGCGGCGAGCCTGCCCTCGATGTTGTCGATGCGCTTGGTGTCGATGTTGCGCGGCAGCTTGGTCAGGTAGCGCTGGAGTTCCTTCAGCGGGACCTGACCCTCCTCGTTGCCGACGATGACGTCGTAGATCGGGGTGTCGCCGATGAGCCGCGCGGTCCGCTTCTTCTCCTGGGCGAGCAGCCCCTTGAGCCGCTGCGGCGAACCCTCACCGACGAAGACCACGCCGGGCAGGCCGATCACCCGGTGCACCGCGTCCAGCTGGGTGGTCGCCGCGACGCCGTTGCTGACCCGCCACTTGCCCTGCAGGTTGTCCAGCACCCACGCGGCCGCGCCCGCCTGACCCTCGGCCTTCGCGTAGACGTTCTTCTGCACGCGACGCCCGAAGAGGATGAACGCCACCAGCACGCCGAGCAGGATGCCGATCGGAAGCAGGAACCACTGCAGATCGAAGATCAGCCCGATCACCAGGAACAGCACGGTGATGCCGAGCACCGCGCCGATCATCAGGGGCAGCAGGAGCTTGTCTTCCTTGCGCTGCATCTGGAACGCCTGCCAGAGCTGCTGGCGCCGCTCCTTCGACGCCTGCTTGCGCGCCGCCTTCGCTTCGGCCTTCGCTTCCTTCGACGGGTTACCGCCCTTGCCTGCTGCCATGTGTTTCAGAATAGTGGCCGCCGAGCTCATCATTTGCGCCGGGACGGTGGACAGTTTCGAAGGGTTGATCAGCCCTTGCCGTTTTCCCGGAGCGCACCGGCGAGCTGCGACGGCATCGGCTCGTGACGCGCGTAGGTCCTGCTGAAATCCCCGGTCCCGTGCGAGAGCGAACGCAGGTCGATCGCGTAGCGGCTGAGTTCCAACTCGGGCACCTCGGCGCGGATCCGCGTGCGCCCGGTCCCGTGCGGTTCCGTGCCCAGCACCCGTCCGCGACGACTCGACAGATCGCTCAGCACCGGCCCGAGGTAGTCGTCGGAAACCACGACCCAGACCTCGGCGAACGGCTCCAGCAGATCGATGCCCGCCGTGGCCGCCGCCTCGCGCAGCGCCAGGGCGCCCGCGGTCTGGAACGCGGCATCGGACGAGTCGACCGAATGCGCCTTCCCGTCGAACAGCGTGACCCGCACATCCACCAGCGGATACCCCGCGGCGACTCCGCGCGCCGCCTGCGCGCGCACGCCCTTCTCCACCGAAGGAATGAACTGGCGCGGCACCACACCGCCGACGACCTTGTCCACGAACTCGAGCCCCGAACCGCCCGGCAGCGGTTCCACCTCGATCTCGCACACCGCGTACTGCCCGTGCCCACCCGACTGCTTCACGTGCCTACCGCGCGCTTTCGCCGTGCCCGCGAACGTCTCTCGCAGCGCGACCTTGTGATCGACGGTGTCCACCTGCACCCCGAACCGGGTGCGCAGCCGCTCCAGCGCGACATCGCGGTGCGCCTCGCCGAGGCACCACAGCACCAACTGGTGTGTCTGGCTGTTGTTTTCCACGCGCAGGGCGGGATCCTCCGCCGCAAGCCGGGCCAGACCCTGTGAGAGCTTGTCCTCGTCGGACTTGCTGTGCGCGCGAATCGCGATGGGCAGCAAGGGATCCGGCATCGGCCATGGCTCGATCACCAACGGCTTTCCTGTGCCCGACAGTGTGTCGCCGGTCTCGGCGTGGCCGAGCTTGGTGACGTACGCGATGTCGCCCGCGATGGCCTCGCCCAGCGGGCGCTGCTGCTTGCCGAACGGCGCCGTCACCGAACCGACGCGCTCGTCCACGTCGTGGTCAGGGTGCCCGCGGTCGGCCAAGCCGTGCCCGCAGACGTGCACGGTGTCGTCGGCGTGCAGGGTGCCGGAGAAGACGCGCACCAGCGACACTCGGCCCACGTACGGGTCCGAGGCGGTGCGGATGACCTCCGCGGCCAGCGCGCCGTTCGGGTCGCAGGCCAGCGGGGTCGGCGCGGCGCCGTTGGTCGCGGGCGCCGCCGAGACGACGTGTTCGGTCGGGGCGGGGAAACCGCCCGTGATCAAGTCGAGCAACTCCATCGTGCCCAGCCCCTGCCGCGCTTCCTCCGGCGCGGGTGCGCCGAACAGCACCGGGTGGAAACTGCCGCGCGCCACCGCGCGCTCCAGATCGCCGACCAACGTGTCCAGTTCTATGTCCTCGCCGCCGAGATAGCGCTCCATGAGCGACTCGTCCTCGCTCTCGGCGATGATGCCCTCGATGAGCCGATTCCGCGCCTCGTCCAGCTCCGCGGCCTGCTCCGCCGACGGCTCGCCGCGAACTCCTTCACCAGAGGCGTAGTCGACCACGCAGTGTGGCAGCAACTCGATCAGCCCCGTGACCGGGCGGTGCCCATCGACGCCACGCGGCCCGTACACCGGCAGATGCAGCGGCAGGATGTTCTCCGACGCCCCGCCACCGAGCACTTCCCGGCACGTCTGCACCATCTCCTCGAAGTCCGCGCGCGCGGTGTCCAGGTGCGTGATGACGATCGCGCGCGGCATGCCGACGGCCGCGCACTCCTCCCACAGCGCACGAGTCGCCCCGCTCACCCCCTCTGCGCCCTCGGCCGCCGAGATGACGAACAGCGCCGCGTCCGCCGCGCGCAACCCCGCCCGCAGCTCGCCGACGAAGTCCGCGTATCCCGGCGTGTCGACCAGGTTGACCTTCATCTCCTGCCACGCCAGCGGCACCACCGACACCTGCACCGACCGGTGCTGCCGATGTTCGATCTCGTCGTAGTCCGACAGCGAGGTGCCGTCCTCCACCCGCCCCGCGCGATTCACCGCGCCCGTCGTCAGCGCCATCGCCTCGACCAGGGTCGTCTTCCCCGCTCCGCTGTGACCGACCAGGACCACGTTCCGAATGCGTTCCGGCCGATCCACCGTCACTGCTCTGCCGTTGCCCCCGGCAGGTCCACTCGATTTGTCCACCATGTGTCACGCTTCCTCGCCTCGACACCGCGGTCATATCGAGCTTCCCACCATCGGTAGCCGTGCGTCCACGAATCGGGGGAGAAGGGCGAGGAGCTGGGCCGACGGTCCGTGGGCGCGCAATGGCCGAACAAGATCGTCTCGGCAGATCTCGATGGAACCGATTCGACGGCGCTCGCGTCAGAGGAAGAAGGCGACACCCACAACGTCGTGAGAGCTGCACGTCGCCCGCAGGGATGTAGGAGTTCGAGTAGGAGGGGTTGATGACCGTATTCGATCCGAGCCGTATCGCGGAGGACATCGCGCACATGGCAGCGGATTTCGAGCGTCAGGCCGAGCGATTCGAGCAGTTGCGCGAGCGCATGGCGGCGCTCACCGCCACGGAGTCCAGCAGCGACGGGCGCATCGCTGTCTCGGTGAACAACAACGGCGTCCCCACCGACATCGTGCTTGCTGTCGGCACCCGGGGCATGGATCCCGCGGCGGTCTCGGCCGAGATCATGTCGTGCATGCGCAGAGCTCAGGCGACACTGCGCGCGCAGGTCGCGGAGACCGTGCAGAACACCGTGGGCGACGATCCGGCAGGCGCGGCCATCGCTGATCAGTACGCGAAGAGTTTTCCGGATGTCCCGGCTGGCGACGTTCCGAACTACGCGCTGCCGGAGCCACCGGCTTCCGCGCCACCGCAGCTGTCGGCGTCCCCACAGTCGGCCGTGAGCGTCACGCCCGCCCCGTGGGAATCGGCCCCACAGCCGCGTAACCGCAAACCCGATCGCGATCAGGTCGTGCGGCCGGACGAGCCGGACGAAGACGACGCGTACTACAACCGCAAATCCTGGCTGGTGTGATCATGGGAAATCCTGATGCGATCTCGGTGGATCCGGATGAAGTTCGCAATCATGCGGGCAAAGTGAAGCAGCTCATCGAAAGTCTGACGCTGTCGCTGGAAGCCGCCTCCTACCTCGGTGCCGCGGACGACGGATTCGGCGCTATTCCACGGCCTTTCGTGCAAATGGTGCTGGACGACAATCATCAGAACACCATCGAGGTGCTCCGCAAACTCGGTGAGGACGTCGCACAACTGCCGGACAAACTGAAGGTCGTCGCGGAGACGTTCGATGACAAGGACACCGCTTTCAGCAAGTCGTTGGGAGAGCTGCGCGAGGAGATCGCCGCGGCGAACGGGGAGGCGAAGTGAGCACTCAGATTGGCAACTGGTTCAACGAGCACACCGCGGGTTTCGATGACGAGAAGAAACCCACCGACAACCGATTGATCGCGAACGGAACCGACTACCGCGAGGAGTACTTCCAGGAGACGGTCTTCTTCCTGTCGGACGTCGGGCTGAAGCAGGACGAGGAGACCAAGCGCCCGGGATTTCTGAACGGCACCATCGCCGGTGACGCCTGGGAGGCATACGCCAACCTCAGGAACGGCAAGACGCTCGAGGCGATCACCGGTGGTGTGGCAGCCGGCGTAACGGCCTTCGACGCGATCAAGGACCCGTTCGGTTTCGCCGGCGAACAGATCGCAGGCTGGATGCTCACCCACGCCGAGCCGTACCGGAAAGTGCTGGACGCGCTCGCAGGCAACGACAAGATGGTGAAGGCGTATTCCGAGAGCTGGACGAACATCGCCAACGAACTCACCGGCATGAGCGAAACCTGGAAGAAGAGCCTGGGCGAGGACATCGCGACATGGACCGGTAGCGCCGGTGACGCCTACCGGAACCGTGCCACCGACATGATCGATCAGATTCTCGGAGCAGGCGGTGTCGCGGCCAGCCTCGGGGAGGCGATGCAAATCGTGGCGGACATCGTCAAGGTTTTCCGGAAGATGGTGCAGGACATCCTGGCCAGTCTGCTGGGCGCTCTGATCGGATACACGATCGAACTCGCGCTGACGCTGGGTGGCGGGGCCGCGCACGTCATCGCGTCGGTGTATGGCCGATTCGCGCGCGACGGTTTCAAGATCTCGATGCTGCTTGTCGAGATGGCGAAGGCCTTCGGAGACCTGAACACCCTCATGCAGGCTGTCATGGGTGTCATCAACGCCCTGCTCGGCAAGCAGAACCAGCCGCAGACGGCATAGCGGAGAACTTCGGCTGTTCGCGGGTGTGTGCCTCGAACAGCCTGCGCATACGGAGAGACGAAACCTCATGAGCTACGAACCACAGCCCGGCGCGCGCTTCGGAACACCCGACACTGGCTCTTCCTCAGGTGTCCCGCCGACCAGACCCGCGGGTCACAACGGACTCGCCGCGTATCCGGGTCGCAATATGCCGCCGCACAACGGGATTCAGCCGCAGCACGGTTTTGCGCCGCCCGGCGGCGCCTATATGACTCCGCCGCCCGGCACTATCGGTCCACACGGGTTCCTGCTGAAGCACGGGACCGCTGTGGATCCGGTCGACGCCTATCGCCCGGAGCCCGGAGAGACAGGAATCCTGGTGGATGCCAGCTACTTTCGATGGTGGATCGCCGCCGGTGCCTATGCGTCGGCCCGACCGAGGATCTTCGTGGACGGCGTCGAGGTACCGGATGTGAACTGGGGGAGGACGCATATCCCGACGACTCCCGGACTGCACCACGTCGAGGTCTCGACCAGTAAGCCGAAATGGTGGTACGAGTGGATTTTCCAGTCTTGGGTGCGCGATATGGGGTTCGCCGATACGGTGGTCCCGGTCGCCGCAGCTCACTGCACACTGGTCCACTATCGCTCCCCAGGGCTGTACGTGCTGCGCGGTGCGATCGGCCCCGAGCCCATGCGATGGCCGGGGTTGAACTGGATCCGGTTCAGTTGGGTGATCACCGCAGTATTGGCAGCATTCGTGGGGTTGATGCTTGTCGGGGTCGTCCTCAACATCCTCGATTGACTCTGGCGGTGTAGGGGTTCGGTGCACGTGGCCGCCGGGCTAGCCGCACAGCGGCGGCCCGGCGGCGTGAGTCGGTGGCGGCGTGAGTCGGTGGCGGCGTGAGTCGGTGGCGGCGTGAGTCGGTGGCGGCGTGAGTCGGTGGCGGCGTGAGTCGGTGGCGGCGTGAGTCGGTGGCGGCGTGAGTCGGTGGCGGCGTGAATCGCAACTTGACGCGCCCGGTCTTCACAGCAAGAGTGCGCGGGTGGCTGTCACGACCGATGTGTCCCGAACTACGTTGCGCAAGGTCACCCTTCGGCTGGTGCCCTTCCTAGGCCTGCTGTATTTCGTCAACTACCTGGACCGCGTCAATATCGGATTCGCGGGCCCGAGCGGCATGAAGGCCGATCTAGGGCTGACCGAGACGGCGTTCGGATTAGCTTCCGGCATCTTCTTCCTCGGCTACCTGCTGCTGGAGGTGCCGAGCAACCTCGCCCTGCACCGGTTCGGGGCGCGGCGCTGGATCGCCCGTATCCTCCTCAGCTGGGGTGCGGTCGCCACCGCGATGGCGTTCGTGCCCAACGAAACCGTGCTCTACGTCTTGCGTTTCGCGCTCGGCATCGCCGAGGCCGGATTCTTTCCCGGCATTCTGCTGTACCTCACGTATTGGTTCCCGCAGTCGCAGCGGGCGAAGATCGTGGCGTTGTTCATGGTCGCCGTCCCGGTGTCCACGGCACTGGGCTCGACGGTTTCCAGCCTGATAATCCAATACGGTGAGGGCATTCTCGGCCTCAGCGGGTGGCGGTTCATGTTCCTCGTGGAGGGCATTCCCGCGATCCTGCTCGCGGTCGTGACGTGGTTCTATCTCACCGACAGTCCCGCGTTGGCACGATGGCTCACACCCGACGAACGCCGCTGGCTCAGTACTGAGCTCGCCTCCGAACACGAAGCGGTAGAACAAGCCGAGCACTGGACGGTGCGCAAAGCGCTCACCCATCCCCGCGTCTTCGGCCTGGCGCTGATCTACGGCGGCGTCGTCTACGGGTTGTACGCGCTCGGCTTCTTCCTGCCGACCATCATCAAAGGATTCGAGGAGCAGTACGGAGTCAGCTATTCGATTGTGCAGCGCGGGCTGATCAACGCGGTGCCCTACCTCATCGGGGCCGTCGTGATGGTCTGGTGGAGCAGGCACGGAGATCGCACCGGCGAACGTGCTTGGCACGTGGCGCTACCCGCACTCGTCGGCGGCCTCGCCATTCCTGTCGCGCTGTATCTCGGCAACCCGTTCGCGGCCATGACGGCGGTAACCATCTGCGCTATAGGGGTACTCGCCGCACTACCGACCTTTTGGGCGCTGCCCAGCGAGTTCCTCTCCGGTGCTGCGGCGGCAGGCGGGATCGCGTTGATCAATTCCATCGGAAACGTCAGCGGGTTCGCCGCGCCGTATGTGACTGGCTGGCTGAAAGATTGGACGGGAACGCAGCGTGCCGGATTGTGGGTGGTCGGCGGGTGCATGGTGGCATCGGCCTTGGGCGTGCTGGCGCTGCGCGGTCGGGGCGGTCGACGAGGTGAGGTGCAGCCGGTGTAGGGCCAGACACGGATGGGTGCCGAGACACTCCGTGATTCAAAGAACCCGCCCGTCCTTGATCTTCACCGCCTGTGAGTGGGACGACTTCACTGCCAGTGTCTCCCACGGCGCATTCGACGGCCCCTACATGTGGTCATCGCGCGGCCATGCTCCAGCTCCACTCCATGTCGGAGCATGGCCACTGTCGCGTCCGGGTCTGTGCCGAGGCGGGCTTCGTGCCGTTCTCGGCTTCGGGTTACTCTGTCGCTTCCTGCTCGACGCAGGACGTTGCGTGAGATCACCGCCGGTCGTATCGGCGAGTGCGGTTTTCCGTCCAGGCTCGAATGTTGTTGGCTTCTGCCAGAATTGATCCGTTCTTGTCAGGAGGGGGAAGACATCGTGGTGTTGACCGCGCGATTTCAGCCGGGGGCGGCGAGCCGCCCGTTCGTCGACCGTGAGCACGTGCTGACTCGGTTCGACGAACTGCTGGTCGAAGCCGCCGAACGTCCGCTGGTCATGCTGCTCAGCGGTGTCGGCGGAATCGGCAAGTCACGTCTGGTCACCGAGTTGCGGGCGCGCGTCGAGAAGAAGCATCCGGCGGCGGTGCTCGATCTGCAGGTGCCGAGTCACCGTCAGGCCGCGGACGGGCTGGCCGTGCTGCGCGTTCAGTTCGGTGCCCGGAAGATCAAATTCCACCGCTTCGACATCGCCTGCGCGGTGCTGTGGCAGCGCATGCATCCGCATCTGCGCCTCACCTCCGAATCGCTGACGCTTGCCGAGCACAGCGAGATCCTGACCGAAATCCTCAACGACGCCACCGGGATTCCGGTGTTCGGTACCGCGACCCGTCTGCTCGATCTGGGTGCGCGACGAGCGGTGCGCACCCGCCGGATACGCCACGACCCGATCCTCCAAGAGCTCGACCAGTTGAGCCTCGCGAGCCTGGAGACAGCTGTTTCCTACCTGTTCGCGCAGGACTTGAAGAACGGCACGGAGGGTAAGGGGCCCTACGTGGTATTTCTCGACGCCTATGAGGCCCTGATGGGTGGTACGGACCGCGAGGGCCGCGCCGCGGCTTCCGATGCTTGGTTGCGGGATGTGGTCGCGCAGCTGGACACCGGGCTGGTCGTGATCGCCAGCCGTGAGCCGCTGGGTTGGGAGCGGCATGATCCCGAATGGGGCTCGCGATTGCGGACCGTGCGGGTCGACGACCTTCCAGAGGACGCCCGATTCGAACTGCTCGATTCGTCGGGGATCGAGGACGCCGCCGAACGCGCGGCGATCTCGAGGTCGAGTGCGGGCGTGCCGTTCTACCTACATCTGGCGATCGACGCCCGCACTCGCGCGGGCTGGGTTGCGCCCGCGGAACTGGTCTCCCCGGAAACGATTCTCGAACGCTTCCTCCAGCACGTACGCCCCGACGAAGTTCGGATGCTGGAACTGCTCGGGCTGCCACGCACCTTCGATCGAGACATCTTCACCGCGGTGACTCGGCAATTCGAGCTGCCCGGTCATATTGCGGCATGGAAGTCCTTGATCGCGTACTCGTTCGTCTACTCCGCGGACGAGAGTGACGGTGCCGAGTACTACCAGCTGCACCAACTGATGGTCGCCGCATTGCAGCGCCGCCTGGACCCTGATGTCCGGCGAACGTTGCACGAGCTGCTGCATGACGTATGGTTCGCGCGCGCAGAGGGGCCGGCCGGTCGAGTCTCGGCGTTGCGCGAAGCCGGATACCACGGCGTACGGGCGGGGATTCTGTCCGCCGTGGCACTGCTTGCCTATGTCGATCGGATCGAAGCAGCTGGCGGGAGCCAGGGAATCGGCGGAGTGATCAGCGATCTCGACCGCTACCTGACCGAATCGCATGAGAATCTGGCAGGTATGGCGGAACTCTCGGAACTGAAGAAGTGCCTGGAAGCGGAAGCCGCCCTGCTACTCGGCGACGCCAAGCAGGCCGATCGGCTCACCCGTGATACGCCGCTGGAAAGGACCGGGCCGATCGCCGAGCGCCTTGCAGTCGCCGCGGCGAATGCGCGCCGCATACTCGGTGATACCGACGATGCCTTGGCGATCTATCAGGACGTGTGGTCACGGGGGTCGGGGCGGGCTCGGCTCGAAGCCGGGCTATGGGCGGCGGACCTGCACATGTGCCAAGGCCGATTCGGTCAGGCGCTGGCACTGTGCGAGGAACTCGTCACCATGGCCGATGACGACGATCATGCGTTTCTCGGGGATGTGGCGCGCTTGCGTCATCTCGCCTATCGGCTGGCGTTCGATACCGAGCGCGCCGCACAGTATCTGGCCGAGGCCGACACCCACTATCGAGCGGCGGGCAGCGTCGTCGGTCAGGCCAATATCGCGACGAACGTGGCCGAACTCCAGGCTCTCACCGACCCGGTCCAGGCGATCGAGGCCGCCGGAACCGCTATCACACGGCAGCGCGAACTCGGTGCCATGCACGAGCTCGGAAAGGCTTACACCGCCTTAGGTTTGGCTCGACTGTCGCTCGGTGAACTCGACGCCGCGGAGCGTGCGCTTGCCGAAGCGTGCGAGATTCTCGACAGTGTCGGGTATCGGTCGGGTCGTGCCAGGGCCGAACTGTTCCGCGCTGGGGTCTTCGCACGCCGCGGGCAGCGCGACGATGCGGTACGTAGTGTGCGCTGGGCGATATCCGAATTCGAAGGCGCGAACGTCTATCCGGGGCTGGTTCTCGTCGCACGGGCTGTGCTGGCGCTGTTCGGCTGGATCGAACCCGACGTCTCACGAGCAGCCGCAGCCGCCCGATTGCGTATCCAACCGCCGACGCCCGGACCGAGCATGGACCGTGACGCGGCGCGACTGATCTCGCGGGCACTCGGTGTGAACGCGAATGCGGTGTACGCCCAAGCTCTTTCACTTTCGCAAGCCGCCGCCGGGTACTACAACCACAATGTCCGAGTCGACGGCCCGATGGGTGCGGTGAATGTGCGGATCGCCGTCGAAGGTGCTGACGTGATGGACCTGCGCCAGTGGCCTGAGCCGGCGGTACTGATGGCGATCGAGCCGTTCGTCGCTTCGGCGCCGAGATTGCGCTGGGAATCGGCGCAGCCCGCCTATCAGATCCATGACCATATCGACGGCGATCTGTTGGACGATATTGCGCCGCGAGGGATTTCGGTCCCAACTCACGTGCCGGGGAATGTGGCGCAGCTTTTCGCAAACCTGCGGAATATCCCGCGCGAGTTGCTGCCACCGGTCGAAGACGGGTGGAGCGAGGAGCCCGCAGCCTTCGCTCGGCGACTGTCGGCAGTCACCGAACGTGTGCATGGTGAAAGCAGCGTCGTGTTCGGCGAGTTGTACCGCAGGCTTGGCGTCCCCGATCACCCCCTCGACCGTGTCCTCAATTCGTGGAATGCGCTCGAACCGAGGCCGTTTCGGATGGTGCACGCCGACGTACACCGCAAGAACATGATCGTGCGGAACGGGCAGGTCGTATTCATCGACTGGGAGCTCGCGCTGTATGGCGACCCGCTGTACGACGTGGCGACACATCTGCACAAGATGGGCTACTTCCCGCGGGAAAGGGAGTCGTTTCTCGCCGCGTGGGTTGCTGCCGAGCCCTACGCCACGAGTGGAGAGTGGCGGCGTGACCTGCAGGTCTACCTCGACCATGAACGGGTGAAGTCCGCCATTGTCGACTCGATTCGTTACCACAAGGTTCTCGCGCAGGGGCACGCGAGCGCGGAGCGGGAGTCGGCGCTGGTCGCCAGCTTGATCGGGAAGCTCCGGTTGGCGCGAGAGGTGTGGAGGCAGAGCGAGCCGGTCGACGGCACCGTCGTAGAAGCGGCTTTGCGCGACCGGTATTGAGGTGGGCAAGGCTGAGGAGGTCGCTCATATCGCGGCGGAGTGCGTGGTAGCGCTCAGTTGTAAGCCGCAGGGCTTGTTGGTTGGTGAGGTGTCGGGCCAGCGAGTGACAGGCTCGGGTGGGGATCGCTAGTGCGTTGACCACGAATGTCCGCCGGGTCGGGTGGCACGCCGCTGGGAATCCGGCACATCCGGTACTTCCATGGCTGCTACTCCCTCGGCGACGACCAGTTGTGGGGCGTCACCCGCCACCGCAAAGGCGGCGACCACAGCCTGGCCGTGCTGAAGTCGATCCTCGGCGCACGACCCGACGGTGCCGATCTATGTAATCCTGGACAACCTCTCGGCGAACAAGACACCTCGAATCCGTTCCCGGGCAACGGAAAATAGTGTCGAACTATGCTTCACCCCGACCAGCGCCTCGTGGGCGAACCCGATCGAGGCGCAGTTCGGGCCCGCGGCTCACCTTCGTCATGGGCGACTCCAACCACCCCAACCATCCGGTGCTCGTCGGCCGCCTGTAGGAATACCTGCGCTGGCGCAACGTCAACGTCCGACACCCCGATGTGCTGGCCGCCCAACGTCGAGAACCCGCATCCGCGGCGAACGCCAGCGGCGCTGGGGCCGGCCCCGAACCCACGCCACCGCAGCCTGACCGGTGAAGGTCGTGGTCGACGCGCGGGTCGGGCCGATGTCCTGATGCAGGGTGTCGGATCAGCTCGTCTTGATGGTCCCGCCGTCGATGACGAGGTCGGCTCCGACGATGTTGGCAGCCTTGCCCGAGACCAGGAACGTCACGAGGGCCGCGACCTCTTCGGGTTCGGAGATTCGGCGCGAGGCGATGCCGAACTGCTCTGGCAGCGCCGCCAGCAACTGTTCGTGCGAGATGCCCTGTGCGGCGGCGAGCTTCGCACCCACCCATTCGGAACCGCGCCAGATCCGGGTACCGACCACGCCCGGTGAGACCGTGTTGACGCGGACTCCCTGCGGACCGAACTCCTCGCTCAGGCGCTTGCCGAAGGCAGTGAGCGCGGCCTTGGCCTCGCTGTAGCCGACCGGCCCGGCGGATGGCATTCGCGCGTTGATCGAGGAGACGTTCACGATCGCGCCGCGACGGTCCAGCAGGCTGGGCAGGGCGGCGCGGGTCGCCCAGACGGCGCTGAACAGGTTGACATCCAGGAAGTGCCGCCACTGATCGTCGGTACTGTCGAGGAACCCGCCCAGCGTCAGTCGGTCGGGGTCGCCGCCACCGACGTTGTTGATCAGGATATCGATGCCGCCGAGCTCTTTCAGCGCGGTATCCACGAGCGCGGTGGCACCGTCTTGCGAGCTCGAGTCCGCCGAAACAGTAGCCACGGTGGCCTTTTCGAGTTCGGGTGTGATGGTGCGGGCAGCGCCGACCACGCGTGCGCCCGCGGCGGACAAGGTCTCGGCAACGGCCAGGCCGATGCCGCGGCTCGCTCCGGTGACGACGGCGGTCTTGCCGGTCAATTCGAGATCCATGGAGATTTCCTTTCTTGAACTACAGGTCAAAAATTGGGGCATACGAGAGCCATTGCAACGTGGCGTATGGGTCAGAGGGAGGTCAGGGCGACGTCGATGATGCGATACAGCGCTTCGGCGTCGCGGGTCTTGGCCATGATGCGCAGGCCGACGCTGGTGTTGAGCAGGAACTCGGCCGTGGCCTGCGCATCGACGTCGGGACCGATATCGCCGTCGCGTCGGCCCTGTTCGATCCGGGCGGCCAGCACCGCGACGATGCGCTCCTCGATGCCACGCAGGGCTCGGGTGATCTCCTCGTCGTGGCCACCGAGCTCGGCGGCCGTGTTCACGACCATACAGCCACGCCGAACCGGCTGTGCGACATCGGAATCCACGGTCTCACGCAGGTACGCGCCGATGCGTTCACGGGTGGTTCCCGGTTGGAACAGCACCTCCTCGGCGTGCTCCACGCCCATCCGTCCGTAGTGGGCCAATGCCCGGTCGAACAGTTGCCGTTTGCTGCCGAATGTGTGGTACAGGCTGCCCTTGCCGACGCCGGTGGCCTCGGCGAGTTGTGCGGGAGAGGTGCCGCCGTACCCGCGGGTCCAGAACTCCTCCATCGCGCGCTCGACCACGGTATCGGTTTCGAAGTTCCGCGGCCTGCCCATGCGAAGAACTCTAAATGTTCTTGACCCACAGGTCAAGAAAACTGGCGGTTGCGTCCGTTCGACCGTCCGCGTCGCTCAGCCGACAGGCTCGAACCGGTTCCGGCACACACCACCCCACACTCTCGACAGCAACTGCCGTCGTCGAAAGTGTCCGGACTCCCGGCCCGCCGCCTGGACCCGGCGGCGCATCACCCAACCCGGCGGTAGTTCGTTGTCAACGCACTAGGAAAGGCCGGCGACGGGTTGTGCGTCGCTGGAGAGGGCGCGCGGACACGACGGCTAAGAGACGCAACAACGGAGCGGGATCGTGGTATCTCACTCCGCTGTTGCGGTCCAACACTTTCGGTCAGGCCGAGATCGTCCCGCTCCAGGACGTGAACGACCGCCCCTTCGACCGACAGCTGAAGCTGCCGTGGAAGCCGGACTCGCAGCGCGCCCCCGCGTGCTCGATGTAGGAGCCCCACTGCCCGTCCCCGGTCTTCACATCCCTGAGCAGCGGGTTGCCGCTGGGCCGTGTGTACGGCGTTCCTGGATCGAAGGTCGGGTGCGCGGGCAGGAACGGCTGATCGATGACGATCTCGTTCACCGTCAGCAGGAAGGGCAGGAAGCTGTACTGCAAGCGCGTCGGTGATCCGAGATCACAACCGACGGTGCCGTCGTCGTAGATCGCGCAGTTGGTGCTGCCCGCGCTGAAGAACACCGGCCCCGATTCGGCCTGCGCGGTCGCGGCCAGCATCACCGGCGCCAGCGCGGCCGCCGCCACCCCGGCGATCTTCCCCACGATGCGTTTCATACGTACTCCTCGGACTCGATGTGGCCGAACAGGTCATTGGGTCTGTCGAACTCGGGAAGGTATTCGTTTCGGTTCGGTAGCTTCGGATCGGGCCGCCGTGCCTGCCGCCACGCCGGACACGCCAGCCCTTGTGTGGCCAATCCCCTGTTCTTACAGTGCCTTTCGATTCGCGAGGTGCCCCGGCGGCGAATAACGTTGAGCCGTCGATTGGCGTGGACGCGATGGAGGTGGCCGTCGATGCTGGTCATCAACGAACGAACGGCGATACCGAGATCCGAGCAGCGAGTGCTCGAGTGGATGCGGACATGGACGGGCCAGTACGTCATTGTGGGCCTGGCCATTTCAGGCTGCTACATCTCCGAGCGCGATCACAGAGGTCGAGCGCAGGAAGCGGATCTGGTGGTGATCACACCCCGAGCGGTCGTGGTCCTCGAGGTCAAGGGCATGGCTCCGGACGCGAGCGCAGGAACCCTCACCGTCCAGGCCAACGGCCGCTGGCGGCTGTCGGGGTTCGAGGGCGATCCGATCCACGTCCGAGAGCAAGACACGAGCCCGTTCGACCAAGTCACGAACAACGTCTTCAATCTGAAGGCGCTGGTGGGCAAACGCCATCCCGAAGCGTTCGTCGACGGCTTGGTCGTCGTCGTGCCGCCACGGGAATCGACCGTGACGTTGAACGTCGAATCGCGCAGGCACGGATGCGGCGTCGTGCTCGGCTCCACGCCGGGCGAACTGCGTGCTTGGTTCCACCGCACCGCGGGCCGGCGGTTCGTGTGGACCGCCGAGGACGTCCACGCGCTGCTGGAGGATCTGAACTTCGGCGAGCGGGTGACGATCGAAGAGCTTGTGGCGGAGGGGTTTCCGCGAGAGCGCAAGCCACTTCTCGACAAGGTGCCCGACCGACGGCCACGTGAACAGCCGCCGCCCTGGATCGAACCCGACCCCGACGTCGAACCGATCCCGACACCACGCAGGTCCGAGGGCGGCGGACACGCACCCTTGATCGAACCGGAGGATGCGGTGACGACGGAATCCGCTTTCCCGCTATCGGCAGAAGCGCCCGCTCCTACTCCGGAGGACGGCGCGGAAACCTCACACTCCGCGGTGGCCCTGGAAACCCAGCGGTCCTCGCACTCGGACGAGGCCGCCACACAGACATCGCCGGAAGGCTCGGTTCTGGTCGAGGACGACACCGATCCGCCGCACTCCGAGCGGGTCGAAACACAGTCGTCGGGACACGTGGTGCTGGTCAAGGGCGACCCCGAGCCCGCACGTACCGAGCATCCGTTGGCCACACTCCCCGACAGCGCCACGGAATCGCAGTTCACCGACCGTTGGTCCTCCTGGATACTGCCGGAGACCGAAACTCCCAGCCCGCGTGCCACTTCGGCCGCAATTCGCGAACCAGTTTGGCTCACGCCGGAGGTCGAGCCGCAACCGCTGCGTCGCCTCCGACCGGCACCCGTCCCGGAAACTCGGCACAGCGTCGCGATCCTCGGGCGGACGATTTCTCTTCCGCAAACATTGGAGGGCACCGGGGTTTCGGTGTTGCGCGACAACCATCGCGTCCAGCAACTGGCTGCCTGCGCCGTCGTCGCCATCACCCTCTGCGCGATCTGGCTCATGGCGTCCACCTGCTCGGCGAGGCCCGAGAGCGCGAACGAACCGCCCCGACCCGTTTCGCAATCCGAAGTCGTCCCGCCGCCGGCGCAGGTCGCTGAACAGTCCGACGCAGGGCCGATGGCCGTGCCGCCCGTGTGCTTCCCACTTCCCCCAGAATGCTGACGGGCGGTCGAGTCGAGACTTGCCGGTAGGGAACGCCGCGAAAGGTGCATGCCATCACATCGGCTCTTTTCTAGGGTTGACTCGCACGCGACAACCGTCGCACCGATGGTTCTCGCGTCTGACACGACGCTGCGGGTCGCTGGTACCTGGTTCTTTGCTCTTCTTTCCGTTGACGTTTCCCATAGCAAGGTTGGACGTGCCGACCTGCGATCGGGTTCCCTTCGGTTCGAGATCGGTTCGCACCGTCCACCGATCATGTCGAGTCTGCTCTCGCTCTCCGAGGTCTAGTATCTGAACGCTGTCTGCTGGTGACTCACGGACGCGGCTCGGCCGTCCTCAGAAGTTGCAGGAGGCCGTTGACGACGGCGTACTTCTCCGCCGACAGGGGATCGGTGGCGAGGTGCATGAGGTAGTTGCGGACATTGCGGACCTGTTCGAGAAAGTCGACAACCTGCTCGCGGTCGAGTCGTCACCCAAGTTTTGTTCCAGCGGACGGGGTCTCGCAGGAGAAGGCGTAGCTGCCGAAGGTGAGGTCGGAGCGTTCGAGGCGGGATTCCTGGTGTTTCGGGACAGCGTCTTTCAGTGAGCGGTCCCCGACGACGAGACCACCCAGGAATAGAGCCAGGTGATTTCGTATCGTGTTCAGTCGGTCCCGCAGGCCATCGGATGATGGGTGTGGGTGCAGGCCGCAGCGTACTCGGCCGGGGTCAGATAGCCCAGCGCCGAATGCCGGTGCCGCCGATTGTGGTCGACCTTGAAATCGCCGATCACCACCCGGGCCTCGAGCAATGTGGTCCAGTGGTTGCGGTTCAGGCACTCGGTCCGCAGCCGCCGGTTGAACGATTCGACGAAGCCGTTGTTCCAGGGCGTGCCCGGAGGAATGTAGGAGATCCCGACCCTGTCGGCGCAAAAGCGTTGCAGGGCACGGGAAATCATCTCCGGACCGTTATCCATCCGCAGCACCCTCGGCGGGCCGCCCGCCTCGGCGAACACCTTCTCCAGCTCGGCGACGAGCCGGTCGGCGGTGATCGACCGTTCCACGAGGTGCAGCAAGGATTCTCGGGTGTGTTCGTCGATCATCGACGCGATCTTCACCGCCCGACCGTCGACCGTCGAGTCGAACTGGAAATCCAACGCCCACACCACCTTCGGCGCATCGGCCTCGACCGGCGGGGCCGAGGAGACCCCGGCTCGTTTGCGGGGATGGTGTTCGCGGACCTGCAGGCCCTCCTCGCGCCAGAGACGGTGGACCTTCTTGATGTTGACGCCTACACCCTCGTCGAACCGCAGGACGGCCCAGGCACGGCGGAACCCGTGCCCCTGATGTTTGACCGCGTACGAGCGCAGCCACGCACGCAAACCGGCATCCGGATCGGTCGGAGTGTCCTTGATCGGCAGCCGCCGATAGGTCGACCGATTCAGCCCAACGACCTTGCACGCGAACCGTTCCGACACGCTCTTCATAGTGCGAAGCATGTCCACGGCGCGGCGCTTGGCTGCTGGGCTCAGAATTTTCCCCGTGCGATCTCCCGCAGAGCGTCCTTCTCCAGCTCGGCATCCGCGAGCAGCCGCTTCAGGCGGGCGTTCTGCTCCCGCAGCTCCTTGAGCTCTTTCGCCGCGTCGGTGTCCACCCCGCCGTACTGGCGGCGCCAGTTGTACAACGTCGCCGTCGACACCCCGATCTCCGCGGCAACCTCCTCGCCGGTCTTACCGGCGGCGGTCAACTCGTCGGCACGGCGCAGCTTCCGCACGATGTCCTCCGCGGAGTGCCGCTTGCGTCCTGCCATGTCCCTCAGTGTCCCTTCTCGGCCCTCACCAGGCCAAACAAGGACTCTAATACCGAACGGTCTCATCTATGGGGGACGGCCCATCAGGTCGTCGATATTGATGCTTGCCTCTCGACGCAGACCAGGCGGGGGTCCTCATAACGGCGGTCGTCCTGGACGCGGATCACGCGGCTGAGGACAGTTCAGCGGACCGGCTCGGGCATCCGAGGTGTGCTAGGCTCCGCCCACCAATGGGTTTAGGGGGATGCCATGGTCGTTGATCTCAGATTCGCGGGCCGAATTAGTCTGTGCGGCAGCGGAGTCCAGCGATGACCAACCCTGGTACGTCTTTCGTGACGGACATCCTCGGCAATCCGGTGGCGGCCCTTCAGCAGAAGGCCACGACCTCTCAGCAGAACGCGCTGAAGCAGGACCAGGAAATCGGGGTCGGCCAGGTCGACGCACCTTATGTGACGAATCAGGAAAATCCTCCTGAGACGATGACACACCAGGAGATCTGGGATGCGGTGAACAGCATCGACAAAGAGGCGATGTGGAAACTGGTGACCGCCTGGTCGAATGCGTCCACTACCGCGACGATGCTATTCCAGATGCACCGCATGGCACTGACGCGTGCGATGCAGGACAAGTGGGAAAGCGCGGGCGCGGATGCCGCACGCCAGGCATCGGAACGCTTCGCGAAGGCTGGTGAACAGGCCGGGGAGATCGCGCAATCGGTCGGCCTGCGTTTGGACTCGATGTACAACGCCGCCGTCGCGCTGGCTGCCGCAGTGCCTCCGGTACCGACCAGCGCGGCGCCGAACCCTGACAATCCGAACGAGTCGGTGCTGCCTGGCCTTACCGGCGGGGAGAAGGACCGTTCGGACACCGAGGCGGCGACCAACGCCCGAAATGAGGCGATCTCGGCGGTCAACCGGATCTACCTGCCGATCTTCCCACCTGCTGGTGAGAACGTCCCGACCTTGATCGCCCCGCCGTCGATCGGAAACGACGACCCAGGGACACCGAACTCCGGCGTCCCGAACAACCAGCCGTCGGCGAATACCCCGAACCCGAATAACGGCAACCCGACTGCTCCGTCTCGAGAGCAGCCTGTGCAGAACCCGAGCGAGCCTGGCAGCACGAAGCCCGCCAACGCCACCGACCAGGCGAGCACGAACCCGGCGGGCACCACCCAGCCTCAATCGACCTCGCCGGCGTCGGTGAACCAGGGCAACCCTTCCTCGCCGACATCGAATCAGCCGGGCGCTCTATCGAATCCAGGAACCACACCCGGGACTCCCAATCAGAGTCCAATCGGCAGCACCCCCGGTCGCCCAGGCTCGAGCACCACCGCTCCGGCACCCCGGCCGGGCATGCCAGGAACGTCAGTGCCGGGGAACCCGAACTCGAGCACACCTGGATCCGGTGCCGCGGGCAATTCCGCAGCCTCGCGTGCCGCTTCAGGTAGGCCAGGGACGATGGGACCGATGGCGCCAGGAGCAGCGGCACGGCGTAAGGATGATGACGCTCAGACTCGCGGCGTTCCCGACTATCTGAAGGGCGTCCAGTCGGAGCTGGCTGATCTGCCGCCAGCGCCATCGGGTGCGATCGGTAGCGACTACGACGCCTGGACCAGCCCCGGTGGTGCGGCCACCCCGAGTGCGTCCGTAACCACATCCGCCGCGCCCTATCACCCGGCCTCCGCGAGCGCCGCACCGACGACGCCGAGCGCCGCGAGCGAGGGTGAATCGCCGAGCGCGCAGCGCCGTGCACCGGCACTTCCAGTCCGATACTCCGACGGTGACGAGCTCCCAGCCGCACCCTTGTCGACCCCCGCGTCGTCCGCTACCGCGCCGGTAGCACCACGGGCAGCGGCACCACCACCGCCGCCCAGCATGGCCGCTCCGTTGCCCACACCGCTTGCCGCCACTGCCCCCATCGCCGAAGATGCCGGGGCGGGGGCCGGGACGGACGGCCAGCCAAGCGATGGTGTGGAGGCCACGCCCGAACCGGAGGACTTCAGCTTCTCCGGGGAAGGTCCGATCATGGACGACGACGAGCCCACCGACCTCCCGGGTGCTGGTCGGTGAAGACTCGTACCGTATGGGATTTCACTCCCGATGAGTTCGTATGGATCTGGGCCGAGACCGGGCACGACTATCCGTACCCCATCAGCATCATCGAAAGCCCCACCACTCCAGACGAATACGCGAATCGCCGCGCCGAGATCAGCGCCCGGTTCCCGCATCGCGCCGACCCGGACCTCACCGGCCCGCTACGCGCTCTGGCCGACCCAGACCTGCGTCTGATTTGTACTGGCAAGTCGCACGGCTCCCATAAGCGGGTTCGTACCCTCGCCGCTGCCAGCGCCAACCTCGGCGTGATCCTGTTCCAAAAATCGGGCAGCACCGCCGAGTTCGGCGGCACCATCAAACTAGTTGTCACGCAACGGCACCTGCTCGGCCGCCATCTTGCCGCGACCATGCCCCCCGCCCAGCCCGGTGCGATCGCTCCGATGCTCGGCTACACACCACGTGTCCGTGGCGAGCAACCACCGGCCTCGTGGGGAATCACGGTCGATGGCCAACAGCCCGTCGAGGAACGTATTCGAGCTCTCCTTCGTGCGCCACGCACGGCCGATGGACATCTATGTATCGAACAGCACCTCCAGGCTCGGCACCCGCATCCTCGGATCTACCTGAACTGGATCGACGTTCGAGACGACCACCCGGCCGCTGGCCGCTATCTGATCTCGGTAGACGACAACGACACCTCGGTTATCCCTGCCAGCGAGGACGTTATCGCTGACCAGCTGTACCGCAAGGCTCAGCTCGACCACCTGTAGGTCAGGCATGCACTTCTACTATCGTTCGCCACAGAGGTTTTGGCCTATTTGCCGGTGCCGTCTCGCGCAGCCGGGCCGTTTGTTGAAGGGGGCAGCACGCCGTGCTCGAAGCCGACATCCAGGAACTGAAGAACCTGGCGACCACGCTCGATGGTGTCGCAGCCGAGGTCGACAAGATCGATGTCCGAACGACCGGCGACCAGATCGCTGCCGCCCTGCCCGGATGCTCGGTCGGCGGCGTGTGTGCGCAAGCGGGTGAGTTGACCGAGGGCGCGTGGCTGCGCGTGGCGCAGCGTATCCAGAAGCTGTCCGGAATTGTCCGGCAGAGCGCGGAGACGTTGACGACCACCGATGACGAGTTCAAGAAGAAGCTCGACACTATGGACTTCACTGTGCGGGGGGATCGCTGATGCCGACACGACCACAAGTCACCGACTGGAAACCCTTCAAGCTCTCCGAATGGGCCGCCGAGATGGAGACCGATACCCAGGGGTACGAGACTCAGCTGGCTCGGATGATCACCCACTTCACCGGCACCACCTGGTCCGGCAAAGCACACGATGCTGCCGCAGACCGATTCACCGAAGAACGCACTCAAGGCTTGCGGCTCGTCCAGGAGATCAAAGACATCGCCAACGCCCTGCGCGCGGCCGATACACGGCTGTCCGATGAACGCGCCACTCTCCTCGGCCGCGTCACCGACGCCGAAAACGATGCAGAATGTCCGCTGCCCCTTGTCGTCACGGAGAAGTGGGTGGTTTCCGCCAACGCCAGCGGGTTCCACCTCTCCGGTGAGGACCAGCAGAAGGTCAAAGACCGGGTGCTACACCACCAGGGCTTGATCAACGCCGCCTACTACGCCATGCAGAACGCGGCGAGCGAAGCCTCCGCAGCCATTTCCGCTGCCGCCCAGGAGGTCCGCGTCCGCGGCGACCTCATCGGCAGCGGTCTCGACGCCGAAGTCGCTCCCTCCGACGCTGGCAAACTCGGCAACCAGGACGGATCGAAGCTGGCGGAGTGGGCCAACACCCCTGAGCACCAGCGCAACCCGGCATTGCTCGCCGAGGTCGCCAACCAGCTCCCCACGCACGCGCTGACAGATGAACAGCTGAAGATCCTGTCCGAAGGCGGCGAGGTCGACACACTCCCGGCGTCGGTGCAGGAGTACTACAAGGAGCTCTACAAGACTGGCGGCAAGGAGGGCATCCTCGGCCTCAGCGAATACCTCCAAGAGCAGGAAAAGGTCGGAAACCCCGAGGCCGCAACACAACTCGATTCCCTCGCCAACGGCCTCATGGTCATCAGCAACGAAGACATCGGCACCGGACGCGGCGACGACGGGAAACTCACCGGCACAGGCAACTACGAGAACGTGCCCAAAGAGTTCCGCGAACTCCTCGAAGCCAAACGCACTGATATCAACCCCATCGGCACCGACCCCAGCAAGGCCCAGTCGCCGACCGTGCTGCTCCAGCAACAACATGAGGACACCAGTGCGCTCGCTGCACTACTCAGTGAGTCCAATCCCGGATACGAGCCAGGTACCCAGCTCGGCACCAAGATGTATGAAAAAGCCGCCGACATGGTGCAGGACCAGTACACCTGGAACGACCGCGACGAAGCAGCCGCAGCGTTCGCGAACCTCGGTGGACGCAACGACGACTCCGCACACCAGATCTGGACTGGTGAGGGAATGGGCGACAAGTACGACCGGGACGAGACCGTACGCACTCTGCTCGGCTACGAGAAGTGGCCCGACGAGGGCAAAGGCGCCTCGACTCTGATCGACCGAATCACCGAAGAATCCCAGCTCCCGGCCGACGACCCTAGATACAAGCGGGCCCAAAACGATCTGGCCGAGATGAACGCCGTCCTCAACCCCGACAACGAGACTTTCGAGAAGATGAAGAAGAGCTTCTCCGAGAACGATGAGCTCTCGAACGCGATGAGCCGGGCCGTCGCCAACAACCTCGAGGCCGTCAGCTCGCCCGGGAACCAGCAGGGGTACTCCTTCAAGACCGATGTTTACGACGGGAAAGCGCTCTGGCATGCCGAGACAGCCGACAGATTCCTCCAGCTGAGCAGTTTCACAGAGGAATCACGGCTCAACCTGACCACTGCGGTCGAGCAGTACCACCAGTCCCAGCTCACCCAGGCGTTGAACGGGGATCCGAACGACCTCGCTGGAGTTCTTTCAGCCAGCGATGTGGGATCTTTGACCGGCCGAATCGACTCAGCCATGATCGAATCGCTCGTCTACCAAGACAAAGAAAAAGGCGATGCCATAACCAATCCCGAGGATGCCGTGTACAAGGCCAAGATGATGGGCATCGGCCTTGCCGGCGGTCTCCTGGATGAAGGGATTGGCAAGATCCCTGGTGCGACCACTCTCGGCGGCATGATCGGGCTGGAACCTGGCGAGCTGCTGAGCGAGGGGTTGGAAGAGTGGATCAAGCCTGATTACGAATACATGGAACGACCGCCCAACTCGACCCTGTACGCCGACGCGCACAAGAACGCGCAAATTGCGATCTTGAATGCGGCATTCGACGCCAATCAGCTGCCACCTACGCTTCACAATGGCGGTCAACCATTCAGTATTGAGGCAATACAGGCGGACAGAACAATGTGGTCCGATTTTACTAGATTCCTAAACTCGCACGGACTCAATCAGTATCTAACCGACTACGGCCAGTCGTATTCGATGCATAATGATCAGGCAAATGCGCCTGGTGACGATAAGGAAGGCAAGTGATGCGAGCCGAACTCAAGGCCGCCATTTCTGGCTTACTTGCGGTGATGCTGACTGCGTGCGGCGGATCGGATGGCGACAAGCAATCTAATCCGACGACTTCAACGACGATCCCGTTTCCGTATCCCCCTGAGCAATCTTTCACAGACGTGGCGGTCCCGCTGGATGAGAATTTGAGGGCTGCGGCCGAGTTCGCCCTTGAGATGAGAGCTGACCTTTTCTCCTTGCAGGACGAGCATGAATGGGATAACCGCCATTCCAAGTACAGGAGTCGAGTCGACCCTGAAGTATTCGTACCTGAGAAAGAGGCCACCCCGCCCGGCTGGGTCGACACCACCGGTGGGAATACCCTGCGGGTAATTAGCGCCAAAGACGTAGGCAATGACACCATCGAAGTTGTAATCTGCTCATACAACGTTCCAGGAAGGTACATTTTAAAGTGGAATGGGAAGATCGATCCGCCAGATCCAACCATTGGCCTGTACGGACTGACTCGCCCCCGCATTCAATGGACCGATCGCCCAGCCGCTGATGGCTCGGTTTCCGCTGGGCAAAGGTGGCTATTGGTGGACGATGGCATAGACCTGAGCCCGAACGCGCCACGCAATCTCGCTCAACAGGTATGCGAGCCGTTCAAACCGGAACCGTTCGTGCAGAAGATGCCTGACCCGACAACGACCATCGCGACACCTACGCGCTAGGCGGATCGCTACGACGCTGGGCCAACTCCCGAAACCGGCGAGCCCTCACCTCGGTAGGTCACTCTGAAGCTTCTCGGCTACTACGCGCACACGAACGCACGGGTCACCGGGATCGCGATCGACGTATCCAAATAATGACAGGTTCAGCACGCCAACCGAGGAATCCATCGCTAAGAAGCAGCCGCCCTGATAATCCGACTCTGACAGCCTGTAGGTCATGGCGGGCTGACCGCCGATCGTGTATTCCTTCATTGTCTGCCGATACCGGTCACCAAACTCCGTCATGCTGATATTGGTCGCGTACATGTCCAACGACCACGTTCGACGTCCCTCGGCGTTCTTCTGCTTGAAGTTGCAGCCGAGGAATGTGTAGGTATCCCCGGCCAGCTCGGATTCGGACCTGGCCCGGGACTTCGGGTCGAAGCCCATCTGCTGGATCACATCATCGCCGACATCGACGCAGGGGTCGAAGGTCACGGCTGGGCGACCATTCATGTTACGTTGCGCCGGAGCTGGTGAAACGGGAACTGCGACGCTAGGTCGAGTTGAGGATGGGCTACTACTGGCTGATGCCGAGCCGCCGTCCCCTGATCCGCCGCCGCACCCGGTCACCAGTGCGGCGGCAGCGCCGATCGCCAACATGGCCTGCGCAAGCTCGACCGATTTCACTTTTCCGCTCCGAGATACTGAGTGGCAATCTCTTGCGCTCTGGCATACTTCGAATCTGCCTCGTCAAGGCGATTCCCAGCAATTAGGTATGCCTCTTGGAGACGAATCGCTCCCTCGATCGACTGGACGAGAACCTCGATGTACTGCTCGGCTTTGCCAGCAAAGCCTGCTGCCAGCTGCTGTGTAGACGGGAAGCCTCCAAAGCCGGATATGTTAGCCGCCGTCCGAACACGTTCGAGCTGCTCCTCCAACCCGCGGATAAGGGTGTCGTAAACCTGCACAACATCAGTGACTGCCTGGGGATCGAACTTGATGGAGCCGCTCTGAGCGCCTTGTTTGAAGGCTGCGATGTCGGCCTGCCCGTAATCGAACGCAGTCTTTGCCACGTTTCCCCCTTCGGAGTGCTTATGCGAGAGGCTACCAGCCCGAACACGGCAGGACGTCTCGCCACTGCTGGCCGCGACTCCAAATCCACACTCGCACCCTCGCAGAAGGCTCCGAGTCCGAGTGCATACCGCTCCACGGGCAGTGTGGGCCAATCGGCCAAGGGGAACGTCTCGACGACAACTTTGCGTTTGTCGGCAGCGGCGGCGACCTGGGTGGCGATAGTGGAACGATCGCACTCGCCGATAGCGGTTAGGAGATCGGTGGTCGTGTGGCCTCGCTGAGAAGACATGGGCGTCAGACGTTTGCCGAGACGCGATGGTGGGACAGGTGGGTGAGAATGGCCTGGTTGGCTTCCCAGCCGTCCGGAAACTTCACGGGAACGCCCAAGTGCACGGGTTCGGCGGAGGGGTGGGCGTCGAGGAGTTCTGGAATGCCGGCGCGGCCGACGAGGATGCAGGCGTGACGGTGACGGGAGGCGAGGACACAGAGACGTCCCGCTTCGAGGTGGAATGCACTGGCGTCCCGGCGGCCGGACAGTGGGTGCAGGACCACGGTGACATCGTATTCGCGGCCTTGCAGGCGGTTGGCGGTGTCCACGGTGACCGATTCGGCCGGGGTGCCGCGCAGCGCGGTGCGCACGGCATCGGCCTGGTCGCGGTGGGCGGTGCCGACGGCGACTCGTTCGGCCGTCACGGGGCGGGAGCCTTGTTCGGAATGGGCTGTCGCGCTGCGTTCGAGTACGCGGCAGGTGATCTCGGCGATCGCGCGGACGGCTTCGCTGTCGGTGCGCAGGGTGTGGCGGGCGGGCAGTTCGTACCAGCCCCAACCGTGTTCGGCCGCTTCGTCGAGCACGTCGTCGATCGGGCTGCGCAGCCCGGAAGCGGCGAATTCCATTCGGCGATCGTGGATTCCGGTACCTGCTCGAAATTCGTTGAAGGGGTAGAACGCTTTCGAGATCACCGGCGCCGCGGTCGCGGACAGCCGCCAGGACACGGGCAGGCTGTGCACGGGGATGTCGTCGTTGTTCGCGAGCATCACGCTGACCGCGCTCATCGTGGGATCCCAGTCCAGGCCTGCCCACCGACCGACCTCGACGGTCGCGAACGGATCGAGCTGACCGGGGTCACCGACGAACAGCCCGTGGTCGAAGCGATTCGCGATGCGCAGCAACATATCCGATCGCATCTGATACGCCTCGTCGACGATCGCGTGCGGCCAGCGCCCGTCGTCGATCGTCGCCCATTTGGCGGCGGTGCCGATGAGAATGGTGCTCTCGGTGAGGTCCGCGATCTTCTGGCCGACGGTCACGTTCGGCCGGTCGATGCGATCCGGCTTGAGGTACCCGGTGCGGGAGAGCCTTCCGATACGCAGCGCGGGATCGGCGGTGGCGAGGCGGTCGATGAGATCGTCGACCTGCTCGTTGGTCTGGGCGACGACGATGTGTTGCCCACCGGATTCGGCGAGCTGTCGCGCCGCACGCACCACGAGCGTGGATTTGCCCGCCCCGGGCGGTGAATCGACCACGACCGCGCGGTGCGAGGTGTCGGCGAGGTCGGTGAGGATGCCGTCGACGGCCGCGTCCGCTGTTCGCATCACAGTTCCTCGATGGGTTCGGATTCCGGTGTCCACTCCGGCGGCGGGCCGCCGTGTGTCCACGGAGTGTCTTCGCGGGCAGGAAGCTTCGCGGGCGGCCCGCCACTCCCGATCTTGAAACCGGCGAAGCAGACGATGGCGCCGAGATCGGGGACAGACCCTGGACGGGCGACCTTCCCGGTGCCCATCCCACCGGACAGTTCCAGCACGATGTAGTCGTGATCGCCCTCCACCGGCAACACCGTTCCCGTCTGGGTGGGATTGCCGACGTTGCAGAACTCGTCGCCCTCGGCCGTGACGATCGGATCGGCGGTGCGCACCTGCAGAATCGGTCGCAGCAGGGGACGATTCTTCTCACTCATCACCACACGGGCCGGATCGACACCGATCACGGTACCGACGAAAGCCGTTCCGGCCAGCCGATGTTCGAGCATGGCCCGAGGATCATCGAAAGCCTTTTCCGCCTCGTACTTTTCGAGCGCCCGCTCGCGATCGAGCAGTTTCCGCACGGCCGACACCGCCGAATCCCGCCGCGCTTGCGGCACACCTTCGGCCACCGATCCGGCGAAGTAGGAGAACGACCCGACGTCCTCGTTCCACCGCCGGGCGACTCGAGAACCGGCCGAGAGTTCACGTAGCAGCGCGAGCCCCTGCCACATGAGCTGCCAGGTCGGCTCGACCTGGGCGTGCAGAGCGCGCTCGATACGTCGTGCGGCAAGGGATTTCGCCTCGTCGTCCTCGGCGGTGTCGTAGGTGGCGATGAGCGGGGCGAGCTCTTCGTTGTCGAAACCGGGGTCGGTGGCGGGACCGGCGGGCGGCACCGAGAGCGGGTCTTCGGCCCGCGCGGCGGCCTCGGCGCCGGTGCTGCCGGGCGTGGGAGCGATCCACCCGAGCAGCGCGGCGAGGTTGGCATCCTCGAGGGCGGATTGGCCGGTAGCCCAGTGCGCTGAGAGCACCGAGGTGAGGGGGACCAGCGTGCTGGAGCCGGGATGCTCGGCGCGATCGCAGAACCAGGTGAGCCAACGGCCGAGCAGCGGGATCGATTCGGGGACAGGGTTGTCGCCCTCGGTTCGGTGAAATCGCACCGAGCGGCCGAGTAGCTTCAGGAACCCCACCCCGCCCGAGTTCGGCACCCACAGCTGAGGTGCGTCGAGGCACCGTTGGTAGGTTTCGCCCGACTTGGTGGTCAGCTCCTCGGTGTTCTCGGCGTAGGCCGCGAGGTAGGGGAGCACGAGTTCGGCGAGTTCGGCGAGGAAACGTAGGCGCAGCACCCGGTCTCGTGGCTGCGGCACGGTCAGCAGTGTCGGTGCGGCGGGGTCGGTTCCCACCATGACCGCCAGCGGTGCGGCGGCCTCGCCTGCCAGCTTCAGTGGCACCAGTACCAGCGGATTGTCCGACAGGTGCGTGTGGCGCACGTCGGCGATCGGTTGGGCGCGGCCCGCGCGCATGGCGTGCAGGCGGGCGAGGGCGGTCAGAGCACTCATGTTCGAGGCTCGCCGTCGCTCAGCGTCAGCACGCGTTTCACACACCAGCGAGCGATGCACTTGCTCCGCTTCTTGATTGGTTCGCTCACGCCTGCTCCTCGCTGACGCTCGGCTCGGGCATGTGCGATGCGCGCGGGCACATGATTCGCTCACTTCTTTCGCTCATGCCTGCACCTCGCCGACGCTCGGCTCCGGCATGTGCGAAGCGCTGATACACAATTCGCTCACTCGGTGCACTCATCCCGCGATCTCCAGCCGAAGCCGGTCGGCTTCCCGCAGCATTCGGGTGATGTCAGCGAACTCGGGCCCGAGATCGCGCGAACCGTCAGCGACGGCGAGCACGGTATCGATGTCGTCGAGACCGCCGAGGTCGTCGCAGACACCGCGGCCGAGTGCATCCACCGAGCCGTTCGCCCGCGCGGCGTCGCGGCAGGCGAAAGCCAGCTCGCACGACGACATGCATTCGGGGGCATAGCGGGCAGGGATATCGGCGATCGTCTTCGCCAGGTGCTCGCCGGGCGCGAACGACGCACTCTCCGGCAGGGTTTCGATCAGCTCGCTGATGGCCGTCAGCCGCGACAACTGACGCGAGATGACCGCGATCTGCTTGCGCAGGTCGACAAGCTCGGCGGTAGGCCGGTTGGTGAAATTACTGGTGCAGACCAGGATCACATTGTGCGACACAAGATCCGGTGATTCGCCGATCTCGGTCATGAGTTCGCGCAGCGCGATGACGTAGACGGCGGACTGCCGCGCCGCGGCGGCGACCTGCACCGGATCGGCCTGCCCGTCAACCACGGGGAACGACTTGATCTCCACCACATGGAAGCGACCGCCGATCTGCAACGCGACTACGTCCGGCTCCAGATAGGCAGGGGCGCCCGCGATGTCGAGCCGCAGCATCGGATGGTCGAACAGGGTGCCCTCGCCGGAGCTGATCGCGTGCGCGAGCAGCTGACGGGTCCGCTTGTAGCGCACGGCATTACCCGCGTTGTCACCGACCGAATTCAGGTCGTGATAGCCGGCCTCGGGAAGGGGGAGGTTCAGCTTGTCGCGCAACAAAGCGAGCAGCTCGGCACAGCCGTTCTCCTTCACCATCGCCTCGAACGCGTTACCGCGCGTGATCGCGAACTGCGACTGACCGAATCGGGGTGGAAAACCCAGCTCCCTGGCGATGGCGGCCTTGTCGGCCGCCGCTGCGTCCAGCAGCGCGCGCCGCGCGCAGCCAGGGTTCGCCGTCAACGCCGCGATGGTGCGGGCATTGTGGCGGCACGCCGGCGCTGCACCTCGCAGCTCATCCAGCCGTGCCGAAAGTGTGTTCATCCCACCTCGTTTCGTCTGCCAGCCACACCGAGCCGGACACCGAATAACCGGGAGGCCTCGTCGAGCTGCTGATCCGCGCGTCGCGCGGCCTCGGCGCGGCGGCGGGCGTCCTCCTCGCGGTGGACCGCGAGCTCCCTGGTGGCGGCGTCGATCACTGCGCCAGGGTCGATGGTGTCAGGCGAACCCTGCACGCCGGGAACGGAAACCGAGAGCTTCCACAACACTCGTCGTGCACCCGGTCCGCTGTCGGGCTGAGCGGCGATGTGTTCGGCGAGCCGGATGGTCGCCGTGAGCAGATCCACGCGCGGACTGAGCGGCCCGATCATCCGCTGCGCCAACGGCCAGGAACTCACCGCCATCAGCCCGCGCGCCGGGGCGAGGTGATCGGCGGTGAGGGCCGCGCAGATGTAGTACGGGCGCGTGAACGGCGAAGCGCGGAACGACCGCTCCTCGTCGCGGCGCAGGCTGGTCAGACGCATGGGAGCGATCCCGCCGGAAAAGAACGATTCATGGACCGCCAGAACCAGTTTCGGCGACGCAGGCGCACCGATCAGCGTAAGTGCGCGATGGACGTGCTCGCGGATCGGCATTGCGTCCGATTCCGTTCGCTCCGCGGGCGCCTCCGCCTGCGGCGCTTCAGCGCCGAGGACGGCCGAATCCCAAGCGTCCTCGGTGCGCCGCAACTCGGCCCGAAGTTGCCGGGCGCTCACGCGATCCCCGGCGGTCACCGCACGCCGAACCTCGGCGCGCAGCTCGGCGATACGCGCTTCGAGTTGCTCCGCGGTGTCGGTCACGGCGCGAGCGTATCCATACATTCCAGTGAAGTCCAGTATTTTCCAGTATTTGCCCGCAGGTGGCGGGCGGTGTCGGCGGCAGTGCCGCCCGCACCGTATCCGCCGGGGCCGACAACTTGATTCCTCCGGTGTGCGAGGAGATCGCCGTATCGGGTGTGCGGGGTGCCCGCGCCGGGGCGGGCACCTCTTTCGTTCACTCGCAGCCGATGCCGTTGCCGTCGCGATCGAGTCCGTACTCGTCGGGTCCGATGACCTGGACGCGCCCGGTGTAGACGGGGCCGTTCCCGCTACCGCCCTCGCAGTCCACGTCGCTGACGATGGGTAGGCACGGGATGTAGGAGGCGTGGCAGTTGGAGGGGGCGGCGGTGGCCGTCTGTGGGGTTGCGAGAGCGAAGCCGAAGGCGGCGATCGCGGCGGAGGTGAGGGTGACGATGTACTTCATTGTGCTCCATCCAGTTGTATTGCGGACGACAGTCTGCCACGGACCTGAACGCGAATTGCGCAGTACCAGACGGCAATTCACTTGCGATCACCGAGGAAATCGGTGTGCTTGCTTTCGTATCGAGGGCTCGTCGGCGACGGAGGCGTATGGGTTGTCTGAAATTTGTCTGTAGCGGGGGCTACCGCGGCGGTTAGTGGTTATGGAGTGTGAGAGCTGCCTCGCTCTGTCGGCGGGCCTATGTACGGCCCTTCGAAGAGGCAGTCGACCTAGCTTGTCGTAAGTGATAGTCGGAGATGGATGGGAAATTGTGTGGCCATAGAGAGGGCGGATCATGAGCGCATTCCATGAGATATTCTTGCGAGCTGAAAAGAGTGACGCAGAAGCAATTCGGGATATCGGACTAGCAGCTGGCGCCAAGCTGAATCTCGATGCTTCTTCGGACGATGCAATGATTCGCCGGGCTATTGTCGAATACTGGGTTGTCGAGGTAGAAACTTCGCATGGTTACGAGGATGACTTCGGAATCCCATTCTCGGAATATCCGATCGCTATAACGATTCGCGACCTCGAGGGAGATAAGCAGCGAGAAGAATCAGCTGCCCGCTCGATCTTCGATAATCTGGCGAGCGTCGGCGGATACAGTCAGTTGCTGGTATTCGACCTGCAGAAGCTCCTGGCCGCGTCGGGCAACCATTATCCTTTTTCGGCTGTATCTACCTTTAAGCAACTGCGGACCTGACCGAGGTGCCGTTGGTCGATGAGATCGTCGATACCGAACTCGCTGTGGACGATACCGAACTCGCGGCGGACGGTGCCAACGACGGTTCGAACCGCCTCGGAGAATTCGGCAACTCAGGCTCTCGATCACCGATGAGCTAGGCGTGGTCGGGTGGCCGGGCTCGCTGTGGCAGATGATCCACCGGCGCCCAGGTCGGAATGAGGCGAACTTTCTTTGATCCGCAAATTGTCCCGGACGTGCGACAAGGAGTTCGCCGGTCGCGAGTTGAGACTGCGAACCTTCAAGTGCTGCAACGCACGGCGGAAGCAGCGAACGGGCCCGCCGGTATGCTCTGTCATCGAAATTGACATAGCAGGGGGGATCTCGACATGAGCGGCGGCTGGGCAACTCGGCGGACGGTGACAGCGCTGGTACTGGGTATGGCGGCGCTGGCGGCGTGTGCGCCGCCTCCTCCGGACGAACCGCTGCGTAAGCCGGCGCCGCCGAACAGGCCACAGGCCGCCTATGGCGTGATGGTCCCTTCCGGCGACTTCCAGAAACTGCAGGTCGCCGATCAAGTTCGTGCCGTGGATCCCTGTGGGCTGATCGACCGTGAACGCCTCGCCGCCCGTGGTCAGATCGCCACGGTGGGGCCGGATTTCGCGTTCGGTGACTGTGCGGTGGGTGTGGCGCTGCCCGAGCGGGCGCGGCTGCTGGCCCGTGTGAGCATCGACTTGTCGGTCGGCGAACCGGGCTCGAAAGACACCGAAACCCGCCAGATCGCCGGGGAGACAGTGCTTGTCGACGGCATCCGCAACGACCACCTCCAGTGCGTGTATCTGGTGCCGTTGTACTTTCCCGCCTCACCACCGGCGGCCGGGGCCGCCGTACCCGATGTCATCGAGGTGCCTGCGGTGCAGTATGCGCGGGTCACAGCGTTCATGTTCAGCCCCGACCGCAATTGCGGGATCGCCGACGAGGTGACAGCCTCGCTGCTGGGCGCGGTCAAGGAGAACCGGCTGCCACGCCGTGACCAGGCGACGGTGCGGCTGCCGCTGGCCGAGCGAAGCCCCTGTGAATTGATGTCCGAGCTGCCGACCGGATTTTCGGTGTCGAAGTTCGACGCCGAGATCGAACCCTACGAATGCTATTTCACGGTTAAGGGTGCTGAAGCGGGGCCGAGCGGCAAAACTGTCAGCGTCAGCTTCCAGTTGGACGATGCCGACAACGCGCTGCTTCCGATCCGCGATCAACGACTCATCGATGTCGGCGGTCACCCCGCGCTGCGGGAACAAGACGTCATGACGAACTCCTGCAGCCTCGAGTTCCCCGTCGGTCCGGTCGTGGATTCCTACCTTCCCGGCACGCGCGCCAGCCAGTCCGAGATCGACGGCTCCCGCAAACAGGTCATCGCGCGAGTGTCCGCCGCCTGCCCAGTTCTTGACCGGCTGGCGCCCATCGCCGCCACGGCCTTCGGAGCCAACCGATGACCCGCTCGGCGGCAATCATGACTGCACTGAATGTCGTACTGGCTGCGCTGCTGGCCTCTGGATGCGCGAGCACCGTCGACGGCGCCGCTGTGCCCGTCGACCGCGGATATCGCGCCAACATCACCACCGAGGTCGCGCGGGAGAGGTTGAGCGAGCACGACCGCATGCGACGAGTGGACCCGTGCGGGTTCATCGACGAGGCATCGGCTACCTCGATCGGGCGTGTCGCCTACTTCGGGCCTGGGCTCGACCAGGACGGTTGCGAAGTGCGGTTCGACCGCTTGACCACGCCCAAACGGATATGGGCACTGAGGATGACCATCACGGTGATCCAGGACGGGTCCGGACAGGCCACGAGCTTCGCCGGGCGCAGCGCGTCCGAAACCAGCCTCGACGGGATGTGCAGCATCGCACTGGACTATCAGGGAGAACGGGCCTTCCACTACACCCTCGACAGCGAGGACGGCTCACCGTGCGAGGAACTACGGGCGATCGTCACCGCCTCGGCCCCGCTGCTCGACATCAACCCCCCGCGCGCCGAATCTGCGAAAATGCCGAAAACCAAAGCCTGGACATTGGACCCGTGCGCGGCCCTGTCCACGACCTTTCCGGCCGAGCAACGCTTCTACATGACCGGCCTGCCCAGTAATCCATTCGAGTGCGATTTCTGGCTCGGTAACCGAGCTGAACCCGGAGATGTCAACAGGCACAAGATCACCTACTCCCACATCCACCAGTCCCAGGTCACCTTCATGGCGCCCGCGGATCGCCGCCTGCGGATCGTTGGCGTCGATGCCAGGGAACACAGAGGGGAAAAGGACTACTGCAAGATCACCGCCTTCGTCGGCGCGAACAACCCATTTCCCACCACCGACTACTACGGCAAGCCCGAACCACTGGTCGAGGCGGTGGAGGTCACCGGCACAGGCTGCGACAATGTCCGCCGCCTCGCCGCCGAAGTCGTCAAGAACTATCAGAAGGGCTGAGGCAGCGCCGGCCTGACGCCCAGACGGCGAGCGACGTTGCTCGATTGACTCCGCTGCGCTTCGCCGCTCAGCATGGTTCGCCGCAGTCGTCTGCCGCCTCCTCACGGGCAGCCGAGTGAACGCCTTTACCGAGAAGGGATGCCGCCGATCCAAATGGGTGACCACCGCCGCAGCGGCGACTGGATCGAACCTGCCCGCATCCTTGCGGGACATCGTCACCATCACTGACTGGCGAATCCGCGCGGGCTCGGCTTCGATCCCGAGCCCCACACATCGAGCACCGCTTACGGCTGCGCCGACGGCAGCGCCGTGCTCACGCTGGCAGTAGCTCGTCCCCATTCCACGTGAACCTCGCCGTAGTCACTGCGTCCTGCCCATCCCCGGTGATGATCTGGTGGATTCCGATACCGCTCAGCTCCGAGTATGTGCACCATTCGTGGTCCGACGTCAGCACCAAGTCCAGGTCCAAAGCCGAAAGCAGCGCGAAGATCTGGCCGCGGTTAGCGGTGTCCACGCCCACGAAGACTTCATCGAGCATGATCACGCGGGGTGCGCTGGGTGTGGATTGGTAGTGGGCGGCGACCGCGGCGAACAGGGGGAGGTGCAAGGCTATCGCCTTCTCGCCGCCGGACAGGGCGCCGTGGAGTTTCTTGGTCAGCTCTTGGAAGCCGTCACCGGAGCCGCGGTCGACCTTGACGATGAATTGGTGCCATTTGGTGTAGTCGAAGACCTGGGTGAGCTGTTGCTCCCAGCTGGTGGCGGTGTCGGCGGCCTTGGCGGCTTCGATGCGCTCACGCAGGAATCGGTGCAGGGATTCTCGGTCGGTCTCGGTCAGTCGCGCGGGGTCTTTGAGCAATAGGTCGCGCGCGGCCTTGGTGCCGGGCGGCAGGTCCTTGCCGACTTGCCATACGAGTTCGACCGCGACGTTGGACGCGGTGCGCACCATACTGAGCCGGGCGTTCATGCCGTCCACGAGCTCGTTGGCCTGCCGGATGCGGGCGGCCAGGTGGCGGCGGGTGTCGCCGGTGAGGGTGTGGTCGAACAGGCGGCGTTCGTGTTCGGTGATCTCGTTCTCGGCCTGTTTGGCTTCGTCTTCGATGATGCGCAGTAGTTCGGCGCAGCCCACGCGCACGCCGTCGATGATCGCGGCGAATACCTGGACCTCGCCATCGGATTCGAGATCGAGGTCGGCGCGGGTGCTCAGGGCGGTGCGGCATTCGTGGACCGAGTCGGCGAGTCTGCGCATCGCCTCGCTGATGTTCGTCGGTGAATGGGGGATGGTCGGCCAGGCCGCCGAGATCATCCGGGCGGCGTCGAGCGTGGCCCGCACGCCCTCGGATGCGGCGAGGGTCGCGCGGAATTTTGGCAGATCGGAGAATCGGCCGTCCTCGGGGAAGGTGCCGCTGGCCAGGTGCCGAAACCGCAGCGCGAATTCGTCACGGGTCGCGGTCGCGGTGTCGCGGGCCGCCAGGTCGGTGGTGCGCTGGGAATCGAGCTTGCCCAGCCGGTGCGCGAGATCGGTCAGGGTGGCGCGGTCGGTTTTGATCGAATCGTTGAGTGCGCGGACTCGTACGCGCACTTGATCGATCCGGGTCAGCGTCTCCTGGTAGTCCTGCCCGGCGGATTCCTCGATCGCCGCGAGTTCGGCTGCGGCGCGGCGGTATTCGTCCGCGGCTGCGGCGGCGGTCTCGGCGGCGGTGGTGGCGTCGGCCGCGGACTGTTCGGCGGTGGCGGTGGCCGTGTCCGCGGTGCCGCGGGCAGCGCGCAGGTCGGCGTGGGAGTCCAGCCACGCACCGGCCTGACCGGCGAAATTCTCGATGGCCTCGACGACGAGTCCCAGCGCGGGACGGTCGGTGGGCAGCCCGGTCTCGGCGGCGGCGACTGCCAAGGCGTGTTGGGTTTTGCGCACCTCGCCCTCGCGGGTGGTGAGTGTGGTCGCGCGGTCGCGTACCTGCGCGTCGGCGGTCGACAGCGCCGATTCCGTTCTGGTGAGCTGTTTCTCGGCCGCGTCCACTGCGGTGAACCCCGGCAGGTTCGCTCGCTCGGACTCGATGAGTGCGCGGTGGGCGGCGCAGTGGTCGAGTTGTTCGCGCAGTTCGTCGAGGCGGCGGTCGTGTGCGGCGATCTCGGTGAGCAAGCGCTGGATGCGGGCCTCGCGGGCCTTGGCTCGGGTCGATGCTCCGATGAAGGCGGGGTGGTCCTTCGACCACGAGCCGGTCACGGTGGCCAAGCGCCAGGCGCCGTCGGCGGCGACGGCGTCGCCGGGCAGACGTTCACCGAACGCGATGCTCGACAGCAACCGGTGCACTTGCTCGGGCGCGACGTCCGCGCAGGGCACCGGGACCAGCACCTCGGCGAGCGAGCGGCCGGGAACCGGTTCGACCGCTGCAGGATCGGCGAACAGATCGTGGCCCGTCACCTCGCCGCGTGCACCGACCCACGCGTCGAGCAGCCCGCAGGACTCCAGCGCGCTTCCACGCCCGCCGCGGTGCGGGGCGCGAGACCGTCGGCGAAATCGATCAACTGCCACAGCGGTGCGCCGGGACGTCCCGTGCGGTCCGCGGTGCGCCAGTGCGGTGGCTCGGGTGGGATGTCGTGTTCGCGGGCCAACCGATCGCGTTCGTCCGCGCAGGTGTCGCGCAGCACGGTCACGGCGTCGATCTGGTTCTGGTGCACAGTCTCTCGCCGGGTCAGCTCCTGCAGCCGCAGGGTCGCGGCGCGATTGGCCGCTTCGACCAGCGCGGGCCGGTCCTCCGCCAGCTCGGCTATCGCGTCCGGGTCGTCGAACGACAGTGCCTCGCACGAGGCCGCCCAGGAACGCACGGCCTCGCGCAGTGTTTCGAGCTCGGTTTCGAAGGCGCGCTCGGACTCCGCGTGTTCGTGTTCGGCCGCGAGCAGTGCGGCGCGAGCCTTGTCGAGGTCGGTTTCGGCGTCGGTGCGGCGTGTGATGGCGTTGTCGTGGCGCGTGAGTACCGTGAGCATGTCGTCGACCTGGCCGCGCTTGGCGCGGACGGCGGCGCTGAGCAGTATCCGGCTCTGCCGGGAACCCGGGTCGGCGGCGAGCTCGTCGTGGATACCGGTCATGCCCGCGCGGCGAGCCGACTGCCCGGCCTCGATTCCGGCGGTGGCCACCGTGCGTTCCCATTGCTCGACGGCCTGGAGTGCTGTGGCGTGCTTCGCCCCATCCCGCTCGGCCCGGCTGAGCAGCTCGGCCGACTTTGCCTCGGCGTCGGCGGCCCATCGCCGCGCTTTCGCGGTCTCGCGGCGGCGGTCGTCCAGTACGAGGCCCTTCTGGTAGGCGGGCGACTTGATCAATCCCTCGCGCTCGCCTTCGGCGACCGACAGATCGGCTTCCGAGTTCCCCACGCGCTCAAGGGTTTCCAATTCGAGCGCCGCGATCCGCTCGTACTCGGCCGCGGACGACTTCGCGGCCTCGGCGAGTTTGTCCATCTCGGTGGTCGCGGCGCTGAGGGTCGCGGCCGCGGAACGCAATACCCGCTGCGCGTAGGTTTGTTGCTGGCGGGCCAGCTTTCGGGTGGCCGCCACCTCCTCGCCCAGGCGGGCGAGTCGTTCGCGCTGGGCGTCGAGACGCTCGAATCCCTCGGCCAGGTCGGCGATCTCGTCTCGATCGAGCGGGGGCAGCGCGCTGGACAGCAGCGACGACAGCAGGGCCGGGTCCAGCCGCTGCGACAGTTTGGGTGTGCGCAGTTGCAGCAACGCGGTGATCAGCGCGTCGTAGCGGTCGGCTCCCATGGACGGGAACAGGGTCGAGCGCACCGCCGCCCGGTAGTCCGCGGCGTTCTCGTGCACCGTCCCCTGCTCACCGAGCCGCTCGGCGAGGGCCGCCTTGGTCAGCGGGCGGTTCGCGTCGGTCAGTGCGAGGGAATCAGGTGCGTCCGGGTCCGAGACGCGCAGCGCGGTGGTGAAGTAGTCGGCGTGCACGGTCGTCGTCCGTGAGGTCGCTTGCAGGCGCGCCCCGCAGGTGAACCACCGGCCCGGTTCGCCGGGGAACCGGAACTCCAGCCACACGTACCCGACTCGGGTGGCTCCGGAAGCGCCTTCCCCCATGAGATTCCAGTGCATGGTTCGCTCATTGGTGCCGAAGGTGGACAGCCGGTTCGCCCGCAAGTTCGCATCGAACAGGAAGGGCAACAGCAACTCGAGCGCCTTGGACTTGCCGCTGCCGTTCGGTCCGCGCAGCAGCAGACGGCCGTCGTGGAATTCGAAGATCTCGTCGTAGTAACGCCAGACGTTCACGATGCCCGCCCTGGTGGGTGCCCATCGCGGTTCCCGTTCGGTGGTGGGAACGAGGTTCGGCAATGCGGTGACGGTCATGAGGGGTCCTCGGAAGCTGTGGACGTGCGAATACCGGTGACGCGGTAACGGGCGGCGGCAGGGAGAGGCACGACGAGGCCCGATGCGTGGGTGCGGACGAGTCCGAACGATCTCAGTACCACCAGTGCGTCGGCCACCAGTTGCCGAGCGCCTTCCTCTCCCTGATAGGTCCGCGCCCAACGTGGGAATTTCGTCAGCAGGTCGGCGGCGGCGCGACGCAACTGCTCGTCAGTGGCAGGACCGGACATCGTATCCAGCAGGAGCAGGGCGGCGACCTTCGCCGTCGCGGCATCGTCGGGGAAACGGGAGTCGGTGGCGATGCCTTCCGGATCGACGAACAGCACACCCTCCGCACGTTCTTCGAGCACGAAACCACCCTGGTCGGCGGCTCTGCGCAGGAGTTGCCTGCCGGTCGGGGACGCCAGATAGGCGCGTTCGTCGGCGGTGAGATCGTCGAAATACACGACCGGGTCGTCGACCAATCGGCGGAACACACTGTGCCGCAACCACAGATTGCGCTGAGTTTCGGAGATGCCGGAGGTGTCGGTGTGTTTGCCGGGGTCGCTCGCGGGCCCGTACCGGCGCTCCCGGACCAGTTCGGCCAGTAGTTCGTCCACGCGCAGAGGTACTTCCGACGCCGGGATGCCGAGCTGGGATGGTCCGGTTGGCGCGGCGAGCAGCCGCAACAACAGTGTCGTGTCGACACGGAAGAGGACTTTCGCGGAATCGGAATCCACATAGGAGTCGGTGACGCCGTCGATCACCTGGAGACGCCGAACGACTCCAGCAGCCGCAGGACATCCACGAACGCCATGCGGTGGGTGCGTGCGGCGGAGTCGAAGCCGGCGAGCAGCGGGTCCTCGGCGGTGGCGGCCCGCACGCGGCCTGCCAGCAAGCCGATCGTCGTCACCGGCGCGGCGAAGAGCTCGGCGGCGGTGACACACAGCAGGACGTAACGCAGTCTGTCGAATTCGGCTCTGCCGGATCGCATCCTGCGAGCCGGTCGGGTCGGGTCGAGTGCCGCGCGCACCTTCACCAGCCGGGCGTATCCCAGGCGCGGCTCCACAATGAGCGTCCATCCGCAGTAGTAGTCGAACCACTTCGCGATCGGATCGCGCCGCCGACGGACGATGTCGAACAGCTCCGGCGCGTCGCGCTCCACGATCAGCGGAGCGGCGAGCAGTTGCCGCACGCCGCGGGCGACCTCCGTGCGTTCGGCGATGACCATCTGATTGGTGAGGTCACTCATCCGCGGCCCTCCGGCGTCGTTCGCCTGGTCCGGCGTTCACGCGGACACCTCGGAGTGCCTGCCGCCGCCGCGGACGATCTCGACGACGTAGTCGGGTCCGCGGAAGACGCCGCGCGGGGTCGTCAACTCCGCGATCGCGCCATCCGACGGTGGGCGGAGCGCGATCTCGACACGACCGTCGGATGTACTGCCGCGCCGCACGCCGCCCGAACCGGGTGCGCAGGCCAAAGCCCGGCCGAGGAGCTCGAGCAGCCGCTCGAACACGCCGTGCTCGAGCTTCCCGAACGACGAAAGCCGCACGGCACCACCGGTGTCCAGCATGTCCCACGCCGCCTCCAGTTCCGCGCGTTCGATCGCGGCGCGGGCCTTACGCTCGGCTCTGATCGCGGCGACGTCGGGAATCCCTCCCGTACGGCCGTAGCGTTCGGTGCGGCCGGAGGCGCGGAGCAATGGGGAGACTTCGACGGCAGGCGCCGACGTCCACGATTCCGTGTAGCCGACCAGCTCGGGGTCTTCGTGCGCCAGGTGCGCGTGTCGCGCCGATCCGAGGCCGAACACCGTCGACCACAGGCGGTGCAGATCGTCCTGGTCGGGCAGTATCGAGAACCAGCGCGCCAGCTCGCGGAAGTCCGATACGGCGCTGCTGGAACGACGACGCGACTCGGTGATCCGGTCGAGCACCTGCAACAGGGAGACGATGGCCTTGCGTCCGACGACGCGGAGCTGGTCGATGCGCGGCGCCGCCCCGTCCGTCGGGAGGAACCACGCGCGCAGTCCGTCCCAGCGTGCGCGACGCTGCTCGAGCCACGCCGCCGCCGGATCGGCTCCCGTGAGCCGGGGCAGATCGGCGCCGAGCAGAGCACACTGATGGACGCGGGTGACTCCGTGGTCGTCCACCGCCTGGATTCGCGAGGCGATGGTCTGCGTGCGGTGCTCGATATCGGTCAGGAATTCGCGCAGGTAGGCCACGGTGGCGGCCTTGACCTCGTGGAAGACCGTGAGGTCGACGCCCTCGTCGCGGAGCAGGCGCTGCAGTTCGCCGTTGAACTGTTTGGTGTTGCCGCGCAACGCCTCGAGGTGGGCCTCTAGTTCGGTGAGTGTGGTGAACACGCGGCGATCCGAACCCGATTCCAGCTCTCGCAGCAGATCGGCCAAGCGGTCGGCAATCGCGTCGAGGACCGCGGTCTGCAACGCGCCGGTCGAAGCCAGGACGGTCATGGCATGCGCGACTCCGGCGAAGGCCGCCTCACCCTGTTTGGTCAGTGAATACTGCAAGTTGCGGCGTTCGTATTCGGCTGCGGTGCGGTAGTTCTCGGTGTGGTTCTGGACGATGTCCACTAGGTTCCAGTCACGCAGTTGCCCCAGGGCGTGGGTCAGGTCGTCGTCCTCGATGGCTTCGAGCCAGCCGACCGTGCGCAGCCGGGATCGGACGTCGTCGATTCCGAGGGTGGTTTCCATCCGCTCGTTGGCCTCGCCGAATGCATGGAGGATGGACACGTACAGGCCCGCGCGATCTCCGGTGGTGAACCGGAACATCTCGGGTGGCACCCGAATCGGATCCATGGAACCTCCCCTCGACTGACGGTCAGCAGCAACCATAAGCGCGGGGACGGACATCTCACGGTGCTATGTCGGCCAGAAGTCGATCGATGATGCGCTCCTGGGGCAACGCTATCCCGGATCGGCTGATGTGGTCGGACAGCTCGGCATCCCACGGCACAGGCGTCATCCGGCCCGCCGGCGGGCCTTCGCTGCCGACCGCGGACAGGTAGTCTTCGCTGGTCATACGCCATGGGATGGCATCGAATCTCGCGACGAGGTTGGCTGCGATGCGCAAGCCTTCACCATCGAAATCGCCATGGTAGTGCAGTTTCGCGCCCGCGTTCGACAACAGTTCCAGCATGACGACGGCGGCGCTGCTCGGCCAGCCGGATGTACACACCATCGGCGGGCAGTGCGGACCGAATCGGGTAAGGGCCGTCGCGAGAATGCTGGGATTCTCTACGACCCAGACGGTCTCGGCGACCTCGGGTACTCGGCAGATGGCGCGGAGTTGCTGCAGACTCAGTACTGCGGCGAGGCCGGAGTCGGCGCAAGTCCGCAGGATGCGGCCGACGACGGAGTCACCATCGGTGATCGGCAGTCCTGCGGTCAGCACCGTCGAGGACAGTTCGTCGTCGGAGATACCCGCCTGCGCCCACAGTTGCCGCAGGCCGATCGCGTCGGCGGGAGGTTGCGCGTCGTAGAGGGCGGTCAGCGCGCGAACCACGATGGTGTGCAGGCGGGAGCCGTCATCGAGCGCGTGCGGGTTTCCGAGCACATTCGCCGCGAACACGGGTAGCTGTACTCCGGTGCCGGGCAGCTCGTGTAGGACTCGCAACGCACGGTCGAGCTCGGTCTTCGTGCGCGACACCGATCCCGCGATCAGACCGTTGCGCCGCATCGCCTCTGCCCATGTCGCCAGGGCGGGCTGGGCGCGTACCACATCATGATCCGTGAGCCACTCCCACAACAGATTTCGCTCCGCCATCGCGGCTGCCCGCTCCGCGGACCGGTCCGGGATCGGGCCGCTTCGATACTCGAGCGCGGTTCTGGTGTCACAGCCGGCGATCTCGCGCAATGCGCTGTCGATGGTCGCGAGATGCACGGTCGCGTACTCACCGGGCAGGCGAGCGAGCCCGAGCAGGTCGGCCACCGCCGCCTGCTGCATGGCGGTCAGGGGGCCCACGCGCACTCGCTGAACCGCACGACCCGATGAGAAGCGTTGGTACAGCGCCTCCCACAGCGGCGCCAAGTCCGGAGATAGGCGAGCTATCGCACGCTCGGCGCTCATCGCGTGGGCCCGGTGCAATCGGCTCCGGTTGTATGGGTCATGGTGAGCAATTGTGGTCCGCCGGTCGCGATCCCGTCGGCACCTGGCCCTTTCCGGAAGAGGGCCGCGAACCCGCCCGGATCGCGCGGCGTAGTCAGCAGCCGGTGCGGATGCGGCGTGCGATCGTGGTGATGGCCTCGGCTCAGCATCAGCCGGTGCCGATGATCGCGAAGCTGATGCAGGTGTCGGAATCGTATGTGCGGCAGGTGATCCACGACTTCAACGAGAGGGGTTTCGCTGCGCTGGACCCAAAATGGAGCGCGGGCAGGCCGGCGAAGACCGATCAGGCGACGCGTGATCGGATCTGTTCCATCGCCCGGTGCTGCCCGCGTGATCTGGGCTGGCAGTTCTCCACATGGAGCTTGTCGAAACTGGTCGAGGTATTGCGGCACAACGATATCGCCGACATCAGCAGGGAACACTGCGGCAGATCCTGCGCGCCGTGGGGGTGTCGTGGCAGGCCACCAAGACCTGGAAAGCCAGCAACGAACCCGAGTTCAGCGAGAAGCTGGAGCGGGTGCTCGACTTGTACGACAATCCGCCTGCCGACGGGCGCGTGGTCTGCGTGGACGAGTTCGGGCCGCTGAACCTGCAACCCCGCGCCGGGCGCGGCTGGTTTGGTCGGCGAACACCGAAACGGCTGTGTGCGACCTACAACCGCATCCAGGGCGTGCGGCACATGCTCGGTGCGCTGGATCTTCGTACCGGGCAGCTTTACTACCGCATCCGCGACCGCAAACGCTGGACAGAGTTCCTGGCCTTCCTCGAGTCCCTGCGCCGACGGTGGCCAGGTCAGAGGTTGTATCCGGTCGCAGACAACTATTCGGTCCACAAACGCCGCGAGGTGCGGGAATGGTGCGTCGGCAACGACGTGGAATTGGTGTTCTTGCCGACCTACTCGTCCTGGTTGAACCGCATCGAGTGCGAGTTCTCCGCGTTGCGGTACTTCGCACTCGGCGGCACCGACCACCGCAGCCACGGCGAGCAGGACGACGCGATCGGCGCCTACATCCGCTGGCGTAACCAACACGCCGAACCCATCCGCGACTTCGCCGTCGGATCCAAGATCCGACACCCCGATTACCTACGAAGGCTGCCTGACACGGCACTAGCCACAGTTCCGTCCGTTACATCCCGCGGTCCTCGACCAAGGCAACCAAGAATTTTCGATTCAATACGTTGTGTCCCAACGCCTCCTGTCGGGTGCAAGCTCAGTGTGGTCTGTTCGTCAATTGCGAATACGCTCTCTGGCGTGCATCCGGACCGGGGTCGGCGGCGAAGTATCCACTCGATTCGATGTGCGACAAGAAGTCATCCTCCGGCGCAATGCCGTACTTCTCCAGGTAGTAGCGGGTGGCTGCAGTCCATATCCATTCGCCATCGGTCTTGTATATGCGCGGAACCACTTTTCCCTTGGTCGGGTCGATCATATCGATGGATTTTCCGTTCGCAGCCCGAATGACGGCTCCGCCGTGGAGGAAGCCGAGTATTCTCTCCTTGGTCGCCGGGTCTGTTATTTTCCGCCGGGAGGAGATCACGGGTGTGCCTGATGAATCCACATCATCGAATAGGCGTGCAATTCTGGCCACGATATTCTCCTTCTCTACTTGCCCTTGGGTTCGAACAGTACCCAGTTGCCGTCCGGTGGGTCCTTCGCCTGGTTCTCGCCGAGAACCGGATCCCATACTTCGGTCGCGACCACGATATGTCCGTCCTCGCCTGTCCATGCGATCTCGTTGGGGGCCCATACTTGTACGCCCAGCTCGTTGGCAAGGTGCTGGGCGAAGGGGTCCGCACCCTGTCCGGTTTCGCAGGACAGCAAACGGATGGGCTGGCCTTTCCATTGCGGGTCGGCTCGGATCAGTGCGGCAAGGTCGGCGGGTGAGAGCTCGTCGTCACCGATCCCTACAGCGCTCGGATCTCCGTGCATGTCCACCGTATAGAATCCTTTGGCGGGTATCACCCAATGGGCATACTCCCGCATTTCCGTGTCTGATTCCTCATAATAGGATCGCCCGGCCGGTGTGTTTTGTCCAAGATCGAAATATTCTTGCAGCCGTGGACTCAATGGCGCGGCTGGGGTCACCGGTAGCGGCTGAGTCGGATAATCGTGGACGGGTTGGCCTGAACCTGTCTGGTTGGTTCCATCAGGAGGCAGGCCGTGCGGGCCCGGTTGCGTCCTTCCGACCCGACCCGCTGGACTCCCTGACGGATTGCCCTGGCCGGTTGGAGGTTCGGAAGTCCGGCCGGTGCGTGGATCTGGGGAGGCCGGGTGCTGGTCCGGTTTTCCGATGTCGAAGTTTCCCGGCGAGTTTTTACTCGGTGTCGTGGGTATGTCGGTGTGGGTGAAGTTGTTCGGTTGTTGTAGTTGCGCAGGGTTCTTCGTGTCGGCGGTCGAGGGCTGAGTTGGAGACTCGGGGCGCGAGCTGGTTGGGGTGGTCTCGGTGTTCCAAGGGTTGGAATTGGGGTTGTACTCGGCTTGTTTGAAGCGGTCCTGCCATTCCTGGTAGGTGCGCTGGTAGGGGTTCTTCTTGGTGGGTTCGCCTGAATGGGGTTCAGGCGCTGAGTGATTCGGGTTGATGTGGTTGGGGTGAGAGGGGGCGTTCGAGAGGGGTGCGCGGTTGTCGGGGAGATTGGCGAAAGGTGAGCGGTTCGGTGTCGGGGTGGACTCTGGTGTGCGGTTGCCCGGCAAGCTGGTGAGAAAGGTTTGCTGGTGTTGGGGTGCGGGGTGGGCGGCTTTACCAGGGTGGTTCGAGTTGTCGGTCGGATTCGAGGGGAAACCCGGTTTCGTAGGAAGGCCGGGTTGTACAGGAGAGCCGGGATTCGGGCGCGTCGGGGTGTCCGGGCCGATGGCGGTGTTCTGGGGGTTGGCCGTACCCGGGAAGGTGGGTTTGGCGGGAATGTTGGCGGGTGAGGCGTTGTCCGGGCGAGACGGAGGTGTGTCGGAGCGGTGGGTTTGGGGAATGTTCTGGGGGCTGGGTTGGGTGCGTTGGGGTGCGTTGGTGGTGGGGGATCCCGCGGATGCGCCCGGGTCGCCGGTGATGGGAAATTGCTGCGGGGTGCGGGTGGCGGCGTCTGTAGGGGTGTTGGTCGGGAAGGACGTTGGCGGGCTGGTTGTGGCGGGGGTGGAGGTAGCGGTGGAGGCGGTGGTGGTGTCGATGAACGCCGGGTTGGTTGTCGAGTTCTGGGTGCCTGCCGTCGGAGTGGTGCCGGTTGGTTGGCTGAGGCTTGACGGTGTCGACAAGGAGCCGGGTGTCGACAAGGAGCCGGGTGTCGACGGAGACGATGGCGTGTTCGGCGTCGACGGAGTGCTCGACGTGGGTGTGCTGCTGGACGGTTGGCTGATGCCGTCCTGATTGGACGGCATCGCGGGCGAGGCGGGGTTTGCCGGGGTGACCGGCATTGATGGAGACGCCGGGGCGGACGGAGTTGTGGGCGTGCCGGGGGAAGATGTGGTCCCGGAGGGCGGGTTGGTGGTATCGGTGCTCGTCGGGTTCGACGGGGTATCCGGGCGGGCTTGGTTCTGATTCTGATCGGTGGGGGTGTTCTGCTGGGGGGAGGGCTGCGAGTCTTGCTGATGGGTCGGCTGTTGGGGCGGCTGGTTGGAGGGGTGCGAATCTTGCTGATTCGACGGCTGCTCTGGCTGCTGGCTGGACGGCTGCGAATCCTGTTGCTGGGATTGCTGGGACGGTTGCGTGTCCTGGCGGTTGGAGGGATCGTCGGTGTGGTCGGGCCGACTCGAGGAGGTGTCGGTGGCCTGGTCGGGGTTCTGGTTCGACCCGGTCGACCCGGTATCCGGAGGTTGTTGCGACTGCGGCATCTGTGACGACTGTTGGGGCTGAGACTGCTGCGGGGTGTCCTGGTGCTGGGACTGCTGAGACGGCGACTGCTGGGATTGTTGATTGGTGCCGGAGGGCTGGGTTTGCGAGTCGTCGTCGGTACCGGCAGGGTTGGTCTGGTTGCCCTGACTCTGATTCGGCTGACTCGACTGGTTCTGCTGCTGGCTTTGCTGGTTCTGGTTCTCCGAATCCTGCTGGTTCTGGTTCTGCTGGCTGCTCTGGTTCTGGCTGCTGTTGTTCTGCTCGTTGCCGTTGCCGTCGTTCTGGTTGTCGTTGCCGCCGGTGTCGTTGCCGCCGCCGCGGTTACCGGCGTTCTCCAACCCGCTCTGACCGGCACCGGCCAGCGACGAGGTCAACGTCTCGGTGGTCAACACCTCGGAAAGATCGAACGGTTTGTCGTTGAGTGCGGCATCGGTCGCCGCGCTGGCGACTTCGCCGACCAGGCTGGCCCCGACCTCTTTCGCACCATCTTTCAGGGCGTTGGTGATCGGGTTGCCGCCGTTGCCGTCACCGCTCCCGCCGCCGAGCAGGCCTTCGGTGGCGCCGCCGACTCCGGCGGTGATCAGGTTCTTACCGGAGTCGATCCACTCCTGCTTCGACAACGGATCCCGCCGATCCGCCGCGACCTGCGCCAGTTTCAACCCGATGTCGAGGACGGCTTCCTCGAGGACCGCTTCCCACGCTCCACGCAACGCCGCACGCCCGGCGGCTTTCAACGCTGCCTTGGAGATGATCTTCTGCAGCAGCTTCTTCATCAGGATCCGCAACGTGATCCGAGTCGCCGTCTGTGCGGCGGCCGCGGTCGCCGCACCCGCGGGCGCGCCCACCCCGGTGGCCATCTCGGCCAAGGCCGCAGCCATTTCGATCGCGAAGATCACCAGTGAGGCGATGATCACCAGCTTGGTGTGCTCGATATCGGCAGCGCCGTCACCGATCTGATCGGCCAGGGTCTCGATGTGTTCGATCAGGCCTTCGAAGGCGCCCTGCCCGCCCCCGAGCTTGTCCCAATGTTGTGTCAGGGCTTTGCCGGTCTCACCGTCGAGGGATTGGATGGCCTGCTGAACCACCCCGGTGGCTTCGTCGTCGAGATCGCGCAGCGTGGTCGCCAGCCCCGTCCACGCCGTCTCCACCCGACGCATCGCCGTCTCATCACCCTCGGGCCAATCACCCGCGCCCACAACGTATTTCGCTGCCCACTGCAACGGTTCCGGAATCTCGATACCCACCCGAAAACCCCTCCCGCAACCGCTCGAACCGTGCTGGGCCAAAAATTACCGACAACCCACTAGACGCGCCGAAACCGGATACGGTTCCACCGTACGGTGAGCTCGGTGAGAAACGGTCGAGTCCGATCCCCGCCGAACTGCCCCGCAGAGCCGTGTCCAGATCGGCAGGCAGCGATCGCGGGCCACGCTTGATCAGGCGCCCGAAGCTTGTCCGCCGCCACGGAATCCGATTCGATCGTCGTCGCCCGGGAACACAGATGTAAGGATCGGTGGCGATGTCGGCGACTGGACGACCTCTGTCCACCCGACCTGGTTGCAGCAAGCCGCTGACTGTTCGCGGTCAGTCCGGGCCGGGATTGCGGTCCGCACACTTCGTCACCAGCCCTGCTTCGCGGGCCGCGGTGAGGACCGCGAGGGAGCGCTCGTAGCGGAACGCCGGGCGGATGCGCTTGAAGATGCGGGGGACCGTTTCGAGGTTGTGCGCCAGGACCTCCGGGCGCGAGGAGAAGACTTCGGCGAGTTGGTCGGGGTCGGCGTTGAAGTCGGGGATGAGGAGTTCGACGCCGGTGTTGGGGTTCGAAGCTTTGATGGCGCGGACGGTTTCGGCGTAGAGCCAGGCGCCGCCGTCTTCGAGGTCGTCGCGGGCGACGCCGGTGATGGTGGAGTAGCGCAGGCCCATGGCCTGGACGCGGAGGTCGTTTTCGCCAGACTCGACACCGGGATCCCCGCGGTGCCCAGCTGCTCGCGGATTCGGTCGGCAAAGTTGTTGAAGCGGGTGGCGACGCCGATGTCGCCGGGTTCGACTCCGCGGGCGATCGATTCCTCGGCGGTGGCGACGATCCGCGTGTGTTCGTCGCTCTGCGTGGTGCATTCGTGCAGGACGGGTGAGGGACCATCGACCTCGGACCGGCAGCCTGCGATCGAATCGAGGCTCTCGTCCATGGCATCGATGGTTTCGCCGAGCATCAGACCGAGGTACCAGCTCCGGATATCCGCGGTGGTCCGATAGTTGACATCGAGCTTGGTCGATCTGCTCGCAACCGACGAGGGTACTGCGAGGGAAGCTCGATCGTTGCCCGAAACGGCTGGGCCGTTGGTGGAAGCGCGGGCCGACCTGCCACCGGAGACGGTGGCAGGCCGATGGCGCTCAGCGGGCTGCTTTCTTCACCAGCTCGCCGATCATCGCTTCGTCGTCGGCGGTCAATGCCGCCAGCGCGAACGACGTCGCCCACAGGGTGCCGTCGTCGAGGTTCGCCTTGTCCTCGAAACCGAGTGTGGCGTAGCGCGACTTGAATTTTTCCGCGCTGCGGAAGAAGCAGACGACCTTGCCGTTCTTGGCGTAGGAGGGCATGCCGTACCAGAGTTTCGGCGTCAGCTCCGGTGCGCTCGCGGTGATGACGGCGTGGATTCGTTCGGCGAGGACGCGATCGGATTCGGTCATTTCGGCGATCTTCGCGAGCACGTCCTGCTCACCGTCGGCCTTGGTGGCGCGGGAACCGCGGCGGGCGGCTGTCTTCAGCTCTTGGGCGTGCTCTTTCATCGCGGTGCGTTCTTCGTCGGTGAACGCGACCGCGGACTTGGTCTTCGTGGTGGTCATCAGCCGGAATCCTTCTGTGTCAGTGGTTGATAGCGATGGTCTCGATGGGGGGACCGGTGTAGTCGGGGCCGTCGACCCGGGACGTCAGACGGTCTCCCAGGCGAACCCGTCGGGGTCGGTGAACGTCTCGGCCTTGGTGCCGATGACGATTCGGTGCGATCCGGTGCCGTCCGGTGAGACGCCGGCGTCCTTGGCAGCGGCACGGCGTCCGTAGAGGGCCAGCTTGACCGGCGACCCCGGGGCGGTGAACTCGACGTACTTGCTGCCGAAACTCTTCCCGACGGTCAGGCCGTGGTCGATGTAGAACTGCTTGCTTGCCTTGACGTCGTCGACGCCGAGCAGCAGCACGACGTCGTCGACCGCGCGGGTGGCGGGGAGGGTGTTCTTCTTCTGCGAGGTGGCGATCTTCCAGATCGCCCCGTCGGGGGCCTGGACGACGCCGCCGTATCCCCAGAAGCTCTTCTTCGCCGGCTTCACCGTCGTGAAGCCGGCGTCGAGCGCGGTGCCGACGAGGCTGTCGACGGTGCTGGGTTCGGACACCACCAGCGACACGATGAATCCACGGAATCCGGTCGTCGGCGCCGTCGCGGCGCGGACTCGCACCTTGTCGCCCAAACCGAAGGCGGCGTCGTAGATCTCGGCGGCCCCGGGCTCCGGTGTTTCGAGGGTGATGTAATCGATGGAGGTCATGGCAGTTCCCTTAGGTTTGTAGGTGTCTGGGGTGGGTGCCCTGGATGCCCGGGGCGGTGAGGTGTTGCTGATGGTGGTTCGGTGGTCCGTGCTCATCGGTCCTGAATGAGGCCGAGGACGTTGCCGTCGGCGTCGGTGACGGTGGCGACCCGACGGCCGCCGCCGACCTCGCGCGCGGCCTCTTTCACGGTGGCGCCCGCGGCGGTCAGGTCGGCCAGCTTGGCGTCGATGTCCGGTACATGCCAGTAGGCCACCGAGATGGTCATGCTCTGCGGTCCGCCGCCCGGGACCAGTCCGATGTGCTGGCCCCCGGCCTCGAAGCCGACGTAGTAGGGCGAGTCGGTCTGCGGCGCGACGCCGAGCAGTGCGGTGTACACCGTCTTTGCCGCCGCCAGGTCGGACACCGGATGCAGCACGGTCTTGATTCCCTGGGTGGAAGAGCTGGTCATGATCACTCCTGAATGCGTGGGTCCCGATTGGTGAACCGGACGTATTCACAGCTTCTCTTCCGGCGGCCCCTGCCCACATCCGTGGCGACCACGGAACCGTCCACGGATTGCCCACGGATCACGGACAGCCACCACGGACCGACCGCGGACCAGGCCCTGTCTCGAAGTCCTATCCGGCGCCTCCGCGGCCCAGATCGCGTTGCCATCTCGCCGACGCAACCCCGGTCTCGGGCGCCCAGCCGCGATGTGAGCCACGGATGCATCCGGCCGAATTTCTAGGCAGGGCCTAGGATCACGACGCAGCGATGGAAGATTGAGGGTCATGACGGTAACGGTGGAGATCTCGGCGCGGGAAGCCGAGGTGCTGGCGCTGGTGGGGGAGCATCTGAGCAACGCCGAGATCGGTGCTCGGCTGTTCATCTCGGTGCGCACCGTGGAGAGCCATGTGTCCTCGCTGTTGCGCAAGCTGGAGGTTCCGGATCGGCGGGCGCTCGCCCAGCACGCCTCGAAGTCGGCCGGTGCCGGACGGTCGCGGACGGCTCCGGTGCTGCCGACGCCGCTGACGTCGTTCATCGGACGGACGCGCGAGCGCGCCGAGTTGCTGGCGATGCTCGAGCAGCATCGCCAGGTGACCGCGGTCGGCCCAGGCGGAGTGGGCAAGACCCGGCTCGCGTTGGCGGTTGTCGCGGAGGCGGCTGGTGCGTATCCCGATGGGGTGTGGTTCGTCGATCTGGTACCGGTCACCAACCAGGACATGTGCGTGGTCGCCGGTACGGTTGCGCTGGCGCTCGGACTCGGGGAGCAGCCGGGTCGTGGCATGGACGAGTCGGTGCTTGCGGCACTGGCCGACCGGCGCGCCTTGCTGGTGCTGGACAACTGCGAGCATGTGCGCGATGGGGTCGCGCTGTTCGTCGAACGGCTGCTCGCGGCCTGTCCCGGGGTGACGGTGCTGGCGACCAGCCGGGCCCGGCTGATGGTGCCGTTCGAAAGGGTGTACCCGGTCGCGCCGATGTCGCTGGCGGGCGCGGGCGATTCGGATGCGGTCGCGTTGTTCATGGACCGCGCCGCGGCGAGCGGCTGGCCGCCGAATCACGCACTGCGCGAACAGGTCGCGGTGTTCTGCGAGCGGCTGGATGGGGTGGCGCTGGCGATCGAGCTGGCCGCCGCCCGCTGGACCACATTGGGGCTGGACGGCCTCGAAGCCGGGCTGTCCGACCAACTGCGGATGCTCGCGGGCGGCTCCCGCGCCGAAGACCGGCACCGCTCGGTGCGGGCGGCGCTGGACTGGAGTCATGCTTTGCTGGATCCGGACGATCGAATGCTGCTGCGCCGAGTGTCGGTGTTCATGAAGTCGTTCGGCATCGGGGCGGCGGCGCAGGTGGTCGAGTCCGAGAAAGGCGTGGTGGCCGACGGATTGGCTCGGCTCGCCGAGCAGAGCCTGCTGGTGGTGACGGCCTCGGCGAGCGGGACCGAGTACCGGGCGCTGGAAACCATCCGGCAGTACGGGATGGAGCAACTCGCCGAGGCCGGTGAGCTGGTCGACACCCGGTCTCGGCACGTGCGCTGGTGCGTGGTCGAGGCCGCGAACCTGGCGGAGGTGGGAGAGGGAAGGCGCGCACGGTTCGACGCGGTGGCCGACGACTTCCGTGCCGCGATGAGCTGGGTGGCCGAGCGGCCGGAGCAGCGCACGGACGCGCACCGGCTCGCCCGGCACCTGGCAGATCTGCTTTTCAGCCGTAACCTGATCGGCGAATCCCAGATGCGCTACGAGCAGGCAGCGGCCCTCGCGGACGATACGGCCGCCGCCTTGATGCTGCGTCACGCCGCCGCCGCGGCCGGATGCCAGATGCGCGGCGACGATATGTATCGCCTGAATCGTGCGGCCGCCGACGCCGCCCACCGGTCCGGCGACACCGCCGGGGCCGCCCGCGACCTGGCGACCGCCGCCGCCAACGCGTACCGGTTCTCCAGCAAGTTCGTCCGCACCCTGCCACCGGAGGAGGCGAGCGCACTCATCACGGAGGCGAGGCAGCTGGCGGGCGACGACCCCGCCGCGCTGGCGGCGGTGGCGCTGGCCGAGGCGGGGCGGGTGCTTACCGAGGCTCTCACCGCCCAGCTTCCCGCCGCCGATGCCGTACCGGCGATCGCGTGCGCCGAACGCGCGGTCGAGCTGGCGCGCCGCACCGGCGACACACTCGCCGAGTCCGCCGCACTCGACACGCTCGCCGGCGCCCAGAGCTGGGCCGGTGACACCTTCGCTGCCGCGGCCACGGCGCGGCAGCGAATCACGCTGCTGGAGTCAGCATCTCCCACTCCGGCCGCCACTCACGAGCTGATCGAAGCGCTCGGCGAAGCTGCCGAGGCCAGCCTCGGTGCGGGGGACCTGCCGGGCGCCCGCCGGTGGGCGCGGCAACTTGCGGAGCACCCGTTGCTGGCCGAGGTCGGCCATCGTGCCACCAGTTGGCTGCTGGTAGTCGAGGCATTGGTGGGCAATGTCGGCGAGATACTCACCCACGGTGTCCGGTTCCTCGAAGCGTGGCAGCGGGCAGGCAGCCCCGCCAAGGAGATTCTCGGTCCGGCGGTGGCCGGTGTGGTGATGATCCACGACCTGCGTGACGACCACGACGCACGCAACGAATGGGAAGCGGTCCTGCGTCGAATCGGCGCCTCACCGTGGCACACCCATGGCTACGGCGCGGTCTTCGACACGCTGGCCATGCTCCATCGCGGGCAGGCGCAGGAGGCGCTGCACCGGATGTCGCCGGAGCCAGGGGAGGTGTGGAGATGGGTCACGTGGATCTGGCTGCACTGGTATGTGGCACTGCGGGCCGAAGCCGCCGTACTCGCTGGGAGTCCTGACGCAGGCGACCGCGTGATCGAGGCCAGGACCATCGTGGCCGGGAACCCCGTCGCCGTCGCCATCGTGGACCGAGCCGACGCGCTGCTCGCTCGCGACCGGCGGCGACTCCTCGCCACAGCGGATGCGTTCGACGCCGCCGGTTGCCGCTACCAGTCGGCGCGGACCCGGTTGCTCGCCGGCGGTGACCACGCCGCATCCGGCGCGGAAGCGCTCGCCGATCTCGGCCTCGCCCCGATGGCGCCGCTCGCGTGGTAGGCCCTTGTCGCCCGGTTCCTTTCACGGTCGAGCAATTAGTTGGGCCGGTCCCGGACGCGGGCTCGGACCGCCATGTGTGAGCTGAACCAATCCCGATGAATGTCGGGATGGTGCTCCCTCCGGCGGACGACCACCCCGTTCGATGTCCGTCGAGTGGACAACGCAGATTCTGATCCTGTGGAGATGCTGATCGCGCTGAACCCGGATCCGGGTCTTCCACATCATCACTCGCTCCGGCCTACCGGTCGCCGAACTGACGGGGGCAGAACGCGACAGAGCCGAACTGGCTGCCCGACAGACGATGGTCGCGCTGACCAGAGCACGCGACTACATCTGGGTCGGTGTTGTCGACAACCAAGTTCGGCCACTCTGACCATCCGCCGGTCGAGAGCTCCCACGGCGCCGACGCCTTCCGCGGCTAACGAGGAACTGTGTGATGTTCTGGCCGACTCGCTGTCTGCGCGTCCGGGCTATGCGTCACCGCGACGGTCGGGAATACCCCGCGGTACGCGTACGCTGCGGACGACCAGATCAACTCCCGAAGCGGGCGAGGACGGAGGAGGCTTCCTGGGAAGCCGTGCCTTCCTCGGCGAGATGGGCCATGGTGGGGGCGATTTCGCGACCGTGGTGGGTCATGGCCTGGGCGTAGAGGCGTCCCGCTCGGTAGGACGAGCGGACCAGCGGACCCGCCATGACTCCGGCGAAGCCGATTTCTTCGGCGACCTTGGAGTGCTCGACGAATTCCGCCGGCTTGACCCAGCGGTCCACGGGATGGTGCCGCGGGGAGGGACGGAGGTACTGGGTGATGGTGAGGATGTCGCAACCCGCCTCGTGCAGATCGCGCATGGCTTGGGTGACTTCCTCTGGCGTTTCGCCCATACCGAGGATGAGGTTGGACTTGGTGACCAACCCTGCTTCGCGGGCGGCGGTGAGCACCGCAAGGGAGCGCTCGTAGCGGAAGGCCGGGCGGATGCGCTTGAAGATGCGGGGGACGGTCTCGAGGTTGTGCGCCAGGACTTCCGGGCGCGAGGAGAAGACTTCGGCGAGTTGGTCGGGGTCGGCGTTGAAGTCGGGGATGAGGAGTTCGACGCCGGTGTTGGGGTTCGAAGCTTTGATGGCGCGGACGGTTTCGGCGTAGAGCCAGGCGCCGCCGTCTTCGAGGTCGTCGCGGGCGACGCCGGTGATGGTGGAGTAGCGCAGGCCCATGGCCTGGACGCTTTCGGCGACGCGGCGGGGTTCGTCGCGGTCGAGGGCGGCGGGTTTGCCGGTGTCGATCTGGCAGAAGTCGCAGCGGCGGGTGCACTGTTCGCCGCCGATGAGGAAGGTGGCCTCGCGGTCTTCCCAGCATTCGAAGATGTTGGGGCAGCCCGCTTCTTCGCACACGGTGTGCAGACCCTCGCGCTTCACCAGGCCCTTGAGTTCGGTGTACTCGGGGCCCATGGTGGCGCGGGTGCGGATCCACTTGGGTTTGCGCTCGATGGGGGTTTCCGCGTTGCGGGCTTCGATGCGCAGGAGTTTGCGGCCGTTGGGTGCGGACGCGCTGTGCGGTGTCGGGGTGTCGACTGAGGTCACTGCATCGACCTTACGCCTCGGGTGTCGCCCGCTTCCGGGGTGGCGGTGGCCGTGCTGCCGACCGCCTCGACGCCCGCGGCTTTGGTATCGCCTGCGCCGGTGGTTCCGTCGGCGGCTTTGGCGTCGGCGGGGCTCAGCGCGGCGCGGGGGAGGTTGTGATCGCTGACGGAAAGCTCGCCGTCGAGTGCGCGGACGATCGCGTCGGCGACCAGCGGCTTGATCTCCGCGACGGTGACTTCGCGCCCGAGTTCGCGGGTGAGGGTGGTGACGCCCGCGTCGCGGATGCCGCACGGGACGATGGCCCCGAAGCCGTCCATGGAGTTGCAGTTCAACGAGATACCGTGCAGGGCAACGCCGCGCTGCACGCGCACGCCGATGGCGGCGATCTTGCGTTCGGGGTTCCAGTCGTCGGCGGGCAGCCAGACACCGGAGCGACCCTCGACCCGGCCGCACACGAGGCCGAGGTCGGTGCACACCGAGATCAGCGCCTCCTCGAGGCGGCGCACGTACTGGACGACGTCGACGGGCTCGGCCAGCCGGATGATCGGGTAGCCGACGAGTTGGCCGGGGCCGTGCCAGGTGATCTTCCCGCCGCGATCGACCTGCACCACCGGGCTGCCGTCGATGGGCAGATCTTCCTCCTCGGTGCGGCGGCCCGCGGTGTATACGGAGGGGTGTTCGAGGAGCAGCAGGCGGTCGGATCCCATGCCCTCAGCGCGTTCGGCGGCGATGGTTCGCTGCACGTCCCAGGCGGAGTGGTAGTCGATGAGACCGAGATCCTCGACGACGATCGGGGTGCGATCGAAGCGGGCGGACCGGGTGGTGCGCGTGTCGTTCACGTCGTTGACGGTACGCCCTGCGATTGCGAGCTCGTCAGGGACTCGGTGTGCGGTATGCCACACGCTTGCGGGGCGAGCCGTCGGTAGAGAGATGGTGGTCCGCTGGAATGGCGGCTTCAGACTTCGACCGGCAGCGTCAGCTGCATCAATGTCAGGTCCATCCATCGGCCGAATTTGTGGCCGACTTCCGGCAATTCACCCACGACGACGAATCCGAATCGCTCGTGCAGCGCGATCGAACCGGTGTTGCTGGATTCGATGGCGGCGATCATGGCGTGCACGCGACCGGATCGGGCGGCGCGGTCGATCAATTCGGTGAGCAGGGCGCTGGCCAGGCCGCGGCGCTGGAAGCGGTCGGCGATGTAGACCGAGTTCTCCACGGAGTAGCGGTATCCCACCTTCGGCCGCCACTGGCCGTAGCTGGCGTAGCCGGCGACTTCGCCCTTGACTTCCGCGACGAGGACGGGCATGCCCGCGGCGGTGCGGGTGCGGAACCAGGTCTTGCGCTCGTCGATGCCGACTTCGTCGATGTCCCAGATGGCGGTGGAGGTGGCGATGTTGGCGTTGTGGATGTCGAGGACCGCGGGCAGGTCACCCTCGTGCGCGTCGCGGATGACGGTGGCGTGGCGGGTGTCCATGGCGGTCAACGAGGTTCTCCGTGGTTCGGTGAAGGAGGTCGGCATTCCCCGCGCAGTGTGCGAGGTGTTTGCCGGTGTGGCCTTCCGGTTGGTGTTCGAATCCGATCATCGCGCGTGCCGGAACGCCCGGCAATGCGGGTTCGGTCACCTGCTGTCCGCAGTTGGTCCGGCGGCCGCTATCGCCGTGAGCGCTTGTGCGGTCCCGTGGCCGCGCGGGACTGGCAGCCCGCCAACGCGAGCGGGTGCAGCCGCAGTTCCCCGAAGCGCTCCTGGCCTGGAGGTGGGACCGCCTGCGGAAGACCACGGTCACGGACGAAGATGCGCCAGCAGTTCGTCCGCGGCGGGGTAGGGGCGCTCCTGGGGCAGGAGCTTGGCGGCAGAGTCGAGGTCGCCGTCGTTGACCAGCGCGTGAATCTCGCGGGCGAGTGGAGTCACGTCGCTGATGTCGACTGTCAACTCGTCCGCGTAACGTCGCACGGCTTCGCCGCAGAGCCCGAGTTGCAGAGAGCGGTACGGGAGGGGCCGCAGGTGCAGATCGCGCTCGGGATCCCACTGGACTCGGGCGGGCGAGCCCTTCAGCTGGCGTTGCCAGGTGCTGCGGTCGGAATGCAGCCCGGGCTTATAGCTGGACAGGCATGCATGCCGCAATGCCCAGTCGAAGCCGTCACGTGAGATCTCCACGGCGAGGACGGTCTCTTGATCCGGCTTCGTACCCCAGCCGCAGCGGTACATCATCCACAGAAATGACGGCTTGATCCACGTCATCCGGTCGCGTTTCCATGCCGCCGGGAAGCGGCCGTCGCGGAGGGCGGGCCCGCCGATGACCGGGGAGTACGCCTGGTAGACGGTGACGGTGGATTCCGTGTGGAGCGCGCGAATCCTGTGTTGTGGTTCTTCCATGCCGAAGAGCGTGCCGCCGATCGACTCGGTTGGCGATCGAATTTCGCCCGAGTAGCCGTCCGCATAGCTCCGACCGCGCCCCAGGCAGGCCGGTCGGCTCGAACGTATCCTCCGCCACATCAGCAGCAGGCCCTCAACCGACCTCAACGGCCGCAGCCAATGTTCGGCCTCGTGGAATCATTCATCCAGGCGGCGGCGAGCGCGGCCCGGCGGCGGGGAGCGGCCTTTCTCAGGCCGTGGGAATGCCAGGTGCGGCACTGCGGACGCGGATCACCGGTCGTCCGAGTCGCGGCCGATGGTCGCGGCCAGGGCGGAGCCGATCGTTGGATGGCGGAAGGGATAGCCCGCCTCCTCCAGCGCCGTGGGGATGGCTCGGGGCCCACGCAGGATGGCCTCGTCGGCGAACTCTCCGACGAGCGCGCGCAGGGCGAACGCGGGCAGCACCAGCGGGGTGGGGCGGTGCAGTGCGCGCCCGAGGGCGCGGTTGAATTCGGCGTTGGTGACCGGGGCCGGGCCGACCGCGTTGATCGGCCCGGACACGGTGTCGTTGGTGAGCGCGAAGACGATCGCGCCGATCTCGTCGTCCATCGAGATCCACGGCGTGTATTGGCGGCCGGTGCCGAGTCGCCCGCCGAGCCCGAGGGAGTACAGCGGGTGCAGCATGCCGAGCATCCCGCCGTGCTTGGACAGCACGACGGCGCTGCGCACGAGCACGGTGCGCACGCCCGCGGCGCTGGCCGGACCGGTCGCGGCTTCCCAGTCACGGCACAGCGTGGCGAGGAAACCCGAACCGGCGGGGGAGGATTCGTCCACCACGCGGTCGCCGGTGGTGCCGCCGTAGTAGTGCACGCCGCTGGCGTTGACCAGCACCGGCACGCCCGCGGCGGCCACCTTGTTGGCGAGGACGTCGGTCGGGGTGATGCGGCTGTCGCGCAGCTCCTGCTTGAAGCTGCCGTTCCAGCGACGCCTGCCGAGGCTCGCCCCGCAGAGGTTGACCACCGCGTCGGCCCCGCGCAGCGCCCGCTCGTCGAGCTCGGCGCGAGCGGGATTCCAGACGAACTCGTCCGGTGCGGCGGCGGGACGGCGCACCAGCCGCGCCACCTCGTGCCCGTCGCGGCGCAGGGCCGCGACGAGCGCCGTCCCGATCAGCCCGGACGAACCGGCGATCACGACCTTCATTGCGGGACGAACCTTCCCGGGTTACAGACCCAGATCGGCCTCGAACGCGGCCTCTTCGAGGCGGTGACGGATCGTGGTCAGGAAGCGACCTGCGTCCGCGCCGTCGATGAGCCGGTGATCGTAGGTGAGCGGCAGGTAGCACATGGAGCGCACGCCGATCGACTCGTTGCCGGTCTCGTCGGTCACCACCACCGGGCGCTTGACGATCGCGCCGGTGCCGAGCATGCCCGCCTGCGGCGGAACAAGGATCGGGGTGTCGAACAGCGCGCCCTGGCTGCCGATGTTGGTGATGGTGAAGGTGCCGCCTGCCAGTTCGTCCGGCTTCAGGCCGCCGTGGCGAGCCCGGTCGGCGATGTCGGCGATGGCGCGGGCCAGACCGGCGAGCGACAGGTCGCTGGCGTTGTGGATGACCGGGGAGAGCAGGCCCTGCTCGGTGTCGACGGCGATGCCGAGGTGCACCGAGGCGTGGTAGGTGATCTCCTTGGTGCCCTCGTCGTAGGAGGCGTTGACGTTCGGGTGCACGCCGAGCGCCTCGACGACCGCCTTGGCGAAGAACGGCAGGAACGTCAGGTTGACGCCCTCGCGCTCCTTGAAGGCACGCTTGGCCTGCGCACGCAGCGCCGCGATCTTGGTGACGTCGGCCTCGTGAACCTGGGTCAGCTGCGCGGTGGTCTGCAGCGATTCGCGGGTCTTCGTGGCGGTGATCTGCCGGATCCGGTTGGCCTTCTGGACGGTTCCGCGCAGGTGCGCCAGCTGCGCGGCGGCCGGAGCCGACGGAGCCTTGGTGGGCGCGGCGGCAGCCGGAGCGGGCGCGGCCGCGGGGGCGGGCGCCTTCTTGGCCTCGGCCGCGGCGAGCACGTCCTGCTTGCGGATGCGGCCGCCGACGCCGGAACCCTGCACGGTGGCCAGGTCGACGTTGTTCTCCTCGGCGAGCTTGCGCACCAGCGGGGTGACGTACGGGGTCGCGCCGTTGCCGTCGGCAGCGGCCGGGGCGGGAGCCTTGGCCGGAGCCGGCTTGGGGGCCGGGGCGGGAGCCGGGGCCGGTGCGGGCGCGGGAGCCGGAGCGGCGGCCGCGGGGGCCGGGGCGGGCTTGGGCGCGGGCGCCGGAGCAGGGGCCGGGGCGGGAGCAGGAGCCGGTGCAGGCGCGGGGGCCGGAGCGGCGGCCGCGGGGGCGCCGCTGCCGATCACGCCGAGCTGTCCGCCGACGGAGACCACCTCGTCTTCCGGCGCGGAGATCTCCAGCAGGGTGCCCGCGACGGGCGAGGGGATCTCGGTGTCGACCTTGTCGGTGGAGACCTCGAGCAGCGGCTCGTCGACCTCGACCGTGTCGCCGACCGACTTCAGCCAGCGGGTGACGGTGCCCTCGGTGACCGACTCGCCCAGCTCGGGCATCTTCACCGAGGTGCCCTCGGCGGGGCCTGCCGACGCGGCGGCGGGCTGCGGGGCCGGGGCCTGCGCGGCGGGTTCGGGTTCGGGAGCCGGGGCGGGCTCTTCCACGGCGGGCGCGGGAACCGCGGCCTCCGGTGCGGGCGCGGGTGCGGCGGCGGGCGCCTCACCGGCTTCGCTGATCACGCCGAGCTCGCCACCGACCTCGACCACATCATCTTCCTGGGCGACGATCTTCGACAGCACACCCGCCGTCGGGGACGGGATCTCGGTGTCGACCTTGTCGGTGGAGACCTCGAGCAGCGGCTCGTCGACCTCGACCGTGTCTCCTTCCTGCTTCAGCCACCTGGTCACCGTTCCCTCGGTGACGCTCTCACCAAGAGCCGGCATCTGGACGGAGAAGGCCATGTCCGTTGACTCCTCTGACTGCTCGACGGGTTCTACAACAGTTGATCTCTGGCGGGTCCTCGCCGCTGGTCGCGGTGAAAACCCGGAAGCCACCAACATTCTGGTGGGCACCGGAGATCTGTGCGGTTCTTGTACCGCGGTCCATCCTTGCACTCGTCCGCGTGGCGCGTAGCACAGGGCATGTCTCTACCGGGAAGCTGGCAGTATGGGAGGACCGGGTGTGAGCATTTATCCGGTGTACGAAGGAGGTCGGCGTCAATGGGTTTGCTCGATCGTTTCCGTGGCGCGCTGAACCGGGGAGGGTCCGTCGCACGTGCGTCGACCTCGAACAACGAGGACGCCCGCTACCTCGCCGACTGGATGCGCACCCACATCGGCGTCGAGGGGTACCTGGAGCCGAAGACCACTATGACAGATGTCACGGTGGTGTTGGTCGCCGCGGACGGTGAGTGGACGCGGCGGATCGTCGGGGAGCGCGGGGCTCGAAGGTTGGCAGGCGATCTGAGCATTCCGGTGTACGAGGTCCGCAAGACGGGGTATCCGCAGCGGATGCGGGATTACGACGCCAGGAAGAAGATTGAGCGTCAGCGGGCGTTCGAGGCGGAGTTGCGGGATCTGTAGGGGATTCTCGGCCTGGCACGCCTCGCAACACGGTGAGGGCGGTCGCTTTGGTCGGTGATCCGGTTCGGTGACGAGTCTTTGGGCTGTGTGCCGGTTGCTGTCCAGGATTTCGGGCAGGGCGAGCCGGTGAGTTCGACTGGCGGTCTGGTTTCGGTGATGTGCGCTCGGACTACCTGTCCGTCTTCGGTACCCACCCGGGCTTCCGCTGAGCGGTGCTGGGCGCGTTGTTTGCCGGACCCGGCTTACCTCCCGCAGTCAGGCGCGATGCGGGCTTCCAGCCTGGTCGACCGGCTGTGGTTGCGGTCTATCGAGCGCAGCAGACTCTCGACATGCGCATTCGAGTAGGGCACTACTCGCGCGTTGGGTCGGACGTGGGCGAATGCTGCAAGTGCAAGTGTTCATCGTCTACACCAGGAGAAGTGCGCGCGCCGGGATCGGTGCGTTCGTCGACTGTCCAGCCATCCAGTGCTGCGTCCACGAAAGTCATGTCCTGCCGGGAATCCCGGCGCACTGACAGCACCGAACGAGCCAGCACGGCGCTCGGCGCTGGGCGGGATCACTCGTAACGCTCGGGATCGCATCGTCGAGCACGGAAGGAATCATGCAATGTTCACGTTCAAGAGCACGGCGGTCGCCGCGGCCATGGCCGCGGCGACCGTAGTACTTGCTGTGCCTGCCACTGCGTCAGCGAATCCGGATGTGTTGCCTGCGCATTCACTCTGGAACGGGCCTGGGTTGGAACCCCCGGGTGTCTTCTCCATCCCCGTTCTGGAGCCTTTGCGGCTGTTCCTCTTGAACGGCTGCTTTGCGATCGGCCCTACCTTCCTCGGCGGCCAGACGGGGTCCGAGCTTTGTTCACTGTTCTTGGGCGGTACCGAAACCGGGAACCCCTAGCAATCGAGATCGGCGAGGTGCCCGCCGACCAGCGCATCGTTGTCAACGAGTCGACGATCGAGATCGCCCGGAGGGTGTCCGCGGGCGGCGCGACGACCAGAGCAGGGCGCCGGGGGGCTTTCCGCGCTGGTACGTAGGCGTGCAGTGGAGTTCAGCCAGGAGACCGAGCACACCTCGTTCTCTTTCACCGACAGGAGGCGAAGTCATGGCGAATGTAACCGTCGATGTGATGAAGTGCGTCGATGAGACCGGTAGCGGATTGGATGAGTGGGGCTCCGACGACATCTACATGTTGCTGTTCCGAGGCAGTATCCCGACAGGTATCGGTCTTGCCTCGAAGACCGAGTTCACCGTCACTGGACCAGGAGGATTCTGGGACGAGATGGACGATGGAGACAGACGCAGTCGTGATGTTCCGGTCGCTGACTACGATCCCCGTTCGCTGTACGTAGTGCAGCTGGTCGAAAAGGACAACGGTCGAGACGTTGACGACGATGTGATCGCCGCGTACCGAACCGCATTGAACGGTGCGTGGAGCGCGGCCCTCACCCGCACCGCAGGGCAGCCCGCAAACGAGCGCGCAGCCGTTCTCGCCGACACTGTGTCGGACACCTTGCGGGGCCTCCACACCATCTACATGGAATTTCCCAAAGGGAATGACGACCCCATCGGCCGGCCTCAACGCCTGACCTTTCCCAACGCGCAGGCCACGCCAGTCCTCGAATTCAGCGGCGCCGCCGGCCGCTACCGGGTCACGTTCAAGCTGGTTGAGCCAGGCTGGTTCATCTAATTCGTTGGCGAACGAATGCCTGTCACCGAGTGGGGATTCGCTTCGCTTCGGTCAGCGCGCGTGATCCGAGACGTGTTGGCCGACCCGGACTGAGACAGGGTGCTCACCGCCGAGGATGAATGCGGCCTGATCCCGCTCTTCTGGTCGCAAGTGCTCCCATGGCGAGGTCGAACTCAACATGAACACTCGGTTCGCGTTGAGCGGAGCATCGTCTATTTGCGGATCGTATGCCGACATCGCCTGGCTACGCGATCGATGGTTCCGGGGTCCAGGAGGACGCCGAGGTTGCCCTGTAGTCGGCTGGCTTCATCAGAACAACGGCGCGCCGCCCCCGAACAGGACGGCGCACCCGCGAACTCACTCCCCGGCGATGTCCTCGATCACCGCGATCAGCGTCCGAACCGGAACACCGGTCCCGCCCTTCCCGATGTACCCGAACGGCCCGCCCGTGTTGTACGCCGGGCCCGCGACGTCCAGGTGGGCCCACTGCACACCTTCCGGCACGAATTCCTTCAGGAACAGTGCGGCCGAGAGCATTCCGCCCCAGCGGTGCTGGGCGACGTTGGCGAGGTCGGCGATCTTGGAGTTGAGGTCGGCGCGGAGTTCGGCGGGAAGGGGCATGGCCCAGCCGTTTTCGCCGACTTCGCGGGAGAGGCGGGCGACGCGGTCGCGGAATTCGTCGGTGCCCATCACGCCGGGGGTGCGGGTGCCGAGGGCGACCATCTGGGCGCCGGTGAGGGTGGCGACGTCGATCAGGTAGTCGGGGGACTCCTCAGCGGCGCGGACGATGGCGTCGGCGAGGATCAGGCGGCCTTCGGCGTCGGTGTTGAGCACCTCGACGGTGGTGCCGCCGTACTGGGTGAGCACGTCGCCGGGGCGCTGCGCGGTGGCCGAAGGCATGTTCTCGGCCATCGGGACGGTGGCGCTCACCGTGACCGGCAGGCTCAGCCGGGCCGCGAGCAGGGTGGTGGCGATGACCGCGGCGGCGCCCGCCATGTCCGAGGTCATGTTCTCCATGTTCTGCGCGGGCTTGATGGAGATGCCGCCGGTGTCGAAGGTGATGCCCTTGCCGACCAGCGCGATCTTCTTGGGTCCGCCGGAGTAGGTGAGCCGCACCAGCCGCGGCGGGCGCGAGGAGCCCTTGCCGACGCCGAGCACGCCGCCGTAACCGCCCGCCTCCAAAGCCTTTTCGTCGAGCACCTCGACCTCGAGACCTGCGGCCTCGGCCAATACCTGGGCGCGCGAGGCGAATTCGGCGGGGAACAGGTGGCTGGGCGGGGTGTTCACGAAATCGCGCGCGGTGGCGACGGCCTCGGCCACCAGTTGCGCGCGGAAGAGCGCCTCTTCGCCGAAGTCCGCCTCGGGGACGAGGAATTCGATCCGGGCGACCGGCTGCTCGTCCGCCTTGGGCGCGGACTTCTCCGACCGGAACGGCGTGAACGAATAGGCGCCGAGGTAGAAGCCTTCGACCGCCGCGCCCAGATCCAGGCCCGACAGCGTGGTCGCCACCAGCTCGGTGCCGTCGAGCGCGCGGCCCGCGACACCGGCGGAGCGGCGGATCTGCTCCGCGTCCACCTTGTCGGCGGCGCCGAGCCCGACGGCGAGGATGCTGGTGACGTTGTCCAGCCCGGCGGGCGCGGGCACCCGGGTCAGTTCTTCGGCCTTGCCCTTGGCGCCGACCGCGCCCAGCTGGTCGAGCAGCTCCGCGCGGACGTCGGCGGTGAGCACATCGCCGAACAGGTCGTCGGGCGCGATCGACGGACCGTTCTCCGAGGACGTCAATCCGATCACCAGCACGTCGGTGTCCGGCCCGATGGTTACGGTGCGCGCCAATTCCGGTCCGAGTGAGCGATCTGCAACAGCGGTCATTGGCATAGGCTATTCGGTCTTCTTCAGGCGGCGCATGGCGACGCCGTCCAGCAGCAGGCCGACTCCCTCGCTCACCAGCTTGTCGAAGTCCAGTTCCGGGCCAGGCGGGCCTGAGGCGAAGAGTTTCCGCAGGACCGGCCGGGCGACGACGAGTTCGACCAGTTCGGCGCGCACCATCTCGGAATCCTGCGGTCGCGCGCTCGCCGCCCGTCCGCCGCGGTCGGCGCTCCACAGCAGCGCCAGGCCTTGCACGAGGCCGGAGCAGGCGAGGTAGACGGCGAGCGCGTCGTCGCGGGACAGACCTAGTTCGTCCAACGCGGTGAACGAGCGTTCCAGGATGTCGAACAGGGCGGGCCCGACCGGCGGCCTGGTGCGGGCCAGCACCGGCAGCAGCCAGGGGTGGCGCTGGTAGAGCCGCCATTCCTGTTCGGCCTCATGGGTCAAGGCGGCGTGCCAGTCGAGGGGCTCCGCAGGCGGCGGGCTCTCGGCGAGGACGAGCTCGGTCATGGCGGTGAGCAGCGCCTCTCGATCGGGGAAGTGCCGATAGAGTGCGGCGGTTGCGACGCCGAGTTCGCTGGCGAGGCGGCGCATGGTGAGTCCGTCGATGCTCTCGCGGTCGGTCATCTCGACGGCGGTGCGGGTGATTCCGACCGCGGTGAGCCGGGCCGGTCGTGGACGGGCGGCGGGAACGCGCCGGTCGCGGCGGGCCCGGTAGGCGCGGGCCTGACAGGAGCGCGAGCAGTAGCGTCGGCGACGTCCGCGGCTCGGCTGGATCAGCGCGCGTCCGCAGGTGGCGCACGGCGGTGATTTCGACACACCAACAAGTGTGACGAAATGGTGGTCGCGGCGCGCTGTGCTGCATAAATTGTCGGCTGTTTACCCCGTTCACTATCGAGAGGTTCACCATGCAGACAACCGTTCGGCGGGCCAATATCGATGAGATCGACGCCATCGCGGCAGCGTTCGCGCGCGGGTCCGTCGACGAGGCGGTGTCGACCTGGGTGGTCGCCGATCACCCCGAGATCGCGGAGGCCTTTCGCACCGAACACGCGCCGCGTTTGGTCGAACGCGCCATCCGCGACGACGAGGTGTGGCTCGCGGGCGCGGGCGACGAGATCTGGGCGGTCTCGCTCTGGCAGACGGTGACCTCGGCGGATCGGGTCGTCGCCGAGGCGGCCGAGGCCCGCGCCATGGCCGAGGCCGCGCCGGGCCTGCGTCCGCTGACCAGGCTGGTCGCCGTCACCGCGCTGCTCGCCGAACATCATCCGCGCGAGTTCCCGCACCGCTATCTCCAGGCGATCGTCACCGTGCCGGAACACCGCGGCAAGGGTGCGGGCGGCGCCATACTTGTCGACCGGCTGAAGGCGTTCTCCGACGCGTCCGAGACCGCGTTTCTCGAGGCCAGCACCGAACGCTCCTCCCGCCTCTACGCCCGCAACGGGTTCGTCCGCACCGGCGTCACGCACACGTTGCCCGACGACGGGCCTACCCTCATCCCGATGTGGTTCCGCAGCTGAGGCGCGGGCAACCGGGCCCAGGCGAGCGGCAGTCGCCGGGACGTCGCGCGTTGCCCGACGACGGGCCCATCTGGCTGCGGTGCTGCGGCTGACGCCTCGGAACTGGCCAGTCCGGTCGAGTGGCGGTGCGCCGGGAGGCCGCGCGGCGCGCGGTGCCCAACGATGCGTCTGCCCTTTCGGCTGTGGTTTCGCGGCTGACGTAACGGTTAGACCGGTCCGCTCGAGTGGCGGTGCGCCGGGAGCCCGCGCAGCACGCGTTGCCCGACGACGGGCCCACTCTCATTCGGATGTTGTTCCGCTGCTGACGCGCCGGACGACCGGTCCGCTCGAGTGGCGGTGCGCCGGGAGCCCGCGCAGCACGCGTTGCCCGACGACGGGCCCACTCTCATTCGGATGTTGACGCGCCGGACGACCGGTCCGGACGAGCGGCAGTGCGCCGGGACGTCGCACGGCGCGCGGTGCCTGACGATTCGCCTGCCCCTCATTCGGATGTGGTTCCGCGGCTGATGTGACTGGTGGACCGGTCCGGCCGAGCTGCGGTGCGCAGGGAGGCCGCGCGACACACGTTGCCCGACAACGGGCCCACTTCGGCTGTGGTTCTGCGGCTGACGCCTCGGATCGGATCGATCCGGACAAGCGGTGCTGCGCCGGGCCGCCGCGCAACGACGTCGTCGTGCGGGCGCCCGTACCGCGGCCCTACCGCCCCGTGCAGCGGTTAAGCTCGCCGGGTGACCGAGACGAACCTGCTGCAAGGCCCGATCCACGATGTCCATGTCGAACTGGGCGCGACGTTCGCGCCGTTCGGCGGGTGGGAGATGCCGGTCTCGTACGCGGGCACGGTCGGGGAGCACCAGGCGGTGCGCACCGCCGTCGGTCTGTTCGACGTGAGTCATCTCGGCAAAGCGACGGTCGCCGGGCCGGGCGCGGTGGCGTTCGTGAATGCCGCGCTCACCAACGATCTCGGCCGGATCCGTCCCGGCAAGGCGCAGTACACGCTCTGCTGTACGCCCGAGGGCGGCGTGATCGACGACCTGATCGCCTATTACGTCAGTGACGACGAGATCTTCCTCGTGCCGAACGCGGCGAATACCGCGGCGGTGGTCGCGGCTCTGCGCGCGGCGGCCCCCGAGGGCATCACAATCACCGACGAGCACCGGGAGTACGCGGTGTTCGCGGTGCAGGGCCCGCGCTCGACCGAGGTGCTCACCGCGCTGGGCTTGCCCACCGAGATGGAGTACATGGCCTACGCCGACGCCGAATGGGACGGGCGTCCGGTCCGGGTCTGCCGCACCGGCTACACCGGTGAGCACGGCTACGAGCTGCTGCCGCGCTGGGCCGACGCCGCGGCGGTGTTTCGCGCGCTCGCCGAGCAGGTCGAGGCCGCGGGCGGCCAGCCCGCCGGTCTCGGCGCGCGCGACACCCTGCGCACCGAGATGGGTTACCCGCTGCACGGGCACGAACTGTCGCTGGAGATCTCGCCGGTGCAGGCGCGGGCGGGCTGGGCGGTCGGCTGGAAGAAGCCGGAGTTCTGGGGCAAAGCCGCACTGGAGAAGGAGAAGTCGGCGGGACCGCGGCGAACCCTGTTGGGGCTCAAGGCGCTCGACCGTGGCGTGCTTCGTCAGGGCCAGTCGGTGCTGCGCGACGGCGAACCCGTCGGCGAGACCACCTCGGGCACTTTCTCGCCGACGCTCAAGGTCGGCATCGCGCTCGCCCTGCTCGACACCGACGCCGACCTCGAGCCGGGCAACGAGGTCGAGGTGGACGTGCGCGGCCGACGGTTGCGCTGCGAGATCGTCAAGCCGCCGTTCGTCCAGGCGCGCACCGCCTGAGCCGCTGGGTATCGCGTCCGCCGCGGGCTGTCGAGTCCGGCGCGCTGGATCGGAACGTGGTCACTCGGCGGCGGCGCCGCGCGGTCGCCGAGTCGTTTCCCGACAGGTGGACGGAAGGAAATCCGGCACCGATAGGATCACCTGCATGACCGTTGCCGCACAGTTCGCCCATGTTCCGCATCCTGCGCCCGCGCCGGCGCAGCGGGTACAGGAGATTCTGGCGGCGCCGGGGTTCGGCCGGTTCTTCACCGATCACATGGTGTCGATCGACTACACCGCGGGCGAAGGCTGGAGCAATGCGCGAGTCGAGCCGTACGGTCCACTGGCGCTGGACCCGGCCACCATGGTCTTCCACTACGGCCAGGCCATCTTCGAGGGTCTCAAGGCGTACCGGCAGAGCGACGGCAGCGTCTCCTGTTTCCGGATCGACGCGAACGCGACCCGTTTCCGTAAGTCGGCGCGGCGTATGGCGATGGCCGAGCTGCCGGAGGAGCTGTTCATCGAGTCGGTGCGCCAGTTGCTCGAAGTGGACGAGCGCTGGGTGCCCGCCGCGGGCGGCGAGGACTCGCTCTACCTGCGGCCCTTCATGTTCGCCACCGAGGCGGGCCTGGGTGTGAAGCCCGCCGCCTCCTACAAGTACCTGCTGCTGGGTTCGCCCGCGGGAGCGTACTTCCCGCGCGGCGTGAAGCCGGTGCGGGTGTGGCTGTCCACCGAGTACGTGCGGGCCGCGCCCGGCGGCACCGGCGAGGCCAAGGTGGCGGGCAACTACGCCGCCTCGCTGCTCGCCCAGGCGCAGGCCTCCGAAAAGGGCTGCGACCAGGTGGTGTGGCTGGACGCCTGCGAGCGCCGCTACGTCGAGGAGATGGGCACCAACAACCTGTTCTTCGTCTTCGGCTCCGGTTCCGAGGCGCGGCTGGTGACTCCCGAACTGTCGGGCTCGCTGCTGCCGGGCATCACCCGCGATTCGCTGCTCACCCTCGCCGCCGACTCGGGTTACCCCGTGGAGGAGCGCAAGGTTTCGGTGGAGGAGTGGCGCAAGGGCGCCGAAAGCGGTGAGATCAGCGAGGTTTTCGCCTGCGGCACCGCCGCCGTGATCACCCCCGTCGGCTGGGTGCGCTCCACCGAGGGCGAATTCACCATCGGCGGCGGCGAACCCGGCGCGGTCACCATGGCGCTGCGCGACACGCTCACCGGTATCCAGCGCGGCACCTTCGAAGACAAGCACGGCTGGATGCGCGGTATGTGAGACTGGCCCGCCCTTGGGCGTGGGCGGGCCGTAGCCTCGGCTGTCGGACAGCCGGGAAAGTTGGGGGGACGCAGTGCGTACATCGATCGCGGCCGGAATCTTGTCGGCAGCCCTGGGTGTTTCGGCCTGTAGTGGTGGAACTTCGGTGCCGGACAACGTAGTTCGCACCACCACGTCCGCCGCTACTCCGGCGACGACTACCGGGCATCCCGCCAACCCCGAGCCGACGTGGTCGAAAGCCGGTCTGGACTTCGACCATTCGGCGGACTCGTGGATCTCGGTGGCGGGCAGTGCTGTCCTGGTTTCGAGCGAAGAAGCGCTGGTCGCTGTGGACCGCGCCACCGGTCGTGAGCTGTGGCGAAGAGTGCCGAAGACGAAACCGAGCGACTACTCCTACGCGGTGAGCGGTGACACCGTCGTTTTCCTGGAGAACGAGGGCAAACCCAGCGAACCGGCGCTGGTGGAGGTCATCGAGGCCGCCGATGGCCGGACGCTGTGGCAGGCGAGCGCCGATGACGTTGTGGTCTTCGACAAAGCGATCTACATGGTCGAGTGCGCGCGCGGCCGCGACGACTGCACCTCCCTGCGGCTCGACATCCGATCCGGAGCGCCGACGTGGCCCGCGCCGGCTCGGGGATCGGTCGACGGCGACACCGTCGGCGTCTGGCACCGTCGTGCCCCCGCCGAACCGGCGCTGGTGGCCATCGCCGTGGAGGACCCAGCCTCCGCAGCGGAGCGCCCGTGGGCGCTTGTCGAGGCGGCGAAGGGAACCGTCCTCCCGGGCCGGGCCGAGCACCACGCCTGGTACAACCTCGCTGCGGGCGACCTCCTGGTGATCACCGATCATCACGCCTCGTCCGGCAGCGATGAGTGCCGCGTCGCGATCACCGCGACCGACGCGCGCGGCGGCGCCGAACGCTACAGCGGCGCGGTCTACAGTGGCCGCCGCAAGAACGGCGAGTGTCAGAACATGCTCGGCCCGGACTTCGGGACCCAGTTCGTCGGCGCGGGCACCCGCATCGCGGCGGTCACCGATTCCGGTGCGCCGCAACTGTTCGACCTCGCCACCGGAACGACGGTGTGGACCGGCTCGGGCACGGGTAGCCCGCTGGACGGCGACGACCGATCACTGCTGTTCAGCGAGTTCGCCGATCAGGGTGCGCTGTCGTTGTTCGACATCGAGACCGGCGCGATGAAGTGGACTGTTCCGGATCCGGGCTTCGAGTCGACGGCGATGAGGCAGCGGCGCACGATCATCGCGGGTGACCGGGTTGTGGTCGGCGGCTTCCTCACGGCGGAGGGTGGGTACGTCACCGTCGTCTTCGACCGGGAATCCGGCCGGGAGCTCCAGCGGTACCGCGGTTATCTGTGCGGCGCCGGGACGGATTGGGTGGCCGTCCAGGCCGAACGGGACGGTCGGCCTGCGCTGGAGTTCCATCGCTGAGACGAAGCGGACCGCCCGCTCCGCCGGATCGACTATCGGCGTCTCGTGTTCGACGGGCGCCGGTGCGACGAAGCCGACCGCCTTGCTCGCCGGGTCCGATCTCGGTCGTCGTCCCGTGTTCGACAGGCGGCACCGGTCGGCGTGGGCAGTCGAGGACGCCCGATCGATCGCTGGGCGGATGCTCAGCCCGGCATCAGCATCTGCCACTGCTCGAGTGTCTGCGGCCGCATGACGTAGTTGTTGTCGCGGATCGACGACAGCGCCGCGCTGGGTTCGTGCGAGTACCAGTGGCCCGGGTAGACGACCGGGTCGCCCTGAAGTCCGGCGAGATAGCGCAGGCTGCGGAACATTTCGTCGGAGTCGCCGCCGGGGAAGTCGGTGCGACCGCAGCCGTCGACGAACAGGGTGTCGCCCGCGATGAGGCGATTGTCGAACAGGAAGCACTGGCTGCCCGGGGTGTGCCCCGGGGTGTGTAATAACTCGATCTCGAAGGCGCCGACCGCGACCTTGTCGCCGTGCTCGTGGCCGGTGAGTTCGCTGGGCGCGATGCCGGTGACGTTGGCGACCCAGGACAGTTCCTGATCGTTCACGTGCACGGGGACACTGGTCTTCTCCAGCAGTTCGCGCACGCCGCGCAGGGTGAAACCGAGCATGGTGCCGCCGACGTGGTCGGGGTGGTGGTGGGTGGCGAGGACTCCGGTGAGGCGCAGCCCATCGGCCTCGGCGATGTCCACCAGATCGCCCGCGGCGTAGGCCGGATCGACCACAACGCATTCGCCCGTCTCCCGATCACCGATCAAGTAGGCGAAATTTCGCATCTGCGTCGCGATCGGATCACCGACGGCGTAGTCCTGCCCGGACAGCAGTTGTCGAAAATAGAGGCGCTCGGAAGACATACCGCCCACATTAGATCCTGACCCAGACGGTTGGTGTGCCAGTGCGGAAAAGATTCCGTTGGGTCGGATCACGGTGTGCGCAAACCGGTGGCGAGTGGGTACGGTCGCCGCCTTCGGCGGGGCGCCGAGTGTTGCGTTCGTCACGATTTGCGCAGGGCGAGTTCGCCGGTTCGTCGACTTCGATTGTCCGCCAACGATTTTCCCGGCACGAGGAGATGGCGCGCGAACGCGGCCCGGCATCGCCGCGTGCCCGGGATTCGGCGTGGTCCGCGCGAAATCGGTGCTGGGCGAACCGCACCGCAACCTTGTGCGCCCATTCTCGGTGCAGAGTAGGGAGACGAAGTTCATACACTGTCGAAACCCGATATATATCGCCACGTGATACCGAGGGTTACGGCAATATTCCGATTTATCCGGTGAGCGAGAGTCCGGCCGCGGCAAACGTGATCGAAATCTCTATCGCCGCGCCGAGCACGTCGCCCGACAGACCCCCGAACCTGCGCACCATGTGCCGGACCGCCACCATCGCGACGGCCACGGACACCGCGACGGCGACCGGCCCGAGCCAGGGGTGATCCGGCACCGCCAGGACGCCGCAGCACAGCGCGACGACCACCCACACCACACCGGTCACCGGAGACTGGGTATCGGACACGAGCGCGCCGAAGGCGGCGCCCGGCGCGGCGGGCACCCCGCGGCGACAAGCGAGGACGACCACAACCCGCCCGGTCGCGACTGCCAGCGCCACCGCGAACCACCGTCCCGCGCCGGCCAGCGCGCCGAAGGCGAACGATTGCGCGCCGATAGCGAAGACCAGCGCGGCCACGCCGAACGGCCCGACCCCGCCGCTCTTCATGATCTGCCGCGCGCGCTCGGGCGGCCCGTAGCTGCCGAGCCCGTCCATCGCGTCGGACAGGCCGTCCAGGTGCATGCCGCGGGTGAGCAGCGCCAGCGCCGCCACGGTCACCAGCCCGGCCAGCGGTGCGCTCGCGCCCGCGCCGGTCAGCGCCCACAACAACGCGGCCGCGGCGGCACCGAGCAGCACGCCGACGACGGGCGCCAGCGCGATCGCGCGGCGCGCCGCGGCTCGATCGACCTCGTCCGGGCCGCGCACCGGAAGCACGGTCAGCCAGGAGACGGCCAGCCGGATCCCGGCGCCCGGTGTCATTTGGTCAGGTTCGGGGCGGCCGGGGCCGCGTCGTCGGCGGTGCTGACGCCCGCCTCACCGAAGGTGGCCATCTCGGCGAGCGCGGCGACGGCGGCGCGCAGGATGGGCAGGGCGGTGAGCGCGCCGGAGCCTTCGCCGAGACGCATGCCCATATCGACGAGTGGTTCCAGGCGCAGCTGCTTCAGTGCCAGATTGTGCGAGGGTTCGGTGGAGCGGTGTCCGGCCAGCCACCAGGCGCTCGCGCCCGCGGCCAGATCCTCGGCGACCAGCGCGGCCGCGGTGACCACCACGCCGTCCAGGATCACCGGCGTGCGCCGGGTCGCGGCCTGCGCGAGAAACCCTGTCATGGCGGCGATGTCGGCGCCCGCGGCGACGCGCAGCAGATCCACCGGATCCTTGACGACCGGCCGGGCCCTGCGCATGGCGTCGCGAATGGCCGCGACCTTGCGAGACCAGCCCGCGTCGTCCACGCCGGTGCCGCGCCCGACCGCGACGACCGGCTCGGTGTCGGTGAGCGTGGCGATGAGCACGGTGGCGGGCGTGGTGTTGCCGATGCCCATATCGCCCGCGACGAGCAGGTCGGCGCCGCCGTCGATCTCTTCGTCGGCGATGGCGCGGCCCGCGGCGAGGGCGGCCTGCACCTCGTCTTCGCTCAGCGCGTCCTCGCGGTCGATGGAACCGCTCGACCGGCGCACCTTGTGCTTGCTCACGACGGGATCGGTCTCGGCGTCGACGGAGATGTCGGCGACCCGCACGCTCGCGCCCGCGACCGCGGCCAGCGCGTTCACCGCCGCGCCGCCGCCGAGGAAGTTGGCGACCATCTGCGCGGTGACCTCGCTCGGGTACGCTGACACACCGTAGCGCGCGACGCCGTGATCACCGGCGAAGACGACGACCCTGGCGCGCTCGAACTGCTTCGGCGGACACACACCCTGGCAGGCGGCCACCCAGTTGCCCAGCGTTTCCAGGCGGCCCAGCGCCCCAGCGGGTTTGGTCAGCTGCGTCTGCCGCTGTTCGGCGGCCGCGCGGATCCGCGGGTCGGGGGGCGCAACCGGTCCGAATCCGTGTGTCACTGTCGAGCCTCTCCGGTCGGGCGGCGTCCGCCGCACGTGCTTCCGACGCCCAATCTTGCCCGGAACGCGTCGCCCGTATCGCACCCACCCGGATCCTCGGCGTCCGCCTCCGCCGTGACCCGCGCCACCGCTGTTTCCCTATCGGGCGGAGTCGGATGGATTCGACGGGAGTGACATGGCGGTTCGACACGCGCTCGCCGCCATTCCTCTCCGGGGCGTACCGCTACTTGAGCCGAACGGGAAGACCCGCGACGACGAGGAACGCTTCGTCGCAGGCCTGCGCGAGGCGCTGGTTGAGGGCGCCGATCTCGTCGCGGAACAGGCGGCCGGAGCGGGTCGCGGGGATGACGCCCATGCCGACCTCCGGGCTGACGATGATCAGCCGGTGCGGATATGCCGCGACGGCGGAGACCAGGGCTTCGGTGTTGGGGGCGACGGTGCCGCGCGGAGAATCCCAGGCGTCGAGCGCGTCGATACGCGCGGTCAGCCAGGTGCCGATGTCATCGACCAAGGTCGCGGCCTCGGGTGCGGGATCGGCGAGAACCGCTGCGGCGTCGGCACTTTCGACCACGCTCCAGCCGGCGGGGCGGCGCTCCCGATGCCGGGCGATGCGTTCGGCGAAGTCGTGGTCGTCCGGATCGGGGACCGAGGTCGCCACGTACCGAACCTCCCCCGTCGCCGCGGCGAGGTTCTCCGCGAACGCCGACTTCCCCGAGCGAGCCCCGCCGAGCACAAGCGTCCGAGGCGGACGCGCGGTTCCGGAATCCTGCGACACGCCAGCACGCTACCAACCAACCGTGTTGCTCGGTCTCTCGCCCGAAGCCCCGGCCGGTGGGCTCCTCAGCCTGTCGGTGAGGCGGCACCGAAGCGTCGGCGGTATTCGGTAGGGGAGATGCCGACCAGGCGCTGGAAGTGGTGGCGCAGCAGCGCGCCGGAGCCGAAGCCCGCGCGGGCGGCGATCTGTTCGAGGCCCTGTTCGGTCTCTTCGAGCAGGTGCTTGGCGTAGAGGACGCGCTGGTTGGTGAGCCATTTCACCGGGGTCGTTCCGGTCTCCGCGGCAAAGCGGCGGGCGAAGGTGCGCGTGGACATCGTAGAGCGCGCGGCCAGCTCGTCGATGGTGTGCGGCAGGTCGAGGTTCTCGCCCATCCACTGGAGGGTCGTCGAGAGGCTGTCGGAGGTGCAGGCGGGGACCGGGCGTTCGATGAACTGCCGTTGCCCGCCGTCGCGCTGCGGCGGCACGACCATGCGGCGGGCGATGCCGTTGGCCGCGGCGCTGCCGATCTCCCTGCGCACCAGGTGCAGGCAGGCGTCGATGCCCGCGGCGGTGCCCGCGCTGGTGATGAGGTTGCCCTCGTCGACGAAGAGCACGTCGGGGTCGACGGTGGCGGACGGGTAGCGCTCGGCGAGCTGATCGACGTAGCGCCAGTGCGTGGTGCATTTGCGTCCGTCGAGCAGGCCCGCCGCGCCCGCGACGAACGCGCCGGAGCAGACGGTGAGCACGATCGCCCCGGCGTCCGAAGCGCCGCGCACGGCGTCGACGATCCGCGGGTCCAGCCCATCCGAGAGTGCGGTGGCCGGGGCGGCGGGGACCGCCACCAGGTCGGCCTCGAGGAGTTCTTCCAGTCCGAACTCGGGGGTGATCGTCACGCCGGGCGTGGTGGCACGTAGCGGCTTGCCCGGTTCCGCCCCGCAGACCTTGAAGTCGAAGCCGGGCAGGCCATCGGCGGTGCGGTCGAGCCCGAAAACCTCGCAGACTACGCCGAACTCGAACATGGCGAGCTTTTCGAACAGCACGACGGCGACCTTCGACAGCATGCCCCGAGGGTACCTGGCCGGATTTTTGCGAACAATGTCTTCGCTGCCACTTTCGGCGGAAAATAAGTCAGCGCAAAATTTCTGCCATGCTGACTCTCCTTCTCCTCGCGACAGTCATCGTCGCCGTATCCCTCTTCTTCGCTCGCGGTCGCGGACTCGCCGGATCCACCCACGTGACCGACCGGGACGCGCAGCGCCTGCGGGCCGAGTTGAACGCCATGCGCTTCTCGCACCACCGCTGAAACGCGAAACGGCCGTCCGTGGCAAGTGCCACGAACGGCCGAACTCGGACTCTCGGATCGATCGCTGCTCGCGACCGATGAACTTCTACACCGCGTCGCCTGCGCTGACCCGCGGCTTCGGCGCCCGCATCTTGCGGATCTGCGAGGCGCGGACGAAGGCGTACCAGCCGAGCCGGAAGCCGGTGTCGGTGGTGTCGGGGAACCGCTCACGGACCCGGTTGTTCACGATCCGGCCGAGGATGACGCCCTCGATGATCATGAACAGCATCATCACCAGCATGGCCAACGTCACGATGGTCTGCAGGCCGGGTGCGGCGAACATGGACATGATCAGCACCAGCGCCATCGGCATGAACAGGCCGACCAGGTTGCGCCTGGCGTCGACGAGATCGCGCACGTAGGCGCGGACCGGGCCCTGATCGCGCGGCAGGAGGTACTTGTCCTCACCCGCCAGCATCCGGGCCCTGCGATCCTGGACGGCGAGCTTGCGCTCGGCACTGGCGGCCTTGCGCTCCTCCTTGGTGCCGCGGGTGGCCTTGCGGCGCGCCCGCGCTTCCTTCGCGGTCAGCGGTGCGGGCGCGACCGGTCCGCGCCGTTTGCCTTCCGCGTCACGACGTTTCGGGGTGGGACGGCCCTTGCCCGGGGTGACCGGGGGAGTCGTCTTGGTGGTGATGGCGGTCGAGCCGCCGTTCGCGTCCGCCGTGGTGTCGGCGGTCGCGTCGGTGGTGCTGGACTCGCCGCGACGGAACAATTTCACAGCAACCAGGCTATTCGATGCGCCAGCCAGCCGGAAATGCGGTCGTAAGGAGGGCTGCGCAACACCGAGGTTGTGTCAACGCGCGAGGGGCCGAGTGGCAAGATGGGGAATAGCAGCCCGCTGAGTGGTGTTGACTCCACGAGCCGTGCGCTGTTCACGGGTTGACCACAGCTGTCCTTAGGAGAGTTCATGACTGTGCCGAACGAGACGACCACCCACGGTGTGACTCTGACCGATGCCGCCGCCTCGAAGGCCAAGGCGCTGCTGGATCAGGAGGGCCGCGACGACCTGGCGCTGCGCATCGCGGTGCAGCCCGGTGGTTGTGCGGGCCTGCGCTACCAGCTCTTCTTCGACGACCGCTCGCTCGACGGTGACCTGACCGTCGACTTCGGCGGCGTCACCCTGGCCGTCGACCGGATGAGCGCTCCCTACGTCCAGGGCGCCTCGATCGACTTCGTCGACACCATCGAGAAGCAGGGTTTCACCATCGACAACCCGAACGCCACGGGTTCCTGCGCCTGCGGCGACTCCTTCAACTGACCCGCCACAAGGCGTAACCTCCACCTCCGCTGAGGGGCCGTGCGCGGCTGTCGACGACTGCGTCGGGCCGCGCCGACCGGGCGTATCTGCGCCTCTGCGGCCGTACACGGAGTGTCGGCTAGCTGCGGCTGCGCTGTCTGGATGACCTCGCGCCTCGGCTCCGGCCGTGCGCGATCTGTTGACGGACGGCATCCCGGCCGCACGGACCGCACCGTCGCCCGCACGGACTGTCGGCGGACCGCATTCGGCTGAACCCGACCAGGCGTACCTGTGCTTCCGCTCTGGCCGTGCGTGGTCTGGTTAGCAGCCTGCCGTCCGGCTGCGTTGGCACATACGGGCCTGCGGCTCCGCTCCGGCCATGCGCGGCTGTCGACGGACGGCCGCGCCCACCGGGCGTATCTGCGCCTCCGCGGCCGTACACCGATTGTCGGCCCGCTGCGGCTGGCTGACTGGACATACCTGGCGCCTCGGCTGGACGTGCGCGATCCGTCGACGGACCTGCTCCCGGCCACGCAGACTTCGCGTACCTGCGCCGGTCGCACGGACCGTCGACAGACCGTATTCGGCTGAGCCGACCAGGCGGACCGCCGCCTTCGCTGCGGCCTTTGGTCGTGTGAAGTCTGTCGACGGGCTATGTCAAGCTGCGCTGACAAGGCTCCTCTTCGTCTCCGCTGTGTCCAACCGCGGACCGTCGATGGTCTGCGCCGATTGCGTCGATGCCTCTGGAGCACCCGGTGGATCGGCTACGGTGGGAACGGGGATTTCGATCTCCCCTCACCGCCTGCCGCCTACCGTTGAAGGGGCCCAGCCTCGTGTCTATCGCCGTGTCCGCGTCCATCGCGACCGACCACCTCATGCGTTTCCCTGGACGGTTCGCCGATGTGCTCCTGGCCGATCAACTCGATCATGTTTCGCTGAGCTTCCTCGTCGACGATCTCCAGATCCGCCGCGGCGGTGTGGCGGGCAATATCGCCTACGCCATGGGCGTGCTGAATCGCACGCCGCTGCTGGTCGGCGCGGTCGGCGCCGATTTCGCCGACTACCGCGCCTGGCTGGAGCGGCACGGCGTCGATTGCTCCACGGTCCACGTCTCCGATCGCGCGCACACCGCACGCTTCGTCTGCACCACCGACGACGACATGGCCCAGATCGCGTCCTTCTACCCCGGCGCGATGAGCGAGGCCCGCGACATCTCCGTCGCCGAACTGGCCGAGACCAGGCAGCTGGATCTGGTGCTCGTCGGCGCCAACGACCCCGAGGCGATGCTGCGCCACACCGAGGAATGCCGCGAGCTCGGCATCCCGTTCGCCGCCGACCCCTCCCAGCAGCTCGCCCGTCTGGACGGCGACCAGGCGGTGCGCCTGATCGACGGCGCCGCATACCTTTTCACCAACAAGTACGAGTGGGCGCTGCTACTGCAGAAGACCGGCCTGAGCGAAGACGAGATCGCCAAGCGGGTCGGCATCCGGGTCACCACCCTGAGCGCCGACGGCGTGCAGATCGTCGACAAGGACGGCACCGAGGTCCACGTCGGCGTGGTCCCCGAGCGCACCAAGGTCGAGCCGACCGGTGTCGGCGACGCCTTCCGCGCGGGCTTCCTGACCGGCCACACCGCCGGACTGAGCCTGGAGCGCTCCGCCCAGCTCGGATCGCTCGTCGCGGTGCTGGTGCTGGAGACCATGGGCACCCAGGAGTGGACGCTCCACAAGGACGAGGCGCTCGAGCGCCTCACCGCGGCCTACGGCGCGGAGGCCGCGGCCGAGATCAAGCCGCTGCTCTGAGCCGGTTGCGACGCGGTAGTCACCGGAGCCCTCGGTCCATCTGACCGGAGGCTCCATGGCGTCGGCGAAGCGCGCGGAACCTCGATCGGCCCGCACAGGACGCGCGCGGGCTCGTCAGGCCGCGGCGTGGGCGCGGACGAACTCGCCCAGCTGCGCGGAGTCGAGGTGATCGACCAGGTCGTTCTCGCTGATCGTCCCGACCAGCCTGCGGTCCTCGACGACCGGAATGTGGCGCAGGTGATGGCTGTTCATCTCGTCGAGGACCTCGCGCAGGTCGGCGCGCGAGTCCACCCAGCGTGGCGTGCCCGAGAACAAGGCGCCCACGGTGGTGCGATCCGGCGGCAGACCCGCCGCCACGCACTTCAACGCGATGGCGCGGTAGGTGAGGACTCCGGACAGGCGGTCGTTCTCGTCGTCGCCGACGACGAGGACGTCGACGCCGTGTGCCGCCATCATCCACGCCGCGTTCTGCACGGTTTGTTCCGCGGAGATCCACTGACCCCCTCGCCGCATGACGTCCTTCGCGATGGTCACGACCTGTACCTCCTCGCTGATCAGCTGGATCGGTCGTCACCCATTGTCGCGCTGCTCAGGCCTGATAGCGCCGCATCGATCGACCGAATACGACTCGCCACCCCCGGCCGATCGGCCGGGGGTGGCGAGTCGTATTCGGGTCTTTACAACGAGACCGGGTAGACCGGCTCCTGGATCTCCGGCTTGATCCGGTCCTCGACGAAGATGCCGTGCCAGACCATGAAGACCAGTAGCGTCCACAGCCGCCTGCTGTGGTCGGACCGACCGGCGCGATGGTCGTCGAGCATGGTCTTGATGGCGGCCTTGTCCAGCAGGTGGTCGGTCTGCGAGTCGGCGATCTGCACCTGCGCCCAGTCGTAGAGCTCGGTGCCGCGCAGCCAGTGCCGCAGCGGGACCGGGAAGCCGAGCTTGGCGCGGTGCAGCACGTGCGGGGGCACGATGCCCTCCAGCGCCTGGCGCAGCGCGTACTTGGTGGTCTCCTTGGTGATCTTCTGCTCGAAGGGCAGCTGCTCGGCGACCTTCAGCACCTCGGAGTCCAGGAACGGCACCCGCAGCTCGAGCGAGTTGGCCATGGTCATCTTGTCGGCCTTGACCAGGATGTCGCCGCGCAGCCAGGTGAACAGGTCCAGGTGCTGCATGCGGGCCACCGGGTCCCAGCCGCGGGACTGGGCGTAGATCGGGGCGGTGACGTCCTGATGGGTCCACTCCGGGCGGAACTCGCGCAGCACGGCGCGCAGCTGGGCGTCGTTGAAGCTGCGGGCGTTGCCGTAGTAGCGCTCCTCCAGCGTGAGCGAGCCGCGGTGCAGCAGGCTCTTCCCGCGGGTGCCGTCCGGAATGCGGTCGGAGAGCTTGCCCGCCAGCTTGCGCAGCCCCTTCGGCAGGTACTCGAAAGGCTCGAGCGACAACGGCTCCCGGTAGATGGTGTATCCGCCGAACAGCTCGTCGGCGCCCTCGCCGGAGAGGACGACCTTGACGTGCTTGCGCGCCTCCTTGGCCACGAAATACAGCGGAACCAGCGCCGGGTCGGCCACCGGGTCGTCCAGGTACCAGACGATCTCGGGGATGGCGGCGGCGAATTCCGCGGGCGAGACCACCTTGACGATGTGGCGGGCGCCGATCGCCTCGGCGCTCTCGGCGGCCACGTCGACCTCGGAGTAGCCCTCGCGCTCGAAGCCGGTGGTGAAGGTGATGAGCTTCGGGTTGTGCCGCATGGCGAGCGCCGCGACCGCGGTGGAGTCGATGCCGCCCGACAGGAACGACCCGACGGTCACGTCGGCGCGCATGTGCTTGGCGACCGAGTCCTCGAGCGCTGCCGCGATCTCGCGGTAGCGGGCGGATTCCGAACCCGGCGTGAACGGGCGCACCCGGAAGCCCGGCCGGAAGTAGCGGGTGAGCTTCGGCTCTTCGCCGGCGCGGACCGTCGCGTAGGTGCCCGACTCCAGCCGCCGAATGCCCTTGTGCAGCGTCTCGGGCTCCGGCACGTATTGCAGCACCGTGTAGTGCTCCAGCGCGCGCGGGTCAAGCTCGTCGGAGGACCGCAGCGCGGGCAGCAGGTCGAGCAGGCTCTTCTTCTCGCTGCCGAAGGCGGTGCCGCCGGGGCCGGTGGCCAGGAACAGCGGCTTGATGCCGAACGGATCGCGGGCCAGGAACAGCTCGCTGGTCTCGGTGTCCCAGATCGCGAAGGCGAACATGCCGCGCAGCCGCTGGACCGCCTCGGCGCCCCAGTAGTGGAAGGCCGCCACGATGGCCTCGCTGTCGCCCTCGGTGGCGAACATCTTCCCGTCCGGGAACTCGGCGCCGTGCGCCGCCGCCAGTTCCTCGCGCAGCTCGATGTAGTTGTAGATCTCGCCGTTGAAGGTCAGCGCGTAGCGCTCGGGGTTGTCGGCGGGACCCCAGCGCAGCGGCTGGTGCGAGTGCTCGATATCGATGATCGAGAGGCGGTTGAAGCCCAGAACCAGGTGGTCGTCGTGCCAGGTGCCGCGCTCGTCGGGGCCGCGGTGGCGCATGCAGTGCAGCGCGTTGTAGACCTGGTCGACCACGTCGGATGTCGCCGCGTCAGATGTCAGGAATCCGAGCAGTCCGCACACGGTGTCGGCAACCTCGTTTCTCCGGTGGGGGACGCCGGCTGGCGGGCGTCCGGATGGCTGGGGGTGCTGCGGCGCGCGCCACGCACACCGCCGGCCGAAATGTTGTGTCCGAGTATGCCGCACGCGGGGGATCCGCGCGCTGCGCGCGTCCTGTCCTGCGCGGATGCGCCGGTGGCCGCCCCCGCTCCCGCGCCTGTGGAGTGTCGAATGCGACCCGACGTCAATGAGGACGCCGGTTTGGTCTACGCTGCGTAGTACTCAGGCCATTCTCAGGCGGCGCGTGCGCGGAGTCGGATGCCCGCCGGGACGGCCTGACATGAGCTTGAAAAGTGTCGTCAGGGCGGATCGCGGCCCGGCGGCGCACTGTCGGAATGTGTGGCGACCAGGAAGGCGTGAGCGTGGCGCACAAGGCGAGCGAAGAGATCGGGGCACGACCCGTGAAGGGTCGGCAGGGCCGCGTCCTTCGGCGGGCCGGGCTGGCGGTGTCCTTGGGGATCACCGCGGTGCTCGTCTCGGGCTGCTCGATCGACAATGTTTGGCTGCGGTTCGGCTGGCCCTCGGGTATCACGCCGCAGGCCACCCGGATGCGGGAGCTGTGGACCTGGTCGGTCATCGCCGCGCTGGTGATGGGTGTGCTGGTCTGGGGTCTGACCTTCTGGACCGTCGCGTTCCACCGCAAGAAGAAGGACTCCCCGGAATTCCCGCGGCAGACCGGTTACAACGTGCCGCTGGAGCTGACCTACACGGCGATCCCGTTCGTCATCATCGCGGTGCTGTTCTACTTCACCGTGGTGGTGCAGAACTACGTCCACGAGAAGGTGGACAACCCGGACGTGACGGTCGACGTGACCGCCTTCCAGTGGAACTGGAAGTTCGGCTACCGCGAGGTCGACTTCAAGAACGGCTACCAGTTCAACGGCATCGACTCCGCCCGCGAGGAGGCCGCGCAGGCCCAGCTGGAGGAGTACGAGGAGCGGACCAAGGACGGTCACCCGCAGCCTGGCCCGGTGCACGGCAAGCCGGAGAACGACATCCTCTCCTACCTGCACTACGACACGGTCGAGACCGTCGGATCCAGCAACGAGATCCCGGTCCTGGTGCTGCCGACCGGCAAGGTCATCGAGTTCCAGCTCGCCGCCGCCGACGTGATCCACGCCTTCTGGGTGCCGGAGTTCCTGTTCAAGCGCGACGTGATGCCGAACCCGAAGGAAAACCACTCGGACAACGTCTTCCAGATCACCAAGATCGAGAAGGAAGGCGCGTTCGTCGGCCGCTGTGCCGAGATGTGCGGTACCTTCCACTCGATGATGAACTTCGAGGTCCGCGCCGTCTCGCCGGAGAAGTTCACCCAGTACCTCGACGCGCGTCGGGCGGGCAAGACCAACGCCGAGGCACTCGAGGCGATCGGTGAGTCCCCCGTCGCCACCTCCACCCGGCCGTTCAACACCGACCGCACGGTCAAGAGCGCGGCCGCGCCCGAGACCAAGTGAGGACTGATCTGACATGAAGATCGAAGCGCGCATTTTCGAACTGCTGACGGTGTTCTTCATCATCGTCGGCATCGTGTACGGGTTCTTCACCGCCCAGTCGCGCACCGGCGTCGAGTGGGCGGGCACCACCGCGATCGTGCTGACCGCGGGCCTGTCGCTGATCATCGGTACCTACTTCCGGTTCGTCGCTCGTCGTCTCGACCTGCGTCCGGAGGACTTCGAGGACGCCGAGATCGTGGACGGCACCGGTGACCTCGGCTTCTTCTCGCCGGGTAGCTTCTGGCCCATCACCCTGGCGGCCGCTGGTTCGGTCACCGCGCTGGGCCTGGCCTTCTTCGAGCCGTGGCTGATCGGCGTCGGCGTGCTGTGCGTGCTCGCCGCGGCGGCGGGCCTGGTGTTCGAGTACCACCTCGGCCCCGAGAAGCACTGAGACCACACACGAAGCGCCCCGCCGGAAACCGGTGGGGCGCTTCGCCGTTTCCGGGGTGCGTCAGAATCCGAACGCGTGGCGCAGGCGCGTGGTGGAGCGCGGCGCGGCGCCCGCCAGTTCGCGCAGCCTGCGGGCGAACCGCGGGTGCGCGTCGTCTCGGTCGGTGAGGGCGGCTGCCACGGCGCGGGCGGCCTCGGCCGGATCTCGCTCGTATTCGTCGGCGAAGTCCGGGTCGTCGGTGTGCAGTGCCGGATAGTCGATCGCGGTGACGTGGACGCCGCTCGGTCCCAGCTCGGCCTCGGCGCACTCGGCGAAGGTGGTCCACGCCGCCTGAGAGCTCGCGTAGGAGGCGAAACGGGCGGCCGCGGCGGTGTTGTGGTGCGCGGGGCCGACATTCACGACGTGGCCGGAGCCGGAGCGGATCATCGCCGGGAGCAGTCCGAGGGTCAGTCGCAGCGGCCCGAAGTAGTTGGCGGCCATCATGCGCTGGTAGTCGCGGAAACGGTCGAGCGATTGCGCGACGGGGCGGCGTACCGGGCGGCCCGCGTTGTTGATCAGGACGTCGACGGCGCCGAACTCCGCGAGCACCCAGGTGACCAGCTGGTCGACGTCGCCGAGCGCGGACAGATCGCAGCGGAACCAGTGCGCCCGGCCTCCCGCGGCGACGATCGCCTCGCAGGCGGCGATGAGCTGATCACCGCGCCGGGCGACCAGGAGCAACTCGGCGCCGTGCTCCGCGAGCAGCGCGGCGGTGGCGCGGCCGACGTCGGAGCAGGCGTCGGTGACGAGAATCCGTTGGTCAGCGAGGGATTGGGCGTCGGGCAGGTCGGCGCGCGGTGCGCGCAGCTTGCGTTCGACGAAACGGGCCGGGGCAGGGCGGAATTCGAGCATCGATACAGCCTTCGCATCGGATGACATGCTGAACTGACCCATCGACACCCCGCCGACAGTGCCGAATCGGCCACGGCCGCCGGGTGACAGCTATCACCCAGTGACCGCGGCGCGACACAGTTTAATCGGCCGACTCGTAGCGCATGGCGTGTTCGGACGCGCAGATCTCATCGATTCCGGCGACGATGTCGCGCAGCAGCTCCGAGGGCAGCGCGGACGGACGCAACCGGCAGGTGAAGGTGATCAGGCCGTGGTCCTCGGCGGGCAGGCTGCGCGCGGCGGCCTCGTCACGCAGGTAGCTGGAGCGCACGCCGTAGGTCATCGCGGAGATGACGGTGAAGCAGCCGGTGCGCTCCCGGTGTCCGGAGAACAGGTCGTGTAGCCGGTAGAACACCGAGGCGTAGGTCGACAGCGGCGCGAAAATGCCCACGCGGTAGGCGGGTCCACGCTCCGAGGAGCTGATCACCGTGTCGGCGAGGTATTCCGCGTCGCGCAGCGTGAGCACCTTGGGAGCGAACATCAGCGCGCCCGCCGCGGCGTTGCGCACCGGCATGCCCGCCTTGCCGCCCGCGTGCGAGGCGATGGCGCCCAACGACTTCCGGGTGCGGGTGCCGACCTCGCGGCGGGCCCGCAGCGAACGGGTCGGCGTCGTGGGGTAGAGGCTGGACCACTGACCGAATCGAACGGTGCCGAGCTGCACGTGGCCGGTGCCGACCGGTCGCGCCACCTTCAGCGGCGCGGTGTCGACCCAGCGGCCGACCTGCAACGCCGCGTTACCGGGGTTCGCGATCTCCGTGTGCGCGTGCTCGACGAAGGAGTCGAAATCGAGGAACCGGTCGGCGTCGGTGGTGAGCCAGGTGTGGTCCTTGTCGATGTCGACGGCGTCCAGGGTGAGCGCGGTGATGATGCCCGCGCGCCCGCCCGCGCCGAGGATGCGGTGGAACCGCTCCGTGTGGTGGTTGCGCCCGCAGGTGCCGATGCGCCCGTCCGGGTCGACGTATTCCAGATCCACGATCTGATCGATGAACAGGCCGTACCGGTGCGAGGCGCTGCTCACGCCGCCGACCGAGGCGAAGCCGCCCGCGGTGATGTCACGGTGGTCGCCGACGACGGGCAGGCCGAGTCCGTGCGCGCCGAGGCGGCGATCGATGTCGGAGAGCTTGGCGCCTGCCTGCACGCGGACGGTGCGACGGCCGAGGTTGATGTCGAGCACCGAGTTCATCCGGCGCAGCGAGACCACGGTGCGCTGATCGGGCAGTGTCAGGCTGTCTTCGATCGGCTCGCCGCCGCGGACCGTGAGGCGCTCCGCGCGACCCCGTGAATTCCGCACGGTGCGAACGACATCCGCGGTGTCACGGGGTAGATATTCTTCGGCGGAGACAGTCTGCGGCGTGCTCATGGCACGGTAGCTAACCACAGTCTGGCGCTCGGTGCGTACCCGAAGTCGGAGGCTCTTTACCCGCACCCGGACAACCCCTTGTGACCTGCGACGATGCCGATGTCGCCCGCCCCCGTGACCAGGGGCGTGGACGCGCGGCCGGCCGCCTCGGCGAGCACGCCGCGCACCGGCTCTCGATTCCCGCTCAACGGCCCGGCGCGGGCAGGCGCTGACTGAACAACACCGCGCCCGTCGCGTCGCACAGATCCACCGTGAGTTCCGCGGTGCGGCCATCGATGCGGACCTCGCCGAAATGCTGATAGGCGCCGTCCAGCGGCGAGGTGTTCGGCGCGGGCGGCGCGTGCACGAAGACCGCCTCGGGACCGAACGTGGGGTCGAGCTGGTTGGGGCCGAAGGCGCCTGCGTTGAGCGGTCCGGAGACGAACTCCCAGAACTCGTCGAAATCGGTGAACGCCGCGCGCTCGGGGGAGTAGCGGTGCGCCGCGGTGTAGTGCACGTCGGCGGTCAGCCACAGCACGCCGGTGACCCGGTTCGCTTTGATCGCCGAAAGCACCTGCGCGATCTCGGATTCGCGGCCCGAGGGCGCACCGGGCGCGCCGTTGGCCGGACCCTCGAAGGCGGTCTTGCCGTCCGGGACCACCACGCCGAGCGGCAGGTCGTTGGCGACGATCTTCCAGGTGGCCCGTGACTCGCGCAGGCCGTCGATCAGCCATTTCGTCTGTGCCGCACCGAAGATCCTGCCCTCGGGCGCGGTGTTGGCGCCGTTGGCGTCCTTGTAGGTGCGCATGTCGAGGACGAACACGTCCAGCAGCGGGCCGTACGAGACCTTGCGGTACAGCCTGCCGTCGACGGCCTCCTTCGGGTCGAGGGGCATCCACTCGTGGAACGCCTGCCATGCGCGAGTGGCGAGGGTGTCCATGCTGCGCTCGGTGTAGCCCTTGTCCGCGGCGACGGTGCCGCCGGGGTACCAGTTGTTGACCGTCTCGTGGTCGTCCCACTGAACCAGTTGCGCCACCACGGCATTGAACCCGCGATAGTTCCGGTCGGACAGGTTGTAGGCGTACTGGCCGCGGAACTGGTCGAGCGTCTGGGCGACCGCGCTCTTGGCCTCGGTGACGGTGTTGCGCCAGATCCGGCCGTCAGGCAGGGTGACCGACTCTTGGAGCGGGCCGTCGGCGTAGACGACGTCGCCGGAGTGCAGGAATAGGTGCGGGTCCCGGGCGGCCATGGTCGAGAAGATCCGCATCCCGCCCAGATCGGGATTGATCCCGTAACCCTGCCCCGCGACGTCGCCCGACCACTGGAGCTTGATGTCGGCCGGACCGGTCGGCGCAGTGCGGAACACGCCGGTCAGCGGCTCGGAGGTGGCGCCGTCCTCGGCTTCGAGGGTGACGCGGTAGTGCACCACCGAGCCCGAGGGCAGTCCGGCGACGCGGACCCGTCCCGTGCCGTCCGCGTCGGGCGTGAGCAGCGGACCGGTGAAACGGCGCGCGTCGGTGAAGGATTCGGTGGCGGCGGTCTCCACGATCAGCGTCGCGGGCCGGTCCGAGCGAGCCCAGATCAGCGCGCCGTCGGAGCGCGGGTCGCCGACCGCGACGCCGTGCGTGAGGTTCGGCCGCTGCCGGACCAGGACGGGTCCGTCGTCGGCGCCGCAGGCGGCAAGCGCGGGCCCGGCCACCAGACCGAGCGCGGACGTGCGCAGCAGGGTGCGCCGGGAGATGCCCAGTGCCGGACCGCTGTGTGCCATGGTCGCCACCCTCACGCAGTCACGTCAACGCCGCGTGAACGGCCGCTGTCGGTCCGACCAATTGACCGGACCGCCCGCGGCATCCCGGTGAGACGGTCCTCGCGGCGATGCGCTCACCGGGATGGCGATCCAGCTCTGGAGCCGCACGTGGAACCTCCGCCGCCGAACCTGGGCGCACGACTTGCGAGCGCGCCGATGGCCGCAACCGGCCCGCGCGGCCGACGGTCGCTTCAGGACCGGGCTGCCGCGCGGCCGTCACGTGCCGGATTCGGCTGCGCGTCTCGGCTTTGCGGTCGATTGGGCTCGTGCTGGTATCCGGGTCGTGCGCTCGGCTACGTGGTGGGGTTCAGTGGCCGGGTTCGGCCGGTCGGTTCGTCGTCGGCGCATCGCTGGTGATGGCCCGTTGCGCATTGGGTTCGGTTGCGTGGTCGCGCGCCAGGGAGTCGGCGGCCTTCGGCGCGAGTGTGAGCCGGGCGCTCGGTTGGGCGGGGTTCAGGCGGCGCAGCGGTTCGGTCGGATTGTCCGGCGGCCATGGCGAACCCGCGTCGTCGAGTCCGAGCGCGGCGATCACGTCGGGGAACCAGCGGGTGCATTCGGTGCGCAGCGGCAGTTCCGGCTGGAGCTGCGACATCACGCTCACACCCGCAAGGAACGTCCGCAGCATCGGGGTGTGCTCGGCGGGCATGGTCAGCTGCCGGATCACGTTGGACAGGCTCAGATCCACTGTCGCCGAGACGCGTTTGCGCAACCACTCGGTGGTCAGGCGGAAGGTCGGGTCGAGCATGGCATCACGCATCGGCGCCAGCTGCTCGAGCACCGTGTGACTGTCCAGCGCGCGATCGGGCCCGACGTAGCCGCGCCGACGGATCGCCGCCTCCAGATCGGTCGGGTCGTCGGTCAGGATCGCCTGGGCGATATCGGTCAGCGCGTCGAGGTAGCCGGGCGGGAACGGCGCGCACGCGCCGAAATCGACGATCCCGAGCCTGCCGTCGGGCATGATGCGGAAATTGCCCGGATGCGGATCGCCGTACAGCAAACCGGCTTTCGTCGGGCCGGACAGCAGGAAGCGCAGGACGAGCAACCCGATCCGGTCGCGATCGAACGGCGCGCCCTGCACGAGCATCCGCGACAGCGAGACGCCGTCCAGCCATTCGGTGATCAGCACGTCGCCCTGCTGCGCCACCACTCCGGGCACCACGAAATCGGGGTCGTCGGCGTAGGCGGCGGCGAAGCTGCGCTGATGCGCGGCCTCGATCTCGTAGTCGAGTTCCTCGCCGATGTAGGCACACAGCGCCTCGATCACCGCGCGGGAATCCGCGCCGGGCAGCAGCGCGGTGAACAGGGGAGCGATCTGGCGCAGCGCCTGCAAATCGCTGAGCACAGCCTCGCGCGCGCCGGGATACATGACCTTCACGGCCACCCGGCGGCCGTCGCGCCATACCGCGCGGTGCACCTGGCCGACGGAGGCCGCCGCCGCGTGCCGGTCCTCGAACTCCAGAAACAACGTCCGCCAGTGCGGGCCGAGCTGGGCAGCCAGCGCCGAATGCACCATCGGGGGCAGCATGGCGGGCGCCGAATCCTGCAACTGGTTGAGCGCGTCGCGGTACGGCGTGGCGAAATCCGCGGGCAGCGCGAGCTCGTACAGCGACATCAGCTGCCCGAGCTTGGCCACGCAGCCCTTGAGCTCGCCGAGCACGTCGAACAGGTGCTGGGCGGTCCGGGCTTGGATCTCGCGGTTCACCTCGTCCGCGGGACGGCCGAGCATGCGTTTGCCCGCGCCCGCGACCCGCCTGCCCGCGAACGCCACCGGTAGTCCGGCCAGCTTCGTGGTGCGGGCGAGCCGGCCCGTCGGCGGATCGCCGGCGGGCTCGGCGTCGACACGCCTGGGCAGCTTCAGAATTCGACCACCGGTGTCGCGGCGGACCATGCTCACCTCACTCGCACGCCGAGCAGACCACCCCTACCCGTGGTCCCGCGTCGACGTTGTGCGTGACAAGGCTACCAACGCGGGCTCAGTGCGCGAGCCGCGCCAGGCGATGATGCAGTTCGCCCGCCCAGTCGACGCCGCCGAGGCGCTGGTAGTCGACCCACAGCGCGTCGAAGACGTCGCGGCCCTCGGAGATCCAGCCGCCGCGCTTGTCCGCCTCCAGCACCACGCTCATGCCGGTCTCGGTGGCGACGAAGGTGACCTCCAGCTGGTTCAGCCGCGGGTAGTGCGGTGAGCCCGCGAACTCGATCTCCTGATAGAACGGCAACGTCTGGGGCGTGTTGTGCACCCGGCCCGCCTCCACGTCGGCGCTGCGCAAGTGAAAACCCAAGCGCTCCACAGCCTCCAGCAGCACGTGCTGGGCGGGCAGCGCGCCGACCCCGATCGGGTCGGTGTCGGCGGCGTCGACCGCGCCGTGGATCTCGACGATCGTGCGCAGCGAGACCACCGTGCCCGGCAGGTGCCTGCCGTTGTAGAACGTGATCGGCGTTTCCATCGGCGCGCGCGCCGCGAAGCGAAAATCCAGCACGGCGCCGGGCGGCAGGTGCAGCGGACCGTGCACCCCGGTGCGCCCGAACGCGATGTCGCGCACGGCTTCGTGGTCCTCGTACTCCTGCTCGGCCCTGGTCACGAATTCCACCGCGATGTGCGCGATGTCCTGCCCGACCTTCCCGCCGCGCAGCCGCACGACGCCCTCGACCGTCCCACCGGGCTGCACCCCCGGAGTGAACAACTCGGTCTCGACCTCGGCCCCGCCGACCCCTGCCGCCGCCAACAACTTCTTGAACATGCCCGCAGTCTCCCCGCCCAGCCCTATCAACACCTTGGCGTTCGCTTACCGTGTGATCAACGTCATCGGCGGTCTCGCGTCGTAGGTCTCGCAGGGCCCGACGCCGTTGCGAGGCCTGTGCGGGTCAGGCGCGGTGGGCGGTGGTGACGAAGTCGGCGCAGGCTTCGGGGGATTTGTCGCCGGAGGGGTGTTCGACTCCGCTGTTGACGTCGACGGCGAAGGGGCGGACCGTGCGGATGGCGTCGGCGACATTGGCCGCGTTCAGGCCGCCCGCGAGGATGACGGGGCGGCCGAGCAGGCGCAGGTCGTCGACGATGGCGGCGCTCACGGACCAGTCGTGGGTGCGGCCGGTGCCGCCGAGGCGGTCGTCCGTGCGCGAATCGAGCAGGACCGCATCGCAATCCGCCGCGGCCGCGCGGGCGGCGTCCACGGCCTCGGGACCGGTGACGTGCACGGCCCGGATGATCCGGTGGACCGAGGCCGAGCGGACCTGCCGAACGGTCTCGGCGGTCACTAGGCCGTGGATCTGAACGGCGTCCACGCCGACGCGTTCGGCGAGCTCGAGGATTGCCGCGGCGCTCTCGAGATGGGTGACCAGAACCCTGGTGACGAACGGCGGCGTCTGCCCGGCGAGCCAGGCGGCCCGGTCGGCGTCGAGCGCGTCCTCGCTGACGTGGGTGACGCCCGCGATGAATCCGACCGCGTCGGCGCCCGCCGCGATCGCGATCCGCAGATCGCTCTCGGACCTGATTCCGCACAGCTTCGCACGCACCGGCACCGGGGCAACGATACCGTCGCGGAAACGAGAACGGCCCCGGGACCTTTGGTGGTCCCGGGGCCGTTCTGGGAAGAATCAGCTGGCCGCGGTGTCGGGGATGCGGGCGGCGTCGGGCTTCGAGCCGGAGGGGACGCCCTTGAGGCTGTGGGCGTAGACGTCGACGTATTCCTGGCCGCCCAGTCGCATGAGCTCGTACATGACCTCGTCGGTGACGGCGCGTTCGACGAAGCGGTTGCCGCCCATGCCCTCGTAGCGGGAGAAGTCGATCGGCGCGCCGAACTTGATGGTGACCTTGCGGCGGCGCCACTTGAAGGGGCCGGGCGGGGAGACCTCGTTGGTGCCGATGACCGCGACGGGGATGACGGGCACGCCGGTCTCGAGCGCGAGGCGGGCCAGGCCGGTCTTGCCCTTGTAGAGGCGGCCGTCGGGGGAGCGGGTGCCCTCGGGGTAGAGGCCGACCAAGCGGTTCTCGTCGAGCAGCTTGCGCGCGGCGTTCAGCGCGTCCTCGGCGGCGTCGGCGCCGCTGCGGTCGATCGGGTACTGGCCGGTGCCGCTGAAGAAGAACTTCTGCAGACGCCCCTTGAGACCGGGGGTGTTGAAGTATTCGGCCTTGGCCAGGTAGTTGATGCGCCGCGGGCTGGTCAGCGGGGCGAACAGCCAGTCGGCGAAGGAGAGGTGATTACCCGCCATGATGGCCGGCCCGTCCGCCGGGATGTTCTCCACGCCTTCGACCGTGGGCCGATTGTAGAGATGAATGAACGGTCCCAGCAGCACGAACTTCAGCAGCCAGTAGAACATGACGTCCTTCCCCCGGGACCGGGATAGTAGCGGGCAACCTGCGTCAGTTGCCGACTTTACCGCTGGTTCTAGATCACATCCAATTGCAGCGGTGTATCTCACCACAATCGGATCGTCGCAGGTCCCGAAGGCCCCTCCGCGACGGCCTTATTCGAACGGATGTGCCCGTGCGCGCGGACGCGTCAGCGCCCGCTGCGCGCGACCCGCGACGAGCGCCGCCCCGGCTCCGCGAGCACGGCGCGCGCCAGTTCGGCGGCGCCGATCATGCCCGCCGCCTCACCGAGCTGGGTGGTGCGGATGCGGGCCAGCGGCCGGTGTCCTGCGCCCGTGACGGCGCGGGCGTACTCCTCGCGCGCGTCGTCGAGGAACAGCGGAGCCGAACTGCTCACGCCGCCCGCGATGACGACGAGATCGGGGTCGAAGATGTCGCTGACGAACGCCAGCCCGAGCCCGAGCCAGCGCGCGAAGTCGGCCATCGCGGCGAGCGCGACGGGGTCGCCGTCCTGGGCGGCGCCCGCCACCCGCCTGCCGGTGAGCGAACCGGGATCGCGGGACACCTCTCTGGCCAGCACCGTCGAGCGGCCGGGGTCGGTGGCCAGCAGCTCGATCGCGGTCTCGGCGAGCGCGGTTCCGCTGCAATACCTTTCCCAGCAGCCGTGTTTGCCGCACGGGCAGACCCGGCCGTGCGGGACCACTTGCAGATGGCCGAGTTCCGGTGCGACGCCGTGCGTGCCCCGGTAGAGCGTGCCCTCGATGAGCAGCGCCGCGCCGACGCCGGTGCCGATCGCGACGAGCACCACGTTGTGCCCGCCCGCCGCCGCGCCGAACCGGTACTCGGCCCACACGGCGGCGTTGGCGTCGTGCTCGAGGATCACCGGGAGGTCGAGACGCTCGGTGAGCCGCGCCGCGACGGGCGCGTCTTTCCACGGCAGGTGCGGGGCGAACCGCACGGTGGACCGGTCGCCGCTGATGAAGCCCGCGACGGCGAGACCGACGGCGCCGATCGGGTGGCGGCGGCGCAGTTCCCGCACGGCACGGTCGAGGGCGTCCTCCAGGGCGCGCTCGCTGTGCGGTGTCGGCGACTGCACGGTGTCGAGCACCTCGCCGTCGCCGTCCACCACCGAGGCGCGAATGTTGGTGCCGCCGACGTCGATACCGACGGTCAGCGGGAGCGCATCTGCCACCGGGTGTGTCATGCCTTGATCGTCACGGGGATACCGACGTACCCGGGCCGCTTGCCCATGAAGCGGGAGTGCCTGGGCTGCTCCGGCGCGTCGGACGCCGCGGTGTGCTGATCCTCCGGGCGTGCGGTGCCGGTGTACTGGTCGGCCGGGCGTGCGGCGTCGGTGCGCTGGTCGGCCGGGCGTGCGGCGTCGGTGCGCTGGTCGTTCGAGCGCGCAGAGCCGGTGCGCTGGTTGGCTGGGCGTGTGGCGTCGGCGCGCTTGTCGGCTGAGGGCGCGGCGCCGGTGCGCTCATCGGCCGGGCGTCCGGCGTCGGTGCGCCGCGACCTGTGGTCGGAGCGGGAGCCGTCTCCGCGCTGGTGACCGGCGTGGTCCTCGTCCTGGCTCCGGACACCCGAGCGAGCGGCGGTGTGCCGATCGGTCGAACGGGCCGGATTGCCGTGCCGGTCATCGGAGCGGGACGCACCACGACCACCCGGCCCAGCCCCGGCATCGTGCCGGTCGGCCGTGCGCGAGCCGCCGTGTCCGTCACGCGACCTCGCCGCATCGGCGGTCCGATGCTGCGCGCCACCGGACCCCGGATGCCGGTGCCGCACATCGGTTTCCAGATCGTCGGTGGGCAGCAGCGGATCGACCGGCACCCCGGCCAGCGCCTCGCGCAGCACCGTGACGATCGCGGTGCCGTGATCCGCGATCGCCGCGACCACGTCGTGGTGCTCGCCGCGCACCAGCGCGGCGGCCGCGCACACCGGGCACCAGCTGCACGCAGGCCAGTCCGGCTGACCCTGCGCCGCGCTGCGCCGCAGCACCGGTTCGACGCGTTCGAGCACCGCCTCCGCGAGCAGCTTCAGTTCCTCGGCGAATTCGCCGATCCCGTCGCCGGGCGAGGCCGACATCCCGTGCTCCATCTCAGCGACCCTCTGGCGTCAGCGGCCATACGTCCGGATCCGGGCGGAAACGCACGACCAGGTAGCCGCTGTCGAGTTCGGCGTCGTCGACCGCACACCGCCGCAACACCGGCGCCAAGCGCACCCGGCGCCGCACCCCGTCCGCACCCACGATCAAATCGTCCTCCACTCGTCCCAGTCGCAACGTCGCCGGATCGACGACGGGCAGGTGCATCCGCATCGCGTACACCGAATGCAGACCCGTGCCCGATTCCAATCGAACCACCGGTTCACCGGAACGTGCGTGAACCTCCGCTGGATTGTCGCCCAGCATAAATGCCGTTCCCGCGTCTGACGCGCCGGAATCGACCGCGTAGGAAAGCGCTTGGAGCGAACCGAGACCCACCGGCTCCGTGCCCGTGTGCTGGGCGATCAGCACCGGGATGTCGCGCATGGCCTTTCGAAGCCCCTCGATCACGTCGAACTGCTCCGCGCGCCGGTTGTGATACCAGTGCACGGCGGGATGGACGGCCTCGGGCGGACCGGACGGTTCCGGCATCGGCGGCAGCACCTTGTTGACGATCACCGCGTCCAGCCGCAGCCCCAGCAGCGCGGCGGCCGAGCGCACCCGCTCGGACTCCGCGAGCGCGACCCGTTCGGCGACGGTGACCAGCCGCGTGCCGGTGCGGCGGTGGTCGGCGAGCAGATCGCGCACCTCGCCGACGGCGCCGACGATCCGATCCACCGTCGCCGCGAGCACCGCCCGCCGCAGATCGGTGCCGATGGTGCTCATCGCTCGCGCGTGCGGAGGCCAGATCCGTTCCAGATAACCGAGCAGGGTGTCGGGGGCGGTGACGATGCGCAGCATGTCCGCCGAGGGCGGGCAGTCCACGACGATGACATTCCAGTCGTTCTCGTCGGCGAACTGCGCGATCTCCACCAGCATCAGCAGTTCCTGCACGCCGGGCAGGCCGGTCAGCTCGGCGGGGTCGAGCGCGGCCAGGTCGATGCCGTGGTCGTGGGTGTGCGCGCCGCCCACGGACAGCATTCGCGTCACCTCACGGAACCGATCCTCCAGCAGCGCCAGCGAATCCACCTCGATGACGTCGAGTCCCGGCAGCACCCTGGCGATTCCGGTCACCGTCCCCGGATCGTGCGGGAAACGGAAACCGAGCGCGTCGCCGAGCGAATGCGCCTGGTCGAGGGAGGCCAGCAGGACGGTGTGCCCGGCGCGGGCATAGGACATAGCGGTCGCGCAGGCCAGCGTGGTCTTGCCGACGCCGCCCTTGCCGACGTACAGCTCGAGCCTGGTCGGCTCGCGCCGGCCGGGCTTCTGCTGCCCGGTCAGCCTTCGACCCGCTTCTTCAGTTCCTTCAGTGCGGTATCGGTGATGACCTTCTCGGCCTTGCGCTTGAACATGCCGATCATCGGGATGTTGAGATCCACGGTGAGCTCGTAGATCACCTGCGTGCTGCCGTCGGGCTGCTCGATGAGTTCGTAGGTGCCGTCCTGCGCCTTCTGCAGCTCACCGCTGATCAGCTTCCAGCTGACCGCCTTGTCGTCGGCGCGCCAGGTGTAGGTCAGCACGTAGGTGTCCTTGACGACGCCCGCGTCGAGCACGAAGCGGGCCGTGCGAGCCCGGCCGTCGGGGCCCTTCTCCAGCACCTCGACGGACTTCGCCGCCGAGACCCACTCCGGGTAGGACTCCAGATCGGCGATGACGGACATCACTCGCTGCGAGGGGGCCTCGATGAGGATCGACCTCTGGGTCCGGTCGGCCATGGTGGTCAACGATTCCTTTCGGTGTCGAATGGCCGCGCGGGCGCGGCGGCGCCGCCTCGGTGCTCAGCCTGCCGTCGTCGCGGCGGGCGTCACCCCGGCCGGACGGCCCGCCTCGAGCCGCGCCTTGATCTCGAACGACATGTTCTTGCCCGCGACCCGGCGTGCCCGGTTGGCGGCCGACAACTCGCGCGGTGACATCCCTTCGGCGCCCCGCGGCTCGCAGTGCAGGAAGTAATGCAGGATGACCCCGTCGAGCGCGGGCTCCAGCCACACCTCCATGGTCCCCGTCAGCGCGCCGGACACCGACCAGCGAATTCCCTTGTCGCCGCGGTCCTCCCGCACGTCGAGGGTGAGGTCGGGCCACCACTGGCGCCATTTGTCGGTACCCTCGAGCACCTGCGCGACCGCCGCGCCCGAGGCGGCGACGAACGTCTGGTCCGCGACCTGAATACTGCTCACACCGCTGAGCGTAGTTGATCGGGGTTCCCTCAGCGGAGGAGGTGGCGCAGGCGCGCGCCGAGGGCGTCCCAGCGCCAGTTCTCCTCCACCCAGGCGCGGCCCGCGGCGCCCATGGCCGCGGCGGCGTCACGGTCGGCGAGGATGTCCACCAGCGCGTCGGCGACCTCGGTGACCTTGCGTCCGTCCACCACCCGGCCGGTCTTGCCCTCCAGCACGGTTTCCGGCGCGCCGCCGGAACGGCCCGCGACCACGGGAACGCCGCTGGCCGAGGCTTCCAGGTACACGATGCCGAGGCCCTCGACGTCGAGACCGGCGCCGCGGGTGCGGCACGGCATGGCGAACACGTCGGCGATGGTGTGGTGCGCGGCGAGCTCGGCCGAGGGCACCCGGCCGGTGAAGACCACGCTGTCGGTGACACCGAGCGCGGCGGCGAGACCGCGCAGCTTGTCCTCGTAGGGCCCGCCGCCTGCGATCACCAGCACCGCGCCGTCGACCCGGTCGCGGATCTCGCGCATCGCCGCGATCAGCACGTCCTGGCCTTTACGTGGAACCAGCCGGGACAGGCACAGGATGGTCGGGCGGTCGCCGAGCTCGTAGCGCCTGCGTAGCTCGGCGCGCGCCTCGGGGTCGGGACGGAACATGTCGGTGTCGACGCCGGGCGGCAGGTATTCCAGCGCCGCGTCCGCGCCGAAGGCCGAGGCGAACCGGCCGCGGGTGTACTTGCTGACGTAGGTGACGACGTCGGTGTGCGTGCCGATCGCGCTCAGCGCCTGTCGCGCGCCGGGCAGCATCGACCAGCCGACCTCGTGCCCGTGCGTGCTGGCCAGAATGCGCCCGGCGCCCGCTCTGCGCAGCCGCGGCGAGAGCAGGGCCAGCGGCGCCGCCGCGCCGAACCAGACGGTGTCGCACTTCTCGTCGCGCAGCAGCCGCGCGGCCCGGCGCAGGACCAGCGGCGTCGGCAGCATCAGGGTGGTGGGATGGCGAACCACCTGGAACTTCTGCTTGGCATCGAACTTCAGGTGCGAGTCACCGCGCCAGCGCGGCGCGTAGACCACCAGATCGTCGGGCGGTAGCTGTCCGGCGAGCGCCTGGAGATACGACTGGATACCGCCCGGCCGCGGCGGGAAATCATTGGTAACCAGCAGAGTTCGGGCCATGGGGGACAACCTACTTGGTGGGATCGGCGCGGCGCCGCTCCGGTCGGGCTCCGTGGGGACGGATCACACGGCCTTGGCCGAGAGCCAGCTGCGCCAGTCCGCGACGAAATCGGCGCGCCCGATGCCGAGCACCTCGCGCAGGACGCGATCCTCGCTCGCGGCGTCCTGCCGTTGCGCGGCGAGGCGTCGATAGAGCTCGACGAGCCGGGATTCGTCGTACTTCTCGGCTACGAAAGCGCAGGCCGACCACGCCTGCTCGTAGGCCGCGACGGCACTGCCGCCCGCGAACGCGGTGTCCGGCGGCAGGTCGTCGGGGAGCGCTCCGTCGTTCAGCGCCGCGTGCACGGTCGGCGCGATGTCGGCGAACGGATGACCCTGGCCGCGGTGCGCGGCGTACTCGGCGAAGCCCTCCAGCATCCACTGCGGGGCGCCGTCGGCGGTCTCGGCGCGCGCCGCGATATGGGTCAGTTCGTGGCGCAGCAGCGTGCGCAATCCGGCGGGCGAGAGGCGACGGCCCGCGTCGGGGCTGAAGACCACCCGCTGACCGGTCGGCTTGCTGCCGCGCACGAACGGATCGGCCACCGAGGCCGCGGCGACCTCGGTGGGCATCTCGCCGCCCGCCCGCACCAGCGCGGCGAACTCCGACGGATTCGCCGCGACCACGACGAGCGCCGACTGCGCCCAGTTCGGACCCCACAGCTCGGTGATCGCGGCCGTGGCGGCGGGCAGTTCGCGCGCGAGCACCTCGAGTTCGGCGCGGTGGCCGGGATGGCCGACCACGAGGGATTCCGCGCCGTCACCGCCGGGGGCGCGGATCGACTCGATCGGGCCGAACGGTTCGATGGTGCGGCGCACGGCGGCCAGTCGCGGGTCGTCGCCGGGCATTTGGCCCAGGCTCTCGGTCGAGGTGTCTTGGGCGGCGAGGATTTTCGGCAGCGCCCACTTGGGCGCCATGACCAATGCGCAGCACAAGCCTGTCAACAGGGTGACCATTCCGACGGTGAGTACGAACTGACACCGCCCTTTGGCCATGCACCAGCCGCGTGCCCGTCGCCAACCCTCCATAGCGGATCAGTATCGCCTAGCGGAGTGATAAGGCGTCGACCCCATGGGCGCTACGGCCACCGGCACGCCGAAAGTGGAGGCGTGCAACATGAGTCCGTTGCCCGCGTAGATGCCGACGTGGGAGATGTCGGAATAGAAGAACACCACGTCACCGGGTTGCAGATCGTCCTTGTCCACGGGTGTGCCGTAGGACGCCTGCGCCGAACTGGTGCGCGGCACGTTCTTGCCGACCTGTTTGAACGCCCACTGCACCAGGCCCGAGCAGTCGAACTGGCTCGGTCCGGTCGCGCCCCAGACGTACGGATCGCCGACGCGGGTGAGTCCGGCGGCCAGCGCGCTGGTTCCGCTGCCGGGCACCAGGCCCTGCAGCAGCGTGTCGCGATCGAAGCCGGGCGGGAACGGCGACCCGGCCAGCGCGGACTTGTCCTTGCTCGACAGCGCGCCCCACGCCTCGACCACTTGGGCGACCGCGCCGCCCAGCTCACTGCGCTTGCGTTCCAGATCGGCGCGCGCTTGGTCGGCCTTCTGGGCGGCGCTACGAGCCGTGTCGGCGGCGGCGCGGGCGGCGGACTCGGCGGACTCGGCCGCGTCGGTGGCCTTCTTGAACTGGCGCAGCTGATCGGTGGTCTGCGCGCTGAGCACGTCCAGCGTGGACATCTGATCGAGCAGCTTCTGCGGGGAATCGCTGACCAGCACGGCGTATATGCGGTTGGTGCGCGCGCCCTGATAGGCGGCGATCGCCGTGCGGTCGATGACCGGCTGGAATTTCCGCACCTCGGCGCGCGCGGCGTCGGCGACCTCGGTGGTCGCGGCCAGCTTCGCGTCGGCCTCCTGCTGCACGGCGAGCTTGGCGTCGAGTTCGGCCTGGACGGTCAGCGACTGCTGATTCAGCTGCTCGGTCTGCCGGGAGAGGTCGACCATCCGCTGCACCGCTTCGGTCGCGGTGGTCGGCAGCGCCGCGGGGTCGGCGCCCGCGGGACCGCTCGCGTGGAGGGCCGCGGCCAGTACTCCGGCCGCCAGCACCCCGCTCACCAGACGATGCGCGCGAAGTCTTCGGTGACCAGCTGTCACTGGCGTGCCCCGTTCTCTCGTAATGCCGACTCGTGAAATCGAAAGCGACGCAGTCGCCCACGCGGCTCACGGAGACGGGTTAGGCGACTCTGCAACCCGGTAGGTCTCATTTAGGTTACGAAACGGCGGCTGTCGGTGTCCAGTGGAGAACGAACCGATCACGGCCGGTGAGAAGAATCGAGCCGGGCCGCGCGCGGCGACCCGGCTCGATTCGGCCGATCAGAAGCGGCGCGCGCCCGCGACCGGCATCGATGACATCGAGGCGATCATCACCGGGCTGCCGGAGGTGGAGGCGTGGATGACGTTGCCGTCGCCCGCGTACAGGCCCGAGTGGCCGCCGCCGTAGAACGACACCAGGTCGCCGAGCTGTAGGTTGTCGATCGAGATCGCGGTGCCTGCGCCCAGCTGGGCGCCGCTGGTGCGGGGCAGCTCCATGCCCGCCTGGCGGTAGGACCACTGCACGAGGCCGGAGCAGTCGAAGGAGTTCGGGCCCGCGGCGCCGTACACGTACGGGGCGCCGAGCTTGCTCATGGCGGCGTCGAGCGCGACCTCGCCGAGGGTCTTCTGCGGCGCGACGAACGGCAGCGGAGCGCCGGGCACGGTGCCGAGCTGCACGCCGGGGACGTCGGCCGGGATCGGGATCTCGTTCGGAACCTCGAACGTTCCCACGCCGGGGATGGTCACCGGCTGAGCCGACGCGGGGGCGGCGGGAAGGAGGAAGGCGCCGATGGTGGCAGCGCCGACGGCTCCGGCGGCAACGGCACGCTGCGCCTGTCGCTTGACGGTGTTGGTCGCCATGATGCGGTACTTCCAATCTGCCCCACGACGCCACACCCGGTGGTGCAGCGGACTGCGTGCTGCCGCTCCGTTCGGTGCGGCGGACTCCGTGAGGTCTCGAAAAGATTACGAACACATCACGGTGTTTTGTAAAGCCCAAGGCATCCGAAATGGCGACGCTCAACAATTTTCGCCACGCATATCTGCGAGGTATCTCACAGCAATCACGAAACGATAACGGCGGCCGGTTACCCGTCGGCGTCCGCCTCGTTACCCCCAACTGTCCCAGGTGGCGATGTGGTCCATGTCAGGTCTGCATAACCGGCATTTGCGCAGGTGGAGATACCCGAGCCGGTGCTTGACGCGTCCTCGAACCGGACGCGCGACCAGAGTGCGTCCGGCAGCGGGGCAGCATGCCTGGCACGGCAGGTCGGCTGTACCGGACACGCCCGGGCGCTGATTCATTCGCGGCGGAAATGTGATCTGGATCGCTTTTGGGTGTTCTAGATCATTTCGGGGGTATCGCAACGAAAACCTCGCGCGACAAATCGGACGAATGGCGCACGGTTTCGCGTGCCCGGAGGTTGTCGTACCGGGCCCCTACGCTGCTCGCCGTGCCCGACCCCGCGCCGCGCCAGGCCGCCGCCAAGCAGCTGGCCTTCGACGAACTCGATACGCCGCTCTACGACACCACCTTCGTGGTCGTCGACCTGGAGACCACCGGCACCAGCGCGGACGGCGACGCCATTACCGAGATCGGCGCGGTCAAGGTGTGCGGCGGCGAGGTGCTCGGCGAGTTCGCGACGCTGGTGAACCCCGGCAGGGCGATACCGCCCGCGGTCGTGCACGTCACCGGGATCACCACCGCCATGGTCTACGCGGCCCCGCGCATCGAGTCCGTGCTGCCCGGGTTCCTCGAGTTCGCCGCGGGTGCGGTGCTCGTCGCCCACAACGCCCGCTTCGACATGGCCTTCCTGCGGGCCGCCGCGGCGCGCTGCGAAACCGAGTGGCCCAAGGCGCCGGTGCTGTGCACGGTGAAACTGGCCCGGCGGGTGCTCGGCAGGGACGAGGCGCCCTCGGTGCGACTCGCGTCGCTGGCCCGGCTGTTCGGCGCGAGCACCCAGCCGACGCACCGCGCCCTCGACGACGCGCGCGCCACCGTCGACGTGCTGCACGCGCTCATCGCCAGAGTGGGAAACCAAGGCGTGCACAGTCTCACCGAGCTGATGGACTACCTGCCCGGCGTGAGTTCCGGGCAGCGCGCCAAACGGGTGCTGGCCACCGACCTGCCCGCCGCCCCCGGCGTCTACCTCTTCCGCGGCCCCACCGACGAGGTCCTCTATATCGGCACAGCGGTGAATCTGCGCCGCCGCGTGCGCAATTACTTCACCGGCTCGGAGACCAGGGGCCGGATGAAGGAGATGGTCGCGCTGGCCACCCGCGTCGACCACGTGGTGTGCGCGCACGCGCTGGAGGCCGGGGTGCGCGAACTGCGGTTGCTCGTCGCGCACGCCCCGCCCTACAACCGGCGCTCGAAATTCCCCAAGCGCGGATGGTGGCTCACATTGACCGACGAGCCGTTCCCGCGCTTCGCCATCGTCCGCACACCGACTCGGGATGCGTTGGGGCCATTCACCTCTCGACTGGATGCCGCCGATGTCGCGGCCACCGTCGCCGAGCACGCCGGACTCCGCACCTGTACGGCGCGATTGCCGCGCGGCGCCCGCCACGACTGCCCGCCCGCGGTGGTCGGCGGCTGCCCCGCGGCCACCCCCTCCGGAATCCCTATAGATACAAAGGAATACGCCTCGGCTCCCGCCGCGGTGCGCGCACTGTTTCACGGCGATTCCGACGCCACCCTGCGCGCCATGCTCGACCGCATCGAAAGCCACTCCCGCGCCGAGCATTTCGAGGCCGCCGCGCGATTGCGTGACCGCACCGTCACGGTGATCAGGGCGGTGCGACGCACCCAGCGGCTCGCGGCCGTCGCTCGCATCGCCGAACTGATCGCCGCGCATCCGGACGGCGCGGGCGGGTGGGAGTTCGCCGTCATCCGGTACGGCCGCCTCGCGGGATCCGGGGTGGCGCGCCGCGGCACGCCGCCGATGGTGATCGTGGAACAGATCGTCGCGGCGGCGGAGACGGTCGTCCCGGACGGGATCGCCGAGGCACCGTCCCTCGCCGACGGCGGCTGCCCCGATCTCGTCGACGCACCGCCGCTGCGGGGCGCTTCACCGGAGGAAGCGGGGCTGATCGCCCGCTGGCTGGCGCGGCCGGGCGTGCGAATCGTGCGCAGCACGGAGGGCTATCGGGAGCCGCGCCACGGCGCAGGCCGGTGGCTCGGCTGGGCCGAGGTGGCCGACGCGGCAGCGCGGACCCGATCGGCCGAGGCGGACTACGCCGACCGCCTAGGCTGACGGCATGATTAACGCGATCGTGCTGATCCACGCCGACAATGCCCGTATCCCGGAGACCGCGCAGGCGGTCGCCGATACCGAAGGCGTTACCGAGGTGTACTCGTGCGCGGGCGATGTCGACCTGATCGCGATCGTGCGGGTGCGCGATCACGAGCAGGTCGCCGAGGTGGTGACGCACCGGATCGACAAGACGCCCGGCGTGCTGCGCACCACCACCCACATCGCGTTCAAGTCCTACTCGCGCGCCGACGTGGAAGCCGGTTTCTCGCTGGGGGAGTGACCGGTCAGGAGACCGCGATGGACGCGCCGTTGATCGTGACCGATTCGCCCTGCGCGACCACGGCCGTCACCTCGCCCTGGCAGTCCACTTCGGTGTGCACCATGACGGTGGCGTCGGTGTTGTTCTGCACCGAGACCTCGTCGGTGCCCGCGGTGATCTGGACGCAACCCGTCGGGTTCTGGATCGCCGTCCCGTTCACGACCAAGTCGCCCTCCGCCGCGTGCGCAAGCGGCGCGGCGAGCAGTGTGCAGGCGGCAACGATTCCGAATAGTGCGTGCTTCATGGTGAGCTCCTCACGTGTCGGAAATGGCGCGCCGACCCGTGTCAGGGTGCCGCGCCGGATGAATGCCGCGCAGCGGCGGCGGTCGAGCGGCCGCCGGGAATCGCGACATGCTGACCAGTTGCGGCGGGCGAATCGCTGCGGCCGATCCATCCCGCGCCGAGCCAGTCTAATGATCCGTTACCTGTGTGGAAGCGATTCGGCGACGCTCGATCAATCGTTCGCCGAAAGTTCACCGATCGCCGAGCGTGTGCGAAAGCTTGGCCCAGCTGTCCAGCAGCGCCGCCGCCTGACCACCGTCGATCGCCGCCGCCGCGCGCTCGATGCCCGCGGCCAGCGCGTCGTGCACGTCGGCCTCGGGATCGCCGACCCCGCGCGACAGGTCGTAGGCGACGATCGCGGCGGCCGAGTTCACCAGCACCGCGTCGCGCACCGGACCCGCCGCGCCCGCGAACACCGACCGCGCGACACCGGCGTTGACCTCCGCGTCACCACCGCGCAGCGCGTCCAGCTCGACGCGCGGGATGCCGAGGCGGGTCGGATCGATGGTGATCCGGCGCTGACGGCCGCCCGATACCACCCAGGCGTCGGTGGTATCGGAGGTGGTGATCTCGTCGAGACCGTCGTTGCCGCGCACCACGAGGGCGCTGGCCCCGCGCTCGGCGAACACGCCCGCGATCACCGGAAGCAGTTCGGGGAAGGCGCAACCCACCAGCCCGGCCCGTGGCTGCGCGGGGTTGGTCAGCGGGCCGAGCACGTTGAAGACGGTCGGGATGCCGATTTCCTTGCGCGCCGGGCCGGCGAAGCGCAGGGCCGGGTGGAACAGCGGCGCGAAGCAGAATCCGATCCCGACCTCGCGGACGCACTGCGCCACCGACTCGGGGCCGAGGGTGAGCCGCACGCCGAGCGCCTCCAGCACGTCGGCGCCGCCGCTCTTGGACGAGGCCGCCCGATTGCCGTGCTTGACCACAGGAACGCCCGACGCGGCCACCACGACCGAGGACATGGTGGAGATGTTCACCGAGCCGGACCGGTCGCCGCCGGTGCCGACGATGTCGACCGCGTCGCCGTCGATGTGCACGAGGCGGGCGTGCGAGAGCATGCCGGACGCCATGCCGGAGAGCTCGGCCGGCGTCGGTCCCTTGATCTTCATCGCGACGCCGAAGGCCGCGATCTGCGCCTGCGTCGCGTTGTCGGTGAAGATCTCGTTGATGACCCACGCCGTGTCGTCCGCGGCCAGGTCGCCACCGTCGGCGAGGGTTCCGAGCACCTGGGGCCAGCTGCGCACGCTCATTCCATCTCTCCCGTCACACTGGTCCTCCACCAGTTCTGTGTGAAGCAGCCTAGTGGGCGCGGTCGCGCGAAGCCCGTCTATAGCCGCGCATGACCGGAGCGTAGGCGGAGGTACGGCTGGTCGGCGCGGCCGGACGAAGTCCAGCCCGCGTACGGCCGCAGCGTGGGTGGAAGCCCCCTACGAGCCCGGTTGCAGGACGTCCCAGCCGTCGGCGACTCCGTCGTGGCGCTGGGCCAGCCCGGCCATCCGCGACTTCTCCTGCGCGCAGTGCAGCGCGTCGACCAGCTGCACGCGCTGGAGGATCAGCGCCTCCAGTTCGCCCGATGCCATGGCGGTGGGCGGCGCGGGCGCGTACCCGTCCTGCGCCGCGATCTCGCACACCCGCTGGACCTGAGCCGCCGGAATCCGCAGGTGATGGCGCAGCACCGCGGGCGCGTCCTCGATCAGTCCCTCGGCCCTCTCCAGCACCGCCGAGCAGGACTCGGCGTCCTCGAAACCGGCCGCGACCACCACCAGATCGGCACGCGCCGGGTCCAGCGGCGCCGGGGCGCCGCGCCCGAACAGCCGTCGCCAGATTCGCGGTGCCACATCCGCCTCCTCGTCTCAGCTTCTACTTACTCTCGCCTGTCATCATGGCCGCCTCCGCGCAGGTCGGCGCGTCCGGTGCGGCGGCGTCCCCGCGAGGTCGGGCACAGCGGCGCCGATGCCGTCGGGACCCGGTCCGTCCGTGCGTTTTCCGACACAGACGGCCAAGTTTCGTACCCGGCTACTGCTGTCGTACTACGACGAGTCATACTTAGCCCCGTGACGACCGCAGTAGGGACCCCAGGATCGGCCATTACCCAGCGTGTGCACTCGCTGAACCGGCCCAACATGGTCAGCGTCGGTACCATCATCTGGCTGTCGAGCGAGCTGATGTTCTTCGCCGGCCTCTTCGCCATGTACTTCGTCGCGCGAGCCCAGGCCCACGGCAACTGGCCGCCGGAACCGACCGAGCTGAACATGAAGCTCGCCGTGCCGGTCACGGCCGTGCTGGTCGCGTCGTCGTTCACCTGCCAGATGGGCGTGTTCGCCGCGGAGAAGGGCGACGTGTTCGGCCTGCGTCGCTGGTACGTCCTCACGTTCCTGATGGGCGCGTTCTTCGTCGGCGGCCAGGGCTACGAGTACTACCACCTGGTCCACGAGGGCACCTCGATCTCGAGCAGCGCCTACGGCTCGGTGTTCTACATCACCACCGGCTTCCACGGTCTGCACGTCATCGGCGGCCTGATCGCCTTCGTGTTCCTGCTGGTCCGCACCAAGATCAGTAAGTTCACCCCCGCGCAGGCCACCGCCGCGATCGTCGTCTCGTACTACTGGCACTTCGTCGACATCGTGTGGATCGGGCTGTTCGCCACGATCTACTTCGTCCGATAGCCAGCGGGTCAGCCCCGAATCTTTTGCACAAGTCGGTTCCGTCTACTCCAAAGGGACACAGATGAGTTCATCTCCCCCGTCAGCGCCAGAGCCCGCCAGCCCCGGGAACGGCGAGGCCAGCAAGACCCGCAAGCAGCGTCGCCTTCGCAGGCGCATCGCGGGCGGTCTCGCGCTCCTGGTGGGTCTGGTCGGAGCCGGCTTCCTCGCGACGGCTCTCACGCCCGAGCCCCAGGTGGCGACCGCCCACCAGGATGAGTCCGCACTGATCCGTGAGGGCAAGCAGCTCTACGAAACGTCCTGCATCACCTGCCACGGCGCGAACCTCCAGGGCGTGCCGGACCGCGGCCCCAGCCTGATCGGCGTCGGCGAGGCCGCCGTCTACTTCCAGGTGTCCTCCGGGCGCATGCCGCTGGCCGCCAACCAGGCCCAGGCCACCCGCAAGCCCGCGAAGTTCGACGCCCAGCAGATCGACGCGCTCGGCGCGTACGTCGCCGCCAACGGCGGTGGCCCGACCGTGGTGCGCGACGCCAACGGCGAGATCGCCCAGGAGTCGCTGCGCGGCGACGACATCGCCCGCGGCTCGGAGCTGTTCCGCATGAACTGCGCGTCCTGCCACAACTTCACCGGCAAGGGCGGCGCGCTGTCCTCCGGCAAGTACGCGCCGCCGCTGGAGCCCGCCAGCGAGCAGCAGATCTACGCGGCCATGCTGACCGGCCCGGAGAACATGCCCAAGTTCTCCGACCGCCAGCTCACGCCGGAAGAGAAGCGCGACATCATCGCCTACATCAAGAACGCCACCGAAGAGAAGACCCCGGGTGGCTACGGCCTCGGCGGCTTCGGCCCCGCGACCGAGGGTCTGGCGATCTGGGTGGTCGGCATCGTGCTCACCGTTGGTGCGGCTATGTGGATCGGATCCCGGTCATGACCGGTCAGCGCCCGGAGGCGGTAGCTTGCGTGGCCACGGAGGGCGTCCGGACATGGCCGAAAGGACACAGTCATGAGTGAACAGGAGCGTGACGACGTGAGTCGCCCGGATGAGGGGCCCGAGCTGTCGAAGGGGCCGGTGAACCCCCCGGCCGACCCGACCGAAGATGAACTGGACGCGATGTCGCGCGACGAGCTGGTCAAGCTCGGCACCGAGCGCGACGGCGTCGACGTCGCCTACCGGCGCGAGCGCTTCCCGATTCCGGGGACCAGGGCCGAGAAGCGCGCCGAGCGCGAGGTGACCTTCTGGTTCGCCATCTCCGGTCTCGCCGCGGCCGCGCTGATCGGTGTCTTCCTGTTCTGGCCCTGGCAGTTCAAGGGCGCGAACGAGGAAGGCCACGACGCCTATTCGCTGTTCACGCCGCTGGTCGGCCTGACCTTCGGTATCTCGGTGCTGGTCATCGGCGTCGCCGTGGTGCTGATCCGCAAGAAGTTCATCCCGGCCGAGATCTCCATCCAGGACCGCCACGACGGTCGCTCGCCCGAGGTGGAACGGCGCACCCTGGTGGCCGAGCTGTCGGACGCGCTCGACACCTCCACCCTCGGTCGTCGCAAGATGCTCACCCGCACCGCGGGCGCCGGCGTCGGCATCCTCGGCCTCGGCTCGCTGTTCCTCTTCGTCGGCGGCATGATCAAGAACCCGTGGGCCAAGGGCGACAAGTCGCCGCTGTGGGTCTCCGGCTGGACGCCGGACTTCGCGGGCGAGACCATCTACCTGCGCCGCGACACCGGCCGTCCGGATGACGTCGTGCTGGTGCGTCCGGAGGACCTGGACGCGGGCGCCATGGAGACGGTGTTCCCGTGGAAGGAGAAGTGGCGCGGTGACGAGCACGAGATGCTGCAGTCGCTGCGTGGCATCCGCAACGCGGTCATGCTGATCCGTCTGCGCACCGAGGACGCCGAGAAGGCCATCAAGCGCAAGGGCCAGGAGAGCTTCAACTTCGGCGACTACTTCGCCTACTCGAAGATCTGCACCCACCTCGGCTGCCCGACCTCGCTGTTCGAGCAGCAGACCAACCGGATCCTGTGCCCCTGCCACCAGTCGCAGTTCTCGGCGACCGAATGGGGTAAGCCGATCTTCGGTCCTGCCGCTCGCGCACTGCCGCAGCTGCCGATCACCGTCAACTCCGAAGGCTTCCTCGTCGCCAACGGCGACTTCATCGAGCCGCTCGGACCGGCCTACTGGGAGCGTCGTTCATGAGCCCTTCAGTCGCAGCCCAAGCCAACGAAATGGACGAGCGGTATCGCGCCGCGGCGTTCATGAAGCGGTCGATCAACAAGGTCTTCCCGACCCATTGGTCGTTCCTGCTCGGTGAGATCGCGCTCTACAGCTTCATCATCCTGTTGCTGTCGGGTGTGTACCTGACCTTGTACTTCGACCCGTCGATGTCGCACGTGGTCTACGACGGCGCCTACCAGCCGCTGCGTGGCGTCACGATGTCCCGGGCGTACGAGACCGCGCTGAACATCTCCTTCGAGGTGCGCGGCGGTCTGTTCGTGCGGCAGATCCATCACTGGGCGGCGCTGTTGTTCGCGGCGTCGATCATCGTGCACCTGTTCCGTATCTTCTTCACCGGCGCGTTCCGCAAGCCGCGTGAGGCGAACTGGGTGATCGGATCGTTGCTGCTGATCCTGGCGATGTTCGAGGGCTTCTTCGGCTACTCGCTGCCCGACGACCTGCTCTCCGGCACCGGTCTGCGGGCCGCGTTCTCCGGTATCACCATCTCGATCCCGGTGATCGGCACCTGGATGCACTGGCTGATGTTCGGCGGCGACTTCCCCGGCGACATCATCATCCCGCGTCTGTACATCGCGCACGTGCTGCTCTTCCCGGGCATCATCCTGGCTCTGATCGCGGCGCACGTCGCGCTGGTCTGGTACCAGAAGCACACCCAGTTCCCCGGCCCCGGCCGTACGGAGAACAACGTGGTGGGCGCGCGCATCGTGCCGGTGTTCGCCGCGGATCAGGGCGCGTTCTTCGCCTTCACCCTGGGCATCGTCGGCATCATGGGCGGCGTGCTCCAGATCAACCCGATCTGGAACCTCGGCCCCTACAACCCGTCCCAGGTCTCGGCGGGCTCGCAGCCGGACTTCTACATGATGTGGACCGACGGTATGGCGCGCCTGATGCCGCCGTGGGAGCTGTATCTGGGCCGCTACACGGTTCCGGCCGTGTTCTGGGTGGCGCTGATCATGGGTCTGGTGTTCACGCTGCTGATCGCCTACCCGTGGATCGAGAAGCGTCTCACCGGCGACGATGCGCACCACAACCTGTTGCAGCGTCCGCGCGATGTGCCGGTGCGCACCGCGATCGGCGCCATGGCGATCGCCTTCTACGTGGTGCTGACGCTGTCCTGCGTCAACGACATCATCGCGCTGAAGTTCGACATCTCGCTGAACGCCACCACCTGGATCGGTCGTATCGGCCTGCTCGTCGCCCCGCCGGTGGCCTACTTCGTCGCCTACCGGTTCTGCATCGGCCTGCAGCGCAGCGACCGGGCGGTGCTGGAGCACGGCATCGAGACGGGTGTGATCAAGCGCCTGCCGCACGGTGAGTACATCGAGGTGCACCAGCCGCTCGGCCCGGTCGACGGCCACGGTCACCCGATCCCGCTCGAGTACCAGGGCGCCCCGGTGCCGAAGAAGATGAACAAGCTGGGTTCGGCGGGCAAGCCGGGCACCGGTAGCTTCCTGCGACCCGACCCTCGCGAGGAGTCGGAGAAGAACTTCGAGCTCGACCACGCCGAAGAGCACAGGCAGCTCGCGGTCCTGCAGAAGGCACAGGACAAGGCCAACGGCAACGGCAATCACAACCACTGACCCACGGTCGGCGCGAAGGCCCCGAGTCGAGTTCGACTCGGGGCCTTCGCCTTTGTTCATGCCCGCCTGGCGGTTCTTGTCGGCTCGACGAGAAACCCCTGGCGGCTTCGAACGCAAAGGCCCCGAGTCCGGTGGACTCGGGGCCTTTGCCATGGGTCGCAGCTCGGTGCCGCAGCTCAGCGCCTGCGGGCCGCCTCGATGGCCTCGAACTTGGCGTAGTTGTGGCGGGCGTCGGCGAGCGCGTCGTGGGCGTCCGGCGGTACCGGCGGCAGCGCGGGGCGGCCGTGCGCCTCCCAGTGCTGGCGCAGTTCATTGGTGTAGCGGGGGAGCGCGGTGGGCAGATCGACCATCGAACCCCACAGCTGGCACAGCGCCACGTGGTCGTACGCGCCGACCCAGGCCCACAGTTCGGGCTGCACGGAGGCGCGCGGGATCAGGAACTTGTAGAGATCGTCGCGGATCTGCTCGCGGCTGCGCCACCGCGGCGAGCTGGGTGGAGGCAGCTGCGGCAGCACGTACTTGCGTACCCACGGACCCGCGCGCTCGGGGTCGAATTCGGTGGACACCGCGTAGTATTCGCGGCCGTCCTCGCAGACGACGCCGATGGACACCAGGTCGATGACGACCCCGTCCTCGATGAACTCGCAATCGTAGAAGTATCTCAGCGAGATCGACCTCTCCTCGGTCGGGCGGGTAGTGGCATGTGCCGGTCGATGTCACCCTATGCGGCGATGTGGGCGGCGGACGCGAGGGGTTACTCCGAGTGGGGATCGCTCACACCTTCGGGATGCACACTCCACCCCACCTCCGCCTGTCTGCACGATTGCCCGGTCCGTATCCTGAACTCGTGAACTGGACCGTCGACGTACCCATCGATCGCCTGCCGGAACTGCCGCCGCTGCCCGCCGAGCTGCGCCGCAGGTTGGACGAAGCGTTGGCCCGCCCGGCGTTGCAGCAGCCGTCGTGGGATCCCGAGCAGGCGGCGATGATGCGCACCGTGCTGGAGAGCGTGCCGCCGATCTGCGTGCCCGCCGAAGTGGAGGAGCTGCGCGGACAGCTCGCCGAGGTGGCGCGCGGCGAGGCGTTCTTGATGCAGGGCGGTGATTGCGCGGAGACCTTCGCCGACAACACCGAACCGCATATCCGCGGCAACATCCGCACGTTGTTGCAGATGGCCGTCGTGCTGACCTACGGTGCGAGCCTTCCGGTGGTGAAGGTCGCGCGCATCGCGGGCCAGTACGCGAAGCCGCGCTCCTCCGACGTCGACTCGCTCGGCCTGAGGTCCTACCGCGGTGACATGGTGAACTCGCTGGTCGCCGACGCGGGCCAGCGCGAGCACGACCCGTCGCGGCTGGTGCGCGCCTACGCCAACGCCAGCGCCGCGATGAACCTGGTCCGCGCGCTGACCAGCGCGGGCATGGCCGACCTGCACAAGGTGCACGACTGGAACCGCGACTTCGTCGCGCAGTCCCCGGCGGGCGCGCGCTACGAGGCGCTGGCCGAGGAGATCGACCGCGGCCTCGCGTTCATGACCGCCTGCCGGGTGACCGACCCCAGCCTGCAGTCGGCCCGCATCTACGCCAGCCACGAGGCGCTGGTGCTCGACTACGAGCGCGCGATGCTGCGCTTGAGCGAGCACCCGGTGTCGGGTGAACCGGTGCTGTACGACCTGTCGGCGCACTTCCTCTGGATCGGGGAGCGCACCCGTCAGCTCGACGGCGCGCACATCGCGCTCGCGGAGCTGCTCGCCAACCCGATCGGCCTCAAGATCGGCCCGACCACCACCCCGGACCAGGCCGTGGAGTACGTCGAGCGGCTCGATCCCAACAACGAGCCGGGCAGGCTCACCATCGTCTCCCGGATGGGCAACAACAAGGTGCGCGACGTGCTGCCGCCCATCATCGAGAAGGTGCAGGCGACCGGGCACCAGGTGATCTGGCAGTGCGACCCCATGCACGGCAACACGCACGAGGCCTCCACCGGTTTCAAGACCCGCCACTTCGACCGCATCGTCGACGAGGTGCAGGGCTTCTTCGAGGTGCACCGCGCGCTGGGCACCCACCCCGGCGGCCTGCACATCGAGCTGACCGGCGAGGACGTCACCGAATGCCTCGGCGGAGCGCAGGACATCTCCGATCTGGACCTGTCCGGCCGCTACGAGACCGCCTGCGACCCGCGCCTGAACACCCAGCAGTCGCTGGAGCTGGCGTTCCTGGTCGCCGAAATGCTGCGCTGAGGTCTTGAAAGACGCTGCGCTGAGGTCCTGAAAGACGCTGCGCTGGGCGGAAAGCCGCTGCGCGGTGTGAAAGCTGCTGCGCGGTGTGAAAGCCGCTGCGCGGTGGTCGATCCCGCTGCGCTGAAGTTCGAAGGTCGCTGCGCTGGGCTCGATCCCGCTGCGCTGCCGTCGAAGGGCGTTACTGCGCGGGTTCGAGCTTGCGGGCGTCGCCATCGAAAGGCTCGCTGCGCGGGGTTCGAGCCCCGCCGCGTTGCCGTCGAAGCCCCTGTGCTGGGCCCGACGGCCTGCGCTGTCATCGAAAGCCGGTGCGCTGGAATCGCGCCCGTTGCTGCCTTCGAAGGGCGCTGTGGTGGGCTCGAAGCTGCCGCGTCGAGCTCGAACCGCAGCGCGCGGTACCGCTGCGGTGAGCCCGAACTCGCGGCGCATGGGCATCGAACCCGAGAACGCCGAGATCCGCACCGGAATCCTGCCGGTGCGGATCTCGTTGTGTGTGGGCTCGTTTCGGCACGTCCCCACCCGATCGCGCTGACGCGCGGGAACTCTCAGCCGCGGGTCGCGTCGAAGCGCGTGCGCAACGCCGCCGAGTCGTTGAGCTCGCCGAGAATCTCCGCGAGCACGTCGCGTCGTTCCGGGGACAGGTCGGCGAACATCTCCTCGTGCACCTCGCGCAGGATGGCCACGATGTCGGCGAGTGTCTCGCTGCCCTTGTCGGTGAGGATGACCAGGTAGCGCCTGCGGTCGCCGGGATCGCGTTGCCGCTCGGCGTAGCCGTGCCGTTCCAGGTCGTCGAGCGTCGAGACCATGGTCGCCGCGTCGATGCGCAAGTAGCCGCCGAGTTCGGCCTGCGCCATGCCGCCGCGGTCGGCGAGTGCCTGGAGCACGCTGTAGTGCCGCACCCGCAGGCCGATGCCGAGCAGGCGTTCCTCGGCCAGTCGGAAGGCGACCTGTCCCATCTTCTGTATCAGGCACACGGTGTGGTTGCCGATGGTCCCGGGAACCAGCGGTGCGTTGTCGGACATCGTTCACCTCCCGTCACATCATGCCCAGGGGCCCGCTCGCTTGACAAACCGTTGCGTCTATAAAACAGTAGTAGTACAAACGATTTGTGAAGCCAATTATATGTGGCACTTCTTGGTTCGGCCGGGAATGCTGCGGCTTCGTAACCGGGAGGCTCCCTCGTGACCACACAGACACTGTCCGGCCGCACTCTGTTGATGTCCGGCGGTAGCCGGGGCATCGGCCTGGCCATCGCCCTCGCGGCCGCCCGCCGCGGCGCCAACGTCGTCCTGCTCGCCAAGACCGATGTCCCGCACCCGAAGCTGGAGGGCACCGTGCACACGGCGGCCGCCGAGATCGAGGCGGCGGGCGGATCGGCCCTCGCGGTGGTCGGCGACGTGCGCGACGAGGAGTCGGTGCAGTCTGCCGTCGATCAGGCCGTCGAGCGCTTCGGCGGCATCGACATCGTGGTCAACAACGCCAGCGCCATCGATCTCCAGGGCACCGAGACGCTGCCCGCGAAGAAGTTCGACCTGATGCAGCAGATCCAGCTGCGCGGCACGTTCCTGCTCACCCGCACCGCGCTGCCGCACCTGCGCAAGTCGGAGAACCCGCACGTGCTGTCGCTGTCGCCGCCGCTGAACCTGGATCCGAAGTGGCTCGGCGTGCATCCGCCCTACATGCTGGCCAAGTACGGCATGACCCTGCTGACCCTCGGCGTCGCCGCCGAACACCGCGAGTCGGGCATCGCCGCGAACTGCCTGTGGCCGGAGACGCTCATCGCCACCGCCGCGGTCCGTAACCTGCTCGGCGGTGAGGAGGTCGCCGCCACCGCGCGCACCCCGGAGATCGTCGCCGACGCCGCCGTGCTGATCCTGGAGAGCCCGGCCGCGACCACCACCGGCAACACCTACCTGGACGTGGAAGTCCTTGCCGCGCACGGCATCACCGATCTGTCCGGCTACGGCCCCGAGGGCGAGATCGGCTACGACATCTTCGTCGACCCGCCCGCCTGATCCGAAACAGACCGCACCCAGGGAGTATTCATGCCGCACCTACGTCGCGACGACGCCGTTTTCGTGCTCGATCTCGGCGAGCCGGATCAGCTCGACACCGAGAACCGCTTCACCCCCGAGTGGATGGACGCCGTCCACGCCTGCCTGGACGAAGTGCAGGCGGCCGACGGGCCGAAGGCGCTGGTCACCACCGGCTCCGGCAAGTTCTTCTCGAACGGTTTCGAGCCGGAGCGGTTCCTGCGGCCGGGCGTCGACGACTATCTCCTCGCCGGACAGCGGGTGTTCGAACGGGTGCTGACGTTCCCGGCGCCGACCATCGCGGCGATCCAGGGGCACGCGTTCGGCGCGGGCGCGATCCTCGCCATGGCCCACGACGGGCGGGTCATGCGCGGCGACCGCGGCTATTTCTGCCTGCCCGAGATCACCCTGCCGTTGACGCAGTCCGATGACGGCCTCGTCATCCCCGGCGGCATGGCCGACCTGCTGACGGCCCGGCTCCCCGGACCCGCCACGCACGAGGCGATGCTGACCGGACGCCGCTACGGCGGGCACGATGCGCTGGCCGCGGGCATCGTCGACGTGCTCGAGGAGCACGAGCGGCTGTTGCCGGTCGCGCTGGCCAGAGCGGGCGCGCTGGCCGGTACCGCGGGTCCGAAGCTCGGGGCGATGAAGCGGTGGATGTACCGCGATGTCGTCGCGGGGCTCGGCAAGGTCACGCTGACGCTCTGAGCGCCGGTCAGGGCAGCGCGGTGAGGGTGACCGTGCTGCCCGGCTGGACCTTCGCCGCCGCGCCGGGGCTCTGGCCGATGACCACGGAACCGTCCGACGGGGTCAGCTGCTGGACCTGGACGCGCAGGCCGAGCCTCTCGAGCTTCTGGCGGGCCTCGCCGACGCTGTCACCGACCAGGAAGGGCAGTTTGACGGCGTTGGAGACGATCAGCACTACGCCCTCACCGGAGTTCACCGTGCTGCCCGCCGCCGGGTCGGTGCCGATCACCTGGTCGGCCTCGAAGGCCTTGTCGTACTCGGTGCGCGTCTCGCGGACCTTGATGCCCGCGGCGGTGAGCGCCTGCACGGCCTCCTCGGTCGTCTTGCCGCGCACGTCAGGGACCTTCACCGGCTGCGCGCCGTTGCTGCGGAAGACCTTGACCTGTCCGCCCATCGGCAGCACGGTCCCCGGCGCGGGCTCGACCTTCGCGAGCGAGCCCTTCGGCGCCTGGCTGCCGACCTCGCCCGCGTCGATCGGCTGGAGTCCAGCGTCCTTGATGAGCTGGTTCACCTTGCGCACGTCGTCGCCGGGCTTGATGTCGGGTACCCGGGGCTTGCCGCTGGAGACGAGCACCGACACCGTCGAGCCTTTGGTCACCTTGGAGCCCGCCGACGGGTCGCTGCCGACCACGCCGCCCACCGGGATGGTGTCCGAGGCCTTCTGTCTGATCTCGGTCTCGAAGCCCGCGTCGCGCAATGTCGCGGTCGCCTGCTCGCTGCTCAGCCCGGCGATCGGGGGCACCGCCTCGTACCGCCCGACGCCTAACCACCAGCCGCCGACGCCGACGATCAGGGTGAGGACGGCGACGATCGCGATCCACACCAGGGTCGTCCTGCGCGATCTGCGGCGGTCGGCGTCGTAAGGCTGGAACGGCGGCTGATGCAGGTTGGTCGTTCGCGGATCGTGGTCGGTAGGCGGTCCGTACTCCCCGGGCCGGCCGTAGTCCCCGGAGGGGCCGTAGTCCGGCACCCGGGGTCGCTGCGCGGTCACCACCTTGGTGTGCTGCGTCGGCTGCGGCGTGTGCTGATCCGGCGCGGGTCCCGGCCGCGGGGTCGCCGCCCTGCCGCCGGGGTCGGCGCGGAACCCGGCGCTCAGATGCTCGGCCGATTCCCGCGGCGCGGGCACCCGGTAGGGCGGCAGGCTCAGCCCGGCGGCGATCGCACGCAGCTCCGCGGCCATCTCGTTGGCGTCGGCGAAACGGTGCGCGGGCTCCCTGTTGGTCGCGCGCGCGACCAGCTCGTCGAACTCCGGCGGCACGCCCGAGATGAACTGGCTCGGGCTCGGCACGTCGTTCTCGATGCGCTGGTACGCCACCGACAGCGAGGTGTCGCCGATGAAAGGGACACGGCCGGTGAGCATTTCGAAGATCAGCACGCCGAACGCGTACACGTCGCTGCGTGAGTCGGCGGTGCCGCTGGTCACCTGCTCGGGAGAGAGATAGGCCGCGGTGCCGAGGATGACGCTCGCCGAGGTGGTCGTCGCGGCCGCCACCGCGCGCACCAGGCCGAAGTCGGCGATCTTCACCTCGCCGGAATCGGAGATGAGCACGTTCTCCGGCTTGACGTCGCGGTGCACCAGGCCCGCGGAGTGCGCCACCCCGATGGCGGCGAGCACCGGTTCGGCCACCGCCCGCACGGCGTGCGGGGGCATCGGCCCGCGTTCGCGCAGCAACTCGCGCAGCGTGCCGCCCTCGACCAGCTCCATGATCAGGAACGGGTGGTCGCCGTCCACGCCCTGGTCGTACACGGCGACCAGCGCGGGGTGCTTGAGCTTGGCGACGGCGCGGGCCTCGAACTCGAACCGGGAGAGGAACTGCGGATCGGCGGCGAACTTCGGGTCCATCACCTTGATCGCGACCGGGCGGTCCAGGCGGGTGTCCTCACCGCGGAAGACCATCGACATCCCGCCCCGAGCGATCGGCGCGTCAATCCGGTAGCGCCCCTCCAGCATCTGCCCGATCAAGTGATGTCCTCCGGCTTTCACAAAACTGTGCACCCCTCGCTAGTGCGCGAACAGCGACAGACCGCCCCGTGCGGCCCCCACGATGGTAACCGTGCCAGGCGGCCGAACCGGTCTGTTGCCCGGGTGTCACACGACGCGCGGCGCCACACCGTCTACCGTTGTGCGGGTGAGTGCATTTCCCTGCAGCGAGGATGTCCTTCCGGAGTCCGTGGCCATGCTGCCGCTGCCCGAGGTCGCCGACCGGCTCGGGATCGTGGTGACGCGGGTGCATCAGATGCTGCGCGACCACCAACTCCTCGCCGTGCGCCGCAATGGAGTGGCGAGCGTTCCCGAGGTCTTCTTCGACGACACCGGCGCGGTGACCAAGCACCTGCCCGGACTGATCACCGTCATGAAGGACGCCAAGTACACCGACGAGGAGATCCTGGAATGGATCTTCACCGACGACGCCAGCCTGCCCGGCAAACCGATCGACGCCCTGCACGGCCCCCTCGCTCGCGAGGTGCTGCGCCGCGCCGCCGCCGACCCGTTCTGAATCTCGCAGACCGTCCGCACGCCTCCTAGCCCCTTGTTACCTGTGCGAGGCGTGTGGCAGGTGTGCGAGGCTGTGCGACTCGGCGGGGTTCAGGGGCGGGTGCCTGCGAGGAGCTGGGTAGTGGCGACCAGCAGGCGTCGGCCCCGTGGCACCGTAGCCCGGTTTTGGAAGATCGCGTAGCCGGATTGCTCTATGCGGTAGAGGATTTCGGCGTAGAGGGCGCTGGCCGCGCGGATGGCGGGGCGGACCCTGGGGTGCAGCAGCTCGATGCCGGGATCGGCGGTTCGGTAGACGTCGCGGTTGATCGCGATCAGGTGGGCGAGGGCCCGGCGGACCCGCGGGTCGGTGTGGCCGGTGCGGCGGCAGTCGGCGAGGAGGTCCGCGTCCACGCCGAAGGCCGCCAGGTGGTCGGCGGGCAGATACACGCGCCCGCGGTCCAGATCCTCGGCGACATCGCGCAGGAAGTTGGTGAGCTGGAAGGCCTCCCCCAGCGCGGCGGCCGCGGGTTCGGCTTCGGCCCGCGGCCCGACGGTGCCGAGCACGGGAAGCAGTTGCAGTCCGATGGCCGCGGCCGATCCGCGCATGTATTCGCGCAGCTCGGCCATCGTGGCGTAGCGGTCGCGGAATTGGGGCGTGCCGGGGACGTCCATGCGCATGGAGTCCAGGAAGGTCCAGAAGTGTTCCGGATCGATCGCGTAGCGGTCGACGGTGTCGGCGAGCGCGGAGAGCACCTGGGCGCGAAGCAGGGGAATCGGTGCGCCGGGTGCGTCCCACGGCGCGAATCCGCCCTGTTCGAAAGCCGTGCGTAGCTGTTTCTCGATCAGGTCGAGTTCGTTGGCGGGGCTGTGTTCGAGGGTCAGCAGCGACTCCGGCGACGCCGAGTCGGGGAGCCCTGTGCGCCCGAGGCTCGGGTCCGCGTGGTCGACGATGTCGTCCACCATCCGCGCGAACGCGTAGAGCGCGTGCACCGCCGGTCTTCGGGGCGTCGACAACAGCCTGGTCGCCAGGAAATACGTGCGCCCGTGCTCCGCGGCGATCGCCCGGCACGCGCGATAGGCGGACTCGAGGTGTACCTGCGCCTCCGCTCCGGTCGTGCGCGGGTCTGTCGACGGACTGCGTCCGGCTGCGCCCGTTGTGTGGACCCGCGCTAGGTCCGGGTCGTCGCCGTCGGGTCTCGCGGCGTTCATGGACGCGAAGCGGTGGCCGCGACCTCGGCGCCCGGGGTTACCTGTTGCGGTGGCGTCGAGCGCAGTCGCAGCGGGTCCACCGTGCGCAACGAGAGCGCGGCGACGACGGCGGCGAAGGTCGCGGCCGCCACGTGCCAGAAGTTGTACAGGCCGATCGAGCCGTCCGGCTGGAACACCAGCATCAGCCAGGTACACAGGCCGACGAGCACCATGAGCGTCGTGGTCGACAGCGCGAACGCGGCGGCCAGCGCCAGCGGCCACGAGTAGTACCAGGGCAGCGCGGCGGGGGAGAGGATCACGATGCCGACGAACGCGATGAGGATCCCGAACACCGCCTCCCGCTCGCTGTGCCGGAACCGCCACCAGGTCCACACCAGCACCGCCACCAGTGCCAAGGCGCACAGCGCGCGGGTGACGGTGAGCACCGATTCCATGCGCAGCGGGGTGATCCAGGTGGTGGCGTGCGCCATGATGGTCGGCAGCGAGAGCCAGTTGATGATCTTCTTCGAGCCCGACAGCGCGGTCAGCCAGCCGATGCCGACCCCGGCGATGGCCGAGGCCGCGACGAAGACCACCGCGAACACGCTCAGTCCGAGCCCGGCGATCTTGGCGAACGTCATGGCCGGGTGCGGCATATCCGGTCCGGCTTTCGCGGCGTCCGGGGCGCCGTTCGCGGGAGTGGAGCTCGGATCCGCCGGCGCGTTCGGGTCCGCGGCCGCGCGTTCGGCGGCGCGGCGTTCCCGCTCGTGCAACATCCAGATCCACACCAGGAACGGCAGCGCGATGCCCGCAGTGGCCTTGATCGCCACGCCGATGGCGACGACCACGATGCCCGCCACGTGGTGGCGCTCCAGCACCAGCGCGATGCCCGCGCACATCAGGCCGACCATCAGCATCTCGTTGTGCACGCCGCCGATGAGGTGGATGAGCACCAACGGGTTGAGCACCGCGAGCCACAGCGCGACCGTCGGTTTGCCACCCAGGTGCTTGGTCAGGTACGGGACCGCCCACATCATCAGCGCGAGGCCGGGCAGCATCACCAGGCGCAGCGCGATGGTGCCCGCGACCACGTTGTCACCGGTGATCGCGGTGATGGCGCGGCCGAGCAGCAGGAACACCGGGCCGTACGGCGCGGTGGTGGTGGTCCAGACCGGGCTCACATTGTCCAGCAGCACACCGGGATTCGCGACGGGACCGACCAGGTAGGGGTCGAAGCCGTCGCGCAGCAGCGCGCCCTGGGCCAGGTAGGAGTAGGCGTCGCGGCTGAACATCGGCACCGCGAAGAGCAAAGGGAAGATCCAGATTCCGACGATCGCGCGCAGCTCGTTGAGCGTCACCCCGGCGCCCGCCCGGTTGCCCAGCCCGAGTGTGGTGCGGCCGAGGCGAACCCACGCGGTGATCATCAGCAGCACGCCGATCCAGATGAGCATGGTCGAGAGCGCGTAGCCGTGCCCGAACCGCAGCCAGGACAGGTTCATCGCCTCGAGCAGCGGATCGCGCTGGCGCACGCTGCCCGCGCCGAACCCGCCGAAGGTGATCATCATCGCACCGAAGAAGCCGAGCAGCGCGGCGTGACCCTCGGGGCTGCGCGCGAAGTCGGCGTAGGTCTGCATCCGATCCAAGAAGCCGGGTCCTTCGGCGCCGTCGCCGGGGGATCGCGGGCTGCTCGAGGCACCGGCGTGACCGGATACGCGGGGCGCGGTGTCGGTCGCCTGCGCGGCTGCGGCGCTCGTATCGGGGGGATGCATGTGGTGTCGGTCCCCCCGGCAAGGTCGGCGGCCGCAACCGCGAGCGAATAGGTCGGCGATCAGTTTAATGGTTCGCCGAGAACACTATCCCGCTGGTACGTGCGGTTCATCCCGAGTAACGCCCTTGGCGCCGGTAATTCGGTTTGCCGCCAGTTTCCCCGAGAGCAGCGCCGTCGGCACGCCGACGCCCGGCGTGGTGCCGCAACCGGCGATAACCACGTTGTCGCTGAACTTCGGGAAATTGCGTGGTCGAAAAGGTCCGGTCTGCCGGAAGAGATGCGCGACGGAGAACGGCGTGCCCGCGATCATGCCCTGTGCCTGCCAGGTGCGCGGGGTGTCCAGGTGATCGACAGTGAAGTGCTCGGCGATCCCCCGGTAGCCGCGCGCCTCCAGCACCGCGAGCAGCTCGCGCAGGTAGGGGCGGGCCAGCCGGTCCCAGTCGAGGGGAGCGCTCGTCAGGTTGGGGCACGGAGCGAGCAGCGAGAACGGCTCGTGGCGTCCGTCGGGCCGATCGATGTAGAGCCCGGGATCGGTCAGCGCGGGGCGGGTCAGCAGCAGTGAGGGGTCGCGCATCAGCCGTCCGCGCGCGGTGAGCCGGCCGCCGCGGCGCGGTGCGGCGGCGATCTCGTCGAAGGTGGTGTCCCATGCCGCGCCGAAGTCGATGGTGTGGTGCGCCTGCACCGGCCAGGTCGCGGCGATCTCGGCCGGGATGGTGCCGTGCGCGACCACCGCCGACGGCGCGGCCCGCAGCCCGCGCCTCGGCCGGACGCCGAAGCGTTCCATCGAGCCGAAGTCGGCGGTGAGTATCACCGCGTCGCAGTCCAGTGCGCGTCCGTCGGCGGTGCGCACCCGGCGGGCCCGCCTTCCCTCGTACTCGATCCCGGTGACCTCGGTGTTCAGCCGCAGCACCCCGCCCGCGGCGGTGAACGCCTCGGCCATGGTGGCGGCGATGGCGCGCATGCCGCCCTCGGGGAAGTAGACGCCCAGGGAGGTGTCCATGTGCGGGATCGCGCCGTAGACGGCCAGCGCGTCGGAGGGAGCCATGCCCGCGTAGAGCGCTTGGAAGGTGAACAGCCTCGCCAGCCGCGTGTCGGTCAGGATCCGGCCGACGCGCGGTCCGAGTCTGCCGAACCCGCCGAGCCGAACCAGCTCCGCCAGCGCGGCGCGTTTGCGCGGCGACCGCACCATGTCCAGCGGCGAGTCGAAGTTGGTGTCCATGAACTCGGTGAACTCGGCGCGGTAGACGCGCGCCAGCCAGTCGCGGAGCCGTCGGTAGCGGTTCGCCTCGCCGGGGCCGCAGGTGCGGGCGACCTCGTCGGCCATGGCGTCCGGGTCGGCGAACACCCGGATGGTGGAGTCGTCGGCGAAGCGCGCGTGGTAGCTCGGCGCGAGCCGGTGGATGCGCAGCGGGGCCGGGCCGGATTCGGGTGTCCGGCCGACGGCGGCCAGCGCGTCGGTGATCAGTTCCGGCAGCGTGAGCACCGTGGCGCCGTTGTCGATCTCGTAGTCCGGCCCGCGATACCGGCCGACCCGCCCGCCCGGATGATCGGCCCGCTCCAGCAGCGTGACCGACCGTCCCGCGCCGGTGAGATACAGCGCGGCGGCAAGACCGGACAGGCCCGCGCCCACGACGACCACCCGATCGGTCGGTCCCGCAACGGTTTTCATTCGACTTCTCCTCGACCGCCGGGCACGGCGGGCTACCCGTGAAACTCTGCGTCGGCCGGCGCCGCGTCGATCACCGGACGACGCGGCCGTTTTCACACCGCGGGGGCCGGTCCCTGCCTGTGCGGTATTCCGCCGCAATCCCATGCCTGCCGGTCGGTAGGTGGATCGCTACGCGGCGTGCGGCGCCGGTCGACTCGTCGGCCGACGCTCGAAAGACGGGGGACTCAGTCCTCGGCCGACCGAGGGTCCCGCGGCGCCGAACACGCGCGCGGGACACGGACGCCGCGCCGGGTGGGCAGGGCGGCGCCCAGGATCAGCCGACGTTCGGTCAGCGCGGCCGGGGACTTCCCTCGGCGCTTGCCCGTGCTGCGCGGGGCCGGGCCTGCGCCGACGGCGATCACGCGATCGGCTGGTCCCACAACGGCTTTCATGCGGTCCTCCTGGTTGCGGCCAGTGCCATACCGCGCAGTTGCTCTTTGGCGGCGGGGGTGGCCGAGCTGGAATCTATGGCGGCTAGGCCGCGGTCGGTGAGGTCGGCGATGCGGCGTTCCACTTCGTCGACGGCGCCGAGCTCGGTGAGCACGGCGCGCAGGCGCGTGACATCCTCGGCGCCGAGATCGGTGCCGATGCTGGTGCGCAGCAGGTGCGCGGCGGACGGGTCGGTGGCGTCGGCGCGGCGCAGCGCCTCGGCGAGCAGCACGGTGCGTTTGCCCTCGCGCAGGTCGTCGCCGGAGGGTTTGCCGGTGACCTCGGGATCGCCGAACACGCCGAGCAGGTCGTCGCGCAGCTGGAAAGCGATCCCGATGTCGGTGCCGAAGGTGCGGTAGGCCGCGATCAGATCGCGGTCGGCGGCGGCGATAGCGGCGCCGAGGTGCAGCGGGCGCTCCACGGTGTAGGCGGCCGTCTTGTAGCGGTTGATGCGCAGCGCGGCGTCCACCGACTCGTCGCCGACCGCCTCGCCGTTGATGTCGAGCAGCTGACCGCCGAGCACCTCGGTGCGCATCTGCGCCCAGACCGGCGCGAATCGCGCCAGCGCGGCCGGGGCGAGCCCCGCGGCGTGCACCAGGTCGTCGGCCCAGGCCAGGGCGAGATCACCGATCAGGATCGCGACGCTGGCGCCGAAGTGGGCGGCGTCGCCCGACCAGTCGCGCTCGCGATGGCGCTGCTCGAAATCGACGTGCACGGTGGCGAAGCCGCGGCGGGTGCGGGAGGAATCGATGATGTCGTCGTGGATGAGCGCGCACGCCTGCACCAGTTCGAGCGCGGAGCAGGCGGCGAGCACCGCGCCCGCTTCGTCGCTGTCCGGGTCGCCGCCCGCCCCGAGCCAGCCGGTCCAGGCGAACGCGGGCCTGGTGCGCTTGCCGCCACGGAGCACGAACAGCTCCAGGGCGTCGGCGGCGTCGACGAAGACCGGGCCGAGCGGCTCCACGAGGGGCCGCCGGGTGGCGAAGAAGTCGGTGAGGCGGTCCTGCACCGCCGCGACGAAATCGGGCGTACCGGGGATCGGCGTCCGCTGCGCGTCGGCGGGCGTTGCCGGGGTTCGTGTCGGAGTACCGGGTCCGGCGGACAGAGGAACCTCCAGGGTCACGGGTGTGGTCGCGCCGGTCGAGCGCGACGAGTGGTCTGTGAGCGAGCGTGTGTCACCGCCGCCCGGGTCGGCGCGATCGCGGCGCACGTCCGGTCCGGCCGCAGCGATAGTGGTGCCGTATCAGAGAATACGCGGCCATCCCATCCTGTCGGCGACCAACCTCCGCCTCGAAACAACCACTGATGGGGTGGTCGGACATAGGACGTCTCGCGCCCGGCGCGCGGCCGGAGTTACGCGGAACGAGTGCGACCGGACGAAGCCCGCCGACGGGCCCCGCGCACGGCCGCGACGGCAGCGGATATCCGCCGGAGCCGGAGTGAGCGCGCATGTCAGGACGGCCGTCCCACTACACTGAACCGGTGACTTTCGATTCCGTGCGGGGACGTTCGACCCCAGGGCGCCCGTCCCCGACGCCACCGATCGTCTCGGGAACGCCTTCGGTTGTGCAGAGCTTGCAGGTCCATTCGGGCCGGAACGTACCGTTCTCCGTCGAGTTCAACCCGCCGCGCGATGCCGCGGGCGAGGCCAGGCTCTGGCGCGCCGTGCGCGAGTTCGAGCGCATGCATCCGGCGTTCGTGTCGATGACCTACGGGGCGGGCGGTTCCACCAAGGACCGCACCGTGCGGGTGACCGGTCAGCTGGCGCAGGAGACCACCCTGCTGCCGGTGGCGCACCTGACCGCCGTCGGGCACAGCGTGGCCGAGCTGCGCTCGCTGGTCGGCGCGTACGCCGACTCCGGCATCCGCAACATCCTGGTGCTGCGCGGCGACCCGCCCGGCGACCCGCTCGGCGAGTGGCACAAGCACCCGGAGGGTGTGGAGTACGCCGAGGAACTGGTCCGCATCGTCCGCGATCTCGGCGATTTCCACGTCGGTGTCGCCTCCTTCCCACAGGGTCATCACCGCTCCCCGGACCTGGACTCCGACACCGCCTTCCTGGCCGCGAAACTGCGTGCCGGGGCGGAATATTCGATCACCCAGATGTTCTTCGAGGTCGAGCACTACCTGCGCCTGCGCGACCGGGTCGCGGCCTTGGATCCGATCGAGGCCGCCAAGCCGATCATCCCGGAGCTGATGCCGATCACCTCGCTGCGCACCGTGGCGCGGGCCGAGGAACTGTGCGGCCGTCCGCTGCCCGACGCGGTGCTGGCGCGGCTGCGCAAGGCCGCGGGCGACGGCCCCGAGGAGGACCGCGCCGCGGTGCGCGAGGTGGGCATCGAGATCGCCACGGAGATGGCGCAGCGGCTGATCGACGAGGGCGCGCCCTGCCTGCACTTCATCACCCTGAATTTCGCCAAGGCGACCAGCGAGGTGCTGACCAACCTCGGCTACGGCGTCACCGCGGCGCCCGTCAGCGCCTAGACGACACCGCGCCGGTGCGCTCGATGGCGCACCGCACCGGGTGCGCTCGACGCACAGCGCTGGTGCGCTCGATGGCCACCGCGCCGGATGCGAGCGATGGCGCAGCGTGTCGAGCGTGCCCGAGGCTCAGTGCCGGTGTGCTCGATGAGTCGCAGCCCCGGATGTGCTCGATGGCACAGCGCCGGGTGCGCTCGAGGCACAGCGTCGACGACAGCGTGTCGAGCGTGCTCGAGGCTCAGTGCCGGTGTGCTCGATGGGCCGCAGCCCCGGATGTGCTCGATGGCACAGCGCCGGGTGCGCTCGAGGCACAGCGTGTCGAGCGCGCTCGAGGCACAACGCCGGTGCGCTGCGAGGCCGCGGCGCCGGGGTGCGCTCGATGGCACCACGTCGATGACAGCGTGGCGAGCGCGCGCCTCTGATCGCTCGACGACCGCACGCCGATGCCCCGCCGGTCGACGACCGGCGGGGCATTCGCACATCAGGCGGCGCGGGCCGCTCGCAGCCCCCACGCCTCGGCCAGCAGCCGATGGGATTCGAGCCGGTCGGCGTGCTCGTGGGCGACGCTGGTGATCAGCAACTCGTTCGCGCCCGTGACCTGCTGCAAGGCGGCGAGCCGTTCCACCACCGTGCTCGGCGACCCGACGAACTGGGTGGCCAGCCGGTCGTCCACCAGCCGCCGCTGATCGGGGGTCAGCGGGCCCGCGGCGTCCGGCGCGAGGAACTCGGCCGCGCCCGCGCCGCTGCGGATGCTGTACACCCAGTGCCCGTAGCCCGAGGCGAGCTCTCTGGCCTTCGCGTCGTCGGCGCCGACCACCACGTCGGCCGACACCACCACGTACGGCTCGGACAGGTACTGGGAAGGGCGGAACGCCGCGCGGTAGGCGGCGACGGCGTCGAGCGCGGAGCCGGGCGCCACGTGATAGGCCGCCGCGAACGGCAGTCCGAGCCTGCCCGCCAGCTCGGCGCTCTCGCCGCCGGAGCTGCCGAACAGCCACAGCTGCACCTGCGCGTTCTCACCGGGGACCGCGTGCAGCGGAATGCCGTCCTCGCTGACGTAGGTGCCCGCGAGCAGGGCCCGCACCTCGGCGATCTGGTCGGCGAAATCCGGCGCCTGCGCGCCAGGCTGTTGCAGTGCGCGCAGCGAGGCCACGAAACGGGACCGGTCGATGAAGCGGCCCGCATCGAAGGGCGGCGGGACCACCACGCCGTCGCGGATCTCGGTGCGTCCGGTCGCGGTGTCGACCACCGGCCTCCCGCCCTTGGGATGCTCTGGCTCCGCGCCGAATTGGGCCCGCCGGTGGCCGGAACGCCCGAGCCCGAGGTCCAGCCTGCCCGGGTACAGCGCGTCGATGGTGCCGAACGCCTCCACGATCGAGGCCGAGGTGTGGTGGCCCACCTGCACCGCCGCCGAACCCACCCGAATCCGGGAGGTGTTGGCCGCGACCAGTCCGATCAGGGTGATCGAGCTGGAACTGGCCACCGCGACGAAATGGTGTTCGGCCAGCCAATACCGGTGATAGCCCCACTGTTCGGCGTGCTGGGCCAGGTCGACGGTGTTGCGCAGCGCCTGCTGCGCGGTGGACCCGGCGCTGATGGGGGACAGGTCGAGGATGGAGAGCGGGACCGTCACGCCTGCCTCCTCGCGAGCCGGGGATCCTGCTCGCCCGCCTCGATGGCCACCCGCAGCCGGTTCTGCTCCGGCGCCACCGGGCAGGTCGCGAAATCGGTGAAGGCGCAGGGCAGATTGGCCGCCCGGTTGAAGTCGAGCAGCACCGAGCCGTCGGCGTCCGGCGCGGCGACGCTCAGCGACCTGGCCGCGGGATACGTGGTGACGCCGCTGGTGGCATCGGTGAACAGGATGCGCAGCCCGTCTCCGGCCTGGAACGCGACGACGCGTTCGGTGACAGCGCCGAGGGTGAATTCGAGGGTGCCCGCGGCGGTGTGGTGGTGCTCGAGCCCGTCGACCACCGCCGCGGTGACGACGGTCCGCGGCTCGGCGAACGGTTCGAAGCGGCCGGGTACGATCCAGCGCGAATCCGGCTCGTAGGCGGGGATGCCCGTGAACGCGGCCAGGGTCGGGGCGGCGGGATCGTGAATCCGCACGGCGTAACGTCCGGTACGCCGGATCACCTCGAGCAGGCGCTGCTCGTGGCGGACCTCGAGACCCGGCGCGCCTTCGACCGGGGTGAGGATCTGCACGCCCGCGATGTCGGTGCCGTCGAACGTCAGGCGGTCGGCCGGTTGCGCGGTGATGAACACCTTGTTGTCGGTGACCCACCAGGTGCCGGGTACGTCGGGCAGGCGCTCGGGCTGGTCGGTGAGCCAGTGCAGTCCGGTCAGGCTGAGAAAGCCGAGCCGGTCGCGCAGCTGGTCCTCTCGCGCGGCGTGCCAGGCGGCCCACTCGGTGTCGAAACTGGTTGCGGTGGTTGCGGTCATGACGCTCTGGCTCCTTCGTGGACGGATGTGCGGTGGTGGGGGTGGCGCAGGCCGAGATGGTCGCGCAGGGTGTCGCCGGTGTACTCGGTGCGGAAGCTGCCGCGCTCCTGGAGTTCCGGGACGACGCGGTCGACGAACTCGTCGAGTCCGGCCGGTGTGAGGTGGGGGACGAGGATGAAACCGTCGGCGGCGTCGGTCTGCACGTATTCGTCGATGCGTTCGGCCACTTCGGCGGGCGTGCCGACGAACTGCTGGCGCGCGGTGACCTCGATGATCAGTTCGCGGATGCTCAGCTTCTCGGCCTCGGCCTTGGCGCGCCATGCCTCGGCGACCGCACGCGGATCCTTCGCGTGGCGCACCCGGCCCCTGGTGATGTTCACGTCGCCGGAGGGGTCGACCTCGGGCAGCGGGCCGTCCGGGTCGTAGCCGGAAAGGTCACGGCCCCAGACCTGTTCGAGGAACGCGATGGCGGTCTGCGGGCCCACCTGCTGGCGGCGGATGTGCCTGGCCCGGTCCTCGGCCTCGGTGGCGGTGTCGCCGAGCACGAAGGTGGCGGCGGGCAGGATCTTCAGCTCGTCGTGCGCGCGACCGTATTTGGCGAGGCGGCCCTTCATGTCGGTGTAGAACGCCTGTCCCGCCTCCAGCGTGCCGTGCCCGGTGAAGATGGCGTCGGCGGTGGCGGCGCCGAATTCGCGGCCGTCGTCGGAATCGCCCGCCTGCAACAACACCGGGTGACCCTGCGGGCTCGGCGGCAGCACGAAGCGCGCGGCGATGTCGAATTGCGCACCGCGGTGGCGGGTTTCGGGAATCTCTCTGGCGAAGACGCCCGCCTCGCGATCGACGACCAGCGTGTCGGCGGGCCAGCTGTCCCACAGTGCGCGCGCCACCTCGACCGTCTCGGCCGCGCGGCGGTAACGATCCGCGTGCTCCAGATATCCGCCGCGGCGGAAGTTCTCGCCGGTGAACGCGTCGGAGGAGGTGACGACGTTCCACGCCGCGCGCCCGCCCGACAGGTGATCCAGCGACGCGAACTGCTTGGCCAGCTCGAACGGTTCGTTGTAGGTGGAATTGATGGTGCCTGCCAGCCCCAGCTTCTCGGTGACTCCGGCCAGCGCGTTGAGCACCGTGAAGGTGTCGGGCCTGCCGACCACGTCCAGATCGTGGATGCGCCCGAGGTGTTCGCGCAGCCGCAGGCCCTCGGCGAGGAAGAAGAAGTCGAACAGGCCGCGTTCGGCGGTGCGGGCCAGGTGGACGAAGGATTCGAAGTCGATCTGGCTCTTGGACGCCGGATCGCTCCAGACCGTGGTGTTGTTCACCCCGGGGAAGTGCGCGGCCAGATGCACGGTCTTGCGCGGCTTGGCGGAACTCATGACGGTGTCCCTTCTTGAATCGTGGCGTAGCGGCTCACCGGGCGCGGCAGATCCAGCCGCTCGCGCAAGGTGGTGGCGGGTGCGGGCGGCACGGTGGGCAGCCTGCTCAGGGTGGCGTGCACCGCGAGCGGCCGCAGCACCACGCCGTCGGCAGCGCCCGAATCGGCCACGGCGGCGAGCAATTCGGTCAGCGAGTCGCCGGTGCCGACGTGTCGCAGCGCCGCGCCGGCGGCCCTGGTACCGACCTGCGGCGCGGCGAGCGCACCGGACACCGCCGCCGTCGCGGACGCCGACCAGCGGTCCAGCTCGGCCAGTTCCTCGTGCGCGCGCTCGGCGGTATCGGCGAGGTGGACGTCGATGTCGAGGAGCACGCGCGCGGCGTCCGGGTCGCGCTCCGCGCCGAGCAGTGCGCTGCGCAGCTCGGCGCGCCTGGCGTGCGCGGCGTCGAGATCCGGTGGGGCGATGCGAATCAGGTCGGCGCGGCGCACCGCGACCTGGATGCTCGGCCCTTCGTCGGCGCGGACCGCGACGATCGGCTGCCCCTGCGGTGAGCGCGGCGTGATCGACGGCCCCTTCACCGAGAAGTTGTCGCCCGCGTAGTCGATGTAGTGCAGCTTGTCCCTGTCGATGAAACGCCCGGTCGGCAGGTCGCGGATCTCCGCGTCGTCCTCCCAGGAATCCCACAGCCGCGTGACCACCTCGACGGCTTCGTCCGCCTCGTGCCACAGCGCCGCCGTGTCCTGAGCGCCCTTGCGGCCGAACGCCTTCGCCTGCTCGGCGCCCTCGGACACGGTGACCTCCCAGCCCGCGCGCCCGAGGGTGGCGAAGTCGAGGCTGGCGATCGCCTTGGACAGGTGGAACGGCTCGGTATGGGTGACCGGCGCCTGCGGCAGCAGGCCGATGCGCCGCGTGGCGGCCGCGGCGCGGGCCGCGATCGCCACTGCGTCGAGCCTGCCCTTGGCGATCTCGGCGCCGCCGGGCGGCAATCCGAAGGAATCAGGCAGGAAAACGGCGTCGGCTCCGGCCTTTTCGGCGGCGGTGATCGCGTCGACCCAGTAATCGGCGGTGAACAGGTCCTCGGCGCGCGAGTCCTGGCGTCGCCACGACGCCGGGTGCGCGCCGGTCCCGGTGAGTTCCACCGCGAGGAAGAAATCCGAATCCGGCATCATGCGGTCCTTTCCGTTGCGAAATCCATCAGGCGGCTCCTCGTGCTGGGGAGGGGATCGCGGAGAGCAATTCCCTGGTGTAGTCGTGGCGCGGATTCTCGAAGATCTCCGCGGTACGGCCGGTTTCGACGATGCGGCCGCGGCGCATGACGGCCACGTGGTCGCTGATCCGCCGCACCACGGCCAGGTCGTGCGAGATGAACAGGTAGCTCAGGTCGAGTTCGGATTGCAGGCGGTCGAGCAGTTCGAGGATCTGCGCCTGCACCGAGGCGTCCAGCGCGGAGACCGGCTCGTCCAGTGCCAACAGGTCGGGGTGCAGTGCCAGCGCACGCGCGATGGCCACCCGCTGGCGCTGGCCGCCGGACAGTTCCGCGGGCCGGCGTTCGGCGAAACGCTCCGGCAGCGCGACCTGGCCGAGCAGTTCCCGCACCCGATCGCGGCGGCCGACGCGGTCGCCGATCCCATACGCGCGCAACGGTTCCTCGATGATCGCGCCGACGCGCCAGCGCGGATCCAGTGAGGAGTACGGGTTCTGGTACACCACCTGGAACCGGCGCCGCAGCGTCCGCAGCCTGCCGCGACGGGCTGCGGTGAGATTCTCGCCGTCGAAGACGACGCTGCCGTGGTCGGCGTCGGTGAGCCGCAGCGCGATCCGCGCGGTGGTCGACTTGCCGGAGCCGGATTCGCCTACCAGGGAGAGGGTTTCACCGCGGCCCAGCTCGAAGCCGACGCCGTCGACCGCCGTGATGGCGTCGCCGGAGCGGGCGTGGAAGCGCTTGCGCACCTCACGCAGCACGAGCAGCGGTTCCCCGTTGCGCGGCCGTTCCGGTCGCGGCGGGCCGGGGGCCAGGCTCGGCGCGGAGCTCAGCAGCCGTTTGGTGTACGGATGCCGCGGCGCGGTGAGGATCTCCGCCGTCGGCCCGGACTCGACGACCTCGCCGCCGTTGAGCACCACCAGCCGGTCGGCGCGTTCGGCGGCCATCGCCAGGTCGTGGGTGATGAGCAACACCGCCGTGCCACGCGCCGTGGTGCGCTCGGCGAGCCGGTCGAGCACCCGCCGTGCCACGGTGGCGTCCAGCGCGCTGGTCGGCTCGTCGGCGATGATCAGCTCCGGACCACAGGCCAAGGCGATGGCGATCAGCACCCGCTGGCGCTGCCCACCCGACAGTTCGTGCGGGTACTGCTCCGCCCGCACCTCCGGGCGGTCCAATCCGACCTCGGTGAGCAGCTCCAGCACTCGTACTTGCGCACTGCGGCGATCGACGCGCCGATGCACGAGCATCGCCTCGGCCACCTGATCGCCCACCCGGCGCACGGGATTCAGCGAGAGCCCCGGGTCCTGCGGTACGAACCCGATCCGCGCCCCGCGCAACTTGCGCAGCGCTCGTTCCGAGCCGGTGTCGACCCGTTCGCCGTCGAAAGTGATGGTCCCCGAGCCGATCTCCGCGGTCGCGCCGAGCAACCCGATCACGGCGTGCGCCAGCGTCGACTTCCCGGAACCGGACTCGCCGACCAGTGCCACCACCTCGCCGCGAGCGACGCGCAGCGAGGCGCCTGCCAGCGCGGTGACCGGCCCCGCGGAAGAGCGGTAGTCGACGCGCAGTCGATCCACGTGCAGCAGTGCACCTTCCGCGGTGCCCTCGTCCTCGCGCCGAGCCGGACGCGCGGTGTCCTTCTCGGTGCTCGACGGGGTCGAGCCGTCCGCCGGTCGTTCGGTCGGCTCGTGTCGGGCGACTCGCGTAGCGCGACTCGCATCCGAGATCTCGCTGCCGCCAGGCGGTGACCCCTCGCCCTGCGATCGGGTTTCGGCGTCGCCTGGCTGCGCGGAGCGGGGTTCCGAGCGCGATGCGTCGGGTGGCGCGGCGGCGCTGTCTTCGGCGGGCTGCCGGTCGGCGTGGGCGGTGGTCGGGTTGCTCACGGCTGATCGGTCCTTCCTGCGGCGCGGCCGAGGCGCTGTGCGGCCAGCACGACGGCGATGATCACCAGCCCGGGGAGGGTGGTGAGCCACCAAGCGGTGGCGAGGTAGTTGCGGCCCTCGGAGATGAGCGAGCCCCATTCGGGGGTGGGCGGTTTGGTGCCGTAGCCGAGGAAGCTGAGCGCCGAGACCGAGAGCACCGCCATGCCGAACTCGACCGCGGCCAGCGCGAGCACGGGTTGGTAGGAGTTGGGCAGGACGTGCCGGGCGAGCACCGTGTACCAGCGCACCCCGGAAGCGTGCGCCGCCTCGACGTAGACCGCACGCCGCAGCCGAAGCACCTCCGAGCGCATCACCCGCGCGAAGTTGGCGATCAGCGAAACACCGACGGCGATGGCGACATTGCGGGTTCCGAACCCGAGCGCGGTGACCAGCGCCAGCGACAGCAGCAGCGCCGGAATGGAGAGCAGCACGTCCACTACGCGCATCGCGATCGCGTCGACGACACCGCCGATTGCTCCAGCCAGCAGCCCGAGCAGCGCCCCGGCCACCAAGGCCAGTGCGACGGCGGACAGCGTGGCGGTGAGCGAGAGCCCGGCGCCGTGCACCATCCGCGTGTACAGATCGCGCCCGAGGTTGTCCGTGCCGAACCAGTGCTGGGCGCTCGGCGGCTGGAACTTCTCGGCGGGTACGCCGGTGAGCGGGTCACCGCCGGCGAACAGCGACGGCGCCAGCGCCCACCCGAGCGCCAGCAGCGTCACCGCCGCCGAGAGGATCAGCCCGGCGTTGCGCGGGAGCGCCCGCAGGCTCGGCGCCGGTCGGCCCAAGCCGGGCAGCGCGATCCGGCGGGTCTTGTCGACCACGTCAACCACGGGCATTCCTCTCTCGATCCGCGGCGTTTTCGTCACACACGGACGAGCACCTCCTCCGCGATGTCCTCGGCCTCCGTCGCGTCGCCGCCGGAACGACCGCCGCGCACCGCGATCCGCGGATCGAGAAGCGGATACAGCAGGTCCACAGCCAGATTCACGGCCACGAACACCAGCGAGGTCAGCAGCACGATGCCCTGGACCACCGGAATGTCCTGGGCCAGCACCGAGATCTGCGTGAGCCTGCCGACGCCGGTGCGCGCGAACACCGTCTCCACGACGACCGAACCGGCCAGCAGGTTGCCCACCAGCACCCCCGCGATGGTGAACGCGGGCACGCTGGCCAGCCGGGCCACATGCCTGCGCTGCACCCACCAGCGCGAAGCGCCTTTGGCCAGCGCGACTTCGGTGAACGGCTGCCGCCATGTGGACTCCAGCCCGGCAGCGAGCACCTGCGCGATCACCGCGCCGATCGGGATGGCCAGGGTCAGCGCGGGAAGCACCGTGCCACGCAGTCCCTGTCCGCCGAACGCGGGCGCCAGGTGCCATCGGAACGAGAACAGCTGGAGCAGCAGCAGTCCCGTCCAGAACGTCGGCACCGAGACGCCGAGCGGTGGCACCGCGGCGAGCAGGTTGCGCAGCCAGGGCCTGCGCGTGTAAGTCGCGGCGAAGGCCACCGCCACCCCGCCCACGGTGGCGAAGAGCAGGGCGAGCGAGGCCAATCCGAGGGTCGAGGGCACGGCGTCACCGATCGCCTCGGTCACCGGCTGCCCGGTTGCGATGGAGAGTCCGAGATCGCCGCGGACCGCATTGCCGAGCGCGGTCCAATACTGGTCCCACAGCGGACGATCCAGCCCGTAGCGGGCCTGCAGCTCCGCGATCGCGGCCTTGTCGATCGGCGTTCCCGCGCCGCCGCCGTCGGCCGCGATGGAGACCGGGTCGGCGGGCAGCAGGTAGAGCACCACGAACGAGATGCTGAACGCCGCCCAGAGCACCCAGATCGCCTGCAGGACGCGCAGCGCCAGATAGCGGGCCATCTCAGTGTCCGCTCAGCCAGGTGTCGAAGAACTGCAGCCGGGCCGAGGCCTCGAACTTCAGGTCCCTGGTGTGCCCGGCGGCGCCGATCGCCTGGGAGAGCTCGATGGTCGGGATCCACAGCCCCGCCTCGAGCACCTGCTCCTGCGCGGTGCGGATGAGCGCGGTGCGCGCGGCGGGGTCGGCCGTGCTGAGCTGGTTGCGGAGGGCGTCGTCCAGTGCGGGAATGCGTTCGCGAGCATTGAAGTTGCGGCCGTCCACACTGAACGCCGTGCGCAGGATGTCGCCGTCGGCACGGGTGGAGTTGTAGTAGGTGGCGTCGAAATCCTTGGCGTTCTGCCGCGCGGTGTTCTCCGGTCCGGACACCAGGTCCAGCTTCAGTTCCACGCCGACCTGCCGCAGCTGCTGCTGCACCAGCTCGAGGATGGCCTGGTTGCCCGCGAACGCCTGGCTGAACAGCACCGAGAACGACAGTCGCTCACCGTTCTTCGCGCGGATGCCGTCGCCGCCCGGCGTCCAGCCCGCCTGGTCCAGGATGCTCTTCGCTGTGGCAGGGTCGTAGCTCACCCGCGCCGAGAAGTCCTGGTAGCCCGGCGTGGCGCTGGCCAGCGGGCCGCTGGCCGGCTTGAACTGCGGGCCGAGCACAGTGTCGACCAGTTGCTTGCGGTCGATGGCGGGCAGCAGCGCCTGGCGCACCGCGGGGTCACGCAGCGGACCGCGGGTCACGTTGGGCTGGAGGCCGAACGGCACACCGGGATTGGCCGTGCTGAGCAGACGCGCGCCCGCGGCCTCCAGCTGCGGCACGTCCTGCGGCAGCGCGTCGCTGATCGCGTCGAGCTGACCGGAGACGAGACTGCCGGTGCGCACGCCGGATTCCGGTACCACCGTGAATTCGATGCGGTCCAGGTAGGCCTCGCCCTGGTGCGTGAACACCGCGGAGCCCCAGCCGTATCCGGCGCGCTTGGCCAGCGTCGCCGACTGATCCTGGCGCCAGCCCGCGTAGGTGAACGGCCCGCTGCCGATGTTGTCGCCCAGGCAGCGCTGCTCGGCCGACTTGGCCGTCGTCGCGTCGGCGAGAATACCGAGCTGCACAGTCGACGAAGCCTGGAGGAACTGGGCATTGGGCTGGCTGAACTCCACGCGCGCGGTGAGCCGGTCCGCGGCGGTGGTGCTCACGTAGTTGGTGAGGTAGCTGGCGCCGAGCGGCGCCTTCGCCCCGCCCAGCCGCAGCACCGAATCGAAGGTGTTGCGCACCGATTCCGCGGTGAGCGGGGTGCCGTCGCTGAAGGTGACGCCGTCGGCGAGGTGGAAGGTGAACACCTTCGCGTCCGGGCTGATCTCCCAGCTGCGCGCCAGCCAGGGCTTCAGCTCACCGGTCTGCGGATCCTGGTCGGTGAGCGAATCGACGATCTGCCGCGCGACGTAGATGGTCTGGTTGGTGCCTGCCTGCGCCGGATCCGAGCAGGTCGGCGCCTGGGACAGCCCGTAGCGCAGGGTGCCGCCCGGGCGCGGCGGACCCGCGTCGCCCCCCGGCGCGCTCGAATCGCTGCCGCAGGCGGCCAGGGCGCTCGTCGCGGCGAGCGCGCCGACCAGCGCGAAAATTCGATGGCGGGTTCGGATCACGGTGTCACTCCAATGAGTTCGCTACTTGCGGTGTCGGCGGCCAACGGCCTGCTGGGAATTCGGCGGCGCAGCTCTGGCGCCACCTCGGATTGGAAGAGTTCGAGGCTGTCGCGGTGCTCGGCCACGGTGCGCCCGTCGCGCTCGGCGGACAGGTGGATCACCTCGTGACCGAATCGCTCGTATTGGCGGCCGACCTTGTCGATGACCTGTTCCGGGCTGCCGATCAGTGCGGAGCTGCGGTCGACGAAATCATCGAGGGTCTCGAACACGATGGGTAGACCGAGCTTTCGGCTCAGCGCCAGCCGTGCCTCGAAGATCGGACGGTAGGTGGTCAGCGCCTCCTGCGAGGTGCGCGCCACGTGGAAGCCCGCGGTGCCCGCCCCGACCAAGGCGTCGGCCGGGTCGTGTCCGTAGTGCTCCCACCGCTCGCGGTAGTGGCGGACCAGTTCGGCGTAGGGCTCGATGGGGTTGGTGACATTGGCCGAGAACAGCGGGTCACCGTGGCGCGCGGCGAGTTCCACCGAATCGCGGCTGGTCGCGCTGCCGTGCCAGATCCGGATGCGGGGCTGCAGCGGGCGCGGCAGCGCCTTGGCGCGCTCCAGCGGCGGACGGAATTGTCCCGACCAGGTGACGCTGTCGCTGGTCCACAGCTGCCGAAACAGCTCGTAGCCTTCGCGATTGCGCTCCCACTGATCGTCGGTGGTGACGTGGAACAACTGTGCCTGCGCCGCGCCGTTGCCCTTGCCGATGATCAGTTCGAGGCGTCCGGCCGCCAGGTTGTCCAGCGTCGAGTAGTCCTCGAAGGCGCGCACCGGATCCAGCAGGCTCAGCGTCGTCACCGCGGTGAACAGCGTGATGCGCGAGGTCACGGCCGCGATGTGGGACAGGAGCACCGGCGGCGCCGCGGACAGGAACGGATCCTCGTGACGCTCGCCGACGGCGAAACCGTCGTACCCGAGATCCTCGGCGAGCCTGGCCTGCTCGACCACGGACCGCAAGCGCTCCCTGGTCTCCGGCACCACGCCCGTCCGCGGATCCGGCACCCGCGTCACCAGCGTGAACAACAGGAACTTCATGCCGTCGCCTCCCATGCGCCGAGGTCGAGGAACTTCTCGAACGAGTGCGGCCCGACCTCTTCCGCGGGCAGCGCGGGATCGTAGAGCGCGGTGTACCCGGCCGCCAGGTACAGGCCGACCGCCTCCGGCTGGCGCGGTCCGGTGGTCAGGTGGATACGCCGGTAACCGCGGTCGGCGATCTCGGTCTCCAACCGCTCCAGCACGAACCGGCCGAGACCCTGCCTGCGGTGCTCGCGGGCGGTCCAGATCCGTTTGAGCTCAGCGGTGGTCGCGTCCAGCTGCTGGAAAGCGCCGCCCGCCACCGGTTCTCCGTCCTGGGTCACCACGAGCAGCCCGCCCTCGGGCGGCGCGAAGTGCGCGGCCGGATACCCGCGCAGATCGGAGTGCACCTCACCCGGGGTGCGGCCGTAGCGGCTGCTGTACTCGAGCGCCAGCTCGGCGAGCAGCGGCGCGGCCAGCGGGTCGTCCTGGGCGATCCAGTGCGCCCTGCGGATCGTCGATATTCCGTACGGCATCGGATCACCGCTGCTTCGGCAGGCCGGGCGGATTGATCCGCGATTCGGTGACGGCCTCGGTCTGGAGTCCCCAGCGGTCGATGACCCGCTGATAGAGCCCGGACTCGATGGCGTGCCGCAGCGCCTTCTGCACCGCGCCGATCAGCCCGTTGTTCTTCTTGGTCAGCACCCCGATCTCGCCCTGCAGCGCCTCGCCCGCGCCGGAGAAGGTCGCCACGATCTTGGTCTGGTTCGCCGTGCTCACGTGGTAGATCGCCGTCGGATTCGGGCCGAGATAGCCGTCGAGCCGCTGCGAGGCGAGCGCCAGGTAGTAATCGCTGGTCTTGTCGTAGTAGGCGATCTCGATCGCGGGCAGTCCCTCGGCGCGGTTCTGCTCGTTCCACTTCACCAGCAGCTGTTCCTGGTTGGTTCCGGTGCCGACGCCGATTCGCTTGCCCGCCAGGCTCTTGCGGTCCTGGTATCGCAGATCGCTTTTCGCGGGCACTTCCAGCGCGACGTTGTCGTGGCGGTAGGTGGCGAAGTCGTACTTCTCCTTACGCTCCTCGGTGACGGTCACGTTCGAGATGAACGCGTCCACCTCGCCCGAATCGACGCGCACGAAGTTCTGCGACCAGTCGGCCACGCCGGCCACCAGTTTCAATCCGAGGATGTCGGCGACCAGCGAGGCGAAGTCGACCTCGGAGCCGGCCACCGTCCTGTCGTCGGTGGCGTAGAAGCGCAGCGGCGGCGCGGTGCCGGACGCGCCGGTCACCACGAGGGTGCCGCGGTCGCGGATGGCCTGCGGGACCTCGGCGGCGATGGCGCCGACCTTGTCCGCGCGGATGCGCCCGGACTGCTCGGGCGACAGGTCGAACGCGACCGTGCCGTCGGAGGAGACCTGCAGGTCTTCGTCGGGGTCGGTGCCGCACGCGGTGACCAGCAGTGCGGCCGCGGCGAGTGCGCCGACCAGGGCGGAGAGCTTCATCGGGAACCTGTTCGTGACTGGGAGCGTCGGGGCGCTCGGCGGACCCGGCGCGGGAGCGCCGGCCGGACCGAGCGCGAAGACGCTCAACGGACTCGGGAAAGAAAAGCGCGGGTGCGCGGATGCCGGGGGTTGTCCAGGACCTCGCCGGGCGGGCCCTGTTCGACGATCACGCCCGCGTCGAGGAACACGACCGTGTCGGCGACCTCACGGGCGAAACCGATCTCGTGCGAGACGATCACCAGCGCGGTGCCGTCGTCGGCCAGATCGCGGATCACGTCGAGCACCTCGCCGACCAGCTCGGGGTCCAGCGCCGAGGTCGGCTCGTCGAACAGGATCACCCTGGGCCGCACGGCCAGCGCCCTGGCGATCGCCACCCGCTGCTGCTGCCCGCCGGACAGCCTGCGCGGATAGGCGTCGGCCAGTTCGTCGATGCCGACCCGCTCCAGCAGCGCCTTCGCCTCGCGCTCGACCTCGGCGCGGTCCCTGCGCTGGGCGGTGAGCGGCGCGAGGGTGACGTTCTCCAGCACCGTGAGATGCGGAAAGAGGTTGAACTGCTGGAAGACGAAACCGATGCGGGAACGCTGCTTGCGGACGTCGCGGTCCGAGAGCGGATGCAAGACGTTGCGCCGCAGGCGGTAACCGATCAGCTCGCCGTCGATGTGCACGGTGCCCGCGTCGACCGGCTCCAGGTGGTTTAGCACCCGCAGCAGGGTCGACTTGCCCGATCCGGACGGCCCGATTACGGCCACCACCTCGCCCGCGCGCACCGTCAGGTCGATGCCGTGCAGGATCTCGGTGCACCCGAACGACTTCCGCACGCCGTTGACCTGCACGGCGGGCGTCTCCAGCGCGGTCATCGGGTCGCTCCCCGCGGCGCGGCGGAACCGGACTCGGCGATCTCGCGGACTCGCTGACGCAGCTTCCGCCATGGCGTCGGCGGCAGGGTGCGCTGCGCGCCCTTGGCGTAGTGGCGCTCGATGTAGTACTGCGCCACCATGAGAATCGTGGTCAGCACGATGTACCAGACCGTGGCGACCATGAGCAGCGGCACCACCCGGCCGTTGCGGCCGTAGATCACCTGGACCTGGTAGAACAGCTCCGCGATCGCCATCACCGAGACGATCGAGGTGCCCTTGAACAGGCTGATCACCTCGTTGGTCGCGTTCGGCACGATCGAGCGCATCGCCTGCGGCGCCACGATGGTGCGGAACTGTCGCAGGCGCGGAATGCCCAGCGCCGCCGCCGCTTCCAGCTGGCCGGGATCGACCGAGATGAGCCCGGCGCGGATGATCTCGGCCGAGTACGCGGCCTGGTGCAGCGCGAGACCGATCACGGCGGCGGTGAATCCGCTGATCACGCCGTTGACTTCGAAGGTGAGGAACGACGGTCCGAACGGGATGCCCAGCGAGAGAGTCTGATACAGGTAGGCGATGTTGAACCAGAACAGCAGCTGCACGATCATCGGGATCGAGCGGAATGCCCAGATGTAGACCCACGCGATCACCTGCAGCACCGGATTGTTCGACAGCCGCGCCACCGCGAGCAGGGTGCCGATCAGGAAGCCGAGCGCGGTGCCCCACAGGGTCAGTTCCAGGGTCACCCGCAGTGCGGTCAGAACCGACTGCGCGGTGAAGTATTTCGCGAACGTCGGCCAGTCCCAGCCGGGGTTGGTGACCAAGCCGTGCACGAACTGGACGAGCAGGACCAGAGCGACCGCGCTGACCACCCAGCGCCACGGATGGCGGGTGCGCGCGACTGTGGGAGCGGTCTGTGCGCGGTCGGAATCGGCGCTGAGTTGCGCGACGCGGTCACCGGTCGACGCCGCGGTGTCGGGTGTCGCCGTGGCGGCGTCGGCCACCGCGTCGGCGAGCTGTGCGTCGGTGAGCTCTGCGTCGTCGAGTTGTGTGGCGTCGAGTTTCGCGGTGGCGTCGCGCTGTGCGGTGACGTTTGGCTGTGCGGTCGCGTCGCGCTGTGCGATGACGTCTGGCTGTGCCGTGACGCTGCGCTGTGCGGTGGTGTGGCCGGGTGTGGAGCCGGGTGGTTCGGCGTCGGACGCCGCGGCGGCGTCGGGTGCGAGAGACGCACTCATGTTCGGGCCCTTCGGAAGATCTCAGACGACCGCGCCTGGCGCTGGTCGGGTCGTCACCCGGCCAGCGACGGGTGCAAGGTCTGGCGCGTCAGCGCGAACAGCTGGCTGGGGTGGGACGGCAGGTCGTGTCGGGGTGTCGCGTCCGGCGGGCGCCACTGCGGGGGCAGATCATTCGGTCCTCCATCGTTCCTGGCGGAAGCACCCGCACCCGGTGGCCGGGGGGTTGCTGCGACGTCGGCGAGCCAGGTCTCTCAGTCGCTCTGGATGGTGTTGCGGACCCCGGTCCGCTCCGGGTGCAGCAGGGGTCGAGCCGAATCATCATGCGGATCAGGGCCGGAGCCGGACAAGGTTAGAAATCAGGGTGAGCACAGCCCTTTCGCCGCGCATCGCGGAGTGTGATCATTTGCGCGGTCGGCGGTTCCCGCACCGGATACCGCGAAGCGCTTGTCGTCGCGACGCCTCCAGCGCAAGCCAACGCTCCAGCGCAAGCCGACACCCCAGCGCAAGCCAACACCCCAACGCAAGCCGACGCGCCGAAAGCTTGCCAATTCGTGAAACGGCTGCTGAGCGAGTTTGCCGGAGTACGGTGTCCTCACCGTGCCGACGATGAGGAGCACCGCTGTGACTTTGTTGCGCCGCTTCACCACTCTCACCGCCGCCGCGACCGGCTCGGTCGCGCTGGCCTTCGGCGTTTGCGCCCCCGCCGTGGCGGCGCCCGCCCCCGCGCCCGCCGCCCCTGCGGCCTCGGCCGAACTGCCCGGCAAACAGCAGGCAGCCGCGCCCGGCGATCTGCTCGGCGCCTATCAGTCCACCGTCGAGGCGCTGCGCGGCTTCGGCATGGAGCCGTTCCTGTATCCGACCGCCGCCGCCTTCTGCGGCAACGGCAGCACTTTCGGTATGGTGCCCGCCGTTGCCGGTGCGATGCCGGGCCCCTGGCCCAAGACCACCGTCTCCATTCCCGGCCTGGATCTCACGGCGGTGAAGTCCGGTCAGACCATGTTCACCTTCGTGCCCTACGGCCTCGGCGCGGAGAGCCGCAACACCGCGGGCATGCAGGTGGCCTGGCTGAACGTGAGCAACGGACGCAGCGGCATCACCCAGATGGGCCCGCTCGCCGACATCTTCCGCACCATGGTCCCCGCCGCGGTCCCCGTCGAGCTGCGCGCGCAGACCGAACGCGCCATCCAGGACTTCTTCTTCGCCGCCCTTCCCGTCGGCGGTATCCGCGCGGTCCCCGTCGACACCGGCAAGGGCACCGTCCTCGCCGCGGTCTTCGGCAGCGTCGACAACGGCGATCGCACCTGCTTCTTCCTGCCGACGGTCGGCATCACCTCGGTGCCGTAAAGCCTGGCGGCACACCTGTTCACCGGACACCGGCTCGGTCCTCGGACCGGGCCGGTGTCGTGTGTTCAGCCCGCGTCGACCAGCGCGCGGCCCTTCCAGCGCAGCGCGCCCCGGCGTCGGGCGCGATGCGATCGCAGGACGAGGCGCTGGTACGCGGCGATGGAGAAGGGGTGCGCCGCCGCCGCGCATACGTCGGAAAGACGGAGGGGGCCACCGGATTCGAGCGAGCGGGCCAGCAGGCGGCCGGTGACGGCGGCGGCGTAGCCGAGCGCTCCGGCCCGGCGCGTCGCTCCGCTGCCGAGAAGTGCGGCCAGCGGGGGAAACCAATAGCCAAGGGCCAGTACCGTTCCCACGGCCGCGGCGGCCGAGCCGGAACCGCCGTAGGCGGACCAGAGCCAGCGTGTGTAGCCCGCCTCGACCTCGTCCGCGCCGCGATACATGCGGGTGCGCGCGAGCGGTCCCGCGGCGACGAGATGGGTGGTGCGACCCGCGCGGCGCAGGGCGCGGGCGATGTCGAGATCCTCGGTGGGGCTGCCCGCTACCGCGGCGTGACCGCCGACGGCGCGGTAGGCGTCGGTGTCGAAGGCGAGGAACTGGCCGCAGGCGACGGCCGTCGAGGGGCGGTGGCCGCGGTTGCCCAGCACGATCGGCAGCGTCGACGCCCAGGACCAGCAGAGCAGCGGCTGCACGAGCGCCTCGGCGACGGTCTCGGCCCGCTGGGCGGGCCACGGGGAGATCAAGGCCGCGCGCCGATCGCGGACCGCGCGCGCCGCCGCCGCGACGGCTCGCGGGGCCAGCCGCACATCGGCGTCGAGGAAGACCAGGATCGGCGCGTCGGCGAGTTCGGCGAGGCGGGCGCACGCCGCGGCCTTGCCGGTCCAGCCCGGCGGCGGATCGGATTCCGAGCGGATCACCTCGAATCGGGGATCGCCCGCGATCGCTGCGCTGGCGACGGCCGCCGTGTCGTCGGTGGAGCCGTCGTCGAGGATCAGCACCCGCAGGTCCGGCACCCCGGTCTGGGCGCGCAGGTCGGCGATCAGCGCGGGCAGCCGCTGCGCCTCGTCACGAGCGGGCACGCAGACGGTGACCGGTTCGGCCGCTGCGGCTTCCGCGTCCAGGCGCGGCATCGAGAACCGATTGACCGCCGCGATTCCGCATCCCGCGAGCGCGACGGCCGCACCCACCCGTCCGCTCAGCGCAACTGCTTGACCGACTGCCACCAACGCCGCCAGGAGAACTGGTGCTCGGGCACCTCGGGCGCGGCCGGGTTGCGGTCCATGTACGCCATGGCGGCGACGATCGCCGCGACCGCGAGGGTGATGCCGCCGACGATGCCCGCCCAGCCCGCGAAGGAGCGGGTGTTCGGGTCGGCATAGCTCACCTCGGCGCGCACCGTGGACACATCGCCCGGCGGCAGCTTCCACGAGACGGTGGAATCGCCTTCGCGGTTGCCGTTGGTCTTGGCCACCCTGGCCGGGAAGGCGACGGTGAACTGCACGTCGGAGCCGTGCGGCGGAACGGATTTCAGGTCGACGCGCCCGTTCAGGCTGACCAGGTCGCCGCTGCGCTGGAATTGCAGCTGGAACATGCCCTGCGTCTGCTCGGACAGCATGCCGAGCTGCTGCACCTCGCCGAAGGAGAGGTCCTCGAAGAAGACCTTGCTGCCCACGTACCCGTCCTGGCTGTAAGGCTCGACGCGGATCTTCGCCGCCAGCGTCTCGGGCGCTTTGAGCTGCGGTCCCTTGTCGTCGGGCCCCGCGGGCACCACGGCGGCCACGATCCGCCCGGACACCCGATCGTTGGACGACACGCCCATCGATGCCTGCACCCGCAGGCACCCGGCCAGCGCCGGAGCCAACAGCGCCGCGAGCAGCACGGCCGCGGCTACCCGCACCCGGGTGCGTGGCGCGCGCCGCGTCGGTCGATCCGGGACATCGGGCATCGGGATGGCGGGACTCGGTTGCACGGCTCACATCGTGCCAGGCCGAACGCCCGAATCGCCACGCGGCAGCCGCGACACGACGGCACGCCGCACCTTCCGGCGCGGCGCCGCAGCGCGCCCCGCCCTGTAATACGTGCTCGCTCCGTATCCGGCCGCTCGCCGCCGAGCCGAGCTCGAACAATTGACTGTTTGGTAAATTTTGCTCTGCGAGTGGGCGCCGACAGCGCTCGGGGAAGGTGGGAACGGTCGTGGCGGGATCCGCTGGAACCAAGGGAGTGCCACGCGCAGAGCGTGAGGCGCAGATCCTCGACGTCGCGGCCGCCGAGATCAGCCGGGTCGGCTATGCGGGTCTGTCGCCCGCGGTGGTGGCCGCCAAGGCGGGAGTCTCCAAGCCGCTGGTGTACGCCTACTTCGAGACGAAGGACGGCCTGTACGTGGCGTGCGTGCGACGGGCGGCGACGACGCTCGGCGACGCGATCGATGCCGCGATCGACGGCCCCGCCACGCTGGAGCTGGCCGAACGCACGCTGGCGGGCATCTTCGGTGCGCTCGAGCCGCGCCCGCACGATTGGCACGTCGTCTTCGACCGATCGCACCCGGACGAGGGGCCCGCCTCCGACGCGGCCCGCGCCGCCCGGCGCCGCATCGCCGAGCAGGCCAATCGCGGGGTCGCCGCCTTCCTGGCCGGTCGCGGGATCACCGATTCCGACGATCTGTCCGCGTTCGCGGCCGTGTGGATGGGAACCGTGACGGCGCTGGTCGGCTGGTGGTTGCGGAACCCTGGCGAGACCGCGGAGGCGATGACCGCGCGCACCCGCCGCCTGCTCGCCGCGCTCGCCTGACCTGCTCCGGCCGTCGCCGCGCCCACGAATCCCGAACGGCGCCGGCTCATTGCTCGTGCAGGTTGTTACTCGTGCGGGCCTAATTGCTCGTGCCGGGACCGATGCCGGGCCAGGTGGATCAGCAGCGGCACCCCCAGGGGACTCATCCCGAGGGCGCCGTACCAGGCCGAGGACGGCAGATCGAGGAAGACCGCGTGGGCGACGAGGGAACCGAGCCAGGTCCAGAGGAACACCGCGACGGGAACGGCCAGGGAGGCGGCGGAACGCGCCCGGGTCGGCGCAGGAGCGGCGCGATCCCAGACCGCGAGCAGCAGCGCCATCAGCAGGCCGACGCAGCACCAGCCGAGGTAGTTGGTGAGCGGGATGTCGGCCAGGCCTGGCAGCCCGGAATCGGTGTCGCACCAGGTCCATTGGCCGTCGGCGACCATCTGCGGATCGAGGTACAGGTCCCAGCCCACGGCGCCGATCGTGGTCAGTGCGACCCGCACCGAGGTCCGCCTGGTCACGATGCCCGCCACGATCCACACCGGATACATCCCGCCGGTCCAGGCCAACGGCACCAGCAGGGGCACGCCCGCGAGGGCGGGCCCGATCCGGTCCTCGGCGTACTCGTAGCAGCCGAACGGGATACCGGTCGCCACGCCGAGCATCTCCGCGAGCAGGCCGACGCCGGAGACGATCACCAGAAAGCCCATCGCGTAACGGGTGCCGCGGGTGGCGGCGGCGTGCGCGAGCGCCGTGCCCGCGGAGAGCAGCACGATCACCACGGTGATCCGGTCCCGCGCCGCGCCGTCGGTGAGCGGATAACCGATCTGGGCGAGCACGAGCAAGACCGCGAGCAGCACCGGCGCGGGGTGGCGCACCGACCGCACCCGCGACCACGCCCGCCGCGCGCGCGTCCGGTGTTCCCGCGTCCGCATCCCGGAGGCCGTCATCGTCTGCGCGGGAAGGGGAATCGCCTGCGCCTGGCGTCGCGGAGGGCGAGCCGTGCCGCGGTGCGCCCGCTCGCGCCGGAGACGCCGCCGCCGGGATGGGTGGACGCGCCCGTCAGATACAGGCCGGGCGCACCGGGCACCCGCTGACCCGAGAGCTCGGGCAGCGGCCGCCACAGCATCATCTGGTCCAGCGACATCTCGACGTGCATGACATTGCCGCCGCGCAGCCCCATCTCCCGCTCCAGGTCGACCGGCGTCTGCACGAACCGCTGACGCACACTGGACGCGAAACCCGGTGCGTAGGACTCGACTTCGGCGATGATCCGGTCGCCCTCGCGCTCGGCGTGCTCCGCCCAGTCGCTGCCGTCGGCCAGCCGATAGGGATGCCACTGCGCCCACAGCGACAGCTGGTGCTCGCCGGGCGGGGCGATGCTCGGATCGAGCGCGCTGAAACTCATCGCCAGTACCACCGGCCGCGGCGGCAGGTCGCCTGCCAGCGCGGCGCCGTGCGCGCGCCGCAGCTGGGCGCGGTCGGAGACCAGGAATTGCAGGCCGCGCGCGGATTCCTTCGCCGAGGCCCCGTGGTAGCCGGGCAACGCGCTCGTCGCGACCCGCACCACCATGCCGATGCCGGGCCCGACTCGGATGCGCCGCTGCCAGTCGTCCAGTGCGGCGCCGTCGAAGCCGCCCGCGCGCAGCAGGTCGAGCGTGGTGAGCACGTGCGCGCCCGCGATCACCGAGTCGGCGCGCAGACCGCGCCCGGACGCGGTGCGCACCAGCCAGCCCTCGCCGGCGCGCGCGATCGAGGTGACCGCGTCACCGGCGGTCACCGTCCCGCCGTCGGCGCGCAGCCGCGCGACCAGCGCCGCGCTCAACGCGCCGCTGCCGCCGACCGCCCGCCCCGGCGGCAGCGTGTGCATCAGCGCCGCGAAGCCGACCATCGGGGCCGTTCCCGGTTCCGACATCGGCGGACCGGACTGCGCGCCGAACCAGGCCAGCGACGCTTTGAGCCGTTCGTCGCGAAACCAGGCGTCGAGCAATGCGTCCCCGGACTGGAGGAACTCCCTGGACAGCGCGCTGCCGCCGTCCGCGGCATCCAATCCCCAGAACGAGCGCAGCAGATGCCCGGGCCCCGGCGCGCCGCCGAACGCGCGCATCACCCGTGCGCTGCGCGGACCCCACACCGCCACGAACCGCCGGTACGCCTCGGCGTCGGCCGTACCGCACGCCTCGGCGATGGACGCGCAGGTCGCGTCGAGATCGCGATGGAACACGAGCGGCGCGCGGCCTTCGGCATCGGCGGGGGTGAAGCCCCAGGGATCGCAATCGATATAACGGAGTCCGAAACGCTCCAGCTCGAGCTCTTCGACGATCCCCGTGTGCCGGATCATGATGTGCGCCGAGGAGCCTCGGTCCACCAGGTGTCCGGGGAACCGCTCGACCGTCGACACCGCGCCGCCGAGCACCTCGTCCCGTTCCAGCACCTCGACCCGGTGTCCGTCGCGCGCCAGGTAGCAGGCCGCCACCAGCGCATTGTGCCCGGAACCGACGACTACGACGTGCACGGTCGCGCTCCGCCGCCGTCCGCATGCGTCGCGCTCGCCGCGCCGAGGTCGTGTCCGCTCACAGCGGCAGCCGCCTGCCGAGGATCGCGAACGGCCGGTTGTCGCCCGCGAACACGAAATGCCGGATGACGTCGGCGAATCCCTCGCGGCGATAGAGCCGCCACGCGCGGTTCCCCTCACCCGCCACCTCGGGTGTGGAGAGCAGCACCGCGCTCTCCGTCCGGTTCTGGAGCAGCCTGCGCAGCAGGATCGCGCCGATGCCCCGACCTTGCGCGCTCGGGTGCACGTGCAGCTCGGTCAGCTCGAAGTAGTCCGAAAGCAGTTCGCGCGTAGAGTGTTCCGGCCAGCCGGAGCGGCGCATCCCGCTGTGCACCTGTTGGTGCCACCACTGGTGCGGCGCGCCGTGATAGCCGTAGGCGATGGCGACGATGGGCGAGGTGCGCAGGTCGACGCGGCCGTCCTCGTCGGGCAGCAGCGCCGCGACCGCCTGCCAGCCCGCACGGGTGGTGTGCTCGGTCCACATCGGAGCGCGGTGATTCTCGGTGCCGCGCGGATAGTCCATCGCGGCGACATAGACCGCTAGCGCGTCGTGCAGCCGGTAGCGCAGGTCCGCGACCGAGAGGTCGACGACGACGGGTGCGGGTGCGGGGGAGTGGTGTGGCTTGACGGCTGTCATGGCTCTCGTCGGACCGCGCGGACGCGGAAAGTTGTCGGTGGGCGTCTTTATATTCAAGCTCAATTCAAACGTTCGAATACCTGTTCGGTCCGCGCGGTGCACGGGACCGGTGGGTGTACGAGTGCGGAGGGACGTGCCGATGAGTCGGATCGAGCAGCCGGGGCAGCCCGGCAAGGCGGGGAAACTGCTGAAGAAGGCCGACGGACTGCTGCTGCAGGCGGCGGGGGAGACCGACCCGAGGGAGCGCTTTCGCACCGCGTATCTGGCGGCGCTGCGCGGCGCGGGCGCGGTGCTCGCGTTCACCGGCGCCGACGCGGCGCCGCGCGCCCGCTCGCGCAACGCCTGGGTGCTGCTGCAGCGCGCCGCGCCCGAGTTCGTCATGTGGGCCGACTACTTCAGCGCCCGCTCCGAATTGCGCGCCGCGCTGGAGGCCGGATTGGACCGCGAAGTCGACGAGCAGCAGGCCGACGAGTTCTCTTCGCGGGTGGGAGCATTCCTGCACGACGTGGAAGATCTGGTCAATTCGGCCGCGCGGTTGCGGCCCGCGCCGGGATGGAGCGGAGGCATGACCGCTTAGTTATCACCGAGAAGGTGGTACGGCCCTGATCGAACTCGTATCATTGGTGACAGATAGCCGCCAAGGTCGGCTATCTGTCGCCTACCCGGAGGCGACAAGCCACGTCCTAGTGCCGGGGGAGGTACCGTGCCACTCTCCGAGCACGAGCAGCGCATGCTCGAACAGATCGAGAGCGCGCTCTATGCTGAGGATCCGAAGTTCGCCTCGTCCGTCCGCGGCGGACGCCTTCGCTCGACCTCGAGTCGTCGCAGACTCCAGGCCGCGGCCTTGTTCGTCCTCGGTCTGTTTCTACTGGTCGCCGGTATCGCCGCTCCGGTGAAGCCCGGTGGCTTTCCGATCATCAGCCTGATCGGATTCATCGTCATGTTCGGCGCCGGCGTGCTTCTGCTGATCGGCACCTCCAAGAGCGCCGCCCGTGGCGCGCGTTCCGGCGAGGCGTCCACCAGCGGGCCGGGCGGTGGCGGATCGAGCGGACCTGGGCGTCAGCGCAAGTCCGGTGGTTTCTCCGAACGCATGGAGGATCGCTTCCGGAGACGGTTCGAGCAGGAGTAGCTCGGCTGTAACCCGAAATCTTCATCACGGCAGGCGACGCCGCACCACGTACTGGTGCTGCGTCGCCTGCTCGCGTTTCCGGGGCTTTCACCCCGATGGGTCGGTCCCCACGTCTCCCCACGGCGTTCCCCACCTTCCCCCAGAACCACCCCCTTCCACCTCGAGGGCCTTGGCTACCAGGGCGGTTTGCTGGATGTTTTCGGGCCTCGACGCGCCGATGCCCGCGTGTCGGCAGAACACGCAAAAAGTTCCCCACCCGGTGATAGCTGGGATGACCTGCGAAATCGTCTCGGCGGGGAGCGAGATCACCTCCACTTTCGATTGAAAGTGGGGGAAAGTGGGGTAATGTGGAGCGCGCACTACAGGAGAGGCCATCCAGAGAGGTGATCCGGTAGGGAGGTATCGAGTTGTTTCTCGGTACCTACACACCTCGGCTGGATGACAAAGGGCGACTCACGTTGCCTGCGAAGTTTCGAGACGATCTGGCGGGAGGGTTGATGGTCACGAAGGGTCAGGACCACAGCCTTGCCGTGTACCCCAAGGAAGAGTTCACCGCGCTCGCTCGGCGAGCCGCGGCCGCGTCTCGCAGCAATCCGCAGGCCCGCGCATTCGTCAGGGCACTCGCGGCCGGAACCGATGAACAGCGTCCGGACGCACAGGGCCGCATCACGTTGTCGGCCGATCATCGGCGCTACGCGAACCTGGACCGGGATTGCGTGGTGATCGGCTCGGTCGACTTCCTCGAGATATGGGACAAGCAGGCGTGGGAGTCCTACCTCGCCGAGCACGAGGAGGATTACGCGCAAGCGAGAGACGAGTCGCTGGGCGGAATCTTCTAGCCCGAGCGGACGAGTGCCACGCGGCCTCTGCCCGGACGCGGACCCTGGCGTACTTCCCCGACGCCAGGTGCCGTAGTTCGGTCAGAGACCACGGGGCATTCGTCTTCGACAGCAGCTTCTTTTACCAAAAGCACTGTGGAACAAGGCGACCCGTGTGCGATGGTCGAACGTTCGGCCACCGAGGCGATCGCCCGTCCGGTGCAAGCGACGACGCGAGAATCCGGGAGGTCGAGGGTGAACCGTGAACAGCACGGCCCCCGGCATGTTCCGGTTCTGCTCGGCCGCGCCGACGAACTGCTCGGCCCGGCGCTCACCGAGCCGGGCGCCGTCTACGTCGACGCCACTCTCGGTCTCGGCGGCCACGCCGAGCATTTCCTGCGCACCTATCCGGAGCTGCGACTGGTCGGGCTCGACAGGGACACGAACGCGCTCCGCTTGGCCGGAGAGCGGCTGCGTCCCTTCGCCGACCGAATCACGTTGGTGCACACCACCTATGACGGCATCGCCGACGCGCTGACACAGGCGGGGCTGGATCCGGTGGGTTCGGTGAGCGGCATCCTGATGGATCTCGGCGTTTCGTCGATGCAGCTGGACGAGGCCGAGCGCGGCTTCGCCTACTCCGTCGACGCCCCGCTGGACATGCGGATGGATCCGACGACCGGGATCACCGCCGCCGACGTGCTCAACACCTACAGCCACGGCGAGCTCGCCAGGGTGCTGAAGACCTACGGGGAGGAGCGCTTCGCGGGCAAGATCGCCTCGGAGGTGGTGCGCCGTCGTCAGCAGCGGCCGTTCACCACGAGCGCCGAGCTCGTCGAACTGCTCTACGCCACCATCCCGGCCGCCACCAGGCGGACCGGCGGGCATCCCGCCAAGCGCACCTTCCAGGCGCTGCGGGTGGAGGTCAACGGCGAGCTCGACTCGCTGCGCGCCGCGCTGCCCGCCGCGTTCGACGCGCTGCGGCTGGGCGGCCGGATCGTGATCATGTCCTACCAGTCGCTGGAGGACCGGGTCGTCAAGCAGGAGCTGGCGCCGCGGATCGCCTCTCGCACCCCGGTGGACCTACCGGTCGAACTGCCGGGCATGGGACCGGAATTCCGGATGCTCACCCGCGGCGCCGAGAAGGCGACCGAGCGGGAAGTGGAAGAGAACCCGCGGGCCGCGCCGGTGCGCATGCGGGCGGCCGAACGGATTCAGGAGAAGGGATGAGTGTGACGACATCGAGCAGCAGCTCGGCTGCCGTCGTGCTCATCGGACGTCGGTCCACGACCGGAGCCGCCGCGCGCGGCCCGATCGTCGCGGATCGCACGACGTCGACGGGGTGGGGGTGTTCTTGCGGAACAGAGGAGGCGACGACACCATGAGTATCCGAACGCGTACGGTCGAGTCGCCAGGTCGGGTCGCTCGTCGGGTGCAAGCCGCCGACCGGGTGAAATCCGGTGCGGCGCAGCGCGCTTACGCGAAGCGCAAGACGCGCGCCGAACAGCGGACCGACACCGCGCTGTTGCCGACTCGCAGGTCGGTGATGGCCGCGCGGATCCCGTTCGTCGCGGCGATCATCGCGATGCTCGGCTGCGGTCTCGCGCTCACCCTGCTGCTCACCACCCGGGCGGCCGAGGACAGTTACCAGCTCAGCGACGCCAGGGAGCTCAACAGGAAGCTCTCCGAGGAGCGCGCCGGGCTGCAGCGCGAGGTCGAGGCCGCCGATTCGGCGCCCGAACTCGCGGCGCGCGCCCGCGAACTGGGCATGATCCCGGCGAAGGACCCGGCCCGGCTGGTGATCGAGCCGGACGGCACGGTGACGGTGATCGGCACGGAGGCTCCCGCGCGGGGCGCGCCTGCGCCGCCGTTGAACGTGCCGCCCAAGCCCTCGACCACGCGGCCAGGGCACGCGCAGGCGCAGGGCGAGCACGTCGTGCCGGTCTCGATCACGCCGCCTGCGGGCAGGTCTGCCGCCGAGCAGGCCAATGGCGCTCCGGCAAATGGCGCTCAGTCCAATGGAACGCAGGCCAACAGCACGCAGGCGAGCCCGATGCCCGCCGCGCCGCCTTCCCCGGTCCCGTCGCACGCCGAGACGCCGCGACCCGCCGCCCAGAATCCGGTGGAGGCAACTGATTCCGCGGCACAAGCGCAAGGACCGGCTGGGCAGGCACCGGGACCCGAAGCAGCACAGAACCCTGCCGCACCGCAGCCGGTGGCGCAAATTCCCGCCGACCAGCAGACCGCGCCACCCGGGGAGCAGGTGGCGCCGCCGCCACCCGAGCCGCGCGATCAGCAGGGAGGCATCCGATGACCCAGACCAGGCCCGCGCCGCGCAGGCGGTGCGGGCCGGTGGCATCAGGGACCGC